>DASXAF010000018.1:0-1616 GCA_036406955.1 Casimicrobiaceae bacterium
GCTGGATCTGGCGGTCGATCGCCGGATCGTCGAGAAGAGCGGCACGTGGTTCGCGTTCGGCGGCGAGCGCCTCGGGCAGGGACGCGAGAACGTCAAGCAGTTCCTGAAGGACAACCCCGCGATCTTCAAGACGATCGAAGAGCGCGTGCGCAAGGAGCTCGGCCTGGTCCGCGAAGCGGAAGTCGCGGCCGTCTGATACGTAGGTAGCGCAGACCTTCAGGTCTGCACCGGTGCAGGGCTGAAGCCCTGCGCTACGTGGTCTACGCCTCGAACTCCGCCCGCACCCGTTCGAGGCAGGGCGGACACACGCCGTGGCTGAACTCGGCTTCGCTGTGGTCGGAGAGGTACGTCTCGAGCTGCTGCCAGTAGTCCTGGTCGTCGCGGATGCGCTTGCAGTACGAGCACATCGGCAACAGCCCCGAGAGCTGCTTCACGTTCCGCAGCGCCTCCTCCAGCTCCGTCACTTTCGAGGCCAGCTCCCGCTGCAACGTGGCGATTCGTACGCCCGTCCGCAACCGGGCGCGCAGCATCTCCCAGTCGAACGGCTTGGTCATGTACTCGTCCGCCCCGCCCTCCAGGCCGCTGACGATGTCCTGCCGGCTGTCGTGCGCGGTGAGGAGCACGACGTAGGTCGCGCGCAGCCGCGGCGTCGAGCGAATCTCCCCGCACAAGGTGAGACCGTCCACGCCCGGCATGCTGCGATCGAGGATCGCCACCAGCGGCGGATCGTTCCCTTCCGCGAGCGCGGCCCGCGCATCGTCGCCGTTGGCGCAGATCACCGGATCGTAGCCCCACCGCTGTAGTTGAATCCGCAGCCCGTGCCGCAGCACGGCGTCGTCGTCCGCCATCAGAATGCGCATGTATCCGCCTCTGCAAATTCCCGCAGCTCGCCGACGAGCCGCTCCAGCTCCGTCGAGAGAGTGGCGGCCACGGGACCCGCGCGACCCATCTCACCGGCCTTGCCGATGTTCTCGAGCTCGAGAGCGGCCGACACGACGGCGTGCGCGTTGAAGTTCCCGGCGGCCCCTTTGAGCGCGTGCGCCGCTTCCCTGAGCGCCGCCGCGTCCTGCCCGTCGACCGCGGCGTTGATCCCCGACAGCATCCGGCCGGCGTCGGCGACGAAGACGGTCGCCATCTCGCGCGCGAGCGAGGCGTCGCCGCCCACCCGCGCGATGAACGCGGCGCAGTCGCACGCTGTATTTGGCGTCTGGGCCTCGAACACCGCGACCGCCGCGGTGGTGTTGCCCTCGACGATCGCCAGCAGGCGCTGGCGGTCGAGCGGCTTCGAAATGTAGTCGTCCATGCCCGCCGCGAGGCAGCGCTCGCGATCCCCTTTCATCGCGTGCGCCGTCATCGCGATGATGCGCACGTGCGCCCCGGTGGGCGCTTCCCGCTCCCGAATCAGGCGCGTCGCCTCGAGCCCGCCCATGACCGGCATCTGCACGTCCATCAGCACGACGTCATAAGGCGTGCCCGCCGCCCGCGCGGCGCGCCAGGCTTCGAGCGCCGCTTCGCCGTTGCCGGCGACCGTCGCCCGATGGCCGAGCCGCGTCAGTAGTGCGCGCGCGAGCAGGGCGTTGATCTCGTTGTCCTCGGCCACCAGGATCGACAGGCCG
>DASXAF010000019.1:0-6825 GCA_036406955.1 Casimicrobiaceae bacterium
CGTCTGCTGGACGAACGTTCGATTTGCCGCGAACTGACGGCGAAAATGGGCGCTTTTCCACCTTTGCATGCCGTCGGCAAGTCGAGGACGCGGTTCGCCGCACGGCAGCGGCGCCAGGCGCGACGCGGGGTACTGCGGGGAGCCGACTGCGCAGGACCGGAGGGCACCGCCCTGCGCTCCGAGCGGGGCGTCGACGACGCCCGGGCGCGCCGGGTTTCGCGAAGGAGCGCGGCGGGCGTTGAGCCCTCCCGCGGGTCGTCGCCGCGCGACGAAGCGAGGCCGGCCCGCGAGGCCAGCCGGTTCACCGGCGCTCCGAGGAGGCCGAGGCAGCCCGTCCGACTCATTGCGAGCGCCTGAGTGCGGGCGCGAGTGCCCCCGCGTCGCGGCGTCGGCACGACATGCGCACTCGAGACAGGGCCCTGTTGCACGCGCGCATCAGTGCACCACACCGGCCATCGGCTCCCGAACGTCGGGCCGGCAAGGCCTCGGTAACATCGCAATTCCGCGGCCCGTCTTGCCGCGTTGCTCGGAGCTTCGTATGCGTTCGTCGTTGCGCCTGTGTGTCCTCGCCGTTGCCGGTGCGCTGCTCGTTTCGGGCTGCGCGCTGCGCGATCCGCGCGACAGCTATGCTTACGGCCGGGGCTCCGACGGTCTGTGGGAAGCCGATTACGACGTTCTCCTCGATTGGAACTTCCCGACTTCCTCGAACCTCGGGCCGGTCGAAGCGCCGCAGCGCTTCAGGCCCGAACGGCCCGCGATCGGCGTACCGTGGGCGACGGGCAATCCGCTGCACCCGCTGGACGCCGGCCAGGCCCCGGCGCTCGACGGCCCGGACGCTGCCTCGGCACCTTCGGCGCATGCCGGTGACGGCACGCCGCAAAACGCAGCGACGGACGCATCGCACGCTGCTGACGGCGTGGGCAGCGTGCGCGACGCTCGCCTGGAGCTGCGGGTCACGGGCCGCTGATCCGCAGTCGATCGCGGCTGCCGCAACGCCCGGCAGCGCAATCACGGGGGCGCCTCCCGCGACGGAGGCGCCCTTTCGTTTCAGCGTCGAGCTCGACGCACCGCGCGACCTGCGCGACACGCTGAACGCAAGCCTCGGCCTCGTGCGATGGCAATCGTACGAGGACATGACGCAGGACCTGTTCGACGGCCTCGCGCGCGAGGCCATCGGCGAGGCGCGCGAGGCGGCCGCCACCGAGGGCTATTTCTCGGCGACGGTCGAGATCACCGTCGACACGACCCGCAAGCCCGCGCAGGTGACGGTGCACGTGACGCCAGGCGACGCGTCACACATCCATGGCGTCGACCTCAGCGTGAGCGGCGACGCGGCGAACGATCCCGTCGCGGGCGCGGCCGCGATCGCGAAGGTGCGCGAGGAATGGAGCCTTCCGCTCGGCGCGATCTTTCGCCAGAGCGCCTGGACCCAGGCCAAGGATCGTGCGGTGGCGACGCTCGCGGGGCAGCGTTATGCCGCCGCCAAGCTCACGTCGAGCGAAGCGTACATCGATCCGGATGCGCGCACGGCGGACCTGCGCGTCGACATCGCCAGCGGTCCCCCTTTCCACATCGGCGAGCTGCGGGTCACCGGCACGCGGCGCTACGACCCTGGCCTCGTGCGCAACTACAGCACGCTGCACCGCGGTGCGCCTTACCTGCTTTCCGATCTGGATCAGTACGTGCGCCGCCTCACCGCCACCGGGTATTTCGCCAGCGTGCATGCGGTCATCGACACCGACCCCGCGCACGCCGACGACGCGCCGGTGACCGTTTCGGTGATCGAGGCGCCGCCGAAGCGCATCGAGGCGGGCATCGGCTTTTCGACGGACAAGCGCTTTCGCGCGACGCTCAACTACCGCGACGTCGATTTCGCGGAGCGCGCGCTCCAGTTCACCGCCGATTTGCAGGTCGAGCAGAAGGCGCAGACCGGCTCCCTGCGGCTGGTGCGGCCGCCCGACGAGACCGGGTGGTCGCTCGCCGGCGTCGCGAGCGTCGAGCGCACCGACGTCAGCAACCTCGTCACGGAGACCACCACGTTCGGCGTGCGACGCGTCTCGCTCGACGAGCGCGACCAGTGGCAATATGGAGGCGCGTTCATCATCGATCGCCAGCGGCCGGCAGGCAGCGACATCGTCGATTCGCATGCCTTGTATCTCGACGTCGAACGCGCCTGGCGCCGCATGGACGACCTTGCCGCGCCCACGCGCGGCTACGCGACGCTGCTCCAGCTCGGCGCCGGCGTGCCGGGCGCGTCGTCGCGCGGCTTCGGCCGCGTGGTGGCGCGCTTCGCGGCGTGGCACCCGATCGACCGCGACGACGACCTGTCCATGCGGCTCGAAGGCGGCGCGGTGCTCGCGTCCTCGCGCAACGGCGTGCCGTCCACGCTGCTGTTCCGTACCGGCGGCGACCAGACCGTGCGCGGGTACGCATTCGACAGCCTCGGCGTGCCCGAAGGCGATGCCACCGTGCCCGGCCGCTACTTCGCGCTCGCGAGTATCGAGGCGACGCACTGGTTCCGTGAAGCGCTCGGCGCGGCGGTGTTCGTCGATGCGGGCAATGCGGCCGACGAGCTGCGTGACCTCGAGCCCGCGCTCGGCTACGGCGTCGGCGCGCGGGTGCGCACGCCGATCGGGCCGTTGCGCCTCGACGTCGCGTACGGCGAGCGTGCCCATGGCGTGCGCGTGCACTTCTCCGTCGGGCTCGCGTTCTGACCGATGACGCAAGCGCAGCCTGCTCCGCCATCGCGGCGACCGCGCCGCGCCGGGCGCATCGCGCTCGGCGTCGCGGTCGCCGTCGTGCTGCTCGTCGGCGGCCTCGTCTGGTATGCGCTGAGCGAGTCGGGCCTGCCATTCCTCGTCGCGCGCGTCGTGGCGCAGAGCGGGGGACGGCTGTCGATCGAGGGCGCCAGCGGATCGATCGGCTCGACGATGCGCTTTGCGCGACTCGCCTGGAACGGCAGCGATACCACCGTCGAGGCCACCGACGTCGTGGTCGAATGGCGACCGCAGGCCCTGTGGAATTCGCGCATCGACATCGCGGCGCTCGGTGCAGGCCGTGTCTCGATCGCCATGAAGCCTTCGTCGGGCGCGACGACGCCGCCCACGGACCTCGCGCTGCCGCTCGCCGTCGACCTCGAGCGCGTGGCGGTGACGACACTCACCGTGCGCGCGGGTCCGCGCGTGGGGACGATCACCGGCCTCGCATTCGCCTATCACGGCGACGCGACGGCGCATTCGATCGAGGGGTTGCGTCTCGTCTCCGACTACGGCGCGCTCTCGGGCGATCTGTCGATCGGTGCGACCGCGCCGCTGCCGGTGAAGGGCAAGCTCTCGGTCGCGGGCGACGGGCCGCTCGCCGGTGCCCGCCTCGACACCGCTTTCGCGGGCACGCTCGCGGCCTTGCGCATCGACGCGCAAGGCGCATTCCGCGGCGCGGACCTCACGGCGCAGGCCGCGATCACGCCCTTCGCGAGCGCACCGCTCGCGAGCGCCACGCTCGATCTGCGTCACGTTGACGCATCGGCGTACGACGCGTCCCTGCCGAGTACCGACGTCGAGGTGCACGCCGAGGTGCAGCCGAGCGAAGGCGGCTTCGCCGGCACGGCTCGCGTCGTGAACCAGGTGCCCGGCACGCTCGACGCCGGCCGCCTGCCGTTTCGCGCGATCGACGCGCGCTATCGGTGGCATCCGGCGGCGCTGGACCTCGATGCACTGACGGTCGAATTGCCGGGAAGGGGACGGGCATCTGGTCGCGGCCACGTGCCTCTCGGCGAGCCGCCTGCGCCGAGCACGTGGATGCTGACGTTGACCGACGTCGATCCCGCACTGCTGCACGCGCGGCTCGTGCACGCGCGCGTGAGCGGGCGTGTCGAAGCGCAGATCGAGGGATCTCGACAGGTGATCGCCGGCACGCTCGCGGACGCCGGACGCGAGCTTCGATTCGCGGCCACGGTCGCGGACAGGAGACTCGACCTCGCGCGCGCATCGCTTCGCACCGGCGGCGGCAGGATCGAGGGCCGCGGCACGCTCGCGCTCGAAGGCAACAACGCGTTCGACGCGCACCTCGTCGCCACGCGCTTCGATCCTTCGCAAATCGTGGCGGGCGCGCATGGCGCGCTCGATGGCACGGTCGACGTGCGCGGCACGTTGCGTCCTTCGGCGAGCGTGCAGGCGAGCGCGATCGTCAAGCCGGGCAGCCGTTATGGCGCCCTCGCCGTCGCGGGCAGCGCGCACGCGGCGATCGCGTGGCCCCGCGTACGCGACGTCGACGTCGACGCAACGGTCGGCACGGCCCACGTGACCGCGCGTGGCGACGCCGGAGCGGTGGGCGATGCGCTCGCGTTCACGCTCGACGCCGATCGCCTCGCGGACCTCGCGCCGCTGTTGCCGGCGGCGGCGTTTCGCCCCACGCGAGGCAGCGCACACGCGCGTGGCACCGTGCGCATCGAGCCGGGCGGCGTCGGCGGCGAGGTGCATTGGAGCAGCAGGCAGCTGGCGCTCGCCGACGGCACGACCGCTGCGGTGCTCGACGTCGATGCCACGGTTGCGCCAGGTGGCGGCAGCGCGCATCCGGTGCCCGCCAGCGCGCGCGCGTTCGACGTCACGGCGCGCGGCAACGCGCTTGCCCTGGGCGATCGTCCATTCGACGATGTCGCGGTCGACGTGCGCGGTACGCTGGCGCAGCATGCGCTTTCGCTGCGTGGGCGCGGCGCGGGCGTCACGCTCGCCGCGGGCGCGTCGGGCAGCGCCACGCTCGCGCGCGAGCTCGCCGCGTCGAGCTGGAGCGGGCGCATCGAATCGCTCGAGGCGAGCGGCGCACTCGTGCTGCGCTTGCGCGCCCCCGCGCAACTGTCGCTCGCACGCGAGCGCATCGAGCTGCGTGATGCGCACCTCGAGGTCGCCGACGGGCGAGCCGACGTCGCGCTGTTGCGCGTCGCCGGCGGTCGCGTCGATACGCAGGGAAGCTTTTCCGGCGTCCCGCTCACGTCCGTGCTGAAGCTCGCCGGACGCTCGATGCCGCTCGCATCGGATCTGACGCTCGGCGGTGAATGGTCCATCGCCGCGACGCCGCGCCTCAACGGCCGCTTCAGCGTGCATCGCGAGCAGGGCGATCTCTACGGCAGCGAGACCCTCGACGGAGGCGGCCTTGCATTCGGGCTCACGGCGCTGGAAGCAAGCGGCACGCTGCACGACGACGCGCTCGCGGCGCGTGCCGTCATGCGCTCGTCACGAGCAGGCAACGCGCAGGGCGAGCTCGCCCTCGCGAGCATCACGGGGGCTGCGGAAGGACACCTCGCGTCGACCGCGCCGCTGACCGCGTCGCTCGATGCGGACCTGCCGTCGCTCGCGGCGCTGCAGCCGCTGATCGGGACGCAGGCCGTCGTCACGGGCCGCTTGTCGGCATCGCTTCGCGCGCACGGGACGCTCGGCGATCCGCTCGTCAGCGGAAGCGTGTCTGCCGACGCGCTGCGCATCGACGCGCCGCAATACGGCGTGCACATGGTCGACGGCCGCGCACGTGCGCAACTCGCCGATGGCGTGCTCACGCTGAGCGAGCTTTCGTTCCGGGGCGGCGACGGCACGTTCACGGCGCACGGCACGCTGGTGCAACGGGGCCGCGATGCGGGCAGCCGCGTGACGTGGCACGCAGAGCAGTTCCGCGTCACGGATCGCCCCGACTTCAAGCTGGTCGTCGCCGGTGACGGCACGCTGGCGATGACCGACAAGCACCTCGCGCTCGCCGGCCAGCTCAAGATCGTGGAAGGCCACGTCGAATACGAGTCCTCGCCGCCGGGGCGCCTTGGGCCCGACGTCGTGGTGAAGGGCCGCGAGCCGGACAAGGCGCGAGAAGCCGCATTGCGCGAGCTGCCGCTCACGCTCGACCTGGACGTGGACATGCCGCGCCTCACCTTCTATGGCGAAGGCATCGACGCCACGCTCGCGGGACGCATGAAGATCACCACCGGCCCGACCGGCGCGCTACGCGGGCGCGGCACCATCCGCACGGTGTTCGGGACGTACTACGCGTTCGGCCAGAAGCTCACCATCGACCGCGGCCGCCTGATCTTCGACGGGCCGCTCGACGATCCCGCGCTCGACGTGGTCGCGTTGCGCAAGAACCTCGCGGTCGAGGCCGGCATCGCGCTCACCGGCACGGTGAAGGTTCCACGCGTGCGCATCACGTCCAACCCGCCTGTGCCGGAGAACGAAGCGCTCGCGTGGCTCATCACCGGACAGGGCCTGTCGGGCGCGGGCCGTACCGACTACGCGGCGCTCGGCGCCGCATCCGCCGCGCTGCTCGGCCGGCAGGGCAAGCCGATCACCACGAGGATTGCCGAGGAGTTCGGCCTCGACGACATCTCGCTCGAGTCGAGCGGCACGGCGACCGGGACGAGCAGCAACCCGGTGTCGAGCCAGGTCGTCGTGTTCGGCAAGCGCATCTCGGATCGCCTCACGCTGGGATACGAGCAAGGGCTCGCCCTCGCGAGCGGTGCGCTGCGGCTCGAGTACGCGCTGACGCGCACGTTGACCGTGCGCGCGGAGGCGGGCGCGGTCAGCGCGCTGGGGCTGTTCTATCGGCGGTCGTTCCGGTAGCGGTCGTCGCGCCAGCAGTCGTTGCACCGCTGCCCGGCATGCCGCCTGGCAAGAGGCGCGGCGCGCCGTTCAGCGGATGACCGTCGAGATGCGCCGCACCGCTTCGCCCGCCATCTCGTAGAGCACGCGATAGCTGACGTTGAGCGCGGCGATGCCGGGGAGGAAATCGAACAAGTCGTCCGCCTCGCGCCCGGCGAGCGCGATCGGCGCGGGCACGGTGCGCAACCCC
>DASXAF010000020.1:0-23806 GCA_036406955.1 Casimicrobiaceae bacterium
TGTCCCCTTCGACGACGATCTCGAGGCTGCCGCGATTCCTGAACGACAGCCACGTGCCGCGGTCGGCGAGGATGTAGGCGTTCTGCGCGGCCGCCGTGTTGAGCGCCGGCCCCATGCCCTGGCCCGTGTCGCGATACCAGGCGCCCTTGGCCTTGTCGATGTCGATGCTGGCATCCTTCCACAGCGCGAGCTCCGCCATGTGCGTGCCGCTGCGGTCGCCGCGCGAGACGAACGGCGCCTTCGCCTTCTCGATCGTCGTGAGCGCCGCGACGATGTCGTGACCGCCGGCCACGTGCGCCGGATCGGACTTCGGCCCGATCATCACGAAGTCGTTGTACATCACCGGATAGCGCTTCACGCCCTGGCCCTCGGCGAGGAATTTCTCCTCGGCGGAGCGGGCGTGCACGAACACGACGTCGGCGTCGCCGCGGCGGCCGATGTCGAGCGCCTGGCCGGTGCCCACCGCCACGACGCGCACCTTGATGCCGGTGTCCGCTTCGAACGCGGGAAGGAGATGGCTGAAGAGCCCCGATTGCTCGGTCGATGTCGTCGACGCGACGACGATGAACGGCTCATCGGCGGCGCGCGCGGGCAGCGCAAGGCCGCTTGCAAGTACGAAGGAAGCGACGAGAGCGAGCGACGAACGGCGATTCACAGGCGTTCTCCTTCGAGGAATGCGGCCGCCTCCGGCGAGCGCGGCGCGCGAAAGAACTCTTCCGCCTCGGTGCATTCCGCGAGGCGACCGGCGTAGAGGAACACGACGCGCTCGGCAAGCCGGCGCGCCTGCGCGAGGTTGTGCGTGGACATCACGATGGTCGTGCCCTGCGCGTGGATGTCGAGCACCAATGCCTCGATGGCGCGGCTCGCCGTGGGATCGAGGCTCGCGGCGGGCTCGTCGAGGAACAGCACGTCGGGCCCGAGCGCCCACGCGCGCGCGATGGCGAGGCGCTGCTGCTCGCCGCCGGAAAGCCTGCGCGCCGGCCGCTGCGCGAGGTGAGCGAGTCCCGTCGCGGCGAGCGCGCGCTCGATGCGCCGCTCGCGCTCGGGGGCGGGCAGTCGTGCGACGCGCAGCGCGTAGTCGATGTTGCGCGCGGCCGACCGCCGCAGATGAATGGGACGCTGGAACACCATCGCCTGACCGGGCGGGGGCTCCGCCAGGCCGCCCCAGTCGATGCTGCCCTGCGTCGGCGCGACGAGGCCGTGCAGCACCCGCAGCAGCGTGCTCTTGCCGGAGCCATTGGGTCCGATGACGATGGTGCGGGCATGTTGCGAAACGACGAGATCGATGTCGCGCAGGAGCGCGGTTTCGCCACGCTGCACGCCCACGCCGCGCAGCGTGATCGGCAGGCCGCGCACCGTGGCGCGGTCAGCCAAAACGCGCCCGGGCCCATTCGCGCGTCGCATGCGTACTGAAGTTCAGCACGAGAACGATCGAGATCAGGATGAGCCCGAGCGCCAGCGCAAGCGGCAGATCGCCCTTGCTGGTCTCGAGCGCGATGGTGGTGGTCATCACCCGCGTGACACCGTCGATGTTCCCGCCGACGATGATGACGGCGCCGACCTCGGCCACGGCGCGGCCGAATCCCGCCATGATGGTCGTGAGCAGCGAGAACCGCGTGTCCCACAGCAGCGTCAACGCGCTGCGCAGCGTGCCCGCGCGCAGGCTCGTGAGCTGGTCGCGGTATTCCGCCCACGCGTCCTCGATCACCTGTCGCGAAAGCGCGGCGACGATCGGCGCGATCAGCAGCGTCTGCGCGACGACCATCGCGGTGGGCGTGAAGAGCAGGCCCAGCGCGCCGAGCGGGCCGGCGCGCGAGAGCATCAGGTACACGAACAGACCCATGACGACGGGCGGCATGCCCATCAGCGCGTTCAGCGTGCCGATCACCGCACCGCGTGCCTTGAAGCGTCGCACGGCGATGGCCGCGCCCAGCGGCAGGCCGATGCACGCCGCGAAGAACGTCGACGTGATGCTGATGCGCAGCGACAGCGTGACGATGCCGACCAGATGAGGATCGAGGTCGCGGATCAGCCGCGCTGCAACGGCAAGGCTTTCGTGGATGGCGCCCATGACGGGAAAGTGCGTTTCAGTGCAATTCTATGCAAAGTTTGCGGATCCCGGGGCGAAGGATTGCAAACGCGTCCTTTGCGGGGACGCCTTCCAGGGGAAGCTAGGAAAGCTGGCGCAGGACCGTCAGCGGGGGTTGCCGCACGGTGGAGCGGGTGCCCAGCCAGCCGGCGAGCGTCACGGCGACGGCGCCGCCGGCGATGCCGTAGAGCCAGATCAGCGGATCCGGCTCGTAACGGATGTTGAAGACCCGATCGGCGAGCGCCCATCCGGTGCTCACGGCACCGACGGCCGCGACGAAGCCCGCGAGCGCGCCGAGGAGCAGGAATTCGGCGACCTGTGCCGCGCGCAACTGGCGCTGCGAGGCGCCGAGCGTGCGCAGCACCGCGGCATCGCGCTTGCGCTCGTCCTGGGTCGATGCGATCGCCGCCTGCAGCACGAGCAATCCGCCGGCCAGCGTGAACAGGAACACGAATTCCACCGCACGCGCCACCTGCTCGACGATCGATTGCACGCGATGCAGGATCTCGGCGACGTCGATGGCGAGCACGTTGGGAAAGCGTTGCACGAGCGCCGAGAGCCAGCCGCCGTTCTCGGGCGCCACGCGAAATGCCGCGATGTACGTCGCGGGCAGGTTTTCGAGCGCGCCGGGCGCGAACAGCGCGAAGAAGTTCACGCGAAAGCTGTCCCAGTCGACCTTGCGCAGGTTGGTGACCTTCGCGGTGACCTTCGTTCCCGCGACGTCGAACGTCAACGCGTCGCCGACCTTCACGCCGAGCGTGTCGGCGATGCCGTCCTCGAGCGACATGCCGGCGTCCGTTCCCTTCGCGGTCGGCGCCCAGAACTGGCCCTTCACGACGCGATTGCCCTCGGGCAGCGCGTCGGTCCACGACAGGTTGAACTCGCGCTCCGCGAGTCGTCGCGCGCGCGTATCGCCGAACTTCGTCGCGTCGAACGGCTCGCCGTTCACCTCGACCAGGCGCCCGCGCACCATCGGCTTGAAGATGGCGTCGACGTGCGCCGTCTCGCGCAGCTGCGCGCGGGCCGCGTCGAGCTGATCGGGCAGCACGTTGATCAGGAACTGGTTCGGGGCGTCCGGCGGCAGGGCGGCACGCCAGTTGCGCATCAGGTCGCCCCGCACGACGGTGAGGAGCAGCAGCGCCATGAGCCCGAGCGCCAGCGCACCGATCTGCAGGCTCGACGCGAGCGCGCGCCGCCGCAGGTTCGCGAGGCCGAAGCGCCACGACACGCCGCGCTGCGGCAGGCGCTTCAACGCGGCGAGCAGCGCCCACGCGATGGCCGCGGACGCGACGATCAATCCCGCCACACCGCCCAGCATGATCGCTGCCGCCTGCGCTTCGCGCGCCTGCCATGCGATGAGCAGGCCCAGCGTCAGTGCGCCCGCCGCGTAGGCCAGCACGCCACCCGCGCGCGGGCGCGGCAGGTCGCGCCGCAGCACGCGTAGCGGCGCAACGTTGGCGAGCGCGACCAGCGGCGGCAGCGCGAAGCCGAACAACAGCAGCATGCCGGTCGCGAATGCCTCGAATGCCGGCCGGGCGCCTGGCACGGGAAGCTCGCCCGTGAACAGCACCGTGAGAAGGCGCCCGAGCAGCGCCTGTCCCACGAATGCCAGCGCGACCCCCGCAATGCACGCGAGCACGCCGAGCAACGCGAACTGCAGCACGAAAAGCATGAGCGTGCGCCCCACCGGCGCGCCGAAGCAGCGGAACATCGCGGCGGCGTCGAGATGGCGGCGCAGGTAGCGCGATGCCGCCAACGCGACGGCGACCGCCGCGAGCAGAACGGCGACGAGCGCGGCGAGCCCCAGATAGCGCTCGGAGCGCTCGAGCGTTTGCCGCACCTCGGGTCGCAGGTCGCGCACGCTTTCCATGCGCTCGCCGGCCTTGAGCCGCGGGGCGAGCCACGCGCGATACGCATCGAGCGTCGCAATATCGGGCGCGGCCAGCATGAGCCGGTACGTTGCACGATTGCCCGGTTGCAACAGGTGGGTCGCCGGCAGATCGACGAGATTGAGCAACAGCTTCGGCCCCGCGGCGAGCGAAAGCCCCGCAACCTCGGGGTCCTGTTGCATGATCGCGCGAACCGTGAGCGTCGCATCGCCGACCGAAATGCGCGCGCCGGCATCGATGCCGAGCCGCTCCGCGAGCCGCCGATCGACCCATGCTTCGCCGGGCGCGGGAATCCCCTGTGCGACACGTCCATCGGGATTCGACGGGTCGACCAGCAGCACGCTGCCGCGCAATGGATAGCCGCTCGTGACCGCCTTGACGTCGGTCAGCACCGCGTTCGACACCACGCCGCCGGCGGGCTGCACCATGCTGTTGAAGCGGACTGCCGGTGTCGTCGCAAGCCCGCGCCGGTGCGCTTCCTGCTCGAAATCCGCCGGCAGCGGCCGATCGCCCGAGATCAGCAGGTCCGCACCGAGCAGCAGGTTGGCCTGCGACACGAGCGCGCCCTCGACGCGGTCGGCGAAGATGCCGACGGTGCCCACGCTCGCGACGGCGAGCAGCAATGCGGTGACCAGCACGCGCAACTCGCCCGAGCGCCAGTCGCGCACGAGCAATCGCGCGGCAAGGCGCATGACCTTCATTTGATCTCCGTCGTCGTGCGCTCGTCGGCGACGAGACGTCCGGCGTCGAGCGACAGGCGGCGCTCGCAGCGCGACGCGAGATTCACGTCGTGAGTCACGAGGAGCAGCGTCGTGCCGTGCTCGCGATTGAGGCGGAACATGAGATCGGCGACTTCGACGCCGGTCGCGACGTCGAGGTTGCCCGTCGGCTCGTCCGCCATCAGCAGCTTCGGATCGCCCGCGAACGCGCGCGCGATCGCGACGCGCTGCTGCTCGCCGCCGGAAAGCTGGCGCGGATAGTGCGAGCGCCGCCGCGCGAGCCCGACGCGATCGAGCCACAGCCGCGCGCGTTGCGCAGCATCGTCCGCGCCCTTGAGCTCGAGCGGCAGCATGACGTTCTCGTGTGCGGTGAGCGCGGGCAGGAGCTGGAACGACTGGAACACGAAGCCGAGCAGGCGCTGGCGCAGCGCGGCGCGGGCGTCCTCGTCCTGCGATGACAGCGTCACACCGTCGAGATGCACCTCGCCCGAGGTCGGATGATCGAGACCTGCGAGCAATCCGAGGAGCGTCGTCTTGCCCGAGCCCGATGCGCCGACGATCGCGACCGCGTCGCCCGCGTCGATGTCGAACGTGACGCGGTCGAGGATCGTGAGCGGCGCGTCGCCGCTTTGCACGATCTTGGTGAGCGCTTCCGCGCGGACGAGGGGCTCGGACATGATGGGCGCCGTGGCTTCAGGTTGCTTGCTCGCAGATGCGGACGCCATCGGCACGGGGCAACCCCTTGTTCGGGCGATTCATTGTAACGGGCCGCGTCGGCCGTGTTCCGAGCCGGGCGCTACAATGGGCAAGATGCGAAGCGAGCTCCGCCGTCTGCTGCTGTCGCTGCTCGCGTGCGTCGCGTGGCTCGCTGCCGCACCGGCTCTCGCCGCCGAGCCGCCGGTGCTGCTGGTCGTCGGCGATTCGATATCCGCGGGCTACGGCCTTCCCAACGGCGAAGGCTGGGTCACGCTGCTCGCCGATCGCCTGAAGCGCGAGGGCTATCCGTATCGCGTGGTGAACGCGTCGATCTCCGGCGACACGACGGCCGGCGGACGCGCGCGCCTGCCTGCGCTGCTCGCGCAGCACAAGCCGAGGATCGTGGTGATCGAGCTCGGCGGCAACGACGCCCTGCGCGGCGGCAATCTCGACGTCACGCGCGAGAACCTCGACGCGATGGTGAACGCCGTGCAGGCGAACGGGGCTCGCGCGATCCTGCTCGGCATGCAACTGCCGCCGAACTACGGCCCGGCGTACGTGAGCAAATTCGGCGCGATGTTCGGCGAGGTCGCGAAGGCGCATCGCGTTCCGGCCGTGCCCTTCCTCTTCGAAGGTTTCGCCGACGATCTCACGCAGTTCCAGGCCGACCGCATTCACCCCGTGGCCGCGGCGCAGCCGCGCATCCTGGCGAACGTATGGCCGGTGCTGAAGCCGGTGCTGAAGAAATGACCACGGTCCTCCCGCCGGGCCCGCCGCCGCGTCCCGGCGAGCGTGTCGAGGTCGACGACATCGCGCGGTTCACCGAGCGCATCGACGTGCGCTCGCCCGCCGAGTTTGCCGATGACCACATTCCCGGCGCGGTGAACCTTCCGCTGCTCGACGACGCCGAGCGCGCGGAAGTGGGAAAGATGTACGTGCAAGTATCGGCGTTCGAGGCGCGCAAGCTGGGCGCGGTGCTCGCCTCGCGCAGCATCGCACGCATGATCGAGACCTATGCGCGCGACAAGCCGCCGGAGTGGCGGCCGCTCGTGTACTGCTGGCGCGGCGGGCAGCGCAGCCGCTCGGTCGCGCACGTGCTGTCGGAGGTCGGCTGGCGCGCGGCGCAGCTCGCCGGCGGCTATCGCGCGTGGCGGCGGCATGTGGTCGAGCAGCTCGCGTCGTTCCCGTCGCGCTACGCGTTTCGGGTCGTGTGCGGGCTTACCGGCTCGGGCAAGTCGCGCCTGCTCGGCTCGCTCGCCGCCGAAGGCGCGCAGGTCGTCGACCTCGAAGCGCTGGCGCGCCATCGCGGCTCGCTGCTCGGCGACCTGCCGCGCGATCCGCAGCCGGGCCAGAAATGGTTCGAAAGCCAGCTCTACGACGCGCTGGCGGCGCTCGACCCCGGCCGTCCGGTGTACGTCGAATCGGAGAGCAAGCGCATCGGCACCGTGCAGCTCCCCGACAGCCTGCTCGACGCGATGCGAGCGGCCGCGTGCGTGCGCGTCGAAACGCCGATGCCCTTGCGCGTCGCGCTGCTCAAGGAGGAGTATGCGCACTTCCTCGACGACCGCGACGCGCTCGAGGCGAGGCTCGCGCATCTGGTGCCGCTTCACGGGCGCAAGGTCGTGCATCGCTGGAGCGATCTCGCGCGCGCGGGCGACTTCGACGCACTCGTGAGCGAGCTCTTGTCATCCCACTACGATCCGCTGTACCTGCGCTCGATCGAGCGCAACTTCCCGCGCCACGGTGACGCCTTCGTCGCCAGCGTCGAAGCCCTCGACGATGCCGCGTTGCGTTCGGTGGCGCGCGCGATCCTCGCTTCGCAGCCGTCGCATTCGGACGGCGCGCTGCTCGAAGCGGAGCGGTGATGCGCCACGCCTTTCGCCTTGTGAACGTGTTCGCCGAAGCGCCGCTGGCCGGCAACCCGCTGTGCGTCTTCGAGGACGCGCGCGGGCTCGACGAGGCGACGATGCAGGCGCTCGCATTGCAGTTCAACCTGTCCGAGACGACGTTCGTGCTGCCGTCGGCTGCCGCGACCGCGCAGGTGCGCATCTTCACGCCGACCTTCGAGATGCCGTTCGCGGGCCATCCCACGCTCGGCACCGCCCACGTGGTTCGCGAGCTCACCGGCGCCGGTGACCGATTGACGCTCGAGATGCGCGCGGGTCGCATTCCGGTGTCCGCCGAAGGCGATCGATGGACGCTCGACGCCAACGCGCCGCGTCATCGCGCACCGCAGGCGACGCGCGCGCAGCTCGCGTCGATGCTCGGGCTGGCGGAGCCGGACATCGGGCCCGGGCCGCCGCTGTGGGTCGACACCGGCAGCGAGCAGCTCGTCATTCCGTTGCAAAGCTTCGGCGCCGTGCGCCGTACAGCGCCGCGTGCCGATGCGTTGCTCGCGTACGCCGGCAACGCGGCGCGCGCGATGGCGTACGTGTTCGCGCGCGAGGGCGACCACGTGCTGTGCCGCTTCTTCTTTCCCAAGCAGGGCGCGGTGATCGAGGATCCGGGTACCGGGTCCGCGTGCGCAAACCTCGGCGGCTGGCTGCTGGCGACGAATGCAGCCTTGCCGCAACGGCTCACGCTCGACCAGGGCGAGGCCGTGTCGCGGCCGTGCCACCTCGGGCTCGAGGTGACCTTCGATCGACGCATCCGGGTGTCGGGGCGCGTCGTCGAGATCGGGCGCGGCGCCCTCGAGCTGCCCGCGTAAAGGCTCGTTACAACCGCTTACAGCGGCGCCGCGCCGGCGGCGTCAACATGCGCGGACCCTCGGCCGTTGTCGACTCCGGGGAAATCGCACAACCGGGCGACCATGAACGCCTTCCGCAAGCTTGCAGCCATGGCGCTCCTCGCGCTCTGCGCCGCGACGTGCAACGTGCTGGCTTTCGGCGGGCAGCTCGGCGCGGAGGACGCCCGTCACCTGCTCGTGCGCACCGGCTTCGGGGCCACGCCGGACGAGATCGCGCGCTACGCGACGCTCACACGCGAGCAGGCGGTGGACCGCATTCTCGACGCCACGCGCACCACGCCGACGCTTGCGCCGCCCGCGTTCGCGACGGTTGCCGGACTGTTGGCGCGACCGGGACCGCAGGCGGGCGACGAAGAGCGCCGCGCATTCCGTCGCGAGCAGGCACGGCAGGCGCTTGCGCTGCGCGGCTGGTGGATCGACGAGATGCTCGCCACCGCGTCGCCGCTCACCGAGCGCATGACGCTCTTCTGGCACAACCATTTCGTGTCGAGCCAGCAGAAGGTCCGCATCGCGCGCCTGATGTACGCGCAGAACGCGACGTTGCGCAGGTACGCGGTCGGGGACTTCCGGGCGCTGCTGCACGCCGCGGCCAAGGATCCCGCGATGGAGGTCTATCTCGACACCGTGCAGAACCGCAAGGGCGCGCCGAACGAGAACTTCGCGCGCGAGGTGATGGAGCTCTTCACGCTCGGCGAAGGCCACTACACCGAGCAGGACGTTAAGGAAGCGGCACGCGCGTTCACCGGCTGGAGCGTCGATCGCCAGACTGGCGCGTTCATGTTCCGCCCGCGGCTGCACGACGACGGCGACAAGACGATCTTCGGCCGCCTCGGAAACTTCGACGGCGACGCGGTGCTGGACCTCATTCTCGCGCGGCCGGAGGCGTCGCGCTTCATCGTCGGCAAGCTCTGGCGGGAGTTCGTGTCGCCGGACCCCGACCGGGCCGCGGTCGAACGCATCGCCGAGCGCTTTCGCGCGAGCGGCTACGACATCAAGGTCGCGCTGCGCGGCCTGTTGCTCGCCCCCGCGTTCTGGGCACGCGAGAATCGCGGCACGCTGGTGAAAAGCCCCGTCGAGCTCGTCGCGGGCACGCTGCACACGCTGGGAATCGCGCCGGAGGCCGGCCTTCCGTATGCGCGCGCGGCCGCGCGCATGAGCCAGAACCTGTTCGCCCCGCCCAACGTGAAAGGCTGGCCCGGCGGCGAGCGCTGGATCGACACCACCACGCTGCTCGCGCGCAAGCAATTCGTCGAGCGCGTCGCACGCGCGCGACTCGACGCGAGCGCCTGGCTCGACGAGCAGCCGGGCGACGACCTGCCCGCGAAGCTCGCGTTCGCGCAGAACGTGCTGCTGCCGCTGCCGCCCGTATCGGGCGACGTCGGCGAGGCGCGCGCGCAACGCGATCCGGTGCTGTTCGTGCGCGCCGCCCTGCTCGATCCCGTCTATCAACTGAAGTGAGGCGCGCATGGACCGACGCGTTTTTCTCAGGACGGCGCTTGCCGCGGCCGGCACGGTCGGCGCGCAGATCGCGTTTGCCGTGCCGGCGACGCCGCCCGCGTATGACCGCCTGCTGATCCTCGTCGAGCTCAAGGGCGGCAACGACGGCTTCAACACCGTCGTCCCCTACGCGGACCCTGCCTATTACACGTTGCGGCCGAAGCTCGCGATCGCGCGCGACGACGTCGTGCAGCTCACCGATCGCATCGGTCTTCATCCCTCGCTGCGCGCGCTGCAGCCGGCGTTCGCGCAACGCAGCCTTGCGGTGTTGCTGGGCGTCGGCTATCCGGCGCCGAATCTCTCGCACTTCCGATCGATCGAGATCTGGGACACCGCTTCGGCGAGCGACCGCTATCTCGCCGACGGCTGGCTCACGCGCACCTTCGCGGCGGCCGCGACCCCGGCGCGCTTCGCTGCCGACGGTGTGGTGATCGGCTCGAACGACATGGGGCCGCTGGCGGGCCGCGGCGCCCGCGCGCTCGCGCTCTCCAACACCGAGCAGTTCCTGCAGCGTGCGCGTCTCGCGAGACCCGAGCCGGGCGCCGGCAACGCCGCGCTCGCGCACATCCTCAAGACCGAGAACGACGTCGTGCGGGCTGCCACGCGCCTCGACGCGTCGCGCACGTTCGCCACGGAATTTCCGCCCACCGCGTTCGGCAACGTCGTGCGCACGGCATGTCACGTCGCGGCGAGCCCGGCCGGTGTCGCGTGCATGCGGCTGACGCTGAACGGCTTCGACACGCACACCGCACAGTCGGCGCGGCAGTCACGCCTGCTCGGCGAGCTCGCCGACGGCCTCGTCGCATTGCAGCGCGGGCTCGCCGAGCTCGGTCGCTGGGACGATGCGCTCGTGCTCACCTACGCGGAGTTCGGGCGGCGTCCGCGCGAAAACCTCTCCGGCGGCACCGACCATGGCACCGCGAGCGCGCATCTCGCGATGGGCGGGCGCGTGGCCGGGGGCGTCTACGGTGAGTGGCCGGATCTCGCGCGCCTCGGCGGCGACGACAATGTCGGCCACACGCTCGATTTCCGCAGCGTCTACGCCACCGTGCTCGAGCAGTGGTGGAGTGTTCCGTCGACGCCGGTGCTGGGCGGTCGCTTCCCGCCGGTGGCGCTGCTCAGGACGTGACCCGCGCGCGCCGGCGCACGCCGGTCAGCGCGAGCCAAGCCGTCGCGACGATGCCGAGCGTCCCCGGCTCGGGCAGCCCTGCCGCGCGCGCGAAGCCCTGTTCGATCGTGAAGCTCGCAGACGCGAAGTCGCCGTTCGCGCGATCGAAGCTGAACGACCCGCCCGGCGTCAGCCCGATTCCGCTGGCAACGAAGTCGAAGTGCGTCGGCACGCCCGTGCCGCTCAGGAAGTCGAGGTCCGAGATGAACCGCAGGGTGATGCTCTCCGAATCGGTCAGGCCGAATCGCTCGTAGTCGTATTGGAGCTGATCGGTGTTGTCGATGACATCGATGGATTGAATGCCCGGCGGCGCGGCAAAGCCGCCGAAGGTGTACGTGCGGCCATTGATCGTGACGCTGAAGTGCAGGAAGTCGGTCGAGAAGGTCGGATCGCTGTACGTCGCGGAATTCGACGTTTGGCTGCTCGGCGGAGGCACCTCGGCCGTGTCGTAGCTGAACGTACCGCTGATGGGTTGGTCCTCGAGGTCGTCCCCCAGCCCGAAGAACCCCTGCCCGCTGCTCAGATCGAAGCCCGAGAAGATCTGACCGCTGAAGCCGCCCGTGACCAGCGTCGCGTGAGCAGCGAGCGTCCACGATGCCGCCAGCACGACCGCGACGTGGACCAGGCAATCCCGGATACGCATGTTCCCCTCCTCCGCGTATGGAATGTCGATCGTTTCCGGCGATTCTGCACAGCCGCGCAGCGGTTGTCTACGGCCCGCTCGGCCGCGCATCCCATGCGGCGAGAAATTCCTTCCAGTGCGGCGCATCGATCGCCGCGAGCCGCTCGCGCACGAGCGAGATCTCGCTTGCATACCCGCCGGCGTCGACCTCGCCGCGCATGAGGCGAAAGCGCTGGTACACGAGGTACGTGTTCATCACGTCGGTCTCGCAATAGCGCCGCACGTCGACGATGCGCCCTTCGGCCACGGCGCGCGCGACGGCGCTTCCGTCCATGCCGAGCTTGCCCGGAAATCCGCACAGGCGGGCCGTGGCGTCCAGGCCCGCGCTCGCGCGCGGCTGGTAGCACGACAGCACGTCCATCACGTCGAGATGACGCGTGTGATAGCGGCCGAGGTAGTTGTTGAAGCGGAAGTCCTTGTCGTTGTCGCCCCAGTCCCAGTAGCGAGCCGCCGGCACGCCGTGCACCAGCGCGCGATGGTGCAGCACGGGCAGGTCGAAGCCGCTGCCGTTCCACGATATGAGCTGCGGCGTGAACCTCTCGATGCCGTCGAAAAAGCGCCGGATGAGCTCCGGCTCGGGATCATCGGGCTCGCCGACCGACCACACGCGCAAGCCGTTGGCATCGCGCAGCGCGCAACCGATCGCGACGACCTGCTGAAGATGAATGGGCGCGAAGTCGGAGCCGCTCGCCGCGCGGCGCTGCTGCGAGAACCAGTCCAGCACGCCGGCGTCGGGAACGCCCGGCGCGATGTCGTAGACGCGCCGGATGCCCGCGACATCGGGAATCGTCTCGAGATCGAAGACGAGGACGGGCGTCGTCATGCCCACGCCGCCAGTTACGGCGGGAAGACGCCGGTCGACAGGTAGCGATCCCCGCGATCGCACACGACGAACACGATCGTCGCGTTGCGCAACCCGCGCGCCACGCGCAACGCGACTGCGCACGCTCCGCCCGACGAGATACCGGCGAAGATGCCTTCCTCGCGCGCGAGCTGGCGTGACATGTCCTCGGCCTCGGCCTGCGACACGTGCTCGACCCGGTCGACGCGCGAGGGGTCGTAGATCTTCGGCAGGTACGCGGGCGGCCACTTGCGGATGCCGGGAATCGACGAGCCTTCCTCGGGCTGCGCGCCGATGATCTGGATCTCGCGGTTCCTTTCCTTGAGGAAGCGCGACACGCCCATGATCGTGCCCGTCGTGCCCATCGCCGACACGAAGTGCGTGACGCGCCCTTCGGTGTCGCGCCAGATCTCCGGACCCGTGCCCTGGTAGTGCGCCAGCGGATTGTCCGGATTGGCGAACTGGTTGAGGATCGTGCCCTTGCCTTCGGCGCGCAGGTGCTCCGACATGTCGCGCGCCGCCTCCATGCCGCCGTCCTTGTGCGTGAGCACGATCTCCGCGCCGTACGCGCGCATGGTCTGGACACGCTCCTGCGACTGGTTCTCGGGCATGACGAGGATCAGCCGGTAGCCCTTGATGGCGGACACCATTGCGAGCGCGATGCCGGTGTTGCCCGAGGTCGCCTCGATCAGCGTGTCGCCGGGCTCGATGTCGCCGCGCCGCTCGGCCTCGGCGATCATCCATAGCGCCGGCCGGTCCTTCACCGAGCCGGCAGGGTTGTTGCCCTCGAGCTTGGCGAGGATCGTGCAGGTCGTCGCACCGGGCAGCCGTTGCAGGCGGACGAGAGGTGTGTTGCCGACCGTGTCGGCCAGGGATCGGTACATCGCGTAGCCTGCGCGCCGCCGCGGACGGCGTGAGCGCCGCTGCACGTGCGTTCGGGGATCGGGCCCCGATTGTAACGGAGTGCTGACGCGCGACTGCGGTGCGCGTGCGGCCGGCGCCGTGTCGACGCCTGGCGCATGCGTCCTCGCTACTTCTTCGTCGTATCCGTCGTCGCCGGCGCGTTGGTGTCCTTCGCAGTCTTGCTCTTGCTGGCGCTCTTCTTGTCTTTCGTCGCCTTTTCGTCGCTGGCCTTGGCCGCCTTTTCCTCGCTCGCCTTGGCCGCCTTCTCTTCCTTCGCCTTGGCTTTCTCTTCCTTTGCCTTTTCCCGCGCGGCCTTCTTCTCGGCCGCCTTGGCCGCCTTCTCTTCTTTCGCCTTGTCCTTCTCCGCCTTTTCTTCTGCGGCCTTGGCGGCCTTGTCAGAGGTCGTCTCCCGGGCGGGCGCGGCGGTCCGGCTCGGCGGTGGGGCCGGCGGCGCCGCGGTCGTCGCCGGCGGCGCTGCGGTCGTCGCCGGCGGCGCTGCGGTTCTCGACGACGGCGCGGCCTTCGACGCCGCGGCCGGCACGGTCGTACGTCCCGACACCGTGATCTGGTCCTTGATCTTTCCGAATTCGCCCTCCTTGATGCCCTTGACCTTCATGACGTCCTCGGGCGTCCTGAAGGGACCGTTGGCATTGCGATAGTCGATGATCGCCTGCGCCTTCACGGGCCCGATGCCGGGCAGTGCATCGAGCTCTTCCTTGGTCGCGGTGTTGATGTTGACCGCGCCGAGCGCGAGCGTGGAGATGAACAGCAGCAGTGCAGCGAGCAGGCGTTTCATGGTTCGCTTTCCCCCCGATGTGCCAATCGCGATCCTGCGCCGGCGCCCGCATGCGCCGTCGCAGGTCGCCCCCTGCAGCACATCCTACGGCTTTGGCCTTGCGCTGCAAAGGGCGCGATGGAGGACCGCGAACCGCGAGCGCGCGCTACCTGCGCTTCTGCTCGACCGCCGGCTTGATCTCGCCCTTGCTCGAAGCGCCCTTGGCGTCGACCTTCGCCGCGGCGGGCATTGCCGCCATCGGCGTGACCGTGAGCTCGGCCTTCAGCTTTTCGAAACGCTTGGCGCCGATGCCCTTCACGTCCTTCAGCTCCTCGACGGATTTGAACCCGCCGTGCTGCGCACGGTAATCGAGGATGGCCTGGGCCTTGGCCGGCCCGATGCCCGGCAGCGCGACGAGCTCGTCCTTCGTGGCGGTGTTGAGATTGACAGCCGCGCACGCGAGCGCGGAAACGAGCCCGAGCACGCACGCAAGCAACAAGCGAAGCATGGCGATTCTCCTCGTGATTGGACGATTCGCTCGTCATCCCCGCGAAGCGGGGACCGTCATCCCCGCGAAAGCGGGGACCCGGCGTCGTTCGTCGCACGACACCGGGCTCCCGCTTGTGCGGGAGCGACGAGAGCACCGCAACGTTACGAGGACGCCGTGCCGGGCGAAATCAGACTTTCGACGTAACGGTCCACGCCCTCGTCGATCTCGAGCATGGGTGCCGCGTACCCGGCCGCGCGAAGGCGCGCGAGATCGGCCTGCGTGAAGCTCTGATACTTGCCGGCGAGCTCGGGGGGGAACGGAACGTAGGTGATCGCGCCTTCGCTCACCAGGTCGGCGACCGGCTTGCGCGGCCGTCCTTCGCGCGCGCGCACCGCGTTGATCACCGCAGCGGCCACTTCGTTGAACGACGTCGCGCGCCCGGTGCCGAGGTTGAAGACGCCGCTGCGATCGCGATGCTCGAGGAAGTCGAGGTTCACCTTGACGATGTCGTCGACCGAGACGAAGTCGCGCTGCTGCTCGCCGGCCGCGTAGCCGCCGGAGCCCTCGAACAGCCGCACGCGGCCGTCGGCGCGATACTGCCTGGTGAAGTGATGCACCACCGATGCCATGCGGCCCTTGTGCTGTTCGCGGGGGCCGTAGACGTTGAAATAGCGAAAGCCCGCGATCTGCGCGGTGCGCTCGGGCAGCGCGCGGCGCACGTGCTGGTCGAACAGCAGCTTGGAGTAGCCGTACACGTTGAGCGGCGCCTCGCAGGCGCGCTCCTCGCGGAACACGCTGCCCGATCCGTACACCGACGCGCTCGACGCGTAGAGGAACGCCACGTCGTTGTCCTGGCAATGGTCGAGCAGCGTCACTGAGTAGCGGTAGTTGTTGCGCAGCATGTAGCGGGCGTCGGTCTCCAGCGTGTCGGAGCACGCGCCCTGGTGCAGCATGGCGTCGATGTCGCCGTCGAAGTCGCCGTTCGACAGGCGCGCCAGGAACTCGTCCTTGTCGAGATAGTCGACGATGTCGCAATCGACGAGGTTGCGGAAGCGATCGTCGCGGCCGAGGTCGTCGACGGCGAGCACCTCGTCGTGGCCGCGTGCGTTGAGAGCGCGCACGAGGTTCGACCCGATGAAGCCCGCGGCGCCGGTGACGACGATGTACACGTTGGTTGTCCTCGCGTTTCCTTCAGAGCTCGAGATCGACTGCGCCGACGTCGCTCATGACCACCGGCACGCGCGGCGCGAGCGCGCACAGGAGCTCGTAACCCACCGTGCCGGCGGCCACCGCCACGTCGTCGACCGGCAGCCCTTCCCCCCACAGGACCACCGGGCTGCCGGTGCGCGCCTCCGGCACGTCCGTGAGGTCGACGGTGATCAGGTCCATCGACACGCGGCCCGCCAGGCGCGTCATGCGCCCGCACACGACGACCGGCGTGCCGTTGGGCGCATGGCGCGGATAGCCGTCGGCATAGCCGCACGCCACGACGCCGATGCGGTGCGGACGCGACGCGGTGTACGTGCCGCCGTAGCCAACACTATCGTTCGGCCGTAATTCCTGCACGCCGATCAGGCGCGAGCGCAGCGTCATGACGGGCCGCAGCCCGAGCATCTCGGCGGTGTCGTAGGCGAACGGGGACGCGCCGTACAGCATGATGCCGGGGCGCACGATGTCGCCGCCCACTTCGTCGTACCGCATCACACCGGCCGAATTGGCGATCGAGCGGGGATACGGCAGCCCGCGGCATGCGGCCTCGAACGTGCGCAGCGCCTCGGCGATGCCGTCCTCCTCGTCGGCACGCGCGAGATGCGTCATCAACCGAAGCGCCGCCACCGAGGGCGCGGCCGCGAGGCGCTCGCATGCACCGGCGACCTCTCCGGGCGCGAAGCCGAGGCGGTTCATGCCGGTATTGGCCTTCACGAACACCTCCAGCGGACGCGGCAGCGCCGCGCTCTCCAGCATGCGCACCTGCTCGGCATCGTGCACCACCACGGCAAGGCGGCGCTGTGCGATCTCGGTCAGGTCGCGCGCTTCGAAAAAACCCTCCATCAGCAGGATCCGGCGCGAATAGTGCAGGTCTCTCAGCGCGAGCGCGGCGTCGAGCTCGACCAGCGCAAGGCCGTCGGCGTCCTCGAGCGCGGGCAGAACGCGCATGAGACCATGCCCGTATGCGTTGGCCTTCACGACGGCGAGCACCTGGGCCCCCGGCGCCTTTTCGCGCACGCGGGCCAGGTTGGCCTTCATCGCCGACAGATTGATTTGCGCGTAGACCGGTCTGGGCATGCGAACGACGGGAAGCGTTGCGGCCGTTCGCCGCGGTTCGCTGGAGGCAGGCAGGCGAGGTTGGTCCGCTCGGCGGTTGGGACGCCACCACAATCATGGTATAAAGCGCGGGCCGCGCCTGGTGAACAATTATAAAACAACGGCCTCCGCGTGCGACTTCGGGGTTGGAGGGCCCCGTCTCTCGACCTCATGAAGTCCGGCTTCTATACCATCATGGCGGCGCAGTTCTTCAGCTCGCTCGCCGACAACGCCCTGCTCGTGGCCGCCATCGCGCTGTTGCGCGAGCTGCACGAGCCCGCCTGGATGACGCCGGCGCTGAAACAGGCATTCGTCATCTCGTACGTCGCGCTGGCGCCGCTGGTGGGCGCGTTCGCGGACTCGATGCCCAAGGGCCGCGTGATGCTCCTCACCAACGCCATCAAGATCGGCGGCTGCGCGTTGATGCTGATCGCCGTGCACCCGCTCGCGGCGTATGCGGTCGTGGGGCTGGGCGCCGCCGCGTACTCGCCGGCGAAATACGGCATCCTCACGGAGCTTCTGCCGCCACAGCAGCTCGTCGTGGCCAACGGCTGGATCGAGGGCACGACGGTAGGGTCGATCATCCTGGGCACGGTACTCGGCGGCATCCTGATCAGCCCGCGCATCGCAGCGATGCTGCTGCAATTCGACATGCCGATGGTCGACACGGGGGTCGACACGCCCCCGCAGGCCGCCATCGCGGTGATCATGGCGGTGTACTTCATCGCGGCGGTGTTCAACTGGTTCATACCCGACACGGGCGTGGACCACCGCATGCCGAGCAAGAATCCGTTCTACCTGGTCCGCGAGTTCTCGCACTGCGTGTCGCTGCTGTGGCGCGATCGCCTCGGGCAGATCTCGCTCGCGACGACGACGCTGTTCTGGGGCGCCGGCGCGACGCTGCAGTTCATCGTGATCGAGTGGGCGTCGCGTGCGCTCGGCCTCGACCTCACCCGCTCGTTCCAGATGATGGCGGTGGTCGCGATCGGCATCGCGATCGGCGCAGTGATCGCCTCATGGCTCGTCTCGCTGCGCGGCGCGGTGCGCGTGCTGCCCATCGGCGCGCTGATGGGCCTGATCGTGATCTCCATGATCTTCGTACGCAACCTCTGGGTCGCGATGGCGCTGATGGTGCTGATCGGGGCGTGCGCAGGCTTCTTCGTGGTGCCGATGAACGCCATGCTGCAGCACCGCGGTCACGTGCTGATGGGCGCGGGCCACTCGATCGCCGTTCAGAACTTCAACGAGAACGTCGGCATCCTGGTCATGGTCGGCCTCTACGCCCTCATGGTGCGGATGGGCCTCTCGGTGATGGCGGCGATCGTGCTGTTCGGCGTCTTCGTGTCCGGCGTCATGCTGCTCATCATGTGGCGACACCGGCAGAACCAGATGCGAAGCGATTCGCTGCGGCTGATCGGGATGGAGAAGACGCGCGGGTGAGCCGAGGTGCCGCCCTTGCGCGGGCAGCGGGCCCGGCGGCATTGCGACACTAGGTTCCTGCTTTCCGCAGGAACGACGATGCAGGCTTCGGTCCTAGAGCACCGTCGGCCGATCCGGCAATTCGTTCACGCTCGCGGCCTCGCGCGGAAAATGCTGCGCGAGCACGGCCGACATGCGCTCCACCGCCCTGACGACGCCTTCGGCATAGCGTCCTGCGCGAAAGTCGGCCTCCAGCGCGCTGCAGATCGCTTGCCATTGCGCGTCGCCGACCTTGCGATGAATGCCGCGGTCCGCGACGATCTCCACGTCGCGGTCGGCGAGGAGCAGGTACAGCAGTACGCCGCAATTCTCCTCGGTGTCCCACACGCGCAGCAGGCCGAACACTTCCATCGCGCGATCGCGCGGCGACAGATGGTGCAGCACGCGCGTCGGCGGCAGCGCCGCCTCGATCGCGACACAGACCTGCCCGCGATGCGCGCGCTCGCCGGCCGCGATCGACCCTTCGATGGCCTTCATCGCCGCTTCGTCGAACACTCGCCGCACGCTGTGATGATCGGTCACGACGTGGTCGAGAATGCGACGGGCGCGGCTGCGGGGCATGCTCACCAACCTCCCGACGCGCCGCCGCCGCCGAAGCTGCCGCCGCCGCCCGAGAACCCTCCGCCGCCACCGCCGAAGCCGCCGCCGCCGAACCCCCCGCCGCCGCCCCACCCGCCCGTCGGGATGTACATGCCGCCGCGGCGGCCCAACGTGCTGCCCACACCGAGCACGAGCATCACGAGCAGCCCGACGATCCCGGCGATGACGGCGATCGCCAGCGACCCGGCGAGCATCCACGCGGCGAAGCCCACGATGCCGGCGCCGAATGTCGAGCCGAGCACGCGTCCGAAGATGCTCTTGAGGATGCCGCCGAGCACGGGCACTCCGACGAACAAAACGATGAGCAGCGTCTGCAGGTCGAAGCTGTCCTGGTGCCGTGCCGGCGCTCGCGCAGCGCTCGCCGGTGCGGCGCCGCCGGCCTGGCCCGTGATCTGGATGATGCGATCCACGCCGGCGTCGACCCCGGCCGCGAACTTGTTCTCGCGAAACAGTGGCGCGACGACATCGCCGATGATGCGCCGCGACTGCACGTCGGTCAGCACGCCCTCCAGGCCGTAGCCGACTTCGATGCGCATCTTGCGGTCGTTCTTGGCGATGACGAACAGCACGCCGTTGTCCGAGCCCTTGCGCCCGATCTTCCACGCCTCGGCCACGCGCAGCGAATACGCCTCGATCGGCTCGGGCTGGGTGGACGGCACCATCAGCACGACGAGCTGATTGCCGCTTTGCTGCTCATAGCGCGTGAGCTTGTCCTCGAGCGCCGTGCGATCGGCGTCGCTGAGCGTGCCCGTCTTGTCGGTGACGCGGGCGGTGAGGGGCGGAATGGGCGCGAGGCCGTCGCTGCCGGTCTCCCACTGCGCGCGCGCGCCGCCGCAGGCCAGCGCCGCGAGCACGCACAGTGCCGCGAGGAAGCGTTTCACCGCCGGATGCGCGTCAGCTCTTGGGCGCTGCCGGTGCCGGCTTGTTGAAGTCGACCTTCGGCGGCGCGCTGATCGCCGCCTCGTCCGCGACGGTGAAATTGGGCTTCACGTCCATCTTGAACAGCATCGCCGTGAGGTTGGTCGGGAACGAGCGCACCGTGCTGTTGTACTGCTGCACCGTCTTGATGTAGCGGTTGCGCGCCACCGCGATGCGGTTCTCGGTGCCCTCGAGCTGCGACTGCAGGTCGCGGAACAGCGCGTCGGACTTGAGGTTGGGGTAATTCTCGGACACGAGCATGAGCCGTGACAGGGCGCCCTGCAGCTGGTTCTGCGCCTGGATGAACTTCTGGAACGCGACCGGATCGTTGATCAGCTCGGGCGTGGCCTTGATGGCGCCGACGCTGGCGCGCGCGTTCGTCACTTCGGTGAGCACCTGCTGCTCCTGAGCGGCGTAGCCCTTCACCGTGTTGACCAGGTTGGGGACGAGGTCGGAGCGCCGCTGGTACTGGTTGAGCACTTCCGACCAGGCTGCCTTGATGCCTTCGTCCTGCTGCTGCAGGTCGTTGTAGCCGCAGCCACCGAGTGCGAGCGTGGCGAGAATTGCGATCAGCGCGGCAAGTCGATGCAACATGTGTCCTCCCGTGTGGGTAAGAGAACAGAGCGCGGCCTGGCGCCCGCCCACCGCAATATGCGGCGTCGCGATACCGAACGCAATACCTCTACGGCGACATTTCGCGCAGCACCCGCCGCGCGAACAGCAGGTCTTCCCAGGCCTTCGCCTTGTCGGGCAGGTTGCGCAGCAGATACGCCGGATGGTATGTCACGATGAGCGGCCGCCCATGCAGGCGATGCACCCGCCCGCGCAGGCTGGCGATGGACGCGTCGACCGCGAGCAGCGTGGACGCCGCGCTGCGGCCCAGCGCGACGATGAGCCGCGGCGCGATCAGCTCGATCTGGCGCTCGAGATACGGCCTGCACGCGTCGACCTCCAGCGGCTCCGGCGTGCGATTGTTGGGCGGACGGCACTTCAGGACGTTGGCGATGTACACGCCCTTGCGGCGGTCGAGGCCGACGGCGGCGAGCATGTTGTCGAGCAGCCGCCCGGCCTGGCCCACGAACGGCTCGCCGCGCGCGTCCTCCTCGGCGCCCGGGGCTTCGCCGATGAACATCCATTCGGCGCGAATATCGCCGACGCCGGGCACGGCGCGCGAGCGCGTTCGGCACAAGCCGCAGGCCGTGCAGGCAGCGACGTCGTCGGCGAACGTGTCGAAGTCGAGACGTGCGATGCGAACCGCGCGATCGTCCACTGGCGCGGCCGATCCTTCCGCTTTCGGCCCGGCGCCCGCGCGCAGCCGCCACACCGGCGCCAGCCCCATTTCCTCGAGGATGTCCTCGCGCGCGATCATGCCGAGTACGCGTCGTTGGCCGGTTCGGTGCGCAGCTCGCGTCGCATCACGAGCGCGTCCTCGCGCATGCCGCTGACGGGCGCGGGCGGGTAGTACGACACGCGACGGGCGATCGGCGTGAACCCTTCGCCTTCGTAGAGCGCGATGGCCGGCGCATTGCTCACCCGCACTTCGAGGAACATCTGTTCCGCGCCCATGCGCCGCGCGTCTTCCACGAATTGCAGCAGGAGCGTACGGCCGAGCCCTTCACGGCGGCTGTCCGGAACCACGGAAAGATTGAGGAGCTGCGCCTCGCCGGGCGCCAGCATCAGCACGCCGTACGCAACGATGCGCCCGCCCCGCTCCCCGACTCGCGCGGCATAGCCCGCCGCGAGCGCGTCGCGGAAGTTGCCGAGCGTCCACGGCGCGAGATGGATCTGGGCCTCGAGCGCGGCGACATAGGCGAGGTCGTCGGCGCGCAGCGGCCGCCATGCGATTGGCTCGTGCGAGGGCTTCGGTACGCTTGCCATCGCTTACAGCCGCTGCCCCGCGTCGCGCTCGGCCGTCGTCAGCGCAACGCGATGACGCACGTAGAGCGGCTCGGCATGCTCGGGAGCGACGCCTTCCCCGCCGACGAAGCGCGGCAGTGCGAGCTCGCCGATCGCCCGGGCGGACGGCACGGCGGCCGCGTCGACGGACGCAACGCCAAGCCGCGTCGCGAGCTCCGGATAGAGCGCGTAGCCGTCGCCGCAGCCGTGCCAGGCGCCCGCCATCGCTTCCACGTCCGCGGGCTTGCGCACCGCCGGCGCCTCCACGACCTGCCATGTGTCGCCGCCGCGCCGATACGCCGCAACGTACACCTCGCGCATGCGCGCATCGAGGCACGGGCGCACGTCCGTCACGCCACGCGCGCGCCACGCCGCGTGAGCGAGGGCGAGCAGCGTCGGCACGCCGAGCAGCGGCCGTCCCAGCCCGAGCGCGAGGCCCTGCGCGATGCCGCAGGCGATGCGCACGCCGGTGAACGAACCGGGACCCGCGCCGAACGCGATGCCGTCGATGGCGGGCATCGGCACCTCGGCTTGCGCGAGCAGGTGAGCGACCAGCGGAAGCGCGCGCTCCGACGCAGCCGTGCCCGTGCGCTCGCCGTGCTCGTGCCACGACGCGCCGTCGTACACCGCGAGCGTGAGCCAGTCGGTCGAGGAATCGAGCGCCAGGATGCGCATTCGCGGGAGTGTACCGCCCCGGTAAAATGGCGGGCTTTTCCCATTTGCATCATGCCGCGCGCCGTCATCGAATCGCTGGACCAGGAAGGCCGCGGCATCGCGCACGTCGAAGGCAAGGTCGTCTTCGTCGAGGGAGGCCTTCCGGGCGAAGAAGTCGAGCTCGCCGTGCGCAAGCGCAAGCCGACTTACGACGTCGCCACCGCAACGGCCATTGCGCATCCCAATGCGGCGCGCGTCGCGCCGCGTTGTCCGCATTTCGGCGTATGCGGCGGATGCTCGCTGCAGCACGCCGATCCGGCATTGCAGATCGCGGCCAAGCAGCGCGCGCTCGAGGATGCGCTCGAGCGCATCGGTCGCGTCCGGCCCGAGACGCTGCTCGCGCCGATCTCGGGCCGGCCCTGGGGCTACCGCGATCGTGCCCGCCTTTCCGTGCGCGATGTTCCGCGCAAGGGCGGCGTGCTGGTCGGCTTCCACGAGCGGCAGTCGAGCTACGTCGCCGACATGCTGGAATGCCACGTGCTGCCCCCGAAGATCTCGGCGCTGCTGCCACGGCTGCGCACGCTGATCGGGAGTCTTTCGATCCGCCAGCGCATGCCGCAGATCGAGCTCGCCGTCGGCGAGCGGCTGCCCACGTCGGGCGCGGGGCCGTCCAAAGAGCCGGTCTACGCCCTCGTGCTGCGCATCCTGGAACCGCTCGCGGTTGCGGACGAGGCCAGGCTGGTCGCCTTCGCCGACGCGCACGGCGTCGAGTTCTGGCTGCAAACCGGCGGTCCGGAAACGGTCACGCCGTTTCATCCGCGCAACGCGGCGCTCGCCTACACGCTGCCCGAATTCGACGTCGCGCTGCCGTTCTCGCCCACCGAATTCACGCAGGTCAACGCCGCGATCAATCGCGTGCTGGTGCGCCGCGCGATCGCGCTGCTCGATCCGCGTCCAGGCGAGCGCGTCGCGGATTTCTTCTGCGGGCTCGGCAATTTCACGCTGCCCATCGCCCGGCGGGGCGCGCTGGTGACCGGCCTCGAAGGCAGCCGGTCGCTCGTCGAGCGCGCCAGGGCCAATGCCGCGCGAAACGGCCTGACGGAGCAAGCCCGCTTCGAGGCGGTCAACCTGTTCTCCTTCGATGCGCAAGGGCTCGAAGCACTCGGCCCGCTCGAGCGCGCGCTCATCGATCCGCCGCGCGAAGGCGCCCTCGCGGTGGCCAGGGCGCTGCCGGGTCGTGGAGCGAACCGGCCGCTTGCTCGGATCGTGTACGTGTCCTGCAATCCCGCGACCCTCGCACGCGACGCCGCGGTGCTCGTCCATGAGCGCGGCTATCGCCTGACGGCCGCCGGCGTGGTCGACATGTTCCCGCACACGGCGCACGTCGAATCGATCGCGACGTTCGAGCCGTGAAGCGGCTGGTATCGGGGCTCGGGCTCAGCGCTTTCCGAGGCCCGATG
>DASXAF010000021.1:0-4337 GCA_036406955.1 Casimicrobiaceae bacterium
GGCCGAAAACGGCTGGGACACCGACAACGAGGACCTGAACCGCGCGTCGGAAGTGATCGCCATCTCGGTGTCGGACACCGGCATCGGCATCTCGTCCGACAAGCAGCAGATCATCTTCGAGGCGTTCCAGCAGGCCGACGGCAGCACGAGCCGCAAGTACGGCGGCACGGGGCTCGGGCTCGCGATCAGCCGCGAGCTGTCGCGCCTGCTCGGCGGCGAGATACGCCTGACCAGCACGCCGGGCGTGGGCAGCACCTTCACGCTCTACGTCCCGACCGTGTACACCGGCACGCGCGCGCTGCGCCGCCTGGTGGCCGACCGCGGCGTGCGCGCATCGAGCGCCACGGTGCGCGCCGAGGCGGACCGCGTGATGGTCTACGAGACGCCGGTCATTGCGCCCCCGCCGCAACCGACGCGCATGGTGAACGAGGTCGGCGACGATCGCGACACCATCTCGCTGCACGACCGCGTCGTGCTGATCGTCGAGAACGACCTCGGCTTCGCGCGCTTCGTGCTCGACGCCGCACGCGAGAAGGGCTTCAAGGGCATCGTCACTTCGCAGGGCGTGTCGGCGCTCGCGCTCGCCGGCGAGTACAAGCCGGTTGCGATCACGCTGGACATCTTCCTGCCCGACATCGAGGGCTGGCGCGTGCTCGAGCGGCTGAAGAACGACCCGCAGACGCGCCACATTCCGGTGGCCGTCATCTCGACCGAGGAAGCGCGGGAGCGCGCGCTCGCCCGAGGCGCGTTCGACTTCGTGGTGAAGCCGATCCAGAGCAAGGAAGCGCTCGACACGCTGCTCGAGCGCGTGGGCGCCTTCGTCGATCGTGCCGAGCGCAACCTGCTGATCGTGTCGCCCGACGCCGCGCGCCGCGACAGCCTGTGTGCCTACCTGCGCGCCGACGATGTGCACGTGCTGCCCGTGGAGAACTACCAGGCGGCCGTCGAGATGCTCGCCGGGCATCCGGTGGATTGCGTCGTGCTCGACTCGACGCTCCCGCCGCCGGCTGCCGGCGCGCTCGACGACGACAGCGACGCGATCGCCTCGCTCGCGTCGCGCCCGGTGGTCATCTACAGCGAAGGCAACGGCGCCGAGTGCGACCGCTGGGCCCGCTTCGCGCGCCGGGCCGTGGTGCGCGAGGCGCACACGCCGGCCCGCGTCCTGGACCATGCGAGCTTCTTCATGCACCGCGCGCCGACGCGCATGCCCGACGCGCACCGCGACGCGCTGCGCAAGCTCTACGACGCGGACGACTCGCTGAGGGGCCGCCGGGCGATGGTCGTCGACGACGACATCCGCAACATCTTCGCGTTGACGTCGCTGCTGGAGGACCGCGGGATGCAGGTGGTGTCGCACGACAACGGCCGCGACGCGATCGACGCGTTGCGCAGCCAGCCCGAAGTGGACGTCGTGCTGATGGACATCATGATGCCGGAGATGGACGGCATCGACACCATCCGCGAGATCCGTCGCATACCGGCGTGCAAGAACGTGCCGATCATCGCGGTGACCGCGAAGGCGATGAAGGGCGATCGGGAGAAATGCATGGACGCCGGGGCATGGGACTACCTCGCGAAGCCCGTGGACACCGATCTCATGATGGGAACGCTGCGAGCTTGGCTGAGGCGATGAACCATTTCGCCGTCGTCCCTGCGCACGCAGGGACCCAGTGTCGTTCGCTGGCGAAGCCACTGGGTCCCCGCTTTCGCGGGGACGACCAACATAGCGAGTCATGACCCCCAAGGCCAACATCCTCATCGTCGACGACCGGCCGGACAAGCTGCTGGTCGTCACCGCGATCCTCGAGGAGCTCGGGCAAAACCTCTATACCGCCGCCTCGGGGGAGGAAGCGCTGCGCCACATCCTCGCGCGCGACTTCGCCCTGATCCTGCTCGACGTCAACATGCCGGGCCTCGACGGCCTCGAGACCGCGGCGCTGGTCCGCAGCCGAAAGCGCTCGGCGCACATCCCGATCATCTTCATCACCGCGGACTACTCCGACGAGCTTCGCACGGCGAAGGGCTATTCGCTCGGCGCGGTCGACTACATCACCTCGCCGATCGTGCCCGAGGTGCTGCGCGCGAAAGTGAAGGTGTTCGTCGACCTGTACCTGCTCGCCGAGCAGGCGAAGCAGCAGGCGCAGCAGCGCATCGCGCTCGCCGAGGAGAAGGCCGCGCGCGAGGCGGCCGAGCGCGCGACGCGCCGCCTGGCGTTCCTCGCCGAGGCGACCGCCACGCTCGCGTCGTCGCTCGACGTGGCGGCGTGCACGCGCGAGCTCGCCAGGCTCCTGGTCCCCGCCATCGCGGACGTGACGCTGCTGCGCCTGCACGACGAGGGGCGCGAGGATCACGACGAAATCGCATGGGCCGACGGCGCGGCGCCGCACGGCGTGGCGCTTCGAGCGCTCGACACCGCGCCGCCCCGCTGGCTCGACGACATGATGGCCCGCTGCATGCGCTCGGCGCGCGCCGAGATCCTCGCCGCACCGGCCGACGCGCAGGCGGCGTCCGACGTGCCGCCGATCGGCGAAGCGTATTGCGTGCCGCTCACGGCGCGCGGGCGCACGCTGGGCGTGCTCGCGCTGGGGCTGGCGAGCGCGCGCCACTTCGACTCGGACGCGCTCGCCACCGCCACCGATCTCGCGAGCCGGGCGGCGATCTCGCTCGACAACGCGATGCTGTACCGGCGCATCCACGAGGAGGACCGGCGCAAGAACGAGTTCCTCGCCATGCTCGCGCACGAGCTGCGCAACCCGCTCGCGCCGATCAGCAACGCCGTGCACCTGCTCAACCTGCAGGACGGCGACCCGGCCCGGCTCAAATGGGCACGCGAGGTGATCGGTCGCCAGCTGAAGCAGCTCGTGCGCCTGGTCGACGATCTTCTCGACGTGTCGCGGATCACGCGCGGCAAGATCGACCTCAAGCTCGAGACGTTCGACGCCGCGGCCGTGATCGCGGCCGCGGTGGAGACCAGCCGCCCCAACGTAGACCAGCAGGAGCACGCGCTGACGGTGCTCGTTCCCACCGAGCCGATACGGCTGCGCGGCGACTTCGCGCGCGTGGCGCAGGTGCTGGCGAACCTCGTCAACAACGCCGCGAAATACACGCCGCGGGGCGGGCGCATCTCGGTGTCGGCGGAGCGCGAGGGCGGCGAGGTGCTGTTTCGCGTGCGCGATTCGGGCGTCGGCATTCCGCCGGAGTTCCTCGGCACGATCTTCGAGCCGTTCACCCAGGTCGACCGCACGCTCGACCGCTCGCAGGGCGGCCTCGGCATCGGCCTCACGCTGGTGCGCAGCTTGGTCGAGATGCAGGGCGGCAGCGTGAGCGCGCACAGCGCCGGGCGCGACCAGGGCAGCGAGTTCGTGGTCCGCCTCCCCGCCTCGTCCGATGCCGATCAGCCGCCGTTGCTCGCCGACCTGCACCGCGTCGACGTGTCGACGTCCGGGTTGCGCGTGCTGGTCGTCGACGACAATCGCGACGTCGCCGACACGACGGCGACGATCCTGCGGCTATCGGGCTGCGATACGCACGTCGCCTACGACGGGCATTCGGGGCTGGAAGCGGTGGAGCGGCTGCAACCCGACGCCGTGCTGCTCGACATCGGCCTGCCGGGGCTCGACGGCTACCAGGTCGCCGAGCGCGTGCGCGCGCAACCCGCGTATCGGCGCATGCTCGTGGTCGCCGTCTCGGGCTACGGGCAGGAAGAGGATCGCGCGCGCTCCAAGGCCGCGGGCTTCGACTATCACGTGGTCAAGCCGATCGAGCCCGCCGTGATCACGAGCCTGCTCGCGTCGCTGCGCGAAGGACGCGCACCGTCGCTGCTGCCCGAGAACGTGGTGCACTTGCCGGCGCGCCGCGTCGCGGAGTGATGGCGTAGCAGCGGCCGCCCGAGCTACAGAGGTTCGCGACTCGAGGTCCGATCGGCGCTACTGGCTGACGCGAATCTCCCGGCCGTTGACCGGTTGCGTCGGGCGAGCGTTCATCGGGTACAGGTGGGCGAATCGCGCGACCTCGGCCTTCGAGATCGATGTCCGGGCCTTGAGCACGAGCCATGTAACGCCTTCACTGCAGGGCGGCGTCGTCAGCGACCCGGTGAACGTGTAGTACGCGGCCTTGTTCGCGGGAAGCAGGTCGGCCGCGTTCACCTCAACGTCCGGCACCTCGCGCTCCCTGCCCTTTTCCTTCGGCAGGTTCTTCCACAGCGTCTCGATCAGGCTGCTCGATCGTCCGGCCTGGAGGAGCACGGCAACGACGGCGAGATGCCCGTCGGAATCCCTGTGCACGAGATGGGCCACCATGTCGGCACCCTTGCCGTTGATCTTTTCCTCGCTGGGCCT
>DASXAF010000022.1:0-37676 GCA_036406955.1 Casimicrobiaceae bacterium
GGCGCGCTCCTGCATCACGACCGTGTCCGCGCCTTCCGGCATCACGCCGCCGGTGAAGATGCGCACGGCTTCGCCGGCGCGCAGAGTCACGTTCGCCGGCTTGCCCGCGAACGATTCACCGATCCGCTTCAACGTGACGCTGCCTTCGCGCGGCAGGTCCGCGAAGCGAACCGCCCATCCGTCCATCGCGGAATTGTCGTGGCCGGGGACGTCGAACGGCGAGACGACGTCCTCGGCCAGCACACGGCCGAGCGCGTTGCGAATGTGCACGCGCTCAGTCGCCGTGAGCGGCGTGAGGTAGCGGCGAATCAGCGCGCGCGCCGTGTCGACCGGCATCGAGCTCGGGTCGTAGTCGTCGGCGCACGAGGGCTCGCGCAGGGCCCTGGGAGCGTTCATGGCAGCACGTCGAAAGTCGATACCGGCATTCTAAGCCGCGTCAACCGAGGGCGAACTCCATCTCGGCCGTGACGCGGCCGTCGCCGTACACGCGGCACAGCGCCAGCGTGCGCATCACGGCGTCGCGCGGCGCGTCGAGGCGTTGCACGCGCGCAGCGCCGATGATCGCGTCGCACGCGCGCGGATCGCCGGCGCGCCCGATCGTGACGTGCGGCTCGTACGGCAGCTCGGGACGCAGGAACGGCGCGAGCGCGCCGCGATACAGGCGATCGTGGAGTGCCGTCACGGCGAGGCGGCCGAGGGACATGCGGACGTGCACCCAGTCCGCGTGAAAGTGACCCAGGCCTTCCAGGCGCACGGGCAGTGACGGCCAGCGCACGATCGCGCGCCGGATGTGCGCCGCGACCTGCACCATGCCGAGCGTGGACGCGAACGGGAAGACGAGCGTGACGTGCGCGGGGATGTTGCGCGCCATGGGATCGTGCGTCTCGCGGAACCGCTCGATATCGCCGACCAGTGCGGACGGCGGGAACCAGACGATCGCCCATCGCGGAAGAGGCGGGCGTGGGACGACCCGTCGCCGCGGCATGGCGCGGGTGCCGTCAGCGCGGCTCGGCGGCAGCGAGCTCGGCGGCGGTGTTGATGTTGCGAAACGCCTCGGCCTCGTCGTCGAAGGGCACCTCGATCACCGCGAGCGAGGCGTACCACGCGTCGATCTTGCGGCCGCCGGCGGCGAGGAACGCTTCGAGATGCGGCCGCACGTCACGGCGCACCAGCGCGAACACGGGATGCGGTTGGTCGAAGGTGCGCGCAACGGCGAGCGCCGCGCGCGCCGCCACTGCGGCAGTGCCCAGGCGGGAGACGAGGTCGAGCGGCAGGAACGGCGAATCGCACGGTGCCGTGGCGACCCATTCCGTTCGCGCCGCATCGAGGGATGCATGCAGGCCCGCCAACGGGCCGGCGAAACCGCCGACGGCATCCGGAACGACGGCATGCCCGAACGCGGCGTAGCGCTCGAGGTTCTGATTGGCGTTGATGACCAGCGCGCCCGTCTGCGGCGCGAGGCGCTCGATCACCCACGCGACCAGCGGACGGCCGCGCAACTCGACGAGCCCCTTGTCCACGCCGCCCATGCGCCGACCTTGACCGCCGGCCAGCACGACGCCGGTGACGGCTTCGCGCGCTATCACTGCCTGAACCGTTCCGCGCCGGTGAAGAGCAGGTAATGGCGATTCGTGGCGCGGCCGATCATGGTCATGCCGACCTTCCGGGCAATCTCGTGCCCCATCTGCGTCAGGCCCGAGCGCGACACCAGGAACGGGATGCGCATCTGCGCTGCCTTGATCACCATCTCCGAGGTGAGCCGTCCCGTGGTGTAGAAGATCTTGTCGTCGCCGTCGAGCCGATCGAGCCACATGCGCCCGGCGATCGCGTCCACCGCGTTGTGTCGCCCGACATCCTCGACGAACATCAGGATCTCCGAGCGGTTGCCGTCGTTGGTCGCGAGCGCGCAGCCGTGCACAGCCCCTGCCTGCTTGTAGATCGTCTCGTGCTGGCGCACGCGGTCGAGGAGATCGTACAGCGCGGCCTGTGTCAGCGTGGCTCCGGTCGGCAGCCGGACCGAGTCGATCTCGTCCATCAGGTCGCCGAAGACCGTGCCCTGGCCGCAACCGGTCGTGGTCGTGCGCCGCGCCGTCTTCCGGTCGAGATCGGCAAGCCCGTTGCGCGTCTTGATGGCGCAGGAATCGGTCTCCCAGTCGACCTGGACCGCGACGATGTCCTCGATGGAATCGACCAGGCGCTGGTTGCGCAAATAGCCGATCGCAAGCGCCTCCGGCGCCGCGCCCAGCGTCATGATCGTGAGCAGCTCGCGCTTGTCGACGTAGAGCGTGAGCGGATGCTCCCCCGCGATCGCAACGCTCCGCGTCACGCCATGCTCGTCGGTCGCCGCCACGTCGTAGGTGGCCGGGCGCGCCGAGTTGGTGAGGACGGGCCGGTAGGGGGAGTTGGGGGCGTTCATGGGGTAGGGAGGGATGGCGCGGGGTGCTTGGTGTTGGGCTTGCTGCTTGGTGCTCAGGGAGCGTCTTGGCGTGCGCGCGGTCTGCAGAACGCGTGCACGCCAGGGTGCTCCCTCGCCCCTAATCCCTCGTCCCTGACCCCTACCCTCCGATGTAACTCATCTCCACCTTCCCCGCCGTCCGCGTCTCGCCACCGCGAATCTCCGAATAGCGGTCGGCGCGCGCGCGCCACAGCGCGTGGATCGCGCCCGCGATGTCGTCGTCGCTCGCGCCACCGCGCAGGAGCGCACGCAGGTCGTATCCATGCGTGCCGAACAGGCACGTGTAGACGTTGCCGTCGGTCGACAGGCGCGCGCGCGTGCAATCGCGGCAGAACGCCTGCGTGACCGACGCGATGACGCCGAACTCGCCGCTTCCGTCGAGGTAGCGCCAGCGCTCGGCGACTTCGCCGGTGTAGTTCGCCCGCGCCGGCTCGACCGGGTACGCCGCGTCGATCGTGCCCACGATCTCGGCGGCGGGCACGACGTCGTCCATGCGCCAGCCGTTGGTGGCGCCGACGTCCATGTACTCGATGAAGCGCACGATGTGCCCGCTGCCCTTGAAACGACGCGCGAGCGGCACGATGGCGTGCTCGTTCATGCCGCGCTTCACCACCGCGTTGATCTTGACCGGCGCGAGGCCCGCCGCCGCGGCAGCGTCGATGCCTTCCAGCACGCGCGCGACCGGAAAATCCACGTCGTTCATGGCGCGAAACGTGGCATCGTCGAGGGCGTCGAGGCTCACCGTCACGCGGCGCAGCCCCGCGTCGCGCAGCGCGCGCGCCTTGCGCGCGAGCAACGCGCCGTTGGTGGTGAGCGTGAGATCGACGTCGCCGAGGCCGGCGAGCATCTCGACCAGGCGCTCGAGATTGCGGCGCAGCAGAGGCTCGCCGCCGGTGAGCCGGATCTTGCGCACGCCGAGCGCGACGAACTGGCGCGCGACGCGCGTGATCTCCTCGAACGTGAGCAGCGCGTCGTGCGGCAGGAAGGGGTAGTCGCGCCCGAAGACGTCCTTGGGCATGCAGTACACGCAGCGGAAGTTGCACCGGTCCGTGACCGAGATGCGCAGGTCGTGCAGCGGCCGGCCCAGCGCGTCGACGGGCGGTCCCTCGCGCGTCGCCGCCGGCGCCGGCGCGGGACGCGCGGCGCGTGCGTCGACGAGCGGTATGGTCTTCATCTGCATGGATTTTCAATGTTAGCAGAGGCCCCGGCAGACGCCGGTGTTATGATTTTCGAAGCATAAATGCGTATTCCGTCGGTCATATGCAAGCGGCCCGGATCCCCGTCGACGTCGTCATGGAGCGGGTCCCGCTCCAGAGCTTCTGGGCCAGCGAGCGCTGGCAGCCGGCCGCTGTCGTTGCGTCCGACGCGTTGGCCGCGCAACCATCGGCCTGCGAGCGGCTCCAGGACTACGGGGATCGCGCGCGCTGGCGTTGCGGGGGCTTCGAGATCGAGCTGCACCCGACCGAAGTCGAGGGCTACCTGCTCAATCTGACCTCGCCCGACCCGAAGGCGTTCGTGCTCTGGCGATTGTTCGACGACGGCGAGCCGCCCGCGCGTCCGGTGATCGTGACGGTGAGCTACAACGAAGCGGGCCGCTTTCTCGACGCCGGCGAGCAGGTCGACGGGGTACCGCTGCCCGAGCCCGTGGCGCAATGGATGCGCGTGTTCGTGGCGCGGCACTACAAGCCGGAGCCGCGGCGCAAGGGACGCCGCGACGATCGGCGCGCCGGAACCGAAGGCGGTCCGGACAGGGATTGAACCGATGAGCAAGCCGGAACGCTTTCTGTCGCGCTGGTCTCGGCGCAAGCTCGAGATGCTGCGCAGCCCTGCCGAGGCGTCGCGGCCCGCGACGGCTGCCCCACCTGCGGCAGCGCAGGCCGCCGCCCCAGGCGCTGCAGCGACACCGGCCGCCCCCACGGCGCAAGCCGCGCCCGAATTGCCGAGCGTCGAGTCGCTCACGTTCGAGTCCGATTTCACGGCGTTCCTGAAGCCGGGCGTCGACGAAACGGTGCGGCGCTCGGCGTTGCGCAAGTTGCTGCACGACCCGCGCTTCAACGTGATGGACGGCCTCGACGTGTACATCGACGACTACACCAAGGCCTCGCCGCTCGATGCTTCGCTGGTGAAGGAGCTCGTGTCGGCTCGCTACATCCTGTCGCCGCCGGCGACGCGGGTGAACGCGCAAGGCGTGGTGGAGGACGTTCCCGCGGAGGAACTGCAGCACGAACCGGACGACGCGATGTCGGACGAACCCGGGGCATCGGCCGAGCAAGCGGACAAGGGCACGGCATGAGTGCGCCGGTCCGCGGGACGCTGGCAAAGCACCCGCCGTGCGGCTGCCGTGCGGCGGCCGGTGGCGCGAATCGGCCCCGAAGCGCGCAGCGCGGAGCGTAGCCCAATGAGCGCCAAGGATTGCGACCTCCACATCTGCTCGTGCAACGCGACGATGCCGCTCGACGGCCCGGCGCTCGCGCGCGCGCTCGGACGCGATCCCGCGCTGCCCGTGCATCGCGCGATGTGCCAGCAAGGTCTCGGCAAGTTCGCCTCCGAGGTGCATGGTGACGCGGTCGTGGCATGCACGCAGGAGCAGCAGCTCCTAAGCGATGCGGCGGAGGAAGGCGGGAAGACGCGCACCCTCCGCTTCGTCAACATCCGCGAGACTGCGGGGTGGTCGGCGGAGGCGCGCAGCGCGACCCCCAAGATTGCGGCCCTGATCGCCGCGGCGGCGCTGCCCGAGCCGCCGCCCGTGCCGCGCGTGTCCTACGCCTCGCGCGGCGAGCTCCTGATCGCCGGCCCGGCGGCGCAGGCATTGTCCTGGGCGGAGGCGTTCAAGGACGCGCTGTCGGTGAGCGTGCTGGTCACGAGCCGCGAATCCGGAGCGGCGCTGCCGCTGCAGCGCGACTACCCCGTGTATTCCGGCGAGCTCGTCAAGCTGTCGGGATGGCTCGGCGCGTTCGACGCGCAATGGCGCCAGGCGAATCCCATCGACCTCGACCGCTGCACGCGCTGCAATGCGTGCGTCGAGGCGTGCCCCGAGCACGCCATCGACGCGACGTTCCAGGTCGACCTCGACCGCTGCAAGGACCATCGGGAGTGCGTCCGCGTGTGCGGCACCGTGGGCGCGGTCGACTTCGACCGCAAGCAGACGGAGCGCGCCGAGCGCTTCGACGCGGTGCTGGACCTGACGGGCTCGAAGCCCTTCCCGCAGCATCAGCCGCCGCAAGGCTATTTCGCGCCGGGCAGCGATCCTCGCGCGGCGTTGAGGATCGCCGCGGAGCTCGCGAGCATCGTCGGCGAGTTCGAGAAGCCGCGCTATTTCGAATACCGCGCGTCGGTTTGTGCGCACAGCCGCTCGCGCAAGAGCGGCTGCACGCAATGCATCGACGTATGCTCGACGGCCGCCATCGCCAGCGCGGGCGACACGATCAGCGTCGAGCCGCACCTCTGCATGGGCTGCGGCGCGTGCGCGACGGTGTGCCCGTCGGGGGCGTTGTCGTATGCCTACCCGTCGGTGGCCGATCTCGGCGAGCAGGTGCGTACGCTGCTCTCCACCTACGCCAATGCCGGTGGCCGCGACGCCTGCCTGCTCCTGCATGCCGGCGACGCGCGCGAAGCGCTCGCGCGCTGCGCGCGCGGCGGCCGCGGACTACCATCGCGCATCGTTCCGCTCGAGGTGCATCACGTCGCCTCGGTGGGCCTCGACACCTGGCTCGCCGCGCTCGCGCACGGCGCGAGCCAGGTGGCCGTGCTGCTGACGGGAAGCGAGGCACCGCAGTACCGCGACGCGCTCGCGTTCCAGATGCGCCTGGGCGACACGATCGCCAATGCGCTCGGCTACCAGGGCGAGCACTTCCGCCTGGTGAGCGCGGCGGAGCTCGATGCGCTGTGGCAATGGCCGGTCGCGCTGCCGCCGCGCATGCCCGCGACGTTCGGATTGACCACCGACAAGCGGGCCACCCTCGCGCTCGCGCTCGACCACCTCGCGCAGCACGCCCCCGTCCCGCAGACGCACATCGCGCTGCCGCCCGGCGCGCCGTTCGGGACGCTGGAGGTCGACCGCAATGCCTGCACCATGTGCCTCGCATGCGTCGGCTCGTGCCCGGAAGGCGCGCTGCTCGACCATGCGGAGTCGCCCAAGCTGCGGTTCATCGAGAGCAAGTGCGTGCAGTGCGGCTTGTGCGCGTCCACGTGCCCCGAGAACGCGATCCGGCTCGTGCCGCGCCTCGATCTCACATCGGAGGCGCGCGCCCCGCGGGTGCTGAACGAGGCGCAGATGTTCGCGTGCATCCGGTGCGGCAAGCCGCTCGCCACGCAGAAGATGATCGAGGCGATGCTCGGCCGCCTCGCGACGCACGCCATGTTCGCCGCGCCGGGCGCGCTCGACCGGCTGCGCATGTGCGCCGACTGCCGCGTGGTCGACCTCATCCGGAACGAGCGCAGCGTCGATATCCGCGACTTGTGAGCACTGCCGCCACAGCCACGCTGCGAGCCCCGCTGCCGCCGGAAGAGCAGGCACGCGCCGATGTCTACGCGTTGCTTGCGCGGCTGTGGAGCGCCGCGCCGGACGCCGCGCTGCTGCGCGCACTGGGACAGGCACCCCGACTTTCGCCGCAAGCCGGGGCGTGGGCCTCGGCATTCAACCGGCTCGCCGACGCCAGCACGGTCATGGAGGCCGATGCCGCGACGCAGGAATACACCGATCTTTTCATCGGGGTCGGCAAGAGCGAGGTGGACCTGCACGCGTCGCACTGGATCGAGGAGCCGAGCCCGTCGCGTCCCCTGGCGCTGCTGCGCGCCGACCTGGCTCGGCTGGGGCTGGGCCGTCGCGGCGTGGCCTCGCTCCTGGAGGACCACCTCGGCGCGCTGATGGAAACCATGCGCCTGCTGGTCGCGGGCGACGCGGACCTGGTGCCCGCCGGTATCGCGGCGCAGCGCGCGTTCTTCGACCGGTGGATCGGCCACTGGCCGGAACGATGCTGCGCTGCAATAGACGCACACTCTATTGCCAACTACTACCGTCGGGTAGCAGAATGCACCAAACGATTTCTGGCGATCGAACGTGACTCGTTCGCCATGGATTGAACAACAAAGGTCACGAAAATCGCCTGCTGGAGGATTTGCCCATGTCCGCGTCCACGCGCGACCGTTCGAACCCGAACGGCGCTCCCATGGCTGCACCCGACTCGCGTCGCCGCCGGTTCCTGTTCGCACTGAGTGCGGCGGGCGCCGGGGCGGCCGCGGCATCCGCCGCGCCGGCCGTGAGCGCTACCGTGACACCAGCCGCGACCGAGGCCGCCGCACGCACGAGCGGCTATCGCGTCACCGACCACGTTCGCGACTACTACGACTCGGCCCGGCACTGACGCCGCGTTGGAAGGAGATCACCATGCTGCTCGAGCGCAAGGCTGACGGGGCACGCGCCCACGCGCGCCTTTCTCGCCACGCCGCGGCGCGGCCCGGCACGCTGGACCGCCGCACGTTCCTCAAGCGCTCCGGCCTCACGGCCGGGCTCGGCGCGTTCGCGAGCCAGCTGCCCTACGGCACGATGGGCAAAGCGCAGGCCGCCGACGACACGGCCAACGTCAAGCGCGAGATCCATCGCACCGTGTGCACGCATTGCTCGGTCGGCTGCTCGATCGACGCGGTCGTCGACAACGGCGTGTGGGTGCGCCAGGAGCCCGTGTTCGACTCGCCGATCAACCTGGGCGCGCACTGCGCCAAGGGCGCGGCGATCCGCGAGCACGGCGAGCACGAGAACTCGCATCGCCTGAAGACGCCGATGAAGCTGGTCGGCGGCAAGTGGCAACGGATGAGCTGGGACGACGCGCTGAAAGAGGTCTCGGAGCGCCTGCTCAAGGTCCGCCAGGAATCGGGCCCCGACGCGGTGTTCTGGATCGGCTCGTCCAAGCACAGCAACGAGCAGTCGTACGCGCTGCGCAAGTTCGTGTCGTTCTGGGGCACGAACAACTGCGACCACCAGGCGCGGATCTGCCACTCCACGACGGTCTCCGGCGTCGCCAATACGTGGGGCTACGGGGCGATGACCAACTCGTACAACGACCTCGCGAACACCAAGTGCGCGATGTACATCGGCAGCAACGCCGCCGAGGCGCACCCCGTGTCCATGCTGCACATGCTGCACGCCAAGGAGACCGGCGCGAAGCTGGTCGTGGTCGATCCGCGCTTCACGCGCACCGCCGCGAAGGCCGACGAGTACGTGCGCATCCGCTCGGGCACCGACATCGCATTCCTGTTCGGAATGCTCCACCACATCTTCAAGAACGGGTGGGAGGACAAGCAGTACATCCACGACCGCGTGTACGGCATGGAGAAGGTGCGCGAGGAATGCCTCACCAAGTGGACTCCCGACAAGGTCGAGGAGGTCTGCGGCGTACCCGAGGCCGAGGTGCTGAAGGTCGCCACGATGATGGCCAAGAACCGGCCGTCGACCATCGTGTGGTGCATGGGCCAGACGCAGCACTCGATCGGCAACGCCATCGTGAGGGCGTCGTGCATCCTGCAGCTCGCGCTCGGCAACATCGGCGTGTCGGGCGGCGGCGCGAACATCTTCCGCGGCCACGACAACGTGCAGGGCGCGACCGACGTGGGCCCGAATCCCGACTCGCTGCCCGGCTACTACGGCGTGGCGGAAGGCTCGTGGAAGCACTACGCCGCCGTTTGGGGCGTCGACTACGAGTGGATCAAGGGGCGATTCCAGAACAAGGCGATGATGGAAAAGCCCGGCATGACGGTGTCGCGCTGGATCGACGGCGTGCTGGAGAAGAACGAGCTCATCGACCAGGACAACAACCTGCGCGCGGTCGTGTACTGGGGGCACGCGCCGAACAGCCAGACGCGCGGCAAGGAAATGGTCGAGGCGATGAAGAAGCTCGACACGCTCGTCGTCATCGACCCGTATCCGTCGGCCACCGCGGCGATGGCCGCGATGGTGCGGCAGGACGGTGTCTACCTGCTCCCCGCGTGCACGCAGCTCGAGACGTCGGGCTCGGTCACGGCGTCGAACCGCTCGCTGCAATGGCGCGAGCGCGTCATCTCGCCGATGTTCGAGTCGCAGACGGATCACGCGATCATGCTCGCGTTCGCCAAGAAGTTCGGCTGGGACAAGGAGTTCGTCAAGAACTTCGAGATCTGGAAGCCGGACGGCGATGCGAAGTTCGAGGAGCCGACGCCGGAATCGATGCTGAAGGAGATCAATGCGTCGAACTGGACCATCGGCTACACCGGCCAGTCACCGGAGCGGCTGAAGCTGCACATGAAGCACCAGGACACCTTCGACGTGAAGACGCTGCGCGCGAAGGGCGGCCCCTGCGACGGCGACTACTACGGCCTGCCGTGGCCGTGCTACGGGACCGCGGCGATCAAGCATCCGGGCTCGCCCAACCTGTACGACGTGTCGAAGCACGTGATGGACGGGGGCGGCTGCTTCCGCGCGAACTTCGGCATCGAGCGCGACGGCGTGAACCTGCTCGCCGAGGACGGCTCGTATCCCAAGGGCTGCGACCTCACCACCGGCTATCCCGAGTTCGACCACGTGCTGCTGAAGAAGCTCGGCTGGTGGGACGAGCTCACCGAGGACGAGAAGAAGAAGGCCGAGGGCAAGAACTGGAAGACCGACCTCTCCGGCGGCATCCAGCGCGTGTCGCTCAAGCACGGCTGCTGGCCGTGGGGCAACGCCAAGGCGCGAGCGATCGTGTGGAACTTTCCCGACGGCATCCCGCAGCACCGCGAGCCGCTCTACTCGCCGCGGCCGGACCTCGTCGCGAAGTATCCGACGCACGACGACAAGGCCGCGTTCTGGCGCCTGCCGACGCTGTTCAAGACGGTGCAGCAGGACAACGTCAAGAAGGAGGTGGCGAAGCACTTCCCGCTGGTGCTCACCAGCGGCCGGCTCGTCGAGTACGAGGGTGGCGGCGACGAGACGCGCAGCAATCGCTTCCTCGCCGAGCTGCAGCAGGAGAACTTCGTGGAGATCAACCCGGCGGACGCCAACGACCGCGGCATCCGCGACGGTGAGTACGTGTGGGTGCAAACCCCCACCGGCGCGCAGCTCAAGGTCAAGGCGCTGGTGACCGAGCGCGTCGGCAGGGGCACCACGTTCGTGCCGTTCCATTTCGCCGGCTGGTGGATGGGCAAGGACATGCTGCAGTACTACCCCGAGGGCGCGGCGCCGATCGTGCGCGGTGAGGCGGTGAATACCGCGACGACGTACGGCTACGACTCCGTGACCATGATGCAGGAAACCAAGACCACGCTCTGCCAGGTGGCGAAGGCCTAGGAGGAGACGATCATGGCCCGAATGAAATTCCTGTGCGACGCCGAGCGCTGCATCGAATGCAACGCCTGCGTCACCGCGTGCAAGTCGGAGCACGACATCCCGTGGGGCGTGAACCGCCGCCGCGTGGTCACCATCAACGACGGCGTCCCCGGCGAGCGCTCGCTCTCGGTCGCGTGCATGCACTGCTCGGATGCGCCCTGCATGGCGGTGTGCCCGGTGGACTGCTTCTACCACACGCAGGAAGGCGTGGTATTGCACGACAAGGACCTCTGCATCGGCTGCGGCTACTGCTTCTATGCGTGCCCGTTCGGCGCGCCGCAGTTTCCGCAGGTCGGCGCGTTCGGCGTGCGCGGCAAGATGGACAAGTGCACGTTCTGCGCGGGCGGTCCCGAGCCCGACGGCTCGCAGGCGGAATACGTCAAGTACGGACGCAACCGGCTGTCCGAAGGCCGCCTGCCCGCATGCGCGGAGATGTGCTCGACCAAGGCGCTCCTCGGCGGCGACGGCGACGAGCTCGCGGACATCTATCGCGAGCGCGTCACCCATCGCGGGCGCGGCGGCGAGGTCTGGGGCTGGGCGACGGCGTACAAGCTGCCGCCCAACACGCCGGCCACGCAAGGTATCCCGGTGCCGCCCAACACGCCTGCAACCGGTGCACCGCCGCCCGGAGGAACCAAATCGTGATCCTCGCCCGTCTCTCCCTTGCCATGCTGGCCGCGAGCGCGGTGCTCGCGCTGAGCGCGTGCGGCGAGCGCCCGCAGGTGGTCTCCTACAAGCAGGGCACCTATCAGGGCAAGCCCGACACGCCGCCCTACGACGCGCAGTACAAGGGCAATCGCCAGGAGTGGGAGAACGCGATCTCCACGCGCATCAAGGCGCAGAACGAGTACAAGCGGGTGCGCTGATCGAGCGAGGGCCGTCATGCGTGTGAGCATCGCCGGGGCGCGAGTCGCCATCGCCGCCCTTTGCTTTTTCGTTGCCGCAATTGCCGCGGCGCAGACGACTGCGCCGCCGTCGTCACAGCCGCCGGTGTCCGAGCCTCAGTCGACCTACGGCTACGACGACGAGGTCACCGCGCAACAGCAGCAGCAGATGGTGCAGCCGCTCAACAACAAGCCGGTGTGGGACACCGTGCGTTCCGGGCAGCCGCAGTACACGAGCCTGCCCGGGCGCGAGACTGGCGTGCTGATCCAGTCGAGCGGCGAGACGTGGCGCGCGTTGCGCAACGGCCAGCTCAGCATGTGGGCCGGCTGGGGCATCGTGCTGATCATCCTCGCGATCACCGCCTGGCACCTGTATCGCGGCGTGATCCCGCTGCACGGGCCGCGCACCGGGCACCTGATCCGTCGCTTCACGCTCTGGGAACGGGTGATCCACTGGGTCGCCGCGGTGTGCTGGGTGATCCTCGCGGTCAGCGGCCTGGTCATCCTGTTCGGCAGGAACGGGCTGCTGCCGGTGATCGGGTACACGCTCTTCTCGTGGCTCGCCGTCCTCTCGAAGAACCTCCACAACTTCACCGGCCCGGTGTTCGTCGTGACCACGGTGCTCGTGTTCCTCACGTTCGTGCGCGACAATTTCTGGCGCGCCTACGACTGGGCGTGGGTGCGGCGCTTCGGCGGCATGCTCTCGGGACACGAGGTGCCTTCGGGCAAGTACAACGCCGGCGAGAAGATCTGGTTCTGGCTCGGCGTGCTGCTGCTCGGCGTGGCGGTTTCGATCAGCGGGCTGGCGCTCGACTTCCCCAACTTCGAGCAGACGCGCGCGACCATGCAGATCGCCAACGTCGTGCACATCGTCGCCGCTGCGCTCTTCATCATGATGGGCCTCGGCCACATCTACCTCGGCACGATCGGCATGGAAGGCGCGTACGACGCCATGCGCACCGGCTACGTCGACGAGACGTGGGCGCGCGAGCACCACGAGTACTGGTACAACGACGTCGAGGCCGGAAAGATCGCGCCGAGCGGAGACGTGATCCCGCCCTCCCTGGCGCGGCCCGCCTGAAAACCTTTCGGATATCGTCATGAACACGACCCTGCGCGCGCTCGTCTCGGCTTCCCTCGTTCTGGCGCTGTTCGGTGTCGCGGTGGCCAAGCTGCCGCCGCCCACCGAGGAGCAGAAGGCCGCCGCCGAAGCCAAGAAGGCCAAGGACGCCCAGGCGGCCGAAAAGGCCAAGGACGAGCTCAAGCGCGCCGAGGACCGCGTCGTCTCGCGCTACATCACGGAGCAGAAGGCGAAGGGCGTCAACGTGACGCCGCAGCTCGGGCCCAATGCGATGCCCTCGACGGCGTCCAACGCGGGCGCGAAGCCCTCGCCGGCGTCGAACACGGCGAAGAAATGACGGCGTCGCCCCTGCGCAAGCAGGGACCGGGCGTCGCTGCCGAAGTCGCTGGATTCCCGCCCCCGATTCGAACACTGGAGGGCAAGCTTCCGCGGGAATGACGGTTACAGCTGTCCGTCGATCGGCAGCATCGCCACCGCGCCGACGACGAGCTCGCGCCAGAACGACGCGCCCGGCTCCTGCGTGAGCGCGGTGAGCTTGCCGTCCTCCTGGGTAATCCACTGCATGACCGGTTCGCCGTTCTCCCCGCCGAGCTCCACGCGATAGCTGTTGGCGGGCACCGTGATCGCCTCGAAGCGCTCGGCCGCCTGGCGCGCGAGCTCGGGGCTGTCGATGATGAGCCCCACCTCGGTGTTGAGGTGGAACGACCGCATGTCGAAGTTCGCCGAGCCGACGAACACGCGCTTGCGGTCGAAGACGAACACCTTGGCGTGCAGCGTGAAGCGCGGATTCGAGTCGTGCTGGATGACGACGCGTCCCACGCGCGGCTCGCCCAGCTCGGGCTTCACCTCGTAGAGGTCGATGCCCATCTTCACCAGATCGGGTCGCACCTTTCGATAGCCGGCGTGCACGACCGGCACGTCGGTCGACGCGAGCGAGTTGGTGAGGATGCGCACGCGCACTCCGCGCGAGCGCAGCTCGCGCAGCATCTCGAGCTGATCACGGCCGGGCACGAGGTACGGCGTGACGACGATCAGCTCGCGCTGCGTCGCGCGGCATGCCTGCATGAGTCGCTCGCGCAGGTGCGCGCCTTCCCCGTCGTCGTTGTCCGCCTGCGCCTTGACCGGGCTGTCGTAGAGCACCTCCGAAGGCGCGAACACGAGGGGCCTGGTGCCGTCCACGATCGTCCTCAGCGGGTCGCCGTCGCGCACGCGGCGCTCGTAGTCCGAGTCGCCCATCCGGTGTGCGTGCTCGTCGAGCTCCTTGCGATAGTCGTCGAGCGAGGCCTTCGTGGGATGGTCGAGCGCCTCGGCGGGCACGGACAGATCGTCGTTCCAGTACGCGTCGAAGCTCTTGGACAACTGCCGCACGGCGGGGCCGGCGGCGAACACGTCGAAGTCGCCGAACTCGAAGCTCCGGTTGGCCGCGAAGTATTCGTCGCCGATGTTGCGTCCGCCCGCGACCGCGATGGCGTTGTCGGTGATCAGCAGCTTGTTGTGCATGCGCCGCGCGAGCCGGTTCGCCTCGAGCGCGAGATCGGTGCTGCGCAGTGCCGTGAGCCCCGTTCGCACGCGAAACGGGTTGAACAGCCTCACCTCGATGTTCGGATGCACGGCGAGCGCGGTGATGCGCTCGTCGCCCCCGATCGTGTTCGCGTCGTCGAGGAGTATGCGCACCCTCACGCCCCGGTTCGCCGCGGCGAGCAGGCGCCCGATGAACAGGCGCCCGGTGTCGTCGCCATGCAGGATGAAGTACTGCACGTCGAGCGTGCGCTGCGCCGCGTCGGCCATTTCGGCGCGCAGCGAGAAGCTGTCGATGCCGCCGGGCAGCAGGCGAAATCCCGTGAGCCCGCCATGCGCCGCCGACCAGCGCGCGGTCAGCGCACCGAGCTTCGTCTGCTCGGGCCTGGCGAGCGCGTGCGAGGTTTCGCGTGGGTAGTCGGCACCCGGCGGAAGCGTCGCGCACGCCGCCAGCGCGAGCGTCATGGACACCAGCACGGCGCGGGCCGCGCAGGCCGCCGTCGTGGGCCCGGTGCGCAAGTTATAATTCACGGCTGCGGAGAGATGGCCGAGTGGTCGAAGGCGCCTGACTCGAAATCAGGTATACGGCAACGTATCGGGGGTTCGAATCCCTCTCTCTCCGCCACCTCGCGCGTGTACGGACCGGAGACATCGGTAACGGTCCGTACCCGAGACCTGGGTGACGGGCCGCTCACGGGTCCGGGCAGCGCGCTCCACGAGCCGGCGGTGTCAGGGACGACGCGAGGCTAGCGTCGCTTTGCACGCGCCAGTATCCGTTCTGATCCGAAAGCCGCCGTCGGCTCGCTCCGACACGGGCATCTCAACCGTGCACGCGTTACCGCATGCGTTGTCGGCGCTGTTTACATGAACCGTTTAGAACGCCTGGTACAGCACAGAAATCGCGCTTAAGTCGCTGATTGAATGGTGCCGCTAGACGGCGTCCAGGGTGGTATGCGGCTTGCACGGCAGGTGTCGCCGGTTGCCGACGCCATCTGGGGGGAGGGCGGGCCAACCACAACAACGAACAGGAACCCGACCCGCCATGCGCTTCACAGCACGCTCCCGCTTTGCCTTCGTCGCCGCAATCCTCGCTGCAACGCTTTCGGTCGGCACGCGTGCCGATACGCTGCACACCACGAACTTCGTCGCGACGCCCGCCGACATCTACACCGTGCATCGCGACTCGCACGCGCAGACCGTTTACGTCGGCGGCTTCATCGGAGTCTTCGACCTCGTCGACATCGTGTTCTGGTGCTATGACCTCGACCATACGTTCAGCTTCAACCAGAACTACGACTACACCGAGACGCCGATGGCGGACGCGACCCGGGAAGGTCAGCTCGCGCGGCTGTTCGACGAGGCGTACGCGCATGCGATCAGCGACGGCCCCGACGCTTCCGCGGCGTTCCAGCTCGCGATCTGGAACATCGGCTACGACACCGACGTCTCCGTGTCGCCGCCCGGCAGCACGACCAACCATTTCTGGGCGACTGCGCCGAACCCGGCGGGCAGCACGGCGCGCGACCTCGCCAACACGTGGCTTCAGCATCTGAACGACTTCACCGGCGACGGCTGGACGGTCTCCCAGCTCGTCTCCACGCCCGATCAGGCCGGCAATCATCACCAGAACTTCATCACGGCGACGTATCGGCCGCCGCAGCGCGACCTGCCCGAACCGTCGGCGCTGGCGCTGGTGCTGCTGGCCATGGCGGGATGCGTCCTTACGCTGCGATTCAGGGGGGAGTGCGCACGAGGGGGATGAAGCACCAACCGCGGTGCCCCGGCGTGCATCGTCGGGGCTCCCGGGTCAGGGAGGACCTTGAGTTGCAGGGCCGCATTCACATGCGGCCCCTTTTTTTGTGCGCGCGAAATGCCAGGCGTGCCGCGTATCGGCCTGGCGTTTGACGAATGCGCGGCGGTTGCCGTTCCTGGCGCCCTCGCGCCGGGCCGGCGGCACGCTAAGATGCCTGCGCCCGCTCCAGGCTCGCCCATGCGTCCGCCACCGTCGCGCATCGATCAGACGCTCACCCTCGCAGGCCTCGCGCTGCTGATCGTCGGCTGCTTTCTGGTCCTGAAGCCGTTCATGACCGCGCTCCTGTGGGCGGCGATCCTGTGCACGACCGCGTGGCCGCTGTATCAGCGACTGCTGCTGCGCATGCGGGGGCATGCGGCGCTGGCGGCGCTCGTCATGGTGCTGTTGATCGCCATCACGTTGCTCGCGCCGTTCATCGTGGTGGGCGCGACGATCGCCGACAACGCCACTGCCGTTGCCGCGTGGGGACGCGACCTGATCGAGCGCGGTCCGCCCGAGCCGCCCGCGTGGGTTGCGCAGCTGCCCCTCGTCGGCGAGCGCGCGTCGGCCTATTGGTCGGGCATGACGCACGACACGGCGCAGCTCGTCGCCGAGTTGCGCAAGTACCTCGAGCCCGTCCGCAAGGTCGCGCTGGCGTCGGGCGCGGCGTTCGGCGCGGCGGTGCTGCAGCTCACGCTGTCGATCTTCATCGCGTTCTTCTTCTTTCGCGACGGCGAGATCGTGGTGGAGCGACTGGAAGCCGCGTTTGCGCGGATCGCGGGCGACCGCGGCTTTCAGCTCGCGCTCGTGGCGGCCGCGACGGTGCGTGGCGTGGTGCTCGGGATCCTGGGCACGGCCATCGTGCAGGGTGTGGTCGCCGGCATCGGATTCTGGATCGCAGGCATACGCGCGGCGCCGCTGCTCGGGCTCCTCACGTTCTTCCTCTCGCCCGTGCCGATCGGGCCGCCGCTGGTGTGGGTGCCGGCCGGACTGTGGCTCATCAACGCCGGCGAGACCGGCTGGGGACTGTTCGTGCTGGCGTGGGGCGCGCTCGTCGTCTCGACCGTCGACAACGTGATCAAGCCGCTCATCATCAGCCGCGGCAGCGACCTGCCGTTCGTGCTCGTTCTGCTCGGCGTGCTGGGCGGCGCGGTGGCGTTCGGCTTCATCGGGATCTTTCTCGGTCCCGTGCTTCTCGCAGTCGGTTACGCGCTCCTCGAAGTGTGGGTCAAGGAAGCGCCTCGCAACTCGAACCGGTGAGCAGAACGCACGCCGCCGGGTCCTTCCGGGGTCGATGCGGTCGGCTCAGCAAACCGGTTGCCACGACGATCACTCGGACGCCGCTGCGGCCGACTTCTCCTGCATGAGCTTCTCGCGATACGGGCCGAGCGTCTTGATCATCTGCGCGAAGATGCGCGGGGTCGCGGCGATGACCTGGCCGCCATAGACGTAGTCGCCCTCGCCGGACAGGTCGCCGATCAGCCCGCCGGCCTCCAGCACGAGCAGGCTGCCCGCGGCGACGTCCCAGGGGTTGAGCCCGATCTCGAAGAAGCCGTCGTAATAGCCGGCCGCGACGTAGGCAAGGTCGAGCGCCGCCGCGCCGGGACGCCGCAGGCCCGCGGCCTGCTGGATCATCGCGCGCATCATCGAGAGATACGTGTCGAGATGCGTGCCGTCGCGGAACGGGAATCCCGTGCCGATCAGGCAATCGCGCAGATGCTGGCGCTTCGACACGCGGATGCGCCGGTCGTTGAGATACGCGCCGCGCCCGCGGCTCGCGGTGAAGAGATCGTTGCGCACCGGGTCGCAGATGACGCCCTGCGTGATCGTCCCCTTGTGCGACAGCGCGATCGACACGCAGTACTGCGGAAAGCCGTGCAGGAAGTTCGTCGTGCCGTCGAGCGGATCGATGATCCAGGTGTAGTCGGCATCGGCGTTCTTGTCGCGGCTGGTGCCTTCTTCCGCGAGGATCGCGTGATCGGGATACGCGGCGTGCAGCGTGTCGACGATCGCGGCCTCGGCCGCACGGTCGATCTCGCTCACGAAGTCCTTCGGGCCCTTGGCCGTCACGGTGAGCAGGTCGAGGTCGCGCGCGCCGCGATTGATGATGTTGCCGGCGCGGCGTGCGGCTTTCACCGCGGTCGTGAGCATCGGATGCATGGTGGGATATTCTAGCCGGATGCCTGCGAGCGAACCGGACGCACCGCGCGACGACGCGCTCGCACGCATGCGCTTCGTGCTCGTGCGCACGAGCCATCCGGGCAACATCGGCGCAGCGGCGCGTGCGCTGTGGACGATGGGCCTCGCCGATCTCGCGCTCGTCGAGCCGCGCCGCTTTCCCGATGACGAAGCGAGCGCGCGCGCCACGGGCGCGGAGCAGGTGCTGCGCCGGGCGCGCGTCGCGAGCACGCTCGACGACGCGCTCGAGGGCTGCGCCTGGAGCGTCGGATTGTCGGCGCGGCCGCGCGAATTCGCGGGACGCGTCCTCGCCGTGCGCGAAGCCGCGCGCGAAGCGATCGCCCGCGCGAGCGCGGGGCCGATCGCATGGGTCCTGGGCACCGAGATGTCCGGGCTCACCAATGAAGAGCTCGCGCGTTGCGCGTGCGTCGCGACGATACCGGCCAATCCTCTCTTTGCGTCGCTGAACCTTGCGGCCGCCGCGCAAGTCGCGGCGTACGAGCTGCGCATGGCCGCAGGCGAGCGCGCGGTGTGGCATGCGCCGCGCTTCGCGCCGGCGACGCACGAAGCCGTCGAAGGCCTCTATGCGCATGCCGCGCGCACGCTCGCCGCGTTGCAGTTCCTGGATCCGCAACGACCGCGTCGCCTGATGCCGCGGCTGCGCCGGCTGTTCGCGCGCACGGATCTCGAGCACGAGGAAGTCAATATCCTGCGCGGCATCCTCGCGCGCATCGACGCCGTGATGGACGAGCGCGAATGACGGCGCAAGCATGCGCGAACTGCGGCGCGGCCATCGCCGGCCCCTATTGCGCGCAATGCGGCCAGGAGACGTCCATCGCGCTGCCGACGGCGACGGCGTTCCTGCGCGAAGCCGCGGGTCGATACGTCGCGCTCGACGGCCGGATGTGGCGCACGCTCGGGGCGCTGTTCTTCAAGCCCGGCTTTCTCACGCGCGAATATCTCGCCGGTCGACGGCGACGCTACGTCCGGCCCGGCCGCCTGTTCCTCGTGCTGTGGCTCGCGCTGTTCGCCGCCGTGCGCCTCACGGGCCATGGGCTCGCGGTCCTCGAGCCCGGTGCCGCGGAAGCGCCGCGTACGTCGTCGGCGCCCCCCGAGGTCCGGAACGCCGCGCAAAACGGCATCGACTTCGACTTCGGTGAATTGAACTCGTCCTTCGCGCCCGTTCGAGCCCGCCTCGCGGCCTTCGACCATCTGACGCGCGAGCAGAAGGCGGAGCAGATCCAGGGCGGCATGCTGCGCCATGGACCGTACGCGATGGTCGCGCTGCTTCCGCTGTTCGCCGGCATGCTGCAGCTCGTCTATGTGGGCCGTGCCCGCCGCTATCCGTCGCGGCCGCGGCGATACGCTGCGCATCTGATCTACGGCGCGCACGCGCATGCGTTCGTCGCGCTCGCGCTGCTCGCGATGGTGCTCGTTCCGTTCGCGCCGGTGCGTACCGTGCTGCTGCTCTGGGTGCTCGCCTACCTGCCCTGGTCGCTGTGGGCGGTGTACGGCGGCCGCTGGAGCGGCATCGCGGCGCGCGTCGTCGTCATCTCTTTCCTCTACCTGGTGTGCTTCGCCATCGCGATGGCGGGGCTCGTGGTCGCCGCCGTGCTGCTCCGTTGAACGGCCGGCCGGGGCGCAGCGTCCAATAACCGACTGAATCAGTCGGAATTTGCTAAAATCGCTGCATGTTCGTCCGACTGCGCGAAGACATCCAGGCGGTCTTCGACCGGGACCCGGCCGCCCGGTCGACGTGGGAGGTGCTCACGTGCTACCCCGGGCTGCACGCCATGGTGTGGCATCGCACGGTCGCTCACCCGCTGTGGCGCATGGGCCTGCGATGGCTCGCACGCTGGGTGTCGACCTGGAGCCGCTGGGTCACCGGCATCGAGATCCATCCGGGCGCGTCGATCGGCCGGCGTGTGTTCATCGACCATGGGATGGGACTGGTCATCGGCGAGACGGCCGAGGTCGGCGACGACTCCACGCTCTACCACGGCGTGACCCTGGGCGGGACGTCGTGGAACAAGGGCAAGCGCCACCCGACGCTCGGACGCAACGTCGTGGTCGGGGCCGGCGCCAAGATCCTGGGTCCCATCCTGGTGGGCGACAACGCGAAAGTGGGCGCTAACGCCGTGGTGGTGCGGGACGTCCCCGCCGGGGCGACCGCGGTCGGGATTCCGGCGCGCGTCAATACGCCGGAAGAGCAGGAGCGGCGTGAGTCCACGGCCGCCCGAATGAAGTTCTCGGCCTACGGCATCGGCCAGGACGTCAACGACCCGGTCGTCCAGGCCATCCACCAGCTCCTCGACCACGCCGCGGCAAGCGAGGAGCGGTTCAATCGGCTGGTGCACCTGCTGCAGAGGGGCGGGATCGACTGCGCCGAGGCCAAGGCCATTGCCGACGCTTTCGATCCTCAGCAAATCAACAAGATGCTCGAGTGAACTTGATTCCGGCTTAGTTGACTAAATTATTCAGGTATTCTAGGATAAACGTTGTCTTGGACAACGTCCGGGCCCATGAGGCGGGACGGTCAAACCAGGGACGAGCACGATGCGCCTGACGACCAAAGGCCGTTTTGCGGTCACCGCGATGATCGACGTCGCGCTGCACGGATCGGAGAACCCGGTCACGCTCGCGGCGGTGTCCGAGCGGCAGAAGATCTCGCTGTCGTATCTCGAGCAGCTGTTCGGCAAGCTGCGCCGCCACGGGCTCGTGGACAGCGTGCGCGGGCCGGGCGGCGGCTACAACCTCGCGCGGCCGGCCCTCGAGGTATCGGTCGCCGACATCATCACGGCGGTCGACGAGCCGATCGACGCGACGCAGTGCGGCGGCAAGGAGAACTGCCACGACGATCGTCGCTGCATGACGCACGAGCTGTGGGCCGGGCTCAACGCCCACATCCTCGAGTTCCTGCGCTCCGTGACGCTCGCCGAGCTCGTGCGCCAGAACCAGCCGAGGCAGGGCGACGTGGCCGTGCTGCAGGACCATCGGGCCCACGGAAAGGCGCACACGCAACCTGCGGACGTGCATTGAACCCTCTGACGAGAACATGAAGCTGCCGATCTATCTCGACTACTCCGCCACCACCCCGGTCGACCCGCGCGTGGCGGAAAAGATGATCCCGTACCTCACGGAGCGTTTCGGCAACCCGGCTTCGCGCTCGCACGCGTTCGGCTGGGAGACCGAGAAAGCCGTCGAGGAAGCACGCGAGCACGTCGCGGCGCTGGTCCATTGCGATCCCAAGGAGCTCGTGTGGACCTCGGGCGCCACGGAGTCGATCAACCTCGCCCTCAAGGGCGCCGCGCATTTCTACAAGGACCGCGGCAAGCACCTCGTGACGGTGAAGACCGAGCACAAGGCGACGCTCGACACCATGCGCGAGCTCGAGCGCGAAGGCTACGAGGTGACGTACCTCGACGTCGAGCCGAACGGACTGGTCGATTTCGCGAAGTTCGAGGCGGCGCTCCGTCCCGACACGATCCTCGCGTCGGTGATGTACGTGAACAACGAGATCGGCGTGATCCAGGACATCCCGGCAATGGGCGAGCTCGCGCGCTCGCGCGGGATCGTCTTCCACGTCGACTCGGCGCAGGCGACCGGCAAGATCCCGGTCGACATCTCGAAGCTGAAGGTCGACCTCATGTCGTTCTCGGCGCACAAGACCTACGGTCCCAAGGGCGTGGGGGCGCTGTACGTGCGGCGCAAGCCGCGCGTGCGCATCGAGGCGCAGATGCACGGCGGCGGCCACGAGCGCGGCATGCGCTCCGGCACGCTGCCGACGCACCAGATCGTCGGCATGGGCGAGGCGTTCCGCTTGGCCAGGCTCGAGATGGCCACCGACAACGAGCGCATCCGCATGCTGCGCGACAAGCTGCTGGCGGGGCTGATGCAGATCGAGGAGGTGTACGTCAACGGCGACATGGAGCGACGCGTTCCGCACAACCTCAACGTCAGCTTCAACTACGTCGAGGGCGAGAGCCTGATCATGGCGATCAAGGACGTCGCGGTGTCGTCGGGGTCGGCGTGCACGTCGGCGTCGCTCGAGCCGTCGTACGTGCTGCGCGCGCTGGGGCGCAGCGACGAGCTCGCCCACAGCTCCATCCGCTTCACCGTCGGCCGTTTCACGACCGAGGCGGAGGTTGACTACGTGATCCAGCTCGTGCAGGGCAAGATCGCCAAGCTGCGCGAGCTGTCGCCGCTGTGGGAGATGTACAAGGACGGGGTGGATCTGAACGCGATCGAGTGGGCCGCGCATTGACGGGGCGGCGAAAAGTCTCAGGAGATTGAGCAATGGCATACAGCGACAAGGTCATCGACCACTACGAGAACCCGCGCAACGTCGGGTCGTTCTCGAAGAGCGACGAGGCGGTCGGCACCGGCATGGTCGGCGCCCCCGCCTGCGGCGACGTGATGAAGCTGCAGATCCGCGTCGGCGAGGACGGCATCATCGAGGACGCCAAGTTCAAGACCTACGGCTGCGGCTCGGCGATCGCGTCGTCGTCGCTCGTCACCGAATGGGTGAAGGGCAAGACGCTCGACCAGGCGATGGGCATCAGGAACACGCAGATCGCCGAGGAGCTCGCGCTGCCGCCGGTGAAGATCCACTGCTCGATCCTCGCCGAGGACGCCATCAAGGCGGCGGTGGCAGACTATCGCAAGAAGCATCCCGGCGCCGACCAGGCGCGTGCCGACGCAACGACGCGCGAGCTCGCGCAGCCGGAAGCGCAGGCCGGGGACTGACCCAACCACATGGCCATCACATTGACCGAATCGGCGGCGAAGCACGTGAGCGCACACCTCGCGCGCCGCGGCAAAGGCGTCGGGGTGCGCCTCGGTGTACGCACTTCCGGGTGCTCGGGGCTTGCGTACAAGCTCGAGTACGCCGACGAGGCGAAGCCCGAGGACGTGCGGTTCGAAAGCCACGGCGTGACGGTCGTCGTCGACCCGAAGAGCTTGCCGTACCTCGACGGCATGGAGCTCGACTTCGCCCGCGAAGGATTGAACGAGGGATTCAAGTTCAACAATCCCAACGTGAAGGAATCCTGCGGCTGCGGAGAGTCGTTCAACGTGTAGCGGCTCTGCGCCAGCACGATGCCGGGGCGGGCGGCTGCGAGGCCGCCCGTTTCATCTGAAAGCCACGATGCTCGACTTTTCCCGCAACCACTTCGAGCTGTTCCGCCTGCCGGAGCGCTTCGGCCTCGACGCATCGGCCCTCGACGCGGCCTACCGGAGGCTGCAGAGCGAGGTGCACCCGGACCGTCACGCGAGCGGCAGCGACGCCGACCGCAGGCTCGCGCTGCAGGCCTCGGCCCGCGTCAACGAAGCGTATCGCGCGCTGCGCGAGCCGATCACTCGGGCGGAATACCTGCTGTCGCTGCACGGCATCGACGCGCGCGACGAGACCGACACGCAGCTGCCGCTCGATTTCCTCGAGCGGCAGCTCGAGCGCCGGGAGCAGGCGTCCGAAGCCGTCGAGGCACGCGACGCGCGCACGCTCGCCGCCGTCATCGACGAGGTGCGGGGCGAAGCGAGCGAGCTCGAGGCGCGCGTGCGCGTGTGCCTCGACGAGCGGCACGCCTACGACGAGGCGCGCGTCCCCGTGCGCGAGCTCCGATTCCTGCACAAGGTGGGCGAGGACCTCTCGGCGCTCGACGCGGCGCTGGACGAGATCGCATGATGAACGATCCCCACGCTCGTTGCCCCCGAGGGGGCGCAGTCGACTGCTGGAGACGGCACGGCGCGATCGACCGATGACCCTGTTCCAGATCTCCGAGCCGGACGAATCGCCGCTGCCGCACGCGCGCAAGCGCGCCATCGGCATCGACCTCGGCACGACGCATTCGCTCGTCGCGACGGTGCGCAACGGCACCGCGATCGTGCTTCCCGACGAGCAGGGCCGCCCGCTCGTGCCGTCCATCGTGCGCTACGTCGACGGTGGCGTGGAGGTCGGCTACGCAGCCATGGCGCAGCAGGCGCTCGACCCGCGCAACACGGTGGTTTCCGTGAAGCGTTTCATGGGGCGGGGCTTGGGCGACCTTGGCGATCCGCGGCGCTTTCCCTACAGCTTCGTCGAAGGCCAGGGCATGGTGCGGATCGACACGCGCGCCGGCACGAAGTCGCCGGTCGAGGTCTCGGCGGAGATCCTGCGCGCGCTCCGCGACCGAGCGGAGGCTGCGCTCGACGGTCCCGTCGACGGGGCGGTCATCACCGTGCCGGCGTACTTCGACGACGCGCAGCGCCAGGCCACCAAGGACGCCGCGTCGCTCGCCGGGCTGCCGGTGCTGCGCCTGCTGAACGAGCCGACCGCCGCTGCGCTCGCCTACGGCCTCGACAATGCCGCCGAAGGCGTCTACGCGGTGTACGACCTCGGCGGCGGCACTTTCGACATCTCGATCCTGCGCCTCACCCGAGGCGTGTTCGAGGTGCTTTCCACCAACGGCGACTCGGCGCTCGGCGGCGACGACTTCGATCATCGCGTGTTCTGCTGGATCCTCGAGCATGCGGGCCTGCCGCCACTCGGGCCCGTGGACACGCGTCGGCTGATGATCAAGGCGCGCGAGGCGAAGGAGATGCTGACGGGTCACGACTCGGCGCCGATCGTCGCGACGCTGTCCGGCGGCGATATCGTGAACCTCGCGCTTGCCGTGGACACGTTCACCGCGATCACGCGCACGCTCGTGCAGAAGACGCTGCAGCCGGTGAAGCGCGCGCTGCGCGACGCGAATTTCCGCGCGGAGGACGTGAAGGGCGTGGTGCTCGTGGGCGGTGCAACGCGCATGCCGCAGGTCCGGCGCGCAGTCGCCGAGCTCTTCGGCCAGCCGCCACTCATCAATCTCAATCCCGACGAGGTCGTCGCGCTCGGCGCAGCCGTGCAGGCGGACAAGCTCGTCGGCAATCGTGCGCGCGAGGAAGACTGGCTGCTGCTCGACGTGATCCCGCTGTCGCTCGGACTCGAGACGATGGGCGGCCTCACCGAGAAGATCATCCCGCGCAATTCCACGATCCCGGTCGCGCGCACGCAGGAATTCACCACCTTCAAGGATGGCCAGACCGCGATGGCCATTCATGTGGTGCAGGGCGAGCGCGAGAAGGTCGCCGACTGCCGGTCGCTTGCACGCTTCGAGCTGCGCGGCATTCCGCCGATGACCGCGGGTGCGGCACGCATTGCGGTCACGTTCTCGGTCGACGCGGACGGCCTGCTGTCCGTCGCGGCGCGCGAACGCACGACAGGCGTGCAAGCCGCCGTCACGGTCAAGCCCTCCTACGGCCTGACCGACGCCGAGATTGCGCACATGCTGCAGGATTCGTTCGCGCACGCGGCCGACGACATGGCGGCACGCGCGCTCGCCGAAGCGCAAGTCGAGGCTGATCGCGTCGTGTCCGCCACCGAGGCCGCGATTGCACAGGACGGGGACCTCCTGTCGAGCGAGGAAGCGCGCGGCATCGATGCGTCGCTCGCTTCGGTGCGCAGCGCGCGTGCCGGCCCGGATCGCGATGCGCTGAACGCGGCGGTGCACGCGCTGAACCACGCCACCGAAGCGTTTGCGGCGCGGCGCATGGACCGCAACATCGCGCGCGCGCTGGCCGGCAAGCGCGTGGACACCGTGCTCGAGAGCGAGCGCTGATGCCCGACGTCGTCGTTCTGCCGCACGCGGAGCTCTGCCCCGACGGCAAGACCTTCGAAGCGAAGAAGGGCATGTCGCTGCTCGACAACCTGCTCGAGCAGGGCATCGAGGTCGAGCACGCGTGCGAGAAATCCTGCGCGTGCACGACCTGCCACTGCATCGTTCGCAAGGGCTACGACTCGCTGTCCGAAGCGTCCGAGGACGAGGAGGACCTGCTCGACCGCGCCTGGGGCCTCACTCCCGTGTCGCGGCTTTCGTGCCAGGCGATCGTCGACGACGAGGACCTCGTGGTCGAGATCCCGAAATACACCATCAACTACGCGAAGGAAAACAAGTGAAGTGGACCGACTCGCGCGACATCGCGATCGCGCTCTCCGAGGCGCATCCCGACGTCGACCCGAGCGCCGTGCGCTTCACCGACCTCTACAAATGGGTGCTCGCGCTGCCCGGCTTCGACGACGACCCGAAGCACTCCGGCGAGAAGATCCTGGAGGCGATCCAGATGGCATGGATCGACGAAGCATAAACGGCAAAACCTACGAAAGAGCTCGAGCAGCCTCGCGCTTTCGCGCGAGGCGCCGAGAATTCAGCGCGCCGCGCTTCGCGCGACGCGACTCTACTGGAACAGATTGAGGGCAGCGTCCAGGCCGCAATGGTCGATGGCGTGCGTGGCGGCTGCTCGCACGATCGGCTTGGCGCGATACGCGATGGAGATGTCGGCGGCGGCGAGCATGGGCAGGTCGTTCGCGCCGTCGCCGAGCGCGACCGTCAGGCCGTCGCCGCCTGCTTCGTGCGCGCGCTGGAGCAGCGTCGCCGCCTTCGCGTCGGCATCGACGATCGGGCCTTCCACCTCGCCCGTGAGGACGCCGTTACGCTGCGCGAGCCGGTTGGAGATCGCATAGTCGAGCCCGAGGCGCTCTCGTAGTCGATCGGTGAAGAAGTCGAAGCCGCCCGAGACGAGCAGCGTTTTTGCGCCCGCCGCCGCGAATCCCCGGATCATGCGCTCCGCGCCGTCCGAAAGCTCGAGTCGCTCGTCGTAGACGCGCTCGAGCGCCGACGCGGGCAATCCGGCGAGCAACGCGATCCGCTGCCGCAGGCTTTCGGCGAAGTCGATCTCCCCGCGCATCGCGCGCGCCGTGATCGTCGCCACCTGCGGCTTGAGGCCGTGCAGGTCCGCGATCTCGTCGATGCACTCGATCGTGATGAGCGTCGAGTCCATGTCCATGGCGACGAGGCGTACCCGCCCGAGCGCGCGATCCTGCGGCACCAGGGCAACGTCGTAGCGCGCGCTCGCGGCCGCCGCCGCGACGCCTTCCGCGCTCTCGATCGCGACGAGGCGCACCGCGTCGTTGCCGGCGCGCTCGGGAACGTCGGTGCCGCGCGCGCCGGTGAGCAGCACGAGCGCGTCGACGTCTTCCGGGGGCAGGTGCGGCGCCTGCACGACCAGGTCGAGCGGCGCGCCGGCGTGCGCGTCGGCAGGCGGCTTCACGGCCGCATTCGTGCGGCGCTCACCGCCGCCGCTTGCCGCGCGGCGAGCGACGCTCGCGCGTGTCGCCGGCCACGCGCCGGGCGCCGCTTCGACGCTGCGTCGGTCCGCGTCGCGTCCGCACCTCCACGCTGTCCGCGGACAGCGGCTCGGCGAACGTCGGACGCGTCGCGCGCGATGCGACCGGCTTGGGCTGCGGCGCTTCCTCGGCGAGCGCGAAGTCGATGCGGGCACGCTCGAGGTCCACGCGCGCCACGCGCACCGTGACGCGGCCGGCGAGCTGGAAAACGCGCCCGCCGCGCTCGCCGATCAACGCGTGCCGCACCTGGTCGAAGTGGAAATAATCGCGCGGCAGCTCGGTGACGTGCACGAGGCCGTCGATGTTGAGCCCGTCGAGCGTCACGAAGATGCCGAAGCTCGCCACGCCGCTGATCGTCCCGGCATACGTCTCGCCGAGCTTGTCCTGCATGTAGAAGCACTTGAGCCATTGCAGCACGTCGCGCGAGGCGTCGTCGGCGCGGCGCTCGGTCATCGACGTGTGCGCGCCGAGCTCCTGCCACGTCATGCCCTTGGGCGTGTAGCCCCTGCCCGACAGTACCGCCTTGATCGCGCGATGCACGAGCAGGTCGGGATAGCGGCGGATCGGCGAGGTGAAATGCGCGTACGCGTCGTACGCCAGGCCGAAATGGCCGACGTTCCCGGGACTGTACTGCGCCTGCGACAGCGAGCGCAGCAGCACGGTTTGCAGCAATCCGAAGTCCGGCCGGTCCTTGATCGACTCGATCAGCCGGAAGTAGTCCGCCGCCGTCGGCTGGTCGCCGCCGCCGAGCGTGAGCGCGCTGCCGGCGAGGAACTCGCGCAGCGACGCGAGCTTGTCCGGCGGCGGGCCCTCGTGGATGCGATAAAGGGCAGGCTGCTCGTGCTCGGCCAGGAAATTCGCCGCACAGACGTTCGCCGCGAGCATGCATTCCTCGATGAGCTTGTGCGCGTCGTTGCGCGGCGCGGGCACGATGCGCACGATCTTGCCGTTCGCGTCGAACTCGAGCTCGAGCTCCACCGTCTCGAAGTCGATCGCGCCGCGGCGCTGGCGCGCCGCCGCGAGCACCTTGTAGAGCGCATGCAGGTTTTCGAGGTGCGCCCGCAGCTTCCTGGCGTCGCTCGATCGCGCGGCTTTGGGGGCGGACAGCCACTCCCATACGCGGGTGTACGTGAGCCGCGCGTGCGAGTGCATCACCGCGGGATAGAACGCGTACCGCTTGACCGCGCCCTTCGCGTCGATGCGCATGTCGCACGCCATGCACAGGCGGTCGACGTCGGGCTTGAGCGAGCACAGCTCGTTCGACAGCTCCTCGGGGAGCATCGGGATCACGCGCCGCGGAAAATAAACCGAGGTGCCGCGCTCGCGCGCATCGGCGTCGAGCGCGTCGCCGTCACGCACGTAGTGCGACACGTCGGCGATCGCGACGATCAGGCGCCAGCCTCGTCCGTCGGGCTCGCAATACACCGCGTCGTCGAAGTCCTTCGCGTTCTCGCCGTCGATCGTGACGAGCGCAAGCGCCGTGAGGTCGACGCGTCCCTTGCGATCCGCCGGCCGCACGTCGGCCGGCAAGCGCTTCGCCTGGCGCATCGCCGCCTTGGAGAACTCGAAGGGAAGCTCGTGCTTGCGCAGCGCGATCTCGATCTCGATGCCCGGATCGGTCGCGCTCCCCAGCACTTCCTTCACTCGCCCGATCGCCTCGCCATGCGCGCTCGGCTGCTGCACGATTTCGACGACGACGACTTGTCCCGGCCTGGCGTCGCGGCGCTCGCCCGGCGGGATCAGCAGGTCCTGGTTGATGCGACGGTTCTCCGCTTCGACGAACCACACGTCGCGCTCTTCGTGCAGGCGACCGACGATCTCGCGGTTGGCGCGCGCGAGCACCTCGACGATCTCGCCTTCGGCGCGCCCGCGCCGATCGATGCCGGTGACCTTGACCGCCGCGCGATCGCCGTGCAGCACCTTGTGCATCTCGCGCGGCGAGAGGAACACGTCGGCGCCGCCCGCGTCGGGCACGAGGAATCCGAAGCCGTCGGGATGACCCTGAACGGTGCCCGCGACGAGGTCGAGCTTGGTGGTGAGGCAGAGCTCGCCCTTGCGGTTCTGCAGCACGTCGCCGAGGCGCACGAGCTCGCCGATGCGCGCCGCGAACGCTTCCTGCGCGCGCCTTCCCACGCCGAGTCGCGACGCGAGCTCGTCGTGCGGAACCGGCACGCCGGCGTCCTGCAGAACGTCGAGGATCTCGCTGCGAGACGGCAGCTCGGGTTCGGAGCGGCGGTTGTGATTCGATTTTGACAAGAAAAGCCCAGTCGCTTAAAATTTCCGGTTCTGCCTGCCCAGGTGGCGGAATTGGTAGACGCACTAGGTTCAGGTCCTAGCGGTGGCAACACTGTGGAGGTTCGAGTCCTCTCCTGGGCACCATCCCCGTGATTTTCCGACGCCCGCACGTTTGGTCGATCGTGCGCGCTGCGCGGTTCCAGCGCGGCTTTGCTGGACGCGCCAAGCCCGGCCTGCGGTCTATTGGAACTCCACCTTGACCGCGCGACCGCCGATGCGCATGGCGCCGGTGTACACGTTCACCTCGAACACGGGCTGGTCGCCATTGTAGAGGCCCCAGTTGCCGGTGTCCGGGTCGAGCTTGCTCACGATCCGGGCCGACTCCTCCCACGCGAGCTTGTTGCCCGCGCGCATCGCGAAGCATGCATAGCGGCATTGCGTCGACACCATGACGCCGAAGTTCACGTCGGCTTCGGTGTCGCTCAGTGCATTGGGCATGACCCACATTGCGTAGTCGATCGTCGCACGCGGGCCGCGCCCGTAAGCGCGCCCCAGCACGACGCCGAGGCCGATGCGCTCGCCGCCACCGGTTTCGTCGAAACGCGACGGCCCGGTGCTGAACGCATCGACCTCGAGCCCCCACAACGCGCCCGTGCCGACGGCGTCCTGCGCTTCCATGACGCCGCCCCACGTGGGACCGCGGCCGTACTTGTTGGCCTGGCCGTAGACGGCCACGTTCGCGCCGTAGTCCGAGTGGTTGTTGAGGATGGTCAGGTTCGCCCATTCGAGCGATTTCGTGTCGTCGCGCGTCGTCGCGTGCGTGTACAGCGCCGGCACGACACCGCCGCCGCCCGCCGGCGCGCTGCGGGTGACGGTGAGGCTCGATGGAAACGGAAACACGTCGCCGGGCTTCGCCGTGAATCCCTGGAAGTAGCCCGACTGCGCGCCGGCGACGACCGGCAACAGCATTGCGGCCAAAGCCGCGAGCCATGCTCGCATGGTCCTCTCCCCAGTCGTTGTTGTGCTTCGGGGACCACCGATTCAGCGGCGCGTGGCGCCGCCCGGATCAGGATAGCAAGTCACCGGCCCGGCCGGGGGAGCGGGCGATCAGCGTGAGCCGGTGGCGGCGAGGGCGTGCGCGGTCACCCGGGCCTTCAGCGCATCGGGCCGCATGTCGTCGTAGATCTCGAACGGCTGGTGGATCCAGGGGTTCTCGGGGAGGTAGTCGACCCAGTAGTCCGGCTTGAACACCGAGCAGGCCTTCCACCACAGCACCGCGGTGCGCAGCTCGCGGATGTGCGGGAAGCGCTTCGGCAGCTCGGCGTGCACGGCCTGCAGCGTGTGGCCCGAGTCGACCATGTCGTCGACCAGCAGCACGCGCTCGCCGAGGCGCGGCTTCGTCATGGTCATGTGCTCGGCGATCACCAGCTCGCCGCGCACCGTGCCGCCCTCCGCGGCGTACGAATGCGTCGACAGGATCGCGAGCGGCTGCTCGAAGATGCGCGACAGGACGTCGCCCACGCGCAGGCCGCCGCGCGCGATGCAGATGATCTGGTCGAACGCATAGCCCGAGTCGTAGAGGTTGAGCGCGAGGCGCTCGATCAGCGCGTGGTACCGGTCCCAGCTGACGTGCAGGCTCACGATCCTCTCCGAAGCGGGGCGCGGCGTCGCGCCGCCGGCCCAGCGCGCAAGTCTACTCGAACGGATGGTGGACGAGGATCGTTTCGTCGCGCTCGGGGCCGGTGGAGACCATGGCGATCGGGACGCCGCACAGCGCCTCGATGCGCTTGAGATACTCGCGCGCCGCGACGGGCAACGCGTCGAAGGAGCGTGCACCGTAGGTGCTCTCGCGCCATCCCGGCAGCGTCTCGTACACGGGCTCGCAGCGCTCGACCGCTTCCGCGCCGGTGGGGATCAGGTCGACGCGCCGGCCGTCGACGCGATAGTGCGTGCAAAGCCTGATCTCCGGCATGCCGTCGAGCACGTCGAGCTTGGTGATGCACAGGCCGTTGACGCCGTTGAGCTCGAACGAGCGGCGCAACAGCGGCACGTCGAGCCAGCCGCAGCGTCGCGGGCGTCCCGTGACCGAGCCGAACTCGTTGCCGCGTTTGGCGAGCCCGGCGCCGATGTCGTCGGTGAGCTCGGTTGGGAAGGGTCCCGTGCCGACGCGCGTGGTGTACGCCTTCACGATGCCGAGCACATAGTCGAGCATGGACGGACCGATGCCGGTGCCCGATGCCGCTGCGCCCGCGATGCAGTTGCTGCTCGTGACGTACGGATACGTGCCGTGGTCGACGTCGAGCAGCGCACCTTGCGCGCCTTCGAACACCAGCGACCCGCCGCGCGCGCGCACGGCCTGGATCAGCGCCGCGACGTCCGCGACCATCGGCGCGATCTGCGGCGCGAGCGCGAGCGTTTCGTCGCGCATCTGCTCGAGCGGGACCGGCGGACGGCGGTAGTAGTGCTCCAGCACGAAGTTGTGGAGGTCGAGCAGGCGCTCGAGTTTGGCCGCGAAGTGGCCGGTGTCGACGAGGTCCTGGACGCGCAGCGCCCGCCGCGCGATCTTGTCCTCGTACGCCGGTCCGATCCCGCGCCCGGTCGTTCCGATCTTCACGTCGCCGAGCGCCGCCTCGCGTGCCTGGTCGAGCGCGACATGGATCGGAAGCACGAGCGGGCAGGCCGGCGAGATGCGCAGCCGCGAGCGCACTTCGACGCCCGACGCCTCGAGCTCGCCGATCTCCTGCAGCAGGGCGGCGGGCGACAGCACCACGCCGTTGCCGATGTAGATCGCCGCGCCTTCCCGCATCGCCCCCGACGGGAGCAGGCGCAACACCGTCCTGCGCCCGCCGATGACGAGCGTGTGGCCGGCGTTGTGCCCGCCCTGGAAGCGCACCACGCCCTGCGCGCTCTCGGTGAGCCAGTCGACGATCTTGCCCTTGCCTTCGTCGCCCCACTGCGTGCCGATCACGACGACGTTCTTGCCCATGTCTTCCTTCCTAGCCCGCGCGCGCGATGACGCTCGCGAGCTGGCGCAGGTCCAGCGTGAATCCGGTCGCGGGACGCGCGCGTCCATACGCCCGCCCGATGCCGTCGTAGCGACCGCCGTTGCCGATGGCCTTGGGCTCGTGCGCGACGAACACCGAGAAGATCGCGCCGTTCTCGTAGTGATAGCCGCGCAGATCGGCGAGATCGACGTGCAGCGTCTCGACGCGCCGCGCGGCGGACTTCGCCAGCGCCTGGAGCGCCGACAAGGCATTCGCGATCGACGGCGTGTCGGGCAGGCGCGCGCGTGCCTGTGCGAGCACGTCGTCCGCCGGGCCGTACAGCGTCGGCAACGCGCGCAGCGCATCGCGCCATGCCGCGGGCAGGCGCTCGGTGAGCGCCTCCACGGCGGGCAGGTCCTTCACGCGCAGCGCGTCGAAGAGATCGGAATCCTCCCCGTTCGCGGCGATCCCCGCGCCGTTCGCAAGCGCACGAAACAGCCCCACGTGGCCGAGATCGAGATGCAGCCCGGTGAGCCCGACCGCACCGAGCGAGGAGACGAGGAGTCCGATGACCTCCTCGTCGCCTGCGATGCCGGGCTCGCCGAAGACCTCGGCGCCGACCTGCATCACTTCGCGCGTGGCGCCCGGGCCCGCGGGGGTCGTGCGCAGCACGCTGCCGGCGTAGCAAAGGCGCGTCACCCCGCGCTCGTTGAGCAGGTGCGCGTCGATGCGCGCGACCTGCGGCGTGATGTCGGCCCGCACGCCGAGCAGCCGTCCCGACATGGCGTCGACCACCTTGAACGTCTGCAGGTCGAGGTCGTGCGCGCTGCCGACGAGCAGCGAGTCGAGGTATTCGATCAGCGGCGGCTGCACCAGCCGATAGCCGGCCTGCGCGAGGTGGTCGAGCAGCGTTCGGCGCAGCGATTCGAGGCGCGCGGCCTCCGCGGGCAGCACGTCGTCGACGGCCTCCGGCAGGACCCACTTATGCATGCTGAACGATCGCGAGCGCGATGAGCCCCGTCGCGAGCGCGGCGAGCCCGACGAAGCGCAACTGGCCGTCGGTGAGCTCGGTCAGGCGGCGGAACGAATCGCGCCACACGCGCGGCGCCACGAGCGGCAGGATGCCCTCCAGCACGAGGACGAGCGCGAGCGAGCTCCAGAAAATATCGCCCACGACGCGGGTCCGCGGGGCGGCCCCTCACCCGCTCACGGCTGCGCCGTGAGCTCCCTCTCCCCGCCTGGGGGGAGAGGGCCGGGGTGAGGGGAGAGGTTGTCGCATGATCACTTGGCCCGCGGCCGGTTCGGCGTGCCCGGGCCGTATTGCTTGAAGTACTGGAAGAACTCGGAGCTCGGGTCGAGCACCATCACGTCGCTCTTGCTGCGGAACGTCGCCTTGTATGCTTCCAGGCTCCGGTAGAAGTTGTAGAACTCGGCGTTCTGCCCGTACGCCGCGGCGTAGATCGCGGACGCCTTGGCGTCGCCTTCGCCCTTGATCTTCTGGCTCTGTCGATAGGCGTCGGCGAGGATCACCTGCCGCTGTCGATCGGCATCGGCGCGGATGCGCTCCGATTCGGCGGCGCCGAGCGAGCGCAGCTCGTTCGCGACGCGCCGGCGCTCGGATTCCATGCGCTGGTACACGGGGCCCGTCACGTCGGGCGGGAGCTCGACGCGACGCAGGCGCACGTCGACCACCTCGACGCCGATCGACTTCGCGTCGGCGTCGGCTTTCTGTCGCGTGACCGCGGTGATCTTGTCGCGCTCGGTCGAGATGGCGGCGTGCACGTCGCGCTTGTTGAATTCCTCGGCGAGATTGGCGCGCACCGTCTGCGTCAGGCGCCGGCGCGCGACTTCCTCGTCGCCCTGCACCGAGCGGTAGTACTGCTTCACGTCGATGATGCGCCACAGCACGATGAAGTTCACGAGCAGCGGCTTCTTCTCCGACGTGGTCATGCGGTCGGGCTCGGGATTGTCGAGCGTCAGGTTCACCTTGTCGTAGAACTTGACGTTCTGCAGCAGCGGCACCTTGAAGTACAGCCCGGGCTCGCTCTTGGTGTCGACGAACTCGCCGAGCTGCAGCTTCACCGCGTACTTGCGCTGGTCGACCGTGTAGAGCGACTGCGACGCGACGAGCAGGATCGCCACGATCAGCGCGAGGAGGGGCATGCCGATTCGCATGGTCAGTTTGTCGTCCCTGCGAAAGCAGGGACCAAGCGTCGTAACGACACCGGATTCCCGCTTTCGCGGGAACGACGATCCCGTCGCGGGCAGCGAGCGTGGGGATCGTTCATCTTCACCTCGCGTCCCGGTTGCGCAGCGCCTCGCGCGAGCGCGACGGATCGATGGCGACCGTGGGCTCGCTCGTCGTGACGCGGCCCGCGCCCGATTCCGACGACGGCTGCGTCGCCGCAGCGGCCCCCGACTGCTGCAGCAGCTTGTCGAACGGCAGGTTGAGCAGCGACGCCGAGTTCTTCTGGTCGACGAGGATCTTGGTCGAGTTGCCGAGCACCGACTGCATCATGTCGAGATAGAGGCGATCGCGGGTGACCTCCGGCGCCTTGCTGTATTCGACCAGGATCTGGCGGAAGCGGGCGGCGTCGCCCTCGGCACGCTGCACCACTTCAGTGTTGTAGCCGTTCGCTTCCTGCAGCAGGCGCGCCGCCATGCCGCGCGCGCGCGGGACGACGTCGTTGGCGTAGGCCTCGCCTTCGTTCTTCAGGCGCTCGCGGTCCTGGCCGGCCTTCACCGCGTCGTCGAACGCGGCCTGCACCTTGTCGGGCGGCAGCACCTGCTGCAGCGTGACGCGCTGGACGTACACGCCGGTGCCGTAGTGGTCGAGCATCGCCTGCATGAGCTGCTGCGTGTCGTTGGCGATCTTCTCCCGCCCTTCGTAGAGCGCGAAGTCCATCTTGCTGCGCCCGACGACCTCGCGGATCGCGGACTCCGCGACGAACGCGACGATCTGGTCCGGCTTGCGGTTGTTGAAGACATAGTCCTCGGCGCTCTTCAGGTTGTATTGCACCGCGAACATGACGTCGATGATGTTCTCGTCGTCGGTCAGCATGGTCGCTTCCTCCTCCTTCTTGTTGCGGATGGAGTTGCGATAGCCGATCTCGATGGTCTTCACCTGCGAGAAGTCGACGAGCTCTACCGATTCGATGGGATACGGCAGGTGCCAGCGCGGGCCCGGCTGCGTGGTCTCGGTGTACTTGCCGAAGCGCGTCACCACGCCGCGCCGGCCTTCGTCCACGATATAGAAGCCGCTCGCCATCCATACGACGAACACGAGCAGCACGAGCAGTGCCGCGCCGCTGAACGGCAGCGTGCGACCGCCGCGCCCGCCACCGCCGTCGCCGCCCTCCTCGCCGCGGCGGCCGAACAGCTCGTTCATGCGGCGGTTCATGTTGCGCCAGATCTCGTCGAGATCCGGCGGGCCGCCGCCGTTGCCGCGCTTGCCCCATTGTGGATCGTTGAGCGACATGAGCGAGATAGGGAGCGAAGGACGTCGCGCGAGCGGACTTCTGTCAGCCGGGCAACGCCGGCGAATCGAGGTCGATGGGATCCGGAATGGGCGCGGGCGTGAAACGCTCCGCAAGCGCCGCGCGCAACTCGGCGACTCCATCGCCGGTGAGCGCGCTCACACGAACGGCCGCGATGTTACCACAGCCGTCGCGCACGACGCCGGTCGGCAGCCCCGCGGCATCGCACTTGTTGAGCACCCGGATCTGGGGCACGTCGTCGGCGCCGATCTCGGCCAGCACGTCCTCGACGGCTTCGACCTGGCCCTCGCGGTCCAGGGCGCTGGCGTCGACGACGTGAAGCAGGACGTCCGCTTCGGCGGCCTCGGACAGCGTCGCCCGGAACGCGGCGATGAGGTCGTGCGGCAGCTCGCGAATGAAGCCGACCGTGTCGGAGATGACGACCTTTGCGGCGCCCTCGGTTGCGCCATCCCGCAGGTGCAGGCGGCGCACGGTGGTGTCGAGCGTCGCGAAGAGCTGGTCGGCCGCATGGACGCGCGCGCCGGTCAGCCGGTTGAACAGCGTCGACTTGCCCGCGTTGGTGTAGCCGACCATCGCAACGGTGCGCACGTCGGCGCGGGCCCGCGTGCGCCCCTGCGTCGCGCGCTGGCGGTGGACCCTGCGCAGGCGATCGTCGAGCAGCTTGACGCGCCGTGCGATCAGGCGCCGGTCGGTCTCGAGCTGCGTCTCGCCGGGTCCCCGCAGCCCGATGCCGCCCTTCTGGCGCTCGAGGTGCGTCCATCCGCCGACCAGGCGCGTCGACATGTGCTTCAGCTGGGCGAGCTCCACCTGCAGCTTGCCCTCGGCGCTGCGCGCGCGCTGCGCGAAAATGTCGAGGATCAGCGACACGCGGTCGACCACGCGGCACTCGAGCGCCTGCTCGAGGTTGCGCTGCTGCACGCCGGAGAGCACGTGGTCGAAGATCACGAAATCGGCGCCCGTCGTCCGGCGCGTCTCGGCGATCTCCTCGGCCTTGCCCTTGCCGGCGAACAGCGCGGCGTCGGGGCGCGTGCGCCGCCCGCCGACCTCGCCGACGACGACGGCGCCCGCGGCGCTCGCCAGCGCGGCGATCTCGGCGAGCCGCTCCGCGCGATCGTCGCGGCCGAAGTCGAGCGCCACCAGCAGCGCGCGCTCACCGCCTTGCGGGCGTTCGAGCATGCGTGAGTTGAGAAGCTGCGACCGCTGGCGACGCGGCGCGCACGGCGGGCGTCCGACGCGCGTGACGGAACGCGTCCGTCACGCGACGCGCGCGGTCAGGATTCGCTTTCGTGGCTGTGGTTGTGATGCGGCATCGCGACCGGCCGCGACGGCACGACGGTCGAGATCGCGTGCTTGTAGACCATCTGGGTGACCGTGTTCTTGAGCAGCACGACGTACTGATCGAACGATTCGATCTGGCCCTGGAGCTTGATGCCGTTGACCAGGTAGATGGAGACCTGAACGTGCTCCTTGCGCAGGGTGTTCAGGAACGGGTCTTGTAGCATTTGCCCTTTGTTGCTCATG
>DASXAF010000023.1:0-5058 GCA_036406955.1 Casimicrobiaceae bacterium
GCGCGCCTGGGCCAGATCCAGGCGTGGCAGCTCGGCAACATCAACACCACGCCCGAAGGCTTCGGCTTCATGGCGCTGCTCTACGGGCCGCACAGCGGCTTCGCGAACCTCGCGCGCTTCCGGCTGCCCGAATACGACAAGCTGTACGAGGAAGCGCGCGCCTTGCCGGACGGTCCCGCGCGCAACCAGAAGACGCATCGCATGAACGAGCTCTTCAACGCGTACATGCCGTGGGTGCTCACGTCGTATCGTTACGAGAACGTGCTGGTGCAACCGTGGGTGATCGGCTACAAGTACAACCCGACGAACCAGCATCCCTGGCAGTACCTCGACGTCGACATGGCGCAACGCGCGAAGGCTCTGCGATGATGCGCCTGGCGTTTCTCCTGGTCGCGGCGCTCGCGCTTGCCGCGCCGTCCGCGCGCGCCGCCGATCCGAACAAGGTCCTCCATGTCGCGTTTCCGATCGCGGAGACGGGGTTCGACCCGCAGGCGACGAGCGACCTGTATTCCGACACGGTGCAGCGTGCGATCTTCGAGCCGCCGTACGGCTTCGACTATCTCGCGCGGCCGTACAAGCGCGTGCCGCGCACCGCCGCGTCGATGCCCGAGATCCGCGACAACGGCCGCACCTGGATCGTCCACATCAAGCCCGGCATCCACTTCGCCGACGACCCGGCATTCAAGGGCAGGAAGCGCGAGCTCACCGCCGCCGACTACGTCTATTCGTGGAAGCGCCTGCTCGATCCGCGCATGCGCTCGCCGTTCGCGTGGTACCTGCAGGGCAAGATCGTCGGCGCGGATGCGGTCGTCGACGCCGCGAAGAAGACCAACCGCTTCGACTACGACGCGCCGATCGCCGGCCTGCGCACGCTCGACCGCTACACGCTCCGGCTCGAGCTCAAGGAGCCCGACTACATCCTGCTCGGCTACATGTGCTCGAGCCCGATGGCCGCGGTGGCGCGCGAGGTCGTCGAGGCCTACGGCGATTCGAGCGGCTGGGTGATGGCCAACCCGGTGGGCACCGGCCCGTATCGGTTGAAGAGCTGGCGCCGCGGCGTGCAGATCGTGCTCGAGGCCAACCCCGCGTTCCGCGGCGAGACGTTCCCCGACAGCGACGACGCCGCGGATCGCAAGCTCGTCGATGCCATGAAGGGCAAGACGCTGCCGCAGATCGGGCGCATCGAGATCTCGATCATGGAAGAGTCGAACCCGCGGCTGCTCGCGTTCGACAGCAACGCGCTCGACTACACGAACGTGCCGTCCGATCTCGCCGATCGCGTGCTCGACGCGTCGGGCAAGCTCCGCGCGAGCTACGCCGCGCGCGGCATCCGGGTCGAGCGCGTCACGCAGCCGTCGCTGCGCTGGACATACTTCAACATGGAGGACCCGGTCGTCGGCGGTTACGAGAAGCAGAAGATCGCGCTGCGCCGCGCGATCGCGATGGCGTTCAACGTGCCCGAGCTCGTGCGCGTCGTCTACCAGGGCCAGGCGGAGCCTGCGACGCAGCTCGTGCCGCCCGGCATGCCGGGCTACGATCCGAAGCTCGACGTGTCGGTCCGCCACGACGCTGCCGCAGCGAAGGCGCTGCTCGACAAGTTCGGCTACGTCGACCGCGACGGCGACGGTTGGCGCGATCTTCCGGATGGCAAGCCGCTCGTGCTGTCGATGGGATCGGCGACGAGCGGGCGCGATCGCGAGCTCGACGAGATCTGGTACCGCAGCATGAAAGCCGTCGGGCTGCGCGTCGAGTTCGTGAAGCAGAAGTGGCCCGACCTGCTCAAGATGGGCAAGGCCGGGCAGCTGCAGATGTGGAACCTCGGGTGGATCAACGCGTACGCCGAAGGCGACGCATTCGTGCAGCTCCTGTACAGCGAGAACATCGGGCAGACCAACTATTCGCGCTTCAGCCGCCCCGAATACGACGCGCTGTATCGCAAGTCGCGCACCCTCCCCGACGGCCCGGAGCGCAACGCGCTCTACCGGCGCATGTCCGAGATCGAGGCCGCCTACACGCCGTGGATACTGAACGTGTTCACCGTCGAGACGACGATGCTGCAGCGTTCGGTGAAGGGCTACAAGAAGAATGCATACTGGGAGCACCCCTGGGAATACCTCGACGTCGAGGCGCCGCAGCGCTCGGCATCGCGATAGACGTCGTCCCTGCGAAAGCAGGGACCCAGCGTCGTAACGTCGCTGGATTCCCGCCCCCGATTGGCTCATTCGAGGGCATGCTTTCGCGGGAACGACGTGTCGCGTTGCGTCTTCGCCACACCACTGACGAGCGCGCGCGGCGTTGTGACTATTCGCATTGCCGCACCGCCACTGCGCCCGGTATGATGGGTGCATCCAAGTGCCGTCCTTCGCTCACGCCGCCATGAACCTCTCGACCTTGTCCATCCGCACCGTGACCGTCGTCGCGGCGGGGGCGCTCGGCCGAATCGGCTCGATGCGAATGGCCGGCATCCGTGCGCCGCATCTGAAGCTCTAGCTCACCCGAGCGGTCACCCCGCCGGGTGGTTCGGCGGGAACCGATCGCAAGGCACTTCTCCCGTTTTCGGCTCTCCCTCCGCGTCGGCAGGACCGTCGGCTCGCGTCAAAAGCGCGACGCCGTGGGAAGAAGCCATGAACACATACGAACGATTACGCCGTCTCGCGCGCCGCACCTTCACCGGTCTGTGGCGCTCGCCCGACTTCCGCACGCTGTGGGCGTCGCTCACCGTCACGTCGTTCGGCGCGCAGGTCACCAACCTCGCGCTGCCGTTGACCGCCGCGTTGCTGCTCCACGCGACGCCCCTGCAGATGGGCATCCTCGTCTCGCTCGAGGCGCTGCCCTTCGCGCTGGTGTCGTTGCACGCGGGCGTGCTGCTCGACCGCGTGCGCAAGCTCCCCGTGGTGATCGTCTCCGACGTGAGCCGCGGTGCCGCGCTGCTGGTCATCCCGATCGCCGCGTACGGCGGGTGGCTCTCGATCGGGATCCTCTACGTCGTCGGCTTCTTCTGCGGCGTGCAGAACGTCATCGGCGGCGCGGCGTACCAGGTGCTGATCACGCAGATGGCCGGCCGCAAGCGGCTGGTCGAGGCGAATGCCAAGATCGCCCTCGGCGAGACGTCGTCCGCACTGGTGGGCCCCGGCTTTGCCGGCGCGCTGATCCAGCTCCTGACGGCGCCGTTTGCGATCGCCTTCGACGCGATCACGTTCTTCGCTTCGGCGCTGATGCTGCGACGCCTGCGCGTGCCCAACGACGTGACCTCACCCGCGACACGACGCTCGATGTGGTCGGAGATCCACGAGGGCCTTCTGCTGGTGTGGCGCAACCGGACGCTGTGGTCGCTCGCGATGGTGGCGGGCTCGTGGCAGATCCTGCACCACATGCAGATCGCCGTGCTGATCCTGTTCGCGACGCGCGACCTCGGTTTGTCGGCCGGCGCGATCGGCGTGACGTACATGGCCGGCGGGCTGGGCTGCGTGCTGGCGTCGGCGTCGGCGGAGCGCCTGACCGCACGCCTCGGGGTGGGCCGGGTGATCGTGCTCGGCCTCGGGTTGACGGCGCTCGCCTGGCAGGCGTTCGGGCTCGTGCGCGGCGAAGGCCATGCCGCGGCACTCGCGCTCGGCGCGACGATGCTGGTGTTCGACTTCGGCGCGATCCTCTACGGGATCAACTATCTCGCGCTGCGCCAGGCGATCACGCCCGATCGCCTGATGGGCCGGATGACCGCGACGATGCGCTTCCTCACCGTCGCCGCGGCGCCGCTCGGCTCGCTGGTGGGCGGCGCGCTGGCGACCGCGATCGGCTTACGCGCCACGCTGCTGGTGATCGGCGGCCTCGGGATCGCGCTGGCCATCGCGGCAACGGCATGGTCGCCGGTGAGGGGCCACCGCCGGTTGCCTTTGGCAGTACCCGAGTAGCACAAAATCGGGCGGCCCGCGGCCGCCCGATTCCATCGCGCGCAGCGCTCAGCAGCGGGTCATTACTTGGCCAGCAAGATTGCCGGACTTGGCCACGGTATCGTCCCGCACCCCCGCCGGCGGAAAGCCCGCGACGCGGCCGATCTCGGCAGCGCCGGCGGCCTTCTCGATCTGGCTGCCCGGCACGCCGGTGCGGTTCGCGTTGCGGATCTCCTGCGACGCGGTATAGACCGTCACGGCCTTGCACTCCTGCTGGTCGGACGCCGCGCTGGCCTGCGGACCCGGCGCGGTCGCCGTCGCACACCCGGTCATCGCGAGTGCGACGATGGTCGTTGCAACAACTCGTTTCATGGTGTGGCCTCCGTAGATGGACTTCAGGCGCCGGCTCCCTGGAAGCGATAGACCGGCGGTAACGCAAGCAGTTGCGTGAGCTCGTCGAGCGCGCGTCGCGATTCGTCGAGCAGCGACGGGTCCGCGAGATCGGCGGGCGCCAGGCGATCGCGATAGTTTCGCCCAATCCACGCCTCCAGTGCCAGTGCCAGCGCATCGTCCAGGAACACGCGACCCCGGACCGCCAGCCGCTCGTCCGGCGTCAGCGGGACGCGCAGCCTCAGGCATGCGGGGCCGCCGCCGTTACGCATGCTCTGGCGCAGGTCGAACACCAGGCATTCGGCGATCGGCGCGCCCTCCGAGACGAGCCGCTCGACCAGGGCGTGCGTGCGCGGATGCTCACGCGCTTCGGCCGGCGCCACCAGAACGTAGCGACCGTCGGAGCGGGCGAGAAGCTGGCTGTTGAAGAGATACGTGGCGACCGCTTCCTCCACCGTCACCTCGTGCTCGCTCACCACGAGCGCCGTGAACGAAGGCCCGACGCGTGCGCGAAGCTCGTCGAGCACGCGCGCCGTGTCGACGAACGCCCGCTCATGGCAGAACAACAACGTTCCTTCGCCCACGGCGATGACATCGTTGTGGAACACGCCCGCGTCGATCGCGTCGGGATTCTGCTGCGCAAGCACGGTGCGGCCCGGGTCGAGGCCGTGCCTGCGCGCGATGGCGGCGCAGGCTTCGAGCGTCTGGCGAGCGGGATAGCGCGCCGGCGCCGCTCCCTCGGAGAACGCGCTGCGGCCGTACACGAAGAGCTCGGCGCCGG
>DASXAF010000024.1:0-34945 GCA_036406955.1 Casimicrobiaceae bacterium
TCATTCGCCGGCTCGGCTGGCGAGGCCTGTTCGCGTTCCGCGAGCCTCCGACGCGAAGTAAGGGCGTCGAAGACGCCCACCGCAGCGAGCGCGTCGACGACGCTGGAAATTTCGCGCCGCGGCGCCCATTTCCGGGCGGTGGCCGCGTCGGCGCCGTTGTCGCGGGCGCCGACAGCGCCTGTAGAGCTGCCTTGAACGCAAGCAGACACCCGCTGCAAGAGCTCCGTGTGCACCGCGTCAAGCACGCGTTTCGCGAAGCCTGTGGGCCACGGGTGTGTCGCACGGCGCGCAAACGCGTCGCCGGTGGGGCGGTCGTTGCAGCCAGCCCGCAACGGATCGTCCGATGGGGCATCCACGCAATCGATTCCACTTCTCGCGCCCATCGTTTGGGTCCATACTGTGACTGCGATGTTCGACCTGAACCTGCTCCTGGTCTTCGAGGCGATGTTCCTCCAGCGCAACGTAACGGCCGCTGCCGCCACGGTCGGGCTCACGCAGTCCGCCATGAGCGGCGCGCTGGCGCGCTTGCGCCGCGAGTTCGGCGACCCGCTGTTCGTCAACACCCGCGGCGCGATGCTGCCGACGTCGAGGGCGCTGGAGCTTGCCCGGCCTTTTCGCGAGGCGCTCACCCTGGTGCGCGCGTCGAGCACCGACCGTGACGGGTTCGACCCAAAGCAATCGACGCGCACGTTCCGCTTCCAGATGACCGACGTCGGAGAGATGGTCTTCCTGCCCAGGCTCGTGAAGCGCCTCGACGAGATCGAGGCCACCGTGAAGGTCGAGACGACGCAGCTTGCGGCCGCGGAAGTCGGCGAGCGCCTCGAGGCGGGTGATATCGACTTCGCCACAGCCTACCTGCCCAACCTCGCCAAGAGCGTCGAGCGCACGCCGTTGTTCCGCGAGCATTACGTGTGCATGACACGACGCTCCTATACGGGCGGAAAAGCCCTCACGCTGGAAAAGTTTCTCTCCGGATCGCACGTGTTGATCGAGTCGCTAGGCTCGGGACACCGGATCATCGAGCGGACGCTCAAGCTGCGCGGGCTGAAGCGGGACATCTCACTGCGGGTGCCGCACTTCGTGGTCGTCCCGATGATCGTGGCGCACACCGACCGCATCGTGACCGCGCCTAGCCGGGTCGCGAACGCGTTCTCAGCACTGACCAACGTGCAGGTTCACCCGTTGCCCATCCGGATGCCGAGCTTCGACGTGTCGCTGTCGTGGCACACGCGGTTTGCGGAGGATCCCGCGCTCCGCTGGATGCGCAACACGATGGTGGAGCTCTTCCGCGAGCCGCTCGCGGGCCGGCGCGCGACCCGCAATCGTCCCACCAGGAGGTAAGCAATGAAGGACGCCGTGCTGGTTCTCGACATGACCAACGACTCGATCGCGCAGGGCGCGCGCTCGCTCGAGCAGCGCAAGAAGATTCTCAGCCCGACCGCTGCGTTCCTGGCGTGGGCCCGCGACAATGGAAGGCCCGTTGTCCATATCTGCAGTTCCCGCCGCAAGACAGACAAGTGGTTTCTCAAGTACTGGGAAGCGGTGAACATGATCGGGACACCGGGTCAAGCGCCCATTCCGCAGCTGTACGATGCCGCTGCCGATGCGATCGTGCACAAGCGCCGCTACAGCGCGTTCTTCGCGTCCGACCTCGACGTGACCTTGCGCGAGCTCGACGTGACGGCGCTGACCCTGCTTGGCTGGTCGACGTCCCTTGCGGTGCTGAGCACGGCGCTCGACGCCTGGCAACTCGGCTATCCGACGACGATCGTGAGCGACCTCACCGTGGCGCATGCGTGGGGCAATCGGACCATGGAAGACAACCAGCAATGGTCGCTCGGTTTCATGAAGGCGTTCGCGATGTCGACCATCACGACCAGCGCCGAGCTGATGGCCTGAGGTTCGGCCATGGCGGCGGGCGCCGGTCGCGTTCCAGTCTTCCTGCTGACGGGCTTTCTCGGGAGCGGGAAGACCACGCTGCTGAACGCACTGCTGAAGCGCCCCGAATTCGCCAACACGGCCGTGATCGTCAACGAGTTCGGCGAGATCGGGCTCGACCATTTCCTGATCGAGCGCAGCCAGGACAACGTCGTGCTCCTCGAGGCGGGCTGCCTGTGCTGCACGATTGCCGATTCATTGCACGAAACGCTCGCCGATCTCAACTTCCGCAAAGTCAGGGGCGACATTCCGCGGTTCGAGCGCGTGGTGATCGAGACGACGGGCCTCGCGGATCCGGCGCCTATCCTCAATACACTGCTCGGCAATCGCCTGGTCACGGATCACTACCGCCTCGAAGGTGCAATCGTCACGGTGGATGCCCAGCATGCGCTCTCGCAGCTCGACGTGCATGGCGAGTCGGTCAAGCAGGTCGCCGTCGCCGATCGCCTCGTCGTGACGAAGCTCGACATGGTGGCGATGCCGGGTCCGCTCCGAGGCCGCCTCGCGGAGCTGAATCCGCGCGCGGAGGTGGTCGAGTCCCGGGAAGGCGAGGCGGCGCTGCAGGCGTTTGCGCCGATCGACGCGTGTCGGATCGTCGCCGACCCGCCCGCCGGACATGATCATGCCCATTCGGACCACGACCATCGAGCGGACGTCTATCGCCACGACGCGCATGTCAAGGCGCATTGCTTCGTGGTGGACGATCCGGCGTCGTGGGCCGGTGTCGCGGCCTGGTGGCGCGCCCTGACCGAGGCATGCGGCGACCGCCTGCTTCGCTGCAAGGGCCTTCTGCGCATCCGCGACACCGGCGAGATCGTTTTCGTCCAGGGCGTACAGCGTGTGTTCCACCGCCCCGAGCGCCTGAACCAATGGCCCGACGAGGACCATCGCTCGCGGCTCGTGTGCATCACGCGCGACGTCGATGGCGATGTTCTGCGCGCTGCGCTGGCCGCGCTCCAGTTGCCGCCGGGGTCGGACCCGGGCATCGCATCGCTTCCCGAATCCAACCTGAGGAAATCGCAATGAGCGTCGACTTCGTACTCCGGGACGGTCTGGTCGTTCGGCCCGATCAAGGGATCCAGAAGCTCGACGTGCTCGTGCGCGACGGCCGCATCGCGGGGCTGCTCCAGCCCGGGGAGCGGGTGCCGGAGGGCACTCCGGTGCAGTCCGCGGCTGACCTGCACGTCTTCCCGGGACTCATGGATGCGCACACGCACCTGGGCTTCGGCGACAAGATCACGGAATACGACAGCGAGACGGGCTATGCGGCGCGAGGCGGCATTGCCACCATCGTCAACTACTTCCTTAACAACGAATCCTACGGCGAGGTGTTCGCACGCGAGTACGAGAACGCCCGGACGCGCTGTCGAATCGACTACGGCTTCCACTTCTCCACCGCCTCGGAAACGCACATACGCGAGCTCGAGAGCTACGTCCGCGAGTTCGGCGTGACCTCGTTCAAGTACTTCATGAACTTCAAGGGCGAGGAGGGGCGGTACCTCGGGCTCGACGGCACCGACGACGGATACCTCTACGACCTCCTTGCCGAATCGGCGCGCATCGGCAGGGTCACGATCGTCTGCCACACGGAGAACATCGAGATCGTGAACCGCGTGCGCCGGCGCGTGCAGGCGGAGGGCGGCGATTCGCTGCGCGACTGGGCGCGCGCGAAGCCCGCGTTCACGGAAGCCGAGAACTGCGTGCGCGCCATGTACTTCGCCGAGCGGCTGGGCGCGCGCGTGTACTTCCCGCACCTGTCGAGCCGCCTCGCGCTCGACGAAGTACGCAAGTGGCGCGGCCGCTACGACCAGATCTTCGCCGAGACCTGCCCGCACTACCTCACCCACACCGAGGACTCGGACATCGGCCCGATCGGCAAAGCGAATCCGCCGTTCAAGTCCAGCGACGACCGCGACGCGCTGTGGGAAGCCCTTGCCGACGGCACGATCGACGTGGTCGGTTCGGATCACTCCGCGCGCCGGCGCGCGACGAAGGAGAAGAACATGTGGGTCGCCGCGCAGGGATTCCCGGGCATCGCGACCATCCTTCCCGTGCTGCTCTCGGAAGGCTACAACAAGGGACGCCTGTCGCTTCCGCGCATCGCGGCTCTGCTCGGATCGGGGCCCGCGGACGTCTTCGACCTCGCCCCGCGCAAGGGGCGGATCGCCCTAGGGAGCGACGCCGATTTCACGCTGGTCGACGTCAACCGTGAGCGCTTGGTCGTCCCGGCCGAGCTGGGCTCGTACTCCGACTACAGCCTCTACGAGGGATGGACACTCAAGGGATGGCCCGTGCGCACGATCGTGCGCGGCGTCACCGTGATGAGCGACGGCAAGCTGACCAGCGAGCCCGGTTACGGCACTTATCTGCGGCGCAGCCTGCCGCCGGCTGGACGTTGAACCGCAAACTGACAGGAGTGGCCATGAATCGTCGATGCGTCCTTCGCGTCCTCGCCGGGATCGTCTGCGCGTTCGTGCTGCAGGGCACGGCTTCGGCTGAAGTGGGAGAGGTGAAGATCGCCACCCAGTACGGCATCGGCTACCTCCCGCTCACGATCATGAAGCACGACAAGCTCATCGAGAAGAGCCTCGCGCGCGCCGGGCTGCGCGACACGAAGGTGTCGTGGGTGAAGCTCGGCGCCGGCGCGGCGGCCAACGACGCGCTCCTCTCGGGCTCGCTGGACTTCGCGTCGGGCGGCACCGGGCCCGCGTTCATCCTGTGGGACCGCACGCGCGGGACGATCGACGTGCGCGGCGTCGCAGCGCTGAGCTCGATGCCCAACCTGCTCGTCACGCGCAATCCGGACGTCAAGACGATTCGCGATTTCACCGACAAGGACCGCATCGCGATGGCCGGTGCCGGATCGTCGGTGCAGACCACGTACCTCGAGATGGCCGCGGCCAAGGAGTGGGGGATCGAGAACTACAAGAAGCTCAATCCTCTGATGGTCAAGCTTGCGCACCCCGACGGGCTGATGGCACTCCTGTCCGGTGGTGGCGAGGTCACCGCGCAATTCACCTCGCCGCCGTTCCAGTACTACGCACTGGCGAAGCCGGGCATCCACACGGTGCTGAACTCCTACGACGTGATGGGCGGTCCCAACACGTTCCTCATGGTATGGGCGACGAACCGCTTCCGAACCGCGAACCCGAAGACCTATGCCGCCGTGCTCGACGCACTCAAGGAGGCGACCGATTCCATCAACGCCGACAAGAAGCGCGCGGCCCAGATCTACGTGGAGGAAGGGGGCAACACCGAGCGGGTCGAGGGCATCCTTGCCATGATGCAGGACCCGCAGGTGTCGTACACGCTCGCGCCGCAGCGCGTCCTTCCGTTCGCGCGCTTCATGCACCAGGTCGGGACGCTCAAGAATGATCCCGGCTCGTGGCAGGACCTGTTCTTTCCCGAGATCCATTCGCTGCCGGGAAGCTGACTGTGAGGCCGATCGTTCGCGATTCCGCGCCGCGGCGCGCGCGCACGGTTGGCGTCGTTGACACCGTCGGCCCGCGTGGCTACATTGGATTTGCCGAGTACCGCGCGTCGAATCGCCGGTGCGTTCCTGGTCGGGACGCGCCGGATCCCGAATGTCGCTCCACCACCGAACGAGGACGCCCATGCATGCCAAGGTTGCAGGACGCTTTGTCAGGTTCGTGCTCGCGGGTCTCGCGTGCGCAGCGCTCGTGGCGCAGCCGGCCGGCGCGCAGGATCCGGCGAAAAGCCTGGGATCGCTCATCCTCGGCAGCGGCATCGATGCCTCGTATGCCTCGATCGTCGCCGGCGTGCGCAAGGGCTTCTTCAAGAAGCACGGCATCGACGCCGAGCTCAAGGTCTTCGCGTCGGGACAGGAGGCGCTGGACGCCGTGCTGACCGGCCAGGCGGACTTCGCGGGCAACGGCCAGTACAACGTTCCGCTCGTCGCTGCGAAGGGCGGCAACATCAAGATCATCGCCGAGTTCGAGAGCTCGAGCGAGCAGTTCGGCGCCGTGGCGAGGCAAGGCATCGACAAGCCGCAGGACCTGATCGGCAAGAAGGTCGGCACGCAGTTCAACACGACGCCGGAGTACTACTACCGCTTGTACGTGCGCAAGTACGGGCTCGACCCGTCGAAGATCAACCTCATCAACATCCAGTTCGCGCAGATGGCACCGGCGATCGCGCGCGGCGACATCGACGCGTTCTTCGCGTTCGAGCCGCACCTGACGCGTGCCATGGCGGCCGCCCCGGGCGTCCACATGCTGCACCGCTCGGGCCAGGACAACGTGATGAAGCTGCGCGTGTATGCCGGCGTGTCGCAGAAGGTCTACTCGAACAAAGAGCTCGCCGTGGCGTTCCTGCGCGGGCTCGGCGAGGCCGGCGAATGGTGCAACGCGCACCAGGACGAGACCGCCCAGCTCATCAACCAGGAATTCAAGATCCCGATCGACGACGCGAAGAAGTACGTCCGGTATTTCGACTATTCGCTGACGCTCGACAAGGCCTCGCGCGACGAGCTCGCACGGGTGTCCGAGTATCTCGTCCAGCAGAAGGTCGTGCCGGCGGCCCCGGACCTCTCGCGGTTCGTTACGACCGAATTCATGCAGGCGGCGTACCCCGGCAGGACATGACCGTGAAGGCGGGGCCCGGCGCGCGTGGAGGTGCCAACGGCCCCTACGTGAGGTTCGACGGCGTGTCGTTCCAATATCGTCACGGACCGCCGATCCTGTCGAATCTTGGGCTCGACCTGGTGCGCGGCGAGTTCTTCACGCTCCTGGGTCCTTCAGGCTGCGGCAAGACCACTGTGCTGAATCTCCTTGCCGGTTTCGAACAGCCCACGGCGGGCACGATCACCGTCGCCGGAGCGCGCGTGGCCGCGCCCGGCCCCGATCGCGGCGTGATCTTCCAGGGCGACGACTCGCTGCTCGATTGGCTCACGGCGCAGGAGAACGTCGAGTTCGGCCTGCGGCTCGCCGGCATGGGCGCGCGCGAGCGGCGCGACCGTGCGGCCAGCGCGCTCGAGCGCGTCGGCCTGCGAGACCAGGGTCGCAAGTATCCGCACCAGCTCTCCGGCGGCATGAAGCAGCGCGTGCAGATCGCCCGCGCGCTCGTGTGCGACGCCGACCTGCTCCTCATGGACGAGCCGTTCGCGGCGCTCGACGCGCAGACGCGCTCGATGCTCCAGGACGAGCTCGCGCGCATCTGGCTCGAGTTCAAGCGGACCGTCCTCTTCATCACCCACGACATCAGCGAGGCCATCATCCTGGGCGATCGTATCGGCATCATGCGCGCCGGCCCCGGATCGTCGCTGCAGGAGGCGATCGTCAACGACCTCGGGCGGCCGCGCAGCCGGGGCGCGAGCGATTTCGCCGCGATGTACGCGCGTGTCGAGAGCGCCGTTTCGGCCGAGGTGAAGCGCGCGCTGCTGCAAGAGCTGCGGTGAGCGCCGGCGGCGCCGCCACCGCGGGTTCGCGCAGCTTCGTCGCGGCGCACCGCCGAGCGCTCGCCATGCTGCTGTCGGTGCTGGTCGGCCTCGCGGTGTGGCAGGTCGCGGCCACGCTCGTGTTCCACTCGATCCTGTTCCCGAGCGCGCTCGAGAGCCTCGCAGCGCTGGCGCGCGAGATCGCGCATGGCGAGCTCGGCCACGACATTCTCGTGACGCTCGGTCGCGTGCTCGCGGGCTTCACGCTCGGCAGCGCGCTGGGCGCGTCGCTCGGGCTCGTGATGGGCTCGTTTCGACCGGTGCGGATGCTGTTCGCGCCGGCGGTCAATTTCTTCCGCTTCATCACGCCCATCGCATGGGTCGCGCCGGCGACGATCTGGTTCGGGATCGGCGAGACGTCCAAGCTCTTCCTCGTCACATACGCGACGCTATTCGTCGTGCTCGTCAACACGCTCGCCGGCGTCCAGCACATCCACCGCGACCGCGTTCGCATGGCGCGCGCGTTCGGCGCCAGTGCGCTCGAGATGTTCGGCCTGATCACGATCCCGGCCACGCTGCCGTTCATCATCACCGGCATGCGCATCGGGCTGGGGAATTCGTTCATGACGGTCATCGGCGCCGAGATGCTCGCCGGCAACAACGGCCTGGGCTATCTCATCTACAGCTCGCGCGTGTTCTACCGCTCGGACGTCATGTTCGCGGGGATCATCCTGCTCGGGCTGTTCGGGTTCGCGGCGGATCGCCTGTTCGTCATGCTGCGCCGGGTTGCGCTCGCTCGCTACGACCATGCACAGGACTGAGACCGTCGCGTTTCCCGCATTGTCGGTCGCCGCGATCCTGCTGCTCTGGGAGATCGCGTCCCGCGCCTTCGGGCTGGTGGTGCTGTTCCCGCCGCCAACCGTGACGCTGCGGCGCTTCGTCGAGCTCCTGTCGACCGGGGAGCTCGAGCGCGCGTCGATCATCAGCCTCGCGCGCATCTTCGCGGGCTTTCTCGTAGGCAGCGCACTGGGGTCGCTGTTGGGGCTGCTCATGGGCAGCTTCGGGACCGTGCGCGCGCTCGCAGAGCCATACGTGCATTTCCTGCGCTTCGTGCCGCCGCTCGCCTGGTTCGCGCCCGTGCTGCTGTGGTTCGGGAGCGGCGAAGGCGCGCGCGTGATGCTCATCGTCTACACGACGATCTTCGTGGTCGCCCTCAATGCCATGGCAGGGGTGGCGGCGGTACCGCGCAACAAGGTGCGCATGGCGCGCTCGTTCGGCGCCTCCGACGCCGATGTCTTCCGGCTCGTCACGCTGCCGGCATGCGCCCCGTACATCTTCACGGGGATGCGCATCGCGCTCGGCAATTCCTTCATGACGATCGTCGTCGCCGAAATCCTGGGCGCGCGCGACGGGCTCGGCTATTTCGTCAACAGCGGCGTGCTGTTCCTCGATGTCCCGCTCGTGTTCAGCGGCGTGATCGCGCTCGGGCTGCTCGGCCTCCTGACCGATGCGTGCTTCGCCTGGCTCATCCATCGCTTCGCAGGCCGGTTCGCACCGGCCGGCGCGGAAGGTTACCCCACATGACCACGCTGACGTCGGAACAGCAGCTCACGCGGTTCGCGGCCGGGCTCACCATCGAGGCGCTCCCTGCGGCGGTCGTCTCCAAGCTGAAGGAGCTCGTGCTCGACTCGCTCGGCATTGCGCTCGCGGGCTCGACGGCGCCGGGCGTCGACGCGATCGTGACGCCAATTCGCGAATGGGGCGGCCGGCCGGACAGCAGCGTGATCGGCCATGGCGTGCGCGCGCCGCCGCCGCTCGTCGCGCTCGCCAACGGCACGATGGGCACCGCGCGCGACTTCGACGACACGCTGGACGACGCCATGCTGCACACGCAGCCGTCGGTGCTGTACGCCACGCTCGCAATCGGGGAGGCGCGCCGTTGCACCGGCGCCGAGGCGCTGGCGGCGCTGGCCGCGGGAACCGAGCTGCAATGCCGCATGGGACATGCACGCCTGCGTCCCCAGCAATTCCTGCCGACCGGCACGACCGGCGGAATCGCGGCCGCGGCCGCCGCAGCGCGCATCATGGGATTGCCCGCCGAGCGCCTGCTCGACGCGTGCGGCATCGCGTACAGCCAGTGCGCTGCCAACGTGCAGCCGCTGCGCGAGGGTGCCACGGTCAAGCGCTTCCACGCCGGCTTCGCGGCGCGCACCGGGACGCTCTCCGCCGTGCTCGCCGAGAACGGCCTGAGCGGCGCGCATCGCTTCCTCGAAGGCGAATTCGGCTACTACCGTCTTTACGAGCGCGGTGATTACGTTGCGGCGCCGCTCACCGAGGGACTGGGCGAGCGTTGGCAGCTCCTCGAGCTATCGCTGAAGCCTTATCCCTCGGGCCGCGACAATCACGGTGCCGTAGAGGCGGCGCTCGAGCTGCGCGCGCGGCATCGACTGACGGTGGACGACATCGAGCGCATCGACGTGTGGTTGCCGCCCAATGCCTTCGGCATCTCGGGGCATCCCTGGGGCAGCTTCGGCGGGCATCCGCTGGTCGAGGCGATCATCAGCGCGTCGTACAGCGTCGCCGTCGCGCTGGCAAAGGGACGCCTGCTGCTCGACGACATGACGCCCGAAGCCGTGGCCGATCCCGTCGTGTCCGGGCTTGCGAGCAAGGTCTCGTGTCACGAGATCACCGAAGACGTTGACGCGATCACGTTCATTCCGCAGGCGGTCGAAGTGGTCACGCGCGACGGCCGCCGGCATCGTGCCGAGGTGACCGATCACCTTCTTGGGCACCCGAACCGGCCGCTGTCGCGCGAGCGCATCCTCGACAAGTTCCACGCGTGCCTGCGCTTTGCCGCGCGTCCCGTCACCGATGACGTTGCGCAGCAGCTGATCGATACGATCGACCGTCTCGAGACGCTGCCGGACGTCGGCGTGATCCCCCGGCTCGCGTCGCTTGCGTAGGCGAGCGCCGGCCGATCACGGCTTGCAGGTCGACCAGTCGGCGGGAATCGTGACGCTCTTCACTGCGCGATCGAGGGGCCCGCTGTCGATGACGTCGCGCATCGCGTGGTGCTTCTTGAACAGGCCGAACTGCTCGAAGAAGTCCGACCATTTCTGCGCTTCGCCCAGGAACGCGGGGTCCATGAGCATCTCGTAGGTGTTGAGCTTCATCAGCGCGGCGCCCTCGGCGGGGTCGATGTGGTTTTCCGCGGCGACCAGCGCGGCGACCTCGCTCTCGTGGCACTTCATGTAGGCCTGCGCCATGTAGAGCGCGGCGAGATATGCCTGCAGCGTGTTGGGGTTCTTGCGCATCCAGTCGGTCGACGCGAACACCACGCCCCAGTTGTAATAGACGGGGTCGGCGACGGCGTTGCCGCTGCGATACGAGTCGTGCCCGTCCTGCCACAGCACGCCGCCCGCCTTGATCGCGTTGGTGGTGTGCGGCGCCCATGCCAGCAGGATGTCTGCCTGCTTCGCATTGAACGCGACCACGGCGTCGGAAGGGGCCGTGCTGAGCCACTTGACGCTCTTCGGGTCGAGCTTGTTCGCGCTCGCCCAGTTCTGCCAGAACATGCGCAGTACGGGGACGTCGGGGCCGACCATGGTCTTGCCCGCGAGATCGGTCGGCTTGAGGCTCGCAACGCTCTTCTGCACGACCAGCTGGCTGCTGCGCTGGTAGTCGGCCACGAGGCTCACGACGGTCGCCGAAAAGCCCCTGTCCGCGACGAGGATCGGATTGGCGAGGCCGCCGTGCGCCAGAACGATCGACCCGCCCACCATGCCGGGCACGATGTCCGTCGCGCTCTGCAGGTACTTGATCGTCACGTTGAGCCCGACCTGCTTGAAGAAGCCCTTCTTCCGTGCCGTGATGAGCTGCACCGGCGCCTGGATGTCGAGGCTGCTGTACACGGTGACATCGGTCGTCTCGAGCGGCGCGGCCGCGTGCACCGCGAGCGGCATCGCGGCGAGCGCCAGGAGTGCCACGCACGATGCCGGCAGCGTGCGTGCGCGCCGCGGCACGGTGGCCGCGAATGCGCGCCGAGCCGACGGCGCCTGAGCGCAAGCGACGAGTGCCTTGTTCGCCATGACGAGAATCCTCCGCAGGATCAGGGTTTCCACCGCAGGATGCGCCGCTCCAGGCGGCGCATCGCAGAATCGATCAGGAAGCCGAGGAAGCCGATCAGGAACGCGTCGAACAGCATCGTGTCGACCTCGAAATACTGGCGCGCCCACATGATCCGGTAACCGATGCCGGCGTCGGCGGCGATGAGCTCGGCCGCGACCAGCACGAACAGCGACATCCCGGCGCTCACCCGCAGCCCGGTCATGACGTGCGGCATCGAGGCGGGCAGGATGATCGTCCAGAAGATGCGGCGGTGGCTCGCGCCGAGCGACAATGCCGCCCGGATGTGCAACGGGTCGACGTGCCGCACGCCCTGCATCGCGCTCATGTAGGTGTAAAAGTACACCGAATAGGCGATGAACAGCACGCGTGTGAGCTCGCCGATGCCGAGGTAGAGGATGAACATCGGCAGGAACGCGAGCGGCGGGATCGGCCGGAAGATCTGCACCACCGGATCCCACAGCCGCTGTGCCAGGCGGCGGTACCCCGCGATGATGCCGGTGAAGAGGCCCAACAGGCATCCGATGACATAGCCCTGGCTCGCGGCCGACAGGCTCGCCTTCAGGTCGGCGACCAGGATTCCCTCGTGCCACTGGCGCATCAAGGTATGGCGCAGGTCGAGCGGCGGGACGAGGAACAACGGATTGACGACCTTCACCTGCTGGTTGACCATCGCCACCACCTGCCACAACACGAAGAACAGCACGACCGCGCCGGCCCGCCAGAGCGCTTCGCCGTGCTCGTCCAGCCAGCGCCGCGGTGATGCCGGCAAAGCGGGCGCACGCACGGCGGGCGGCTGCGCCACCTCTACGTGCTCGAGCGCGGGAACGCGGCTCATGGCGCCTCGCCTTGCGCGGCGTCGACGGCGCCGTACAAGAGCGAGCTGATCTCCCGCTTCCGGGCGATGAACTCGGGACTCGTATCGTCGCGCGGACGCGGCAGGTCGATGTCGACGCTCGCGCGGATGCGTCCCGGCCGCCGCTCCATCACCACCACCCGATCCGACATCAGGATCGATTCCTCGATGCTGTGCGTGACCAGGAGCACCGTCTGGCGCGTCGTCTGGCAGATGCGCGCGAACTCGCGCTGGATGCGCTGCTTGCTCTGCTCGTCCAGCGCACTGAATGGCTCGTCGAGCAGGACGACGTCCGGATCGGTCGCGAACGCGCGGCTCACCGCGACACGCTGGCGCATGCCGCCGGAAAGCTGCTTGGGGAAGGCATCCTCGAAACCGCGCAAGCCGACCAGCTCGATCAGCTCGTCCACCTTGCGGTCGCGTTGTGGCTTCGGCACGTGGTTGGCCTTCAGGCCGAACTCGATATTGCCGCGCACGGTCATCCAGGGAAACAGCGCGTGCTCCTGGAACACGACGCCGCGGTCGCGTCCCGGCCCCGACACCTCCGCGCCGCCGACGAGCACTTGCCCAAGCGTCGGCCGGACGAAGCCTGCCACGATGTTGAGCAGGCTCGACTTGCCGCAGCCGCTCGGTCCGAGGATCGAGACGAACTGCTGGTCCTCCACGCGCACGCTGACGTCCTCGAGCGCGCGCAGCCGCTCGCCCATCAGCGGATAGTCGAGGTATACCGAACGGCACTCGAGCGCGGCCATCGAGCCTCGCGCCGTTAGCGCTTCACCAGGTCCGCGGCCGTTTCCCCGGCGAGTCGGCCCAGGTTCGTCGCCATCAGCAGGCCCGAGCCGGACAGATAGCCCCAGTCGGCAGGTCCGGAGAGGCCGCGCGCCGCGCCGCCGCCCGCGAACAGGTTCGGAAACGGCGTGCCGTCCTTGCGCAGGACCCGCGCGCACGTGTCGACCTCGAGTCCACCTTGCGTATGGAACAGCGCACCGGTCACGCGTGCGAGGTAGTAGGACGGCGCGAGCGGCGGCTTGCCGCCGAAGTCGCGTCCGAACGCGTCGGCCTGCTTTCCGACAACGGCGTCGGCGACATCATGCAGGGTTTGCGCCAGCAGGCTCGCGTCGCAGCCGATCGCCTTCGCCATCTCGTCGACGGACGCGAACTGGCGAATGGCGCCCGCGTTCATCGCTTCGACATGACTGTGCAAGGTTATTGCGATCGCCTGGCAGCGCTCGTCCCAGATCGTCCAGGCGATTCCGCCGGGCTGCCGCAGCACGCGCAGCGCCTGCTCCGAATAGCCCTGGTTCTCGTTGGAGAAGCGCCGACCGTGCTGGTTCACCTGGATGCCGCCCTCGGTGATCGAGGGCCACGAGATGTGGATATTGTGCGGCGTGGTGACCGCTCCGTGGCCCTGGAAGGCGCCCATGTCCTTGATCGAGGCACCGAGCGCCTCGCCCCACAGGACCGCGTCGCCCTGGTTGCCCACGTGCCCGTGGTAGTGCGCATGGGCGATCTCGGGAATGTAGCGCTCGAGCAGCGCCTTGTTGCCGCCGTAGCCGTTGCACGCGAGGATCAGCGCCTTGCACCCGATGTCCTCCACACGCCCATCCGGTCGCGTGATGCGCACGCCGTGAACACGTCCTTGCTCGTCGGCGAAGAGATCCGTCGTCGGCGCGGAGGTCGCGAGCGGGATGCCTTCGTGCTCGACCGCCGCGAGGAATACCGCCAGCAGCTCCGCGCCGAAGCGCGAGGGCGAAGCATGCATGTGCGGCCTCGAGTGGCCCGGATAGACGAAGTCGAGGATGCACGACAGCGGCATGTGGTAGCGGTCCACGAGCCAGTCGACGGTGCGCGCCGATTGCGCCGCGATGTGCCGCGCGAGCTCGACGTCGCACTCGCCGTGCGCCTTGGCGATGAGGTCTTGTGCGAGGATGTCGGGCGTGTCGTCGAGCAGGCCGGCGGCCTTCTGCAGCTTGGTGCCCGCCGCCGGGATCTGGCCGCCCGACAGCGACGTGTTGCCCCGCGGCTTCGCGTCGCGCTCGACGATGAGCACCTCGGCGCCGCGCTCGTTGGCGGCCAGCGCCGCCGAGCAACCGCAGGCGCCGGCGCCCACAACCAGCACCTCGACCGCGGTCTCGAACGACGCATCGCGTGGATTCAACAGCGCCATTGCATCGTCCCGTTACTCAACGAGTCCTGCGTCCCTTCGGCACCTTGGCCGCCGCCTGCATCATCGCGTGGATCATGTCGTAGTGCTCCACCAGCGGCTTGGGGTACGGCTTGGGCGAATGGCTCAAGCCGAGCCCCAGGACCGTTTCGACGAGCTTGTACGACAGCGGGCCGGGATTGATGAGCGGCACCGGCAGGCGCTGGCGCAGCCACTCGTGCGCCTGATGCATGGTGGTCGACCCGAGGATCAGCACGTCCGCACCTTTCGCGATCGCCCGCTCACCGGCCGCGAGCATGGGCGGGAACGTCTCCTCCTCCTTGCCGGTCATCAGATTCACGTAATCCGGCTTGACGTTGTAGTTCTCCACGACCGCGCAGAACGGCTCGAGCCCCAGCGACCGCACGAGCTTGATCGTGCGGATCTGCGCGTATTCCCACTGGCACAGGATCGCGAACCTGTTGCCGAGCATCAAGGCGAACAGCATCGAGGCCTTGGCGGGCCCGATCACCGGAATCGTGAGCACGCTGCGCAGGGCGTCGAGCGCCGAGTCGCTCATGGAATCGATGACGACGGCGTCGTAGCCGTCCTTCTGCGCGTCGAGGCCGGCCTCGAAGATCGCCATGTCCATCAGCACGAAATCGTGCGGGCTCACATACATCTGCGGGCCCGCGGTCACCGGCCTGAAGTCGAAGTCGATGTCCGGACCGAGGCGCACGCCCTTCAACTGCGCGCGCCGGTTGTCCACGCCCTTGGCGTCCATCGCGAATGGCACGAGTACCAATGCTTTCGCTTTCGCCACAGCCTTCTCCTCACGAGATGACGTGCACTCCCGCGCGCGCGACCGCGCGCCGCGACGGCGCCTACCGGGATTTGCGGGACGTCGGTGGAGGCGGAGCTTTTGCGCCTTCGGAGCCCAGCACGCTCGGGCCCTTCTGCGCGGCCGTTGCCGCCGCATCGAGCATCGCATGAAGATACACGTCGCTGCGACCCACCGGGTTCGGATAGGCCTTGCGGCTTTGCGCGAGCTTTTGCGTGACGAGCATCTGCGCGACGCCGTACGACAGCGGTCCGGGGCTGATCACCGGTACGGGCAGGTTGGCAGCGAGGAAATCACGCGCCTGGTGCATCGACGTCGAGCCAAGGATGATGACGTCAGCCTTGTTCTCGCTGACCAATCGCTCGCCGGCCTTCAGCAGCTTGGGGAACACCACCTTCTCTTCCCCACCGAGCAGGCTGAAGCGGTCGGGCGGCGTGTCGATCGACTGGTAGCCAACGTACTTGTGCCAGACACCGAGCTCGTCCATGACCTTCTTGTACAGCCCGAGCCAGCGGTCCCACATGACCAGCATGCCGAACTTGTCACCCAGCAGCATGGCGGTGAGCATCGTGGCGCGGCCCGGTCCGACCACCGGGATGTCGAGCACCGCGCGCAGCGCCGACACGCCCGAGTCGCTCATCGTGTCGATGCATACCGCATCGTAGCCGTCCTTCTGCGCCTCGAGCCCGGCCTCGAGCATCGTGAAGTCGCCGATGACGTAGTCGTAGGGCCCGACGAAGTTGGTGCCGGCCCACTTGACGGGCTTGTAGTGGAACTCGATGTCGGGACCGAAATCGAGCGTCCTTGATTGCGCGATGCGCATGTCGAGGTGCTCGCCGCTCATGGGGAAGGGCACCAGCACGAGCACCTTCTTGCGCGTTTTTTGGGCCGCCGGCTTGGCCTTTGCGGGCATTGAGGTCCTCCTGGATGTCGATGGGACGCTGCGGTTCGTGCGCGCCTGCCGCACACTCGACCGGCGCTGGACCGCGCCGCCGCGGACCTCGGGCTGAACGGCGCGGCGGGCAAGGGGCAGGGCGCGGAGCTGGCGTGCCGCGGGGGTGCGCGCGTCGACATCTTAGTACACAATTTTGTTCGACACAAACGCAGAGCCGCTTCGTTCCCGGTGACCTGCGGCGCGGCCGCGCACGCATGGTCGCAAGCGGGCGCGGGGCACGCGGCGAATGGCTTGACCCCCAGGACGTCGGTGTCTATATTCGGTACACTTTTGTGCACAAGATTGCGGTAAAAGTTTGTCGACAAATTCGATGAGCCCGCGTCCAGCGCGTTCGCGCGAACTCGAGGAGACCTCTCAGATGATCGACGCAGCACGGCTGATGCGGATCGTTCGCGCGGCGCTCGCGGCCGCCGTGCTGGCGTGCGGGCTGCCGTTGCATGCCCAGACGGTGAGCCTGCGCATCGGGTGCACCAACCCGGCGGGCAGCGTCGTGACGGACCCCATCGACCGCTTTGTCACCGCGGTCGCGCAGAAGAGCAATGGCAAGGTCGTCGCGCGCAACTACTACCAGGCGCTCGGCATCGAGCAGCGGCTCGCGCAGTCCGTCATGAGCGGAACGGTCGACATCGGCACGATGACCGGCAGCAACGCCGCGACGTTCACCAACGCGTTCCTCGCGTTCGACCTGCCGTTCCTGTTCAAGAGCTACGACAGCATGCTGGCCGCATTGGACGGGCCCATCGGGCGCAAGCAGGTGGCCCGGTTCGAGAAGGAGACCGGGCTCAAGGTGCTCGCCATCTTCGGCTTCGCCGCCGGACGGGATGTGCAGACGCGCAAGACACCGCTCAAGGTCCCCGCGGACATCAAGGGCCTCAAGATCCGCACGACGAGCTCGCCCATCGAGCTCGCGACGTATCGCGCCTGGGGCGCCAATCCGACGCCCGTTGACTTTGCGCAGACGTTGACCGCGCTGCAGCAGGGCACCATCGACGGGCTCAATCTCGACACGCCCGCAGTGCTCGCGACGAAGATGTACGAGGCCGTGAAGTACAACCTGCATCTCGGTTACCAGATGAGCATGCTGATGTTCTTCATGAACGCACAGAGGTTCGACGCGCTGGCGCCGGACCAGCAGCAGGCCATCGTCGACGCCGCGAAGGAAGCCGAAGTCTGGAACCGCAAGGATTCGGTGGAGCGCCTGGCCGCGCAGGAGAAGGAGCTCGCCGGGCTCGGCGTGATCGCCTACACCCCGTCGCCGGCCGAATGGGCGCAATGGTCGGCCGTCCGCGACGAAGTCTGGAGCAAGGTCGAGGAGGCGGAGAAGGGCAAGCTCGACCTGACGCTCGCCAAGCAGCTCTCCGAGGCGCAGCGCTAGCGCGCTCCGATCGACGGCTGCGCGGTGGTCGACCAATACGCGTCCCGCGCGCGGCCGCTGGTGCGGCTCAGCGACGGCCTCGACACGCTGACCGAGGCCGGCTACGTGCTGCTGACGGCGAGCTTCGCCGTGGTCATGGCGCTCGGCGTCTTCTACCGCTACGTCCTCAACGATTCGCTGGCCTGGTCCGACGAGCTTGGACTCGTCCTGTTCGCGTGGGCCACCTTCCTGTCGGTGGCCACGTGCTACCTGCACGACAAGCATTTCAACATCGACCTCGTGGTGCGCTCGCTTTCGGCGGCATGGCAGGCGCGCGTTGCGACGCTCGCTGACGGTCTTGCGGGCGGCTACATCCTGGCGCTGCTGGTGTCGAGCCTCCAGGGGCTGCCGGTGGTAGCGCGTGCCCGCACGGACGCGCTGCAATGGCCCATGACGCTGCCGTACGCGGCGATTCCAGTCGCGTGCGTGCTGATGCTGGTCCATTGGGCGCGACGCACGGTGACGATATCGACCTGGACGAGCGGCATCGTGCGGCTCGCCGTGATGCTGGGGTTCTTCGTCGCGGTGTACCTGCCGCTCGGCCACTACGTCGCGGTGACGGGGGCGGGGCGCGTCGCGCTTCTCGCGCTCGTCCTCGCGATACCGTTGGTGGTTGGCGTCCCAGTCGCGTTCTCGCTCGGCCTGATGGCGACGACCTACGTCGCGGTGTTCGGGACCATCCCGTTTCACACCGGCGCGCTGCAGGTGTTCTACGGCATCGAGGTGCTCGCCTTCCTGGCGGTGCCGCTCCTGATCCTGTCCGGCATGCTGATGCACATCTCGGGCATCGCACAGCGCCTGGTCGACTTCGCGCAGGCGCTGGTGGGGCGCGTGCGCGGCGGCCTCGCGGCATCGGACGTGGTGGCGAGCCTCATCTTCGCAGACATCTCCGGGTCGGCGGCGTCCGACACCGCGGCGATCGGCGCCATCATGATTCCAGCGATGAAGAAGCGCGGCTACCACGGCGCGTTCTGCGCGGCCCTGCAGGGCGCGTCCGGGACACTCGGCCTCATGTTCCCGCCCGCGATAACGCTGCTGCTGTATGCGGTGGCGATGAACGTGTCGGTGAGCCGGCTGTTCGCCGCGAGCCTCGTTCCCGGGCTGCTGGTGGCCGGAAGTTTCGTGGTCGTCGCGTACGCGCACGCGCGGCGCAACGGCTACCCCCGCGAGCGCGTGCCCGTGCGCGAGCTCGTGCCGCGCACCCTCGGCGCGCTGCCGGGCCTGTTCGCAGCGGTGATCGTCGTGGGCGGCATCGTCGGCGGCGTGTTCACGCCGGCGGAGGCCGGCGTGGTGCTGCTCGCCTACGTGCTGCTCCTGGCCGTGGTGGTATACCGCAAGGCCGGCCCGCGGGGCGTGTACCGCGCGACGATCGGGGCCGGCTACATCAGCGGCATGATGTTGCTTCTGGTGGCGACGTCGGCCTTCCTCGCGTTCGTGCTCGCGTACGACGATGTCGCGTTCGCGTTGGCCGACGCGGTCGCGGCGGTGACCCAGGACCGCACGCTCGTCCTCGTGCTTCTCAACGTCGTTTTCATCGTGCTTGGCATGTTCCTCGAGGCCGCGCCGATCATCTTCGGCTTCCTGCCGAGCTTCATGCCGCTGGTGGCCAAGATTGGCGTCGACCCGGTGCTGTGGGGCGTCATCTTCGTCATCAACATGGGCATCGGCATGCTGACGCCGCCGGTCGCGCTGACGCTGTACATCTCCACGGCCATCGCCGAAGTGCCGTTCGCACACGCCGTTCGCGCATCGCTGCCGTTCATGGCGATCATGGTGATCGACCTGATGCTCGTGGCATTCTTCCCGGGCATCGCCATGTGGCTGCCCGGCGTCCTGTTCGGCGCCACGCCGCACTGAACCGGGCCTGCCGCCCGAGGGAATCCATCGATGAACCCGACCATCGACATCGCGACGCGGCTCCTTCACCTGCCCACAGTCGCTCCGCTGCAGCCGCCGACATCCCCTGCCATCTACCCCTCGGTCGGCTTCCGCTTCCGCGACTACGCGCATGCCAAGGGCGTGTTCGACGGCAGCATCCCGGGCCTGGTCGGCGCGCGGGCGGGCAATCCGACCGCGGTCGGCTTCGAGGCGCGCATCGCGGCGCTCGAAGGCGCGGACGCGGCGCTCGCGGTGCCGTCGGGCATGGCCGCCGTCACGGCGGGACTGCTTGCGTTCGCGCATGCCGGCGACAGCGTCGTCGTCGATCACGTCGTATACGTTGGGACCTACGGGCTGCTGCGCGAAGTGCTGCCCGGCTTCGGCATCGAGGTGCGCGCGGTCGATACTACCGATGCTGGCGAGGTCGAGCGCGCCATCGACGCCACGACGCGCGCGATCTTCGTCGAGTCGCCCGGCAGCTGGCAGCTCAAGATTCCCGACATCGAGGCGCTCGCGACGCTCGCGAGACGACGCGGCGTCCGACTGATCATCGACGGCACGATGGCCACCGGCTACCTGCAGCAGCCGCTCGCGCTCGGCGCGGACCTCGCCGTGTACAGCGCAACCGGCTACCTGAACGGGCATGCCGATGCCGTGCTCGGCGTGATCGCGGGATCCGCCGAGATCATCGACCGCCTGCGCGGTCGCTTTCGCAATGAGATGGGCGCTGCCGTCGCGCCCGGGGAAGTCTGGGTGGTCAACCGGTCGCTCGCCACGCTGGCGCTGCGATTGAAGCATCAGTGCGACGCCACGCTGCGGCTCGCCGAGCATCTCGAGCGCGCGCCGGGCGTGCGCAAGGTGATCTATCCATGGCTTGCGTCGCATCCGCAGCACGCCGTGGCGCGGCGCCAGATGCGCGGCGGTGGCGGTATCCTGCTGTTCGAGCTGGATCACGCCGACACCGTCGCGCGCTTCATCGCGGGCCTGGAGATCATCGCGTTCACGGTCGGAATCGGTGGCCCCATCACGACGGTATTCTGTCCCGCCCACAGCTTTCCCGGAATGTCGGCCGACGCGATGGCGCAGCGTGGCGTCAACGAGCGGCTCGTGCGATTGAGCATCGGCCTCGAAGCGGCTGACGACCTCGCACGCGACGTCGATCGCGCGCTGCACCACGCGAGGTCCGGCGCATGAAGGCGGTGCTGCTCGAAGCCTTCGGCGAGCCGGAGGTGCTGCACTACACCGAGGTCCCGCCGCCCGTCGCGCAGCCGGGAGAGGCGCTCGTGCGCGTGAAAGCGTGCGGCGTCAATCACCTGGACCTCGACATCCGCGCGGGCGTCTCGCGGCTCCCGATCGCACTGCCGCACATCCTCGGACGCGACGTCGCGGGCGACGTGGTGGCAATCTACGGCATCGATGCGCCGCCGGTGGGGACGCGCGTCGTGGCGCCCCTGCAGTTGTCGTGCCTGCGCGCGTCGTGCGGTTACTGCACCACGGGACGCGACAACCTCTGCCCGGAGCGCACGCATCCAGGCGTCGGCACGCCGGGCGGCTACCGCGAACTCGCCGCCTTTCCCGCCCACGCGCTCGTGCCGTTGCCGGCGCGCTTGACGTACGAGGAAGCCATCGCCGGCATGCTGAGCTACAGCACGGCGTGGCACGGCCTGATGGGCCTTCTGGGCGTCAAGCCCGGCGAGACGGTGCTCGTCACGGGCGCGGCTGGCGCGATCGGTGTCGCGATGATCAACATGGCGCGGCTGGCGGGCGCGCGCGTGATCGCAGCCATTGGATCGAACCGGCGGCGCGACGCGCTCGTCGGGCTCGGCCTCGCGCCCGAGGCGATCATCGACTATGCGTCGCGCGACCTGGCGGCGGAGGTCCGCAAGCTCACCGAGGGCCGCGGCGCCGACGCTGTCGTCGAGATCGCGGGTGGCAGCATCTTTTCCGCCGCGCTCGCGGCGCTCGCCCCGGACGGCCGCTTGTGCGTCACCGGCGCGCACGCGGGCGAAGTCGTTCCGCTCGACCTCGTCGACGTGTTCCGCCGACAGGTCCACATCCACGGCTCCAGCGCCTATAGCGCCGCCGACATCCGCAAGAGCCTCGAGCTGATGGGCAGCGGTCAGCTTGCGCCGCCGCCTTACGAGGTCATGCCGCTTTCGGCCGCGGCGGACGCGCACCGGCGCATCGCGGCGCGCGAGAACGTCGGCAAGCTCGTGCTCGTGCCCTGATCAGGATCCGCGCAGGAAGTCACGCACGACGCTGCAGTGCTCGTCGACGGCGTCGAAGAGCGTAGTGTGACCGGCGCCCGCGATGACGTGTGCACGCGCGCCGGCGATGCGCTGCGCGATCTCCCGCATGCCGCAGCCGCTCGGTCCGGTGTCCCACGGCGTCATGCGATCGTGCTCGCCGCCGATGACGAGCGTGGGCGCCCGGATCTGTGCGAGACACGGGCGCAGATCCATGGCGATCATCGCGCGACACGCCGCGAGGTAGACGTGCGGCGAGGTGCTCGCTGCCAGCGCGGCGCGGATGCGCTCGATGGCCGCTTCACCGCCGGGGCCGTCCAGGTAGACGGGCGCCAGCGCGCGCAGCGCGACGAAACCGGCGTGGGTGCGATTGTCGACGCCGAGGCGTTCGATGAGGTCGATCGCGATCTCATAGTGCAGGCGGCCGGCGAAATCGAACCTGGCCACCGTGCAATTGACGACGAGGCGGTCGACTCGCGCGGGATAGCGCGCCGCGAACGCGAGCGCCACCATGCCGCCGAGCGAGGTGCCGTGGATGTGCGCGCGCTCGAGGCCGAGGCCGTCGAGCAGCCGCGCCACGTCGTCGCCCCATACGTCGAAGTCGTAGCGCTGGCGTGGCCGATCCGACTGGCCGTAGCCCCGCTGTCGTAATCGATGACGCGGAAGTCGCGCGCGAGGTGCGGCGTCGCGAGCGCGAAGTTGGCATGCCCGAGGCCGCCCCCGTGGATCTGCACGACGGGTGCGCCGCTGCCGTGCGCCTCGTACCACAGGCGCGCACCGTCGACGTCGACCATGGGCATGGGCGCTCGCGCCTGCCGGACGTATCGCTCAGCGCGTGGCGGCCCCACGCGCGCGCACGCGGGCGACGATGTCGCGCTCGTACGCGTCGGCACGGTCGAGCCCGATCAAGGCCTGGCGCTCCTCGAACGTGGTCATGCGATCGAGCAGGCTCTGCGTCGTGCCCTCCCTGCGCAGCACGGCCAGCCCCTGGCGGATCGCATACGAGCCGAGGTACAGCGCGGCGTTGGCGTACAGGATGATGTTGAAGCCCATGGCGAGGAGCTCGCGCTCGGGCAATAGCGGCGTCTTGCTGCGCTCGACCATGTTGGCGACGAGCGGCGTGCCGCAAAACGCCTCGCCGATGCGGCGCAGCTCTTCCAGGCTGCGCGGCTGCTCGACGAAGATCGCGTCGGCGCCGATCTCGAGGTATGCGCGTGCGCGCTCGAGCGCCGCATCGAAGCCCTCGGGCGCGCGCGCGTCGGTGCGCGCGATGATGAGGAAATCCGGATCCGTGCGGGCGTCGAGCGCGGCCTGCAGGCGGAAGAGCATCTCCTCGGTGGGCACGACGGACTTGCCTTCGAAATGCCCGCAGCGCTTGGGAAAGACCTGATCCTCGATGTGGAGCCCGGCCGCCCCGGCGCGCTCGTACATACGGATGGTGCGCTTCACGTTGGCGACGCCGCCGAATCCCGTGTCGCAGTCTGCGATGACGGGCACCGACACGGCATCGGCGATGCGCTCGACCTGTCCTGCCAGCTCGTTTTGCGTGACGAGGCCGATATCGGGTCCGCCCAGGTACGTGTTGGCGGTGCCCCCACCGGTGACGTACACGACCGGGAAGCCTGCTTCCTCGATCCAGCGGGCCGTGAAGCAGTCGGTCGCGCCGGGCACGATGCCGGGTCCGCCGGCGGCGAGGAGCTCGCGCAGTTGCGTGGTGCGTCGAGTCATGCTGGAAGTCCCTGTGAGGTCATCGCGACGCGCTTGCACTGCGCGACGCGGATCGCTGCGCGCCGCGCGCGAGCCGGCCGCGCAGCACGTGATTCAGGATGCCGCCCTGGCGGTAGTAGCCGAGCTCGAGCTTCGTGTCGAGGCGCGCGAGCAGCGACAACGTCCGGGTGCGGCCATCGTGGCCCGTGATCGTGCAGCGCAGCGCTTGCCGCGGTCCGCTCATGGTCTCGATGCCGGCGATGTCGAACGTCTCGCTGCCCCTGAGCTCCAGCGACTTGCGCGTGACGCCCGCCGGGAATTCGAGCGGCAGCACGCCCATGCCGAGCAGGTTGGAGCGGTGGATGCGCTCGAACGATTCGGCGAGGACGGCGCGCACGCCCAGGAGGCGGCTGCCCTTCGCTGCCCAATCGCGCGACGACCCGGCGCCATACTCTTGACCGCCGACGATCACGAGCGGAACGCGCTCGGCTCGATAGCGTTCCGCGGCGTCCGGGATGGACATCGTTGCCCCATCCGGGAAATGCCGCGTCCAGCTGCCTTCGCGCTCCGGCGTGAGCTCGTTGCGCAGCCGGATGTTGCCGAAGGTGCCGCGGATCATCACGTCGTGATTCAGTCTGCGCGCCGCATAGTTGACGAAATCCCCGGGCGCGATTCCGAGCGAGGCGAGGTAGGCGGCTGCCGGCGTGCCTCGCGTGATCGCGCCGATCGGCGAGATGTGGTCGGTGGTGAGCATGTCGCCGAACATGCCGAGCACGCGCGCGCCATGGATGTCCTGCATGGGCTCGGGCTGCGGGCCCACGTCGTCGAAGAACGGCGGCCGGCGGATGAACGTGCTGCGCTCGTCCCAGCGGAACGCGCTGTGCGCGGTGGCCTTCATCGCGCGCCATTCAAGCGGCCCTTCGAGGACCGTCGCGTAGCGATCGAGGTAGAGGCGCGGCGTCAGCAGGCGATCGATGAGCTCGCGAACCTCGGCATCGTCGGGCCAGATATCGCGCAGGTAAACCGGCGCGCCCGACGCGTCCGTGCCGAGCGGCTCGGCGGTGAGATCCGTGCGGATCGAGCCCGCGAGCGCGTAGGCCACCACCAGCGGCGGAGACGCGAGGAAGTTCGCGCGTGCGCTCGGATGGATGCGGCCTTCGAAGTTGCGATTGCCCGAGAGCACAGCGACTGCGGTCACGTCGTCTCTTTCGATGGCCTCGGCAATGGCCGGTGCGATGGGACCGGAGTTGCCCATGCAGGTCGTGCAACCGAAGCCGATCAGGTTGAAGCCGAGCGCATCGAGCGACTGCTGCAGGCCGCTCGCCGCGAGATAGTCGGCGACCACGAGCGATCCAGGCGCGAGCGAGGTCTTGACCCAGGGCTTGCGCGCAAGCCCGCGTCGCACGGCGTTGCGCGCGAGAAGGCCGGCGCCGATCATCACCGCGGGATTGGACGTATTCGTGCAGCTCGTGATCGCCGCGATGACGACGTCACCATCGGTGACCGGCGCGCCGGGGTCGCCCGTCGTCGTGCGCGGGGGGAATGCCGCCGCGAACGCGGCCGGTGCCTGCGCGAGCGACACGCGCTCGTTCGGGCGGCGCGGACCCGCGACGCTCGCCGCGACGCTCGCAAGGTCGATATCGACGAGGCTCGTGTAATCGTTGTCCCGCAGCGCGGCGTCGCGCCACAGCCCCTGCGCTTTGGCGTAGGCCTCTACCAGGGCAATCTGCTGCGACCCGCGGCCCGTGAGGCGCAGGAAGCGCAGCGTCTCCTCGTCGATCGCGAAGAAACCCATCGTCGCGCCCGTTTCCGGGCTCATGTTGGCGATGGTCGCGCGATCCGGAAGCGACAATGCGGCAACCCCGGGTCCGAAGAACTCGACCACCTTGCCGGCGAGCTTCAGCTTGCGTAGCGCCTGCGTTATCGTCAGCACGACGTCGGTGGCGGTGACGCCCGCGCCGAGACGTCCGGACAGGCGACATCCCACCACCTCGGGCACGAGCAGCGAGACCGGCTCGCCGAGTGCGGCTGCGCCGCCTTCGAGGCCGCCCACGCCCCAGCCGATGATGCCCAGGCTGTTCACCATCGGCGTATGGCTGTCCATGCCGACGAGCGAATCGGGGAAAGCGAGCGTTCGGCCGTCCTGCTCGTGCGTCCATACCACGCGCGCGAGGTGCTCGAGGTTGATCTGGTGACAGATGCCCGCGCCCGGCGGGAACACGCGCAGGTTGTCGAAGGCCTGCGCGACCCAGCGCAGGAAAAGGTAGCGCTCCCTGTTGCGCTCGAACTCGAGCGCCATGTTGCGTTGCGCTGCGTCGGGGGCGGCATTGACGTCGACCATAACCGAATGGTCGACGATGAAGTCGATGGGGATCGTCGGGTCGATGCTGCGCGGATCGCCGCCGAGGCGCGTCATCGCGTCGCGCATGGCCGCGAGGTCGCCGAAGAGCGGAATGCCCGACGAGTCGGGAATGATCATGCGCGTCGGCCGGAACGCGATCTCCTCGGTCGAACTGCGCGTCTTGGTCCAGCGCGCGACCGCCTCGACGTCGGTGCCGTCCGATCGGCCCTCGGCCTGTTGCCGCAGCAGGTTCTCGAGCACCGCCTTGAGCGCGAACGGCAGGCGCGAGATCCCGGTGAGCCCCAGCCGCTCGGCGAGCGGCAAGCTGTAGTAGTGATACGTCGCGCCGCCGATGTCGAGTTCGGCGAGCGTCTTGCTGGCGTCGATCATGGGTCGGATCCGGTCACGCTCGTCCACGGAGCGCGGACGAGGTGTTCAATGCGGATGGAAAAGCTCATGGGCGCACACCGTACTTCGCCTTGGGGCCGAGCGTGGTGCGAAGCTTTCCCTGTGCGGCATCGATGAAGCGGCCGAGATAGGCACGCGTGTCGCGCGGATCGATGATGTCCTCCACGCCGAATGCCTCCGCGGTGCGGAATGGTGACGCGAGCGCGCGCAGCTCCGCCTCGAGCTCGGCCTCGCGCGTCTTCGGATCGATTGCGCCTTCGATCTCGCGGCGAAACGCCGCCGCGACGCCGCCTTCGATCGGAAGCGATCCCCATTCGGCGGAAGGCCACGCGATCTTGAAGTCCAGACCGTTCTTGTCCGTGGCGCCCATGCCGGCCATGCCATAGCATTTGCGGATCACGACCGTGTACATCGGCACGCTGGCCTGGAGCGCCACGTACACGCTGCGCATGCCCTCGCGCAACGTGGCGGCGGCCTCGGCGTCCCTGCCCACCATGAAGCCGGGCACGTCGACCAGGAAAACGAGCGGGATGTGGAAGCAGTCGCAGAGCTCGATGAAATGCGTCTGCTTGCGCGCGGCTCTCACATCGACTGCGCCGCCGTAGACCATCGGATTGTTGGCGACCACCCCAACGACATGGCCATTCATGCGGCCCAGCGCGGTGATGACTGCCTTGCCGTAGGTCGGCTGGATCTCGAACAGCGAGTCGCGGTCGAATACGAGTCGCATGAGCCGGCGCATGTCGTAGGGCTTGCGGCGGTCGCGCGGCACGATGCGCACCAGCTCCTCCTCGCGCCGCCCCGGCGCATCGCCGGTATCGCCGCGCGGCGGCAACTCCCAGACGTTCTGCGGCAGGTAGCCGAGAAAGCGGCGAATCATGGCGAAGCATTCGCGCTCGTCGCGAGCGACGTTGTCGATCGTCCCCGCGCTGTCGACGGCCAGGTGCGCGCCGCCCAGCTCTTCCTTGGTGATCGACTGGCCCAGCGAGCGCTGGACCACCGGCGGCCCCGCCGCGAATACCTGCGCGGTCCCCTGCACCATGACCGTCCAGTGCGACAGGATCGCGCGTCCCGCGGGCCCGCCGGCCGCGGCTCCCATCACGGCCGACACGACCGGCACGATGCCGAGGAGCTCGACTGAGCGCTCGAATCCATGCACCCCCGGGAACACGGCATGACCGCGGCGCCGAATCGACGTCACGCTTCCGCCGGCGCCGTCGATGAGGTTCACCAGCGGAATGCGATAGTGGCTCGCGAGGTCCTCGATGAACCCGCCTTGCCCGCCCTTGCGGCGGTCGCCGCCCCAGCTCGTGCCGCCGCGCACGGTGAAGTCCTCGCCGCCCACCGCGATCGGACGGCCGTCGACGCGCGCGAGTCCCATGACATAGGGCGCGGGCATGAGCCCGGTCAGCCGGGCGTCGTCGTAGCGACCCTCGCCGCTGAGCGTGCCGACTTCCTGGAACGAATTGGCGTCGACGAGGCCCGCGATGCGCTCGCGGATCGTCAGGCGGCCCTGCGCGTGATGACGCGCGACGGCGTCCGCGCCGCCGAGCGCCTGCGCTTTCGCGCGACGCATCTCGAGCTCGCCGATCTCGGCCGACCAGTCGGTCGCGTCCTGCGGCTTGTCGACGTTGCCTGTACTCATGCGCGATCCGCTTGTGATGTCCGGCGATCAGGATTCCAGGGTCGCGACCGCCTGTCCTTCGGTCACCGCAGTTCCTTCCGCGACCAGGAATGCCTTGACCGTCCCGCCGTCTTCCGCGATGACAGGGATCTCCATTTTCATCGACTCGACGATCATGACCGTGTCGCCCGGCTCGAGCTTCTGACCGACCGTCGTCACGATCTTCCACACTGCGCCGGTGACTTCCGACTTGACTTCGCGAATGGCCACTTCCGTCGATCCTCTGGAGTGATCAGGGATTTCGTGCCAGCACTTCGGCGACCAATCCCGTGTGGACGCTGCCCGCCCGGAATTCGTGGGACGCGACGATGCGCCGCAGCGCGGGGATATTGTGCCGCACCCCTTCGATGGCGAACGCGTCGAGCGCATCGCACATCGACTCGATCGCGCGGTCGCGCGTTGGCGCGTGGACGATCAGCTTGGCGAGGAGCGGGTCGTAGTGCGGCGTGACGACCTGTCCTTCCGCATATCCGGTCTCGACTCGCACGCCCGTGTGCAAGGGCGGCCTGAAAACGTTCAGCGGACCGGGCGAGGGCAGGAAGCGCCCGGGGTCCTCCGCGTAGACACGCGCCTCGATCGCGTGGCCCTCGAGCGTCACGGCCGATGGCAGGATCGAGGCGAGCGATTCGCCGGCCGCGGCGCGAATCTGCGCGACGACGAGGTCCACGCCGGTGACTGCCTCGGTCACGCCGTGCTCGACCTGCAGGCGGGTGTTCATCTCGAGGAAGGTGAACTGGCCGCGCGCGTCCATCAGCATCTCCACCGTTCCGATGTTGTCGTAGCCGAGGCGGTCCAGGGTCTGCGCGACGTGCTCCGCCTGTGCGATCGCACTTGCGCGCAAAAGACCCGGTGCCGGCGCCTCCTCGACGATTTTTTGATGCCGGCGCTGGACCGAGCAGTCGCGCTCGAACAGGTTCCTCACGTGTCCTTCGCGATCGCCGAGCACCTGGAACTCGATGTGCCGCGGGCGCTCCACCAGCCGCTCGAGATACACGTCGCCGTTCGCGAAGCCTCGATGACCGATCGCCGCCGCGCGCTCCACGGCCTCGGCGAGCGCTTCGGGCGCATGCACGGCGATCATGCCGATGCCGCCGCCCCCGGCCGCCGGCTTGACCAGCACCGGATAGCCTATGGCTGCTGCACACCGCCGCGCCGCTGCCACGTCGTGGATCACGTCCGACCCGGCACCCACTGCCAATCCGCTGCGTGCCGCGAGCGCGCGCGCACGCGTCTTGTGTCCCATGACGTCGATCCAGCGCGGCGACGGCCCGATGAAGCGCGCGCCGCGCGCTTCGACTTCCGACGCGAAGGACGCGTTCTCGGAGAGGAAGCCGTAGCCCGGATGCACGGCGTCGGCGCCGCTGCGGGCGAGCACGTCGAGCAGCGCGTCCTGATTGAGATAGCTGTCGAGTGGCGCCGCCCCGCCCAGATGGAACGTCTCACCCGCCATCGCGAGATAGGGCGCGTTGGCATCGGCGTCCGAATAGACCGCGACCGACGGGACGCCGGCGCTCGCAAGTGCGCGGAGCACGCGGGACGCGACAGCCCCGCGATTGGCCACGAGCACTTTCTTGAACACGGGCGCGCGCTCAGTAGCTCGTCGGCCAGGCCCGCATCAGATGCCGCCCCACGCCGCCGGTGATGCGCATGCGATGCACGTCGAGCGTGCGGATGAGGTAGTCGCGCGTCTCGTGCGGTCGGATGACCGCCTGCACGGCGAACACCGAAGCGGCGTCCCAGGGCTCGCTGTCGCGGTCCATCTGCGCGAGGTGCGTGTCGAAGTCCGCTTGTCCCGGCTCCGCTCCATGCACCACGCGCACGCCGAACTGCGGGTCCATGAAGCTGATCTCGGCGGTCGGCCAGGCGGCGACCTCGTCGCTGTTGCGCCCGCCGCCCATGTTCAGGTACGCCTGACCGTAGGTCTTGCGCACGATGATCGAGATCTTCGGCACGCTCACGAGCTGGAGCGCATTCATCCAGTTCATGATCTTCCCGGGCGCGCGGCGGCGCTCGGCCTCGGTGCCGATCACGAATCCCGGCGTGTCGACGAACATGACGAGCGGCACGTTGAACGAATCGCACAGCACGATGAAGCTCGTGATCTTCTCGCACGCGTCGGTGTCGAGCGCGCCGCCCTTGAAGAGCGGGTTGTTGGCGATGATGCCGACCGTTCTGCCGTCGAGCCGCGCGAGGGCCGTCACGGCCACCTTGCCGAAGCGCGCCTTGAGCTCGAAGAAGCTGTCGGCGTCGACCACCGCGCGCAGCACCTTGCGCATGTCGTAGACCTGCGTGCGTCCTCGGGGGAGGATGTCCACGACGCGCGGCATGTCGGCGCCCGATTGCGCGGGAACGGACCGCACCGGCGGCGGCTCGTTGTGATGCGCGGGCAGGTAGCCCAGGAACGCCTTGATCGCGTCGAGCGCCTCTTCATCGGTGTCGACCACCATGTCGGCGAAGCCGGTCACTTCGGCGTGCAACCGCCACCCGCCGAGCTCCTCGGGATCGACCTCCTCCTTGATCGCGAGCGAGGCGAGCAATGAGCTCGACACCGCGAGCACCGCGCCCTTGCGCATCACGTTGAAGTCCGCCAGGACCGAATACCAGGACGAGGATCCGTACGAAAGGCCGAGCGTCGCCGCCGCCCACGGCGTCTCCCGCAAGCGCTGGTACTGGATCGGATCGTTGCCGAGCAGCGTGCCCATGCCGCGCGCGCCCATGTGATCGGGCATCCGCGCGCCGGACGATTCCCCGAGGAACACCATCGGCAGCCCACGCTCGCTCGCGACGCGCTTCAGATGCCCGAGCTTGCGGCCGTTGGTCGAGCTCGAGGACGCGCCCATCACGGTAAAGTCATTGGCCGCGATCGCGGATTCGCGGCCGTCGATGCGGCCGAAGCCGGTAACCTTGCCGTCCGCGGGGCTGCGGTCCCGATCGGCAGGATTGGACGCCGACGTGCCGAACAGGCCGGTCTCGATGAACGATCCGGCGTCGCACAGGTAGGCGATGCGCTCGCGCGCATTCAGCAGGCCCGCGGCCTTGCGCCGCTCGAGCTTCTCCGTGCCGCCCATCGCGAGCGCGCGCGCCAGGCGCTCGTCGTAGTCGCGCAGCAGCGGGTCGAACGGGGATGCTGAGCGGCTCGCGGTGTCGTCGCGCGCGGGGCGACGCTCAGGGCTCGTCGGTGACTTGGGCACGCGATCCCCTGCTAGCCCACGCCGGGCTCATCGTACTCGGCGGGCTCGCTCACATCGGAGTGATCCGCGTATGGATCGCACTGGATCACCTGCGCCGCTGCGAGCGCGTCGATGCGGGCGTCGTCGAAGTCGAGCAGTTCGCGCAGGATGGTTCGCGTGTCCTGTCCGATGCGGCGCCCGCTGTGCACGATGGTCCCCGGTGTCTCCGACAGGCGCGGAACCACCGCCGCCATCGTGACAGTGCCGAGCTCGTCGTCCGGTGTCGTCACGATCGATTGCCGCGCGCGGTAATGCGGATCGCGGAAGATGTCTTCCATGGTGAAGATACGCATCGCAGGCACGCCATGACGCTCGAGCGTTGCCTCCAGCGCGGGCAGCGCATGCTGCGCGGTCCACGCGGCGATGATCGCGTCGATCGCTTCGTGATGCACGGAACGGCGCGTGGCGGTGTCGAAGCGCGGATCCGTGGCGATCTGCGGCTGGTTCATCGCAGCGGCGAGCCGCCGGAAGATCGCATCGCTCATGGCCGTGATGTGGATGAACTGTCCGTCGCCGCTCGGATAGAGATTGTTGGGTGTGCTGTCCGGTAGCCGCGAGCCCATGCGATGCGCGACGTGCCCGAGCTTTTCGTACGCGGCGATCCACGGCTCCATGAAGCTGAACGCGCATTCGTACAGCGCCGCGTCGATCACTTGGCCGCGGCCGGTGCGCTGCCGCTCGAGCAGCGCCGTCACGGCGCCGAACGCCGCGTAGAGGCCGGTGATGTAGTCGGTCATTGAGACCGCGACGCGCGCGGGTGGCCGATCGGGGTCACCCGTCACATGGCGGATGCCACTCATGGCCTCGCTGATCACGCCGTAGCCGGGACGGTCGCTGTAGGGGCCGGTCTGGCCGAAGCCGCTGATGCGCACCATGATCAGCCTCGGGTTGAGCGTCACAAGGCGGTCGTAGCCGAGCCCCCATTTCTCGAGGCCGCCGGGGCGGAAGTTCTCCACGACGACGTCGCTGCGCGCGGCGAGCGCGCGCACGATCTCCTGGCCCTCGGGCGCGCGGAGGTCCACGCAGATGAGCGACTTGTTGCGGAAGATGCTGCTGGCGTACAGCGACTTGCCCGCGAATCGCTTGCCCATCGTGCGAACGGGATCGCCTTCGGCGGGCTCGACCTTGACCACGTGAGCGCCGAAGTCCGCGAGCATCCGTCCGCAGAAAGGGCCGGCCACCGTGGAGCCCAGCTCGAGCACGCGACAACCGGCCAGCGGCCCACGCGCCCGCGCCATGGCGTTGCGTGACGATGCGTTGGGCGGTGCGAGTCCGGCCGTGCTCACAGGACGAAGCTCTGGAACCGCTTGAACGATTCGCGTGCGCTGCGCATGTTCGCGCGTCGCAGCCGCTCCGCCTCCTCCGCGTCGCCGCGGCGCATCGCCGCTAGGACCGCGCGGTGCTCCTTCAAGCCCTGGCTGGCGCGATCGGGCAGCACGATGAGACGGCGGATGATCGCCTGGGTCTGGTCGTAGATCATGTCCAGCATGCCGAACAGCACGGCATTGTCGGCCGCCTCGAGGGCGCGCTTGCGGAACAGGCTGTACCCCGCCAGGAAAGAATCGAAGTCGCGCTTCTCGACGTACTCGCCCATCGGGCCCTCGAAGAGTTCGACGAGGTCCTGCCACGATTCCTTGGGAACGTTCTGCGTGGCGAGTCGAACGCACAGACCTTCGAGCACTTCGCGGACATCGTAGAGATCGAAAACGGATGACAGCTCCAGCCGCGCGACGACCGCACCGCGGTTGGGGATTCGATGAATGAGCCCGTGTCGCTCCAACGCAAAGAGCGCCTCGCGAACGCGCCCGCGCGAAACCCGGAACTCAGCCGCGAGGTCGTTCTCGAGTAGCTTCGCGCCCGGCGGGATAGTGCGATCCACGATCCGCATGCGAAGCGATTCGAAGAGATTGGGCGGGCTGCGGCGCCTCGCCTTCGGCGCCAACCTGTCCATTGCCTTGGCAGATTTGCGAGCGGCAGGGCGCTTGGCGGGTGGGGTGGAAGGCATCGCTATTACCGGCGGTGGCGCCCGAACAGTATTGCATGTACCAACAACTTTGTCTACCAAATTGTAAACAAACACGGGATCAGGGGCCTCCGGCAAGGCGCGAAGCGGGGGCAAAGAGTTGGTGCGCTTCGACATCGGCGGTGCAGGCGCCGATGCGTTGAGGCTCGACGAGCAATGTCGGTGGAAGCAGGGCGACGTTTATACGGCTTGCTCGGGTCCCATAACGCGAGCCACGTCGTTTTTACAGGCGGCGACGTCAGCGTAGATTGCGGGCGCGACAGGCTCAGCCGCGGACTATCCGTTATCGATCGGCGCGGATGCCGAGCTTGCGCCCCACCCGCGGCGAGAGCGGCAGCGCCGCGTGCGCGGCCTTGACCTCAGCGAGCAGCGCCTGGGCGTCGGGCGTAAACGGCTCGCTACGCCGAGTCGCCATGTTGACGTGCATCGAGACCAGCTCGTTCGTCGCGACGAGATACGGCTTCGTTGCGTGGTGCATCTCGTGAAAGTAGTGGATCCGCTTGTGATCGCAATCGATCAGCCGGCTGACGATGCGCACGCTGTCGCCGGCGAAAACTTCGCCCAGATAGTCGACATTCATGGCAAGGGTGAACATCGACCTCGCTGTGCGGTCGAGATAGCTCCAGCCGATTCCGAGCGCGTCGTAAAGCGTGTCCGTCGCACGATCGAACGCGACCACGTAATACGCCACGTTCATGTGGCCGTTCCGATCGGTCCATTCCGGCGGGATGTCGAGTCGCGTTTCGCAGGGTTCAATAGTCATGGCAACGACCCGCTATCGATTTCGGGCGCACGGGACCGGTCGCATACCCATCGAGCGCGCTTGCGCGTCGTGGTCACGATTCTAACGGCGAGCAGCGGGGCGCGCCACGTCTCGGAACAACGCAGCTCGTCGAGGCAGAGGCATGACGTCCGAGCTACGGCGATCCACGGTGAGCGATTGCCCAATGGTGTTGCGTCCACGTTGACTGGCGTTCTGCAATCGACCAGTCAGCGGCGGTCCGCGTGCGGCTCCAGCGAAGCGCTTCGACAAAGACGTGGGCCGATCGTTGTCGGGCCGTGGCACGTCGTTGACTGAGGGTGCGTTCGGTCCTACCATGACGATGTTCGCTCGCTGTCCCTCGTCTCCTGACGATCGTCCTGTCCGCGCTGCGGCGATCGCCCGATTCGCCACCCCATCGCGCTCGAATGAACGGAGGTGCGCAATGAAGAACGCTCACAAGCCAGTACTCGACTTCGTGTCGAAGCACGTGATCGGCAAGGCCGTCGTGGCGGCACCCATCGAGACAACCACGGACGGGTCGCGCATGACGTCCGCGTACGAGGAAGACGTCGTGTTCAGCGGTCTCGGTCGGACGGACCGTGGCTTCTCGTTCGACATGACGACGCTCGCTCGCGGAACGCGCTACGCCGTCGACAAGAACGGTTCGCGGCTGCTCGCGGAAGGCACGCTGAACACGGTGCGCGTGCTTCGCTACGAAATGACGGAGCGGGCGAGCACGGGCGAGTTGATCGGCTTTTCGCGTTTCATCTCGTCGACGAATACGCAGCCGGACCCGATGCAGGGCGCGTTTTTCCTGGTGCGCATGTGGATGGAGCGTGATGCGCTCGTAGTCACCGAGAGCCAGGTCGGGTATGCCGACTTCATTGGTGCGGACGAAAAGATGAAGCCGTTCGCCATCGACGGCAAGTATCGCTATGCGGTCGAGAACGGCAAATTGACGGTAGAGTACGAGCAGGCCACCTTCGACGTCGATCCAA
>DASXAF010000025.1:0-17471 GCA_036406955.1 Casimicrobiaceae bacterium
ATCGCCCTGGCGCCGAACCGCGATGCGCTGGTGCGGGCGCTCGCGGCGCAAGGCGGCGTGCTGCTCGACGCCGGCGAGAGCGCGCGGCTGCAGGCGGCGATGTTCCACGACGGCACGCTCGCCGCGCCGTTCATCGCGCAGGATGCGCCGACGATCGCGGCGCGCGCAGGCCTTGCCCGGCCGGCGCTGCGCGAGGCGCGCTTCCTCGTCGTCGAGGAGCGCGGTGTCGGGCCCGAGCATCCGTTTTCAGGCGAGAAGCTGTCGCCGGTTCTGACGTTCTACACGGCGACCGATTTCGCGGCGGCCAAGGCGCTCGCGGCCCGCATCCTCGACTACCAGGGCGCCGGGCATTCGATCGGGCTGCACACCCACCGTCCCGAGCGCGCGCGCGAGCTCGGTCTCGAGCTGCCGGTATGTCGCGTCATCGTCAACCAGGCGCATTGCTTCGCCACCGGCGGCAGCTTCGACAACGCGCTGCCGTTCTCGCTGTCGATGGGCTGCGGCACCTGGGGGCGCAACAGCATCTCGGACAACCTCAACTACCGCCACTTCCTGAACATCGCCCGCGTGGTGTATCCGCTGCCGCCCGAGCGCGTGCACGAGCCGAGCGACGACGAGCTCTTCGGCGCGTATCGCCGCAAATTCCACATCTGACGCACGTGGCAGAGACGCTCCGGCAACTCATCGACGCCCACGCTGCGGCGTACCCCCAGGCGCCCTTCCTCCTCGCCCCGGAGCCGGATCGCGTGGTGCGCTACGGCGAGCTGCGCCAGACGGCGCGCGCGATCGCAGCGTTGCTCGACCGTCACGGCGTACCCGCGGGCGAGCCCGTGGCTTTCATGCTGCCCAATGGCGTGAGCGCGGCGTCGCTGTTCCTCGGCGTCATGTACGCGGGCCGCGTGGTCGCGCCGCAGAACCTGCTCGCGCAGGATCGTTACCTCGAATACGCGCTGGTCCATTCGGGCACGCGCGTGGTGTTCGCCGCGGAGGAATACGCCGAGCGGCTGCGCGCGATTGCCGCCCGCAACGGCGGGCGATTCGCCGTCGAAGCGTGCGGCGTGGACGGGCTCGACGTTGCGGTCGCCGACGATGTCGTGCTGCCGGATATCGCGCCCGCCGACGCCGCGTTGTTGATGTACACCTCCGGCACGACGGGGCAGCCCAAGGGCGTGCTCCTCTCGCACGCCAACCTGCTCGCCGCCGGGGGCGCCGTCAGCGCATCGCTCGCACTCACGCGCGACGATCGCGTGCTCTCGTCACTGCCGCTGTACCACGTCAACGGCCAGTGCATCGCGACGGTGTCGCCGCTCGTGTCCGGCGGCAGCATCGTGATGCCGCATCGCTTCAGCGTGTCGCAATGGTGGCCGCTGGTCGAGCGCTATCGACCGACGTGGATCAACGTCGTGCCGACGATCATCGCTTACCTGCTGAACGCGCCGCCGCCGGATGAGGCGCAGCGCGCGGCCTTCGCCACAGTGCGCTTCGCGCGCTCCGCGTCGGCGCCGCTGCCGCCCGCGCAGCATCGCGCGTTCGAGGAGCGCTTCGGCATCGCGGTGATCGAAGCGATGGGACTGACGGAGACGGCTTCGGTCGCGTTCAGCAATCCGCTCGATCCCGCGCGTCGCAGGCTGGGCTCGCCGGGCATGCCGCTCGGCGTCGAGGCGCGCGTCGTGCGCAGCGACGGCACGCTCGCGCACGACGGCGAGGCGGGCGAGATCCAGCTTCGCGGGCCCAACGTGATGATGGGCTACTACCGCCAGCCCGACCTCACCGCCCGCGCCATCGACGCGCAAGGGTGGCTCGCCACCGGCGATCTCGGTTATCGCGACGCCGCAGGCTGCTACTTCATCACCGGCCGATTGAAGGAGCTGATCATCAAGGGCGGCGAGAACATCGCCCCGCGCGAGGTCGACGAGGCGCTGTTGCGACATCCCGCGGTGCTGGAATGCGCCGCGGTGGGCGTGCCCGATGCCGACTACGGCCAGGAGATCCTCGCCTGCGTCGTGCTGAAGCCCGGCGAATATTGCAGCGAGGAGGATCTGCGCGCGCATTGCCTGCGCGAGCTCGGGCGCTACAAGTCGCCGCGCTACCTGCGCTTCGTGGCCGAGCTGCCGAAGGGTGCGTCGGGCAAGGTGCAGCGGCTGAAGCTGCTCGAGCTATCGTGAATCGGGGTCAGGGTCGTTCAGGGCGGAGTCACTCCGACGCCGGGGGGCTCAGCCCTCTCATCTCGAAGCGCATGGTGTCGAGATCGCCGAGGATCCACGTCGCCGGCGCCGCGAGGCCGGCAACCGTGCCCGGATTCACCAGCCACGTCGTGCCATTCCGGAGGGTCGCAACGCGCTCGATCGCGGCAACATGCGAATGACCGCAACACACCAGGTCCCAGTCGCCGGTGCAGGCCATCGCCTGCCCGTACTCGGGATAGTGCACGATGAAAATGCGGCGCCCCGCCAACTCGATCCGGCCGTCCGCCCCGTGGTAGCGCAGAAGGCCGTCGCTTTCGTACGCCCACCGGCTGAGCGACACGGGATCGCCCAGGTTGTTGCCGTGGATCACGTGCATCGGCAGTCCGACGGCCATCGCGGCGCGCAGCGTCTGCGTGCCGATCACGTCCCCGCAATGGATCACCGCCGCTGCACCCTCGGCTGCACCCGCGCGCACGGCCTGCGCGAGCGGCTCGGAGCGATCGTGGCTGTCCGAGACGATGCATATCTTCACCACCCCATATTAGCGCAAGGGTGATCGCGATGCCGGGACTCGTACCGCCGCACGGTGGCGCCGAACTGCGGCCGCTCCAGGTGTCCGAGGAAGCTCGCGCGGCGGAGGTCCGTCGCGCCGAAACGCTTCGCCGCTTGCGCATCTCGTCACGCGAGAAGGGCGACGTGGTGATGCTCGGCATCGGCGGATTCACGCCGCTCGCGGGCTTCATGAGCTACGCCGACTGGCGCGGCGTGTGCGACCGGATGCGCACGCCGGACGGAACGTTCTGGCCGATCCCGATCACGCTCTCGACCGATGCCGTCACCGCCGACTCGATCGCGATCGGCGAGGACGTCGCGCTGGTGGATCCCGACGAGGACTCGCTGCTCGCGGTCCTGACGGTGAGCGAGAAATACCGCATCGACAAGGCGCACGAATGCCGCGCGGTCTTCAAGACCACGGACGCGGATCATCCCGGCGTGCGCATGGTGATGCAGCAGGGCGAGGTCAACCTCGCGGGCCCGGTGCGCGTGCTCGGCGACGGCGGCTTCGAGGCACGCTACGGGCCGCTGTTCAAGACGCCCGAGGAGACGCGCGCCGAATTCACGCGGCTCGGCTGGTCGCGCGTGGCCGCGTTCCAGACGCGCAATCCCATGCATCGGTCGCACGAGTACCTCGTGAAGGTCGCGATCGAGGTGTGCGACGGGGTGCTCGTCCATTCGCTGCTCGGCAATCTCAAGCCCGGCGACATTCCCGCCAGCGTGCGCACGCGCGCGATCGCTGCGCTGATCGACCACTATTTTCGTGCGGGAACGGTCCTGCAGGCGGGCTATCCGCTCGACATGCGCTACGCCGGCCCGCGCGAGGCGCTGCTGCACGCGCTGTTCCGGCAGAACTACGGGTGCGCGTACCTGATCGTCGGCCGTGATCATGCCGGTGTCGGCAGCTATTACGGGCCGTTCGACGCGCATCGCATCTTCGACGAGATCCCGCGCGGCGCGCTTGCGATTCAGCCGTTGCGCATGGACTGGACGTTCTGGTGCTATCGCTGCGGCGCAATGGCCTCGGCGCGCACGTGCCCGCACGACGATGCCGACCGGCTGCTGGTGTCGGGCACGAAGCTGCGCAAGTGGCTGTCGGAGGGCGGCGAGGTGCCGGCCGAATTCAGCCGTCCCGAGGTGCTCGACATCCTGCGCGCGTACTACGCGTCACTCGCGGCGCACGAGAAAGTCGAGGTCAAGCTGAGCGGCCATTCGGCGCGGTAAGCCGCCGGGGGGCCTCGGCGGGGCCCACTGCCCCGCGCTCGAAACGCCCGGGGTGCGTGTCAGGCGCCGCGCGCCCGGCGCCGTCGTCGCTCGCATTCGCCGCGAGCGCGGCCTTGGCGAAGCGCACGAACTCGCTCACGACCCTGGAGTGGATGCGCTCGCGTGCGTACACGACCGACAAGTGCCGGATGAGCGGCGGGTCGAGCGGGATCTGCACGAGGTCGCCGAGCCTCACTTCCTTGTCGGCGGTGGCGCGCGACATGATGGCGAAGCCGAGGCCCGTTGCCACGAGCCGCTTGAGCGCCTCGGGGCTGCTCGCCTCCATGATGATCTGCAGCGCGTCGGGCGCGAGACCCGATTTCTCGAGGTGGCGATCGATGACCTCACGCGTGCCCGAGCCCAGCTCGCGGCTGATGTACGGATGCTCGGTCAGCGCGTGCACGGCCAGCGCCTTGCGGCCCGCGAGCGGATGCGACGGCGCGCACACGACCCGAAGCTCGTCCTCGCAACACACGTCGGTGACGAGCGTGCGAACGTGCGAATCGCCTTCGATGAAACCCACGTCGAGCGTGCGCTCCGCGACGCGCGCCTGGACGGCCTCCGAGTTCGCCACGAGCAGCTGCGGCACGATCCCGGGATGACGCGACTTGAACGCGCCCACGATGCGCGGCAACAGGAACTCCGCGATCGTGGTGCTCGCCCCGATCATGAGCACGCCCACTTCCCCGCCGGTCATCTCCCGCATTCTTTCGTCGAGCTCGCCGTAGAGCGCAAGGATGCGCTCGGCATACTGCAGCGCCACGACGCCCGCCGGCGTCAGCGTGATGCGCCCGTTGGCACGGTCGAAGAGGCGTGTATCGAAGTGCTCCTCGAGCTGGCGGATCTGGAAGGTGACCGCCGGCTGGGTCATGCACAGGGCTTCGGCGGCCCGGGTGAAGGAACGGTGCCTCGCGACGGCCTGGAAGGCCTGGAGTCGACGGTCGGGCATGGGTACGACGGCCTTCGCCTGCGTGATCCCAAAATCATACGCTTGGCGCCGTTTAAGCCCGTCCGCAGGGCGTTGTGCGCCGCAGTATGACTTCGCTTATCGACCGATAAACGACTTCGATTGGCATCCCTCGCGGGCGCATGGCAGATTCGGGCTATAACGATATAACCCGCGCCACCTGGGCGCAGAGGACGAATTCCATGCCGAGCCTCAATCCGTTCGCCGTCGCGGGCGCGTCGCTGCCTGCCGGCTTCCTGCAGGGATTCCTGGTGGTGATGGCCCTCGCCGTGGTGGCCGGCACGGTCTTCGACATCGTGCACAAGGGCAGCGCCAGGTATTTCTTCGCCAACGCGCGCAAGTCGAAGGACAAGGGCCGCGCGCTCGGCGGCGGCGAGCTGGCGTCGATCGCCGTGCAGACCGCGGTCGTCGACGTGCTCGCGTCGGGCGAGTTCTGCAACGCGAAGCGCCGGGTGGCGCACCTCCTGGGCATGTACGGGTTCGTGGTCTACGTGTTGGCCACGGCGGTCATGGTGTTCGGCTACCCGAGCGACACGACCTCCACGCCTGCGATCTGGCCGGCGCTGTGGTGGATCGGCGCGCTGATGGTACTCGTCGGCGGCTACTGGTTCTGGTTCTTCATCCGCGTGGACGTCGCGGCGGAAGGCCACTCGCCCTTCCGCCTGGCGAAGGCCGACCTCTTCGTCCTGTCGCTCCTCGCGAGCATGACGCTCGGCGTGATATGGGCCGCCATGGGCGGCGGCGTGGGCCTCGTCTTCTGGCTCTACATCCTCGCGACCATCGTGCTCTTCGGCGGGGTGCCGTGGTCGAAGTTCGCGCACATGTTCTTCAAGCCCGCGGCCGCCTTCGACAAGCGCGTCTCCCGGGCGAACGGCACGGCCGAGAACCTGCCGACGCAGACGCGCGACGATCCGGAGCAGCAGAAACGACACTCGATGGAGCTGTTGCGCGACGCGCCGATGGACATGGGGCTCGGCATCAAGCGCGAGGCGCCGCGCCACTATTAGGAATCGCTCAAATGCCTACCTTCGTCTACATGACGCGCTGCGACGGATGCGGACACTGCGTCGACATCTGTCCCTCGGACATCATGCACATCGACCCGACCTATCGGCGGGCCTACAACATCGAGCCGAACATGTGCTGGGAGTGCTACTCCTGCGTGAAGGCCTGCCCCCAGCATGCGATCGACGTGCGCGGCTATGCCGACTTCGCGCCGCTCGGCCACAGCGTTCGGGTGGATCGCGACGAGCGCAAGGGCACCATCGCGTGGAAGATCAAGTTCCGCGACGGCACGGAGAAGAATTTCCTGTCGCCCATCACGACGAAGCCGTGGGGCACGGCGATTCCCAAGCTCGCCGAGGTTCCCGCGCCCAGCAAGGAACAGCGCGACGGCCAGCTCCTGTACAACGAGCCGAAGTACATCCGGCTGGACGAAGGCGGCCTGCGCACGCTGAAGGACGCCGGGCTCAAGCTCGAGAAAGGCGTGTACTACTGATGGCCTACCACACGATCGTCGAAGACGGCATCGACATCCTCGTCGTCGGTGCCGGCCTGGGCGGCACCGGTGCCGCATGGGAAGCGCGGTTCTGGGGCCAGGACAAGAAGATCGTCATCGCCGAGAAGGCGAACATCGATCGCTCCGGCGCGGTCGCGCAGGGCCTGTACGCCATCAACTGCTACATGGGCACCCGCTGGGGCGAGAACAATCCCGAGGACCATGTGCGCTACGCGCGCATCGACCTGATGGGGCTGGTGCGCGAAGACCTGCTGTTCGACATGGCGCGTCACGTCGACTCCACCGTGCACCAGTTCGAGGAGTGGGGCCTGCCCATCATGCGCAACCCGAAGACCGGGCGCTACCTGCGTGAAGGACGGTGGCAGATCATGATCCACGGCGAGTCGTACAAGCCCATCGTCGCGGAGGCCGCCAAGAAGTCGGCCGACAAGGTCTTCAACCGCATCTGCGTCACGCACCTGCTGATGGACGAGAGCAAGCCGAACCGCGTCGCCGGTGCCGTCGGCTTCAACGTGCGCACGGGCAACTATCACGTCTTCAAGTCGAAGACCGTGATCTGCGGCGCGGGCGGCGCTTCCAACATCTTCAAGCCGCGCTCGACCGGCGAGGGCGCCGGCCGCACGTGGTATGCGCCGTGGTCGTCGGCGTCGGCGTACGGGCTCATGATCAACGCCGGCGCGAAGATGACGCAGATGGAAAACCGCATCGTGCTCGCGCGCTTCAAGGACGGCTACGGGCCGGTCGGCGCGTACTTCCTGCATCTCAAGACGTATACGCAGAATGCGCTGGGCGAAGAGTACGAATCGAAGTGGTTCCCGGACCTGCAGAAAATGGTCGGCAAGGAGTACCTCGATCCGGAAGCGTCGCACCTGACGCACCGGCCGATCCCGACCTGCCTGCGCAACCATTGCATCATCCAGGAAGTGGCTGCCGGCCGCGGTCCCATTCACATGGTGACGATGCAGGCCTTCCAGGATCCCCACCTGGAGGAGGTCGGCTGGGAAAACTTCCTCGGCATGACCGTGGGGCAGGCGGTCCTGTGGGCCGCCACCGACGTGGATCCCAAGAACGAGAATCCCGAGCTCACCACCTCCGAGCCTTACGTCATGGGCTCGCACGCGACGTGCTCGGGCGCCTGGTGCTCGGGTCCCGAGGACGTTTCGCCGCCCGACTATTTCTGGGGCTACAACCGCATGACGACGGTCGAGGGACTGTTCGGCGCGGGCGATGCGGTCGGCGGCACGCCGCACGCGTTCTCGTCCGGCTCGTTCACCGAAGGCCGTCTCGCGGCGAAGGCCGCCTGCAAGTACATCGACGACGGCAAGGGCGAAGGCATCGTGGTATCCGCTGCGCAGATCGAGCGCCGCCGCAAGGAGATCTACAAGCCCCTGGAGCACTACAGGATCTACCGCAATGCGGTCGTGGCGGGCACCGTCAACCCGCACTACATCAATCCACAGCAGGGACTCGACCGCCTGCAGAAGCTCATGGACGAGTATTGCGCCGGCTATACCGTCGGTTACATGACCAACGAGAAGCTCCTCAACATCTGCCTGAAGAAGCTCAGGATCATGGAGGAGGATCTCGAGAGCGTGGCCGCGAAGGACCTGCACGAGCTGCTGCGCGCGTGGGAGCTCAAGCACCGTCACCGCGCGGCGGAGTGCGTGACGCAACATACGCTGTTCCGCAAGGAGACGCGCTGGCCGGGCTACTACTACCGGGGCGACGCGATGAAGGTGGACGACGAGAACTGGCACGTGCTGACCGTTTCGCGCCGCGATCCGGAAACCGGCGAATACACCCTGGAGCGGGCGCCCTGCTACCACCTGGTCGAGGACGACGAGGTGACGACGGACAGCCAGGCGCCGGCGCAGAAGCTCTCCGCTTGAACATCGTCGAAAAAACCGACGACGAGATACGCGCCATGGCCGATCCCCTATGGCGCGATCTCCTCAGGCATTCCAACGAAGGCAAGTACGGGGAGTTCGTCCAGCAGTTCGCCAGGTCGCTGGCGCTCGCCATGAATCAGGTCGTGGTGAATCACCAGTTCGCCAACAGCGAGCTGGCGAGAAGCCTCTCCGAAGACGCCGACTATCTCGGCATCATTCGCCGCGGCGAGCATGTGACGGTGCTCTACCGTCAACGGAGCACGAAGAAGCCGGGCGAATGGCTCGGCAGGCTCGTCCTCGGCTATGAAGAGGGCGAAGTCCGGATCTTCGCGGCGTCCATCTTCTGACCGATTCGAAATGCGTGAAGCCATCCAGGACGGCAAGTTCGTCGAGCTGACGTACAAGGTGACCGACCGCAATTCGGGGCACGTTCTCACGTGCGTCGAGTTCCCGCTGGGCTACGTTCACGGACACAACGAGATCCTGGCCCCTTCCGTACACGAGGAGCTCACGGGCAGATGCGCGGGCGACGTGATCGAAGTGCCGATCGACGGCAATCGCATCTTCGGGCCGAGAGACGAGTCGCTGGTCTTCACCGATCGCCTCGAGAACGTTCCCGAGGACTATCGGCAGATCGGAATGTCGATCCTGATGGAAAACGAAAAGGGCCAGGCGCGCAGCTTCGTCGTGACGCGGATGGACGACGAGACGCTGACGGTCGACGGCAACAATCCGCTTTGCGGCAGGGAGATCGTCTTCAGGCTGGAGATCATGACCGTGCGCGACGCGACCGACGACGAGATGAAGGCGGGCGGGGCGATCGGTGCTGCGCCGGACGTCGACCCGTCGATCATGAGACCGGTTCGACTTCACCAGGAGTGATCGATGAGCGAGCAGAAACCCATCACCAAGGTTCCTGACGGTCAGACGCCGTACTATGTGACGCGCCAGAAGGCGCCGACCGCCAAGGGCTTCGTCGGCTACGAAACGGTCTGGAAGCCATTCCAGAAGGAAGTCGAATACAAGCGGCCCAAGACGCCGTAGGGGTCATACTTCCCCGAGCGGGACTCCCTCCCCCGGAGGGGAAGGGGGTCAGGGTGAGGGACGGCAGTATCATCACACCACCTTGACCAACGATCCCACGCTCGCCGTACGCATCTGGCGCGGCGGCGCCGACGGCACGTTCCGCGAATACACGGTGCCGCGACGGCCCGCGCAAACCGTGCTCGACGTGGTCACGCACGTGCAGCGCCACGTGGACCCGAGCCTCGCCTATCGCTTCGCGTGCCGCGTCGGCATGTGCGGCTCGTGCGCCATGACCGTGAACGGACGTGCGCGCTGGACCTGCCGCACGCACGTCGATGCGGTGGCGCAGGGCGATCGCCTGGAAGTCGCCCCGCTCGCGCACCTGCCGATCGTGCGCGACCTTGTCGTCGACATGACGCGCTTTTTCGATCGATGGGCCGAAGCGCGCGGGTCGTTCGTGCCCACCGCGACGCGCAGGGACGCGTTCGCGGTGGTGCCGCCGGCAACGCCCGCGCGCAAGGCGATCGACGCGGCGATCGAATGCATCGGCTGCGGCATCTGCTATGCCTCGTGCGACGTGGTCGGCTGGAAGCCCGAATACCTCGGGCCGGCAGCGCTCAATCGCGCGTGGACACTGGTCAACGACACGCGCGACGGCGCTCACGCCGAGCGCTTGCGTGCCGTCGCCACCGATGCGGGCTGCCACGCCTGCCACACGCAGCAGTCGTGCACCGAGCGCTGCCCGAAGCACTTGTCGCCCACGGCGTCGATTGCCGGCCTCAAGCGCCTCGTGGCGCGTGCTGCGCTGAAGGGCGCGCTGTGACGCCTGCAGCGGCCTCGACCTGGCGCTGGCTCGCGCAACGCATCAGCGCCGCGGTGCTCGCGCTGTGCGTGCTCGTGCACCTCGCGACGATCGTGTACGCGACGCGCCGCGGGCTGACCGCCGACGCGATGCTCGCGCGCACGCACGCGAGCGTCCTCTGGCCGGCGTTCTACGGCGTCTTCGTCGTGGCGGTTGCCGTGCACGCGCCGCTCGGCCTGCGGGTCATTCTCGACGAGTGGTCGGGATTGCGCGGCCGCGGGGTGGACATCCTGCTCGTGCTGTTCGCGCTGGTCCTGCTCGCGGGCGGCCTGCGCGCGGTTGCCGTGCTCGCATGATGCGCAGGAACGATATGCGCGCACGCGGGCATCCCGCATACTGGGCGTTCGTCGTGCATCGCGTCTCGGGTCTCGCGCTCACGCTGTTCCTGCCGCTGCACTTCTGGGCGTTGTCGCGGGCGCTCGACCCTGCGGCGCTCGACCGCTTCCTCGCCTGGACGCGCCAGCCCCCGGTCAGGATGACCGAGCTTGCCATCGTGGTGGCGCTCGCCGCACACTTGGCGGGTGGCGTGCGGCTGCTGCTGGTCGAATTCGTCGGCTGGCGCGCCGACCTGCAGAAGTCGGCCCTCGCGCTGGCCGCGGGATTCACGCTCGCCATCGGCCTCCTGCTGGCATTCAATCCATGACGCTGCGCATCGAACCGCACCGCATCGAAGACATCGCGCGCGAGCTCTACATCCGCGCACTCAAGATGCTGCCGCCCGACGTGAAGCGCGGCTTCGCCGAGCTCGCGAAGCGCGAGACCAGCGCGAGCGCGCAATCGGTGCTCGACGTGATGGTGCGCAACATCGCGGTGGCCGAGGCGACCGACAACCTGCTCTGCCAGGACACCGGGCTCCCCATCTACAACGTGACCATCGGCCGCGGGGTCGCGGTCGACGGCGTGGCGTTGAAGGCGGCGGTGCGCGCCGGTTGCGCGCGCGCGACGCGCGAGCACCCGCTGCGCTCGTCGGTCGTGCATCCGATCACGCGGCACAACGAGCACACCTCGTGCGGGCCCGGCATGCCGGACATCCACGTCGACTTCAGCGACGCGTTCGAGGGCCTGCGCATCGACATGATCCCCAAGGGCTCGGGCTCCGAGAACAACTCGTGGCTGCGCATGGCCGTTCCCGCCGAGGGCGTCGACGCGATCAAGCGTTTCGTGATCGACTGCGTTCTCGACGCCGGCGGCAAGACGTGCCCGCCCACGATCGTCGGCGTGGGCGTGGGTGGCACCGCGGACCTGTGCGTGCACCTCGCGAAGCGCGCCGCCACGCGCGCGCTCGGAACCGCGTGCGACGACACGGAAGGCGCGAAGCTCGAGAAGGATCTCACCGAAGCCGTGAACCTGCTGGGCGTGGGACCGCAGGGCCTGGGCGGCGACGCGACGGCATTCGCCGTGCACGTCGAGCTCGCGGCGACGCACATCACCATGAATCCGGTCGCGGTGAACATGCAGTGCCATTCGGCGCGCAGGGCAAGCGCGTTGATCACGGAAACCGGCGTCGCGTACGGCTATTAGGTCCCTGAGCGCGGAGCCCCCGTGTTCCTCGGCCATTTCGGCCTCGCCCTAGCCGCGAAGCGCGTCGCGCCCGCGGCTTCGCTCGGCACCACCGTGCTGGCCGCGCAATTCGCCGATGCGCTGTGGCCGCTCTTCGCCCTCGCGGGCATCGAGCAGGTGCGCATCGATCCCGGCATCACGCGCGTCACGCCGCTCGATTTCGTCCACTATCCGTACTCGCACAGCCTTGCAGCCGACGTCGGCTGGGCCGCGTTGTTCGGCATCGTGTACACCTGCTGGCGCAAGGACGGGCGCACCGCGATGTGGCTCGCCGCGCTCGTGGTTTCGCACTGGGTGCTCGACGTGATCGCGCATCGACCCGATCTCCCGCTCTGGCTGCGCGGGCCCAAGGTGGGGCTGGGCCTGTGGAACTCGCTGCCCGCGACGCTCGTCGTCGAATTCGCGTTGTTCGCCGGCGGCGCATGGCTCTACGTGCGTGCCACGCGCGCGCGCGATCGCCTCGGGACCGTGCTGATCGCCGCGTTCATCGCGACGCTCGCAGTGCTGTATCTCGCGGCGGTGTTCGGCCCGCCGCCGCCGAGCCCCCGCGCGCTGGCGCTGACGGGCCTGCTCGGCTGGCTGTTCGTCGCGTGGGGTTACTGGATCGATCGGCATCGGGTGCCGGCCGTGTGCGTGTAGCGCGCACGCAGCGACGCGATGAACGATGATTCGCCCGTTCGTTCCGGCAGCGAACGCGCGCGGGTGGCCCGCGGAGGGAGCGCGCGCGAGGTGTTCGCGGCGTTCCTGAAGCTCGGCCTCACCTCGTTCGGCGGACCCATCGCGCACATCGGGTATTTCCGGCGCGAATTCGTCGAGCGCCGCCGCTGGATCGACGAGGCGGAGTTCGGCCGCCTGCTGGCGTTGTGCCAGTTCCTCCCCGGTCCGGCCAGCAGCCAGATGGGCTTCAGCCTCGGCCTTTTGCGTGCGGGCTGCCTCGGCGCACTCGCGGCCCTCGCGGCATTCACGCTGCCCTCGGCCGTCCTGCTGTTTGCATTTGCCGCGCTCTTGCCTTATCTCGCGGGTGCGACCGGACAGGCCGCGTTGCACGGCCTCAAGCTCGTCGCGGTGGCGGTGGTGGCGCAAGCCGTCGTCGGCATGGCCCGCCAGCTTTGCCCCGACGCGCCCCGTGCCAGCATCGCCGCGATGGCCGCTGCAGTCATTCTTGCCGTCGCGCAGCCATGGACGCAGGTCGTGGTCGTCATGGCGGGCGCGATCGCCGGCTTGCTCGTGTGTCGCAGCGTCGTGCCACCACCGCCAGGGTCCGGCATGCATGTGCCGTATGGCGTGGGCTTCGGGGTGGTGCTCCTCGTCGCGTTCGCCGTGCTCTTGCTCGCATTGCCGATCGCCGCGCACGTGTGGCCGGGCCTGCTGTCCGTTGTCGAAGCTTTCTATCGCGCCGGCGCGCTCGTCTTCGGCGGAGGGCACGTCGTACTGCCGCTGCTGCGCGAGTCGATCGTGACGCCGGGCTGGGTTTCCAGCGACGACTTTCTCGCGGGCTATGGCGCGGCGCAAGCGGTGCCGGGGCCGCTCTTCACGCTCTCCGCGTATCTCGGCGCACGTCTTCCCGGCGCGCAAGGCGGGCTCCCGGGTGCGAGCATTGCGCTCGTGGCGATTTTTCTCCCGGGATTCCTGCTCGTGGCCGGCGCGCTGCCGCTCTGGCGATCGATCGGCCATACGCCGGTCACGGCTCGCGCGGTCGCGGGTGTGAACGCGGCGGTCGTCGGGCTGCTCGCCGCGGCGCTCTACGACCCGGTCTGGACCGCCGGCGTACGCACGCCGCTCGATGTCGCGATCGCGGCGATCGGTTTCACGCTGCTCGTCGCGTGGCGCGCGTCGGCATTGGTCGTGGTGGTGTGGTGCGTGACTGCGGCAGTCGCGTTGTCGGTCGCGACGATCGCCCCGAGGCCGGCGTGAGCGACCGGTCGTACGCCGGCAGGGGCGGGCGACTCGACACGATTCGACAATTCCAGTATATTGGAACAATGGATGCGACGACCGCCGTTCGAAGCCTCGCCGCGCTCGCGCACGCGCGCCGGCTGGCCATCTTCCGGCTCCTGGTGGAGCAGGGGAGCGCCGGCATCGCAGCAGGGCGGATTGCCGAGCGACTCCGCTTGCCCGCTGCGACAGCATCCTTTCACCTGAAGGAGCTCGCGAACGCGGGACTGGCGATCGCGCAGCCGCAGAGCCGTTTCATCTACTACCGCGCCAACTACGCGGTGATGAACGGGCTCGTCGATTACCTCACCGAGAACTGCTGTAGCCGCGGCGGCGCCTGCGAGGTGCAGTGCGCGCCGCGCGCTGTCGCGAAGAAGTCCCGAAGGAGGGCAGCATGAAGCGCTTTCACGTGCATCTGAGCGTCGCGGACCTGAAGGCGAGCATCGGGTTCTATTCGAGGCTCTTCGGCGTCCAGCCGACGGTGCAGAAGACCGACTACGCGAAATGGATGCTCGACGACCCGCGCGTCAATTTCGCGATCTCGAGCTGGAACGCCCATCGCGGCGTCGATCATCTCGGGCTGCAGGCGGATTCGCACGAGGAGCTCGCCGATATGAGCGCGCGCTTTGCCGAGGCGGATGCGGCAAGCGCGGTGGCCGAGCCGAATGCACGGTGCTGCTACGCGGTCTCCGACAAGCACTGGGTGCGCGACCCGCAGGGCGTGGCCTGGGAGGCGTTCCACACGCTCGACGCGGTTCCGACGTGCGGTCCGCGCCGCCGCACGCCGACCGAAGTCAGGGACCGTGCGTGCTGCGCGGCACGATGTCCAGAAACGCCGGGCGACTGAACAGCGAGCGCTCCCAGAAGGCGACCGTCGATGTAACGGGATCCAGCGGGAACTCGACCTTCGCCGATCGCGCCGCGGCGTCGATCCACTCGGACGGCACGGCGAAGCGCCGCTCGTCGGTGGCGCTCTTGAACGCGAGAAGGCCCACCACGCGGCCGTCCTGGTCGAGCAACGCGCCGCCGCTCGAGCCGTGGTCGAACGTCGCCGTCGTGAGGATCACTTCCGCGCCGTCGTAGTCGTAGAGCGCCTCGACGGCGCCTTCGCTCACGAGCGGCGATCGGCGTGCGCCCTGGAAGCTCACCGCGAAGACGCGCTCGCCGGCGCGCAGGTTCGTCGAGTCGCGCAGCGCGGCAGGCGGCAGGTCGAGGTGCACGTCACCGGTCGACAGTATGCAGACGTCCCGCGCGACGCTGCCGGTTTGCGATACGGCGGTCCAGCGGCCCGCGCCGCGCACGATCTGTATGGACGCCGCGTTGCGCGTCACATGGCACGCGGTCGCGACGCGGTCGGGCGCGACGACCACGCCCGAGCCGAGCCGCAGCGCGCCGTCGGCCGCGATCGCGCGCACGCGCACGACGCTCGGCGTGAGCGCATCGACGTTCGGGTCGGCGTAGACGGTCGCAGGCAGGCCGACCGCCAGGCAAACCAGCAGCGAGCAGAGACGCAAAGGTGCAGCGAGGAACGGGGTGAGCAGCGCACGCGACTGTAGCACGCCCGTGCGATAATTCCTGCACCATGGCGCACCACGAGCTCGCCCCGCCGGTCACCGCGGCCCAGGTGCGCGCGCTCCGCGTCGACGACACGGTGACGCTGCAGGGCCGCCTCTTCGGCATCCGGGATGCGACGCACATTGCGCTGTTCGACCGCGGGCGCACAACGCGCCTCGATCTGCGCGGCCACGCCGTCATCCACACCGCGCCGAACGTCAGGCGCGTGCAACCGTGCCCCGAGCATCCGGCCGGCTATGCGCCCGTATGCATCGGCACGACCACATCGGCGCGCATGGAGCGCTTCACCCGTCCCCTGATGCGCGACCTGGGCGTGCGCGTCATCATCGGCAAGGGTGGCCTGGGCCCCGATTCGCTGGCCGCGTTCTCCGAGCTCGGCGGCGCATATCTTGCCGTCATCGGCGGGACGGCGGCACTCGAGACGACGTGGATCGAGGCCATCGAGGACGTCGATCTCGACGATCTCAATCCCGAGAGTCTCTGGCAGTTCCGCATCCGCGACTTCGGTCCGCTGCGCGTGGCGATGGACAGCCATGGCAGCAGCGTGTACGACACGGTGCAGCGGGCGGCACGTGCGCGTCGCGCCGCTGCGCTGGCGGCGCTGGGCGTTCGCTGAGCGCAGTTGCAGAAGCTGCGCACGGACATCCTGATCCTCGGCGCGGGCGGCGCGGGCCTGTTCGCCGCGCTCCACGCGCATCGCGCCGAACCAGGCCTCGACGTCACCATCGCGGTGAAGGGATTGCTCGGCAAGTGCGGCTGCACGCGCATGGTCCAGGGCGGCTACAACGTCGCGCTGGCGGCCGGCGACTCGGTCGAGCGCCACTTCATGGACACGATCGAAGGCGGCGCCTGGCTGCCCGACCAGGAGCTCGCGTGGACGCTGGTGAACGGCGCCGTCGAGCGCATCCATGAGCTCGAGAACGAGCTCGGCTGCTTCTTCGATCGCAACCCCGACGGGACCGTCCACCAGAAGGCCTTCGCGGGCCAGACGTTCGACCGCACGGTGCACAAGGGCGACCTCACCGGCATCGAGATCGTCAACCGGCTCGCCGAGCAGGTGTGGCAGCGCGGGATGCGGCGCCTCGAGGAGCATCGCGCGCTGGAATTCGTGCACGATCGCACGGGCGAGCTCGCCGGCGTGCTGATGGTCGACCTTCGCAGCGGAGAGCCGCTGCTCGTGCAGGCGAAATGCACGCTGCTCGCCACCGGCGGCGGTCCCACGATGTACCGCTACCACACGCCGTCGGGCGACAAGAGCTGCGACGGCCTCGCCATGGCGCTGCGCGCGGGCCTGCCGCTGCGCGACATGGAGATGGTGCAGTTCCATCCCACCGGGCTGCTCGCCGGTGCGTACACGCGCATGACGGGCACCGTGCTGGAAGAAGGGCTGCGGGGTGCAGGCGGCCATCTGCTCGACGGCTCCGGCGAGCGCTTCATGCAGCGCTACGATGCGCGCGGCGAGCGCGCGACGCGCGACATCGTCTCGCGCGCGATCCATGCGGAAATGCGCGCCGGACGCACGACACCCAACGGCGGTGTCTACCTCAGCATGGCGCATCTCGGCCCGGACAGCGTGCGCCGGCAATTCAAGGGCATGGTGGAGCGCTGCGCCGATTGCGGCTTCGATCTCGCCGGCGGCCGCGTCGAGGTCGTGCCCACCGCGCACTACATGATGGGCGGCGTCGAGTTCGCGGTGGACTGCACGACCGAATGCGAAGGCTTGTTCGTGGCGGGCGAGGATTCCGGCGGCGTGCACGGCGCGAACCGGCTCGGCGGCAACGGTGTGGCGAACTCGACCGTGTTCGGCGGCATCGCGGGCGACGCAATGGCGCGCGCGGCGCGTGAAACAAATCGCTGGCGCGAGCCGGATCGCGTGGCGGTCGGCGAAGCGCTCGCGCGTGCACGCCGCTGCTTCGAGCCCGGTGACGCGGATCCTGATGCGCTCGAAGCCCTGCGCGAGCGGCTGTACGCGGTGATGTGGGACGACGCGGGCATCATGCGTGACGCTGCCGGGCTCGCGCGCGCCGTCGCCGCCCTTGCGGACATGCGCGACACGCTGGCGCGTTATCGCCTGCCGCGAGCTGCGCGCGATCCGGCCTACAACCTGGCTTGGCACGGTTGGCTCGATCTCGCC
>DASXAF010000026.1:0-76445 GCA_036406955.1 Casimicrobiaceae bacterium
GCAGCTCATTCACGACCTGAAGAACGCCAATCCGAAGGCTTCGATCTCGGTGAAGCTGGTTTCCGAAGTCGGCGTCGGCACGGTCGCGGCCGGCGTGTCCAAGGCCAAGTCCGACCACGTGACCATCTCCGGCCACGATGGCGGCACCGGCGCTTCGCCGTGGAGCTCGATCAAGCACGCGGGCACGCCGTGGGAGCTCGGCCTCGCGGAGACGCAGCAGACGCTGGTGCTCAACCGCCTGCGCGGGCGCATCGCGGTGCAGGTCGACGGCCAGATGAAGACCGGACGCGACGTCGTCATCGGCGCAATGCTCGGCGCCGACGAGTTCGGGTTCGCCACCGCGCCGCTGGTGGTCGAAGGCTGCATCATGATGCGCAAGTGCCATCTCAACACCTGTCCGGTGGGCATCGCGACGCAGGACCCGGTGCTGCGCGGCAAATTCAACGGAGCGCCGGAGCACGTCGTCAACTACTTCTTCTTCGTCGCCGAGGAAGTGCGCGAGCTGATGGCCGAGCTCGGCTTCCGGCGCTTCGACGAGATGATCGGGCGCTCCGACCTGCTCGACATGCGCAAGGGCATCGAGCACTGGAAGGCGCGCGGCCTCGATTTCTCGCGCGTGTTCCACCAGCCGCAGATGCCGCCCGAGGTCGCGCGCTACCAGTGCGAGGAGCAGGACCACGGCCTGGCGCGCGCGCTCGATCACGAGCTCATCGCGGCGGCGTCGCCGGCGCTCGAGCGTCGTCAGCCGGTGCGCCTTTCGTACAAGATCCGCAATGCGCATCGCTCGGTCGGCGCCATGCTGTCGGGCACGGTCGCGCGCAAGTTCGGGCACGAGGGCCTGCCCGAGGACACGATCCACGTCGCGTTCGTCGGCAACGCGGGCCAGAGCTTCGGCGCGTTCCTCGCACACGGCATCACGTTCGAGTTGCAGGGTGCGACCAACGACTACGTCGGCAAGGGACTGTCGGGCGGACGCATCGTCGTGTACCCGGATCCCGAGTGCCCGGCGAAGCCCGAAGAGAACATCGTCATCGGCAACACGGTCATGTACGGCGCGATCGACGGCGAGGCGTATTTCCGCGGCGTTGCGGGCGAGCGCTTCTGCGTGCGCAACTCGGGTGCGACGGCGGTCATCGAAGGCACCGGCGATCACGGCTGCGAATACATGACCGGCGGCACGGTCGTCGTGCTCGGCCGCACGGGCCGCAACTTCGCCGCGGGCATGAGCGGAGGCATGGCGTACGTCTACGATCCCGACGGCACCTTCCGCGCGCGCTGCAACACGTCGATGGTGTCGCTCGAGCCGCTCGCGGCCGAATCGGATCAGGCGCAGATGGAGCACGATCTCGTGGCCGCCGGCAAGGGCCGCACGCTGCATCGCGGACGCCACGACGAAGCGATCGCGCGCGAGCTGGTCGAGCGCCATCTGCGCTTCACCGGCTCGACGGTCGCGCTGGCGCTGCTCGACAACTGGGAGAGCGCGCGCGCCCGCTTCGTAAAGGTGTTCCCGAGCGAGTACAAGCGGGCGCTGACGGAAATGTACGACGCCGAGGAAAAGGCGATGCCGGCGGTGCCCGACAAGTCGCAGAAGGCGGCCGCCTGATGGGAAAGATAACGGGGTTCCTCGAGCTCCAGCGCATCCAGGAAGTCGCGCAACCCGTCCAGCAGCGGGTGCGTCACTGGCGCGAGTTCATCCTCGCGCTCACCGAGGACGCCGCGTCGAAGCAGGGCGCGCGCTGCATGGACTGCGGCATTCCGTTCTGCCAGAGCGGCTGCCCGGTCAACAACATCATTCCGGACTGGAACGACCTCGTCTATCGCCACCAGTGGAAGCAGGCGCTCGACGTGCTGCATTCCACCAACAACTTCCCGGAGTTCACCGGCCGCGTGTGCCCGGCGCCGTGCGAGGCCGCCTGCACGCTCAACATCAACGACGACCCGGTGGGCATAAAGTCGATCGAGCACTTCATCATCGACAAGGGCTACGAGGAAGGCTGGGTCGTGCCGCAACTGCCGAAGCACAAGACCGGCCGGCGCGTCGCCGTGGTGGGCTCCGGTCCGGCGGGCATGGCGTGCGCGCAGCAGCTCGCGCGCGCGGGCCACGACGTCGTGCTGTTCGAGAAGGCCGATCGCATCGGGGGCCTGCTTCGCTACGGCATCCCGGACTTCAAGATGGAGAAGCACCTCATCGACCGGCGCATGGCGCAGATGTCGCTCGAGGGCGTCACGTTCCGCCCGGGCGTCGACGTCGGCGTCGACGTCGATCCCGCGACGCTGCTCGAGGAGTTCGACGCGATCGCGCTGACCGGCGGCGCCGAGCAGCCGCGCGACCTGCCGATTCCCGGCCGCGATCTCGCGGGCGTGCACTTCGCGATGGAATTCCTGCCGCAGCAGAATCGCGTCGTCGCAGGCGACGTCGTGGCGGACCAGATCGTCGCCGGCGGCAAGCACGTCGTCGTCATCGGCGGCGGCGACACCGGCTCCGACTGCGTCGGCACGTCGAATCGCCAGGGCGCCGCGTCGGTCAACCAGTTCGAGCTGCTGCCGCAGCCGCCCGAGGTCGAGAACAAGCCGCTCGTGTGGCCGTATTGGCCGATCAAGCTGCGCACGTCGACGTCGCACGAGGAAGGCTGCGACCGCGACTGGGCGGTGGCGACCAAGCGCTTCGAAGGACGCGACGGCACGGTGGAGAAGCTCGTCGCGGCGCGCGTGCAATGGGAGAAGGACGGCACCGGCGCCACGCGCATGGTCGAAGTGCCGGGCAGCGAGTTCGAGATGAAGGCCGATCTCGTGCTGCTCGCCATGGGCTTCACCGGACCGGTTCACGCGGGATTGCTCGAGCGCCTCGCCGTAGCGCGCGACGCCCGCTCGAACGTCAAGGCGACGACCGACGACTACCGCACGTCGGTCGACAAGGTCTTCGCGGCCGGTGACATGCGCCGCGGGCAATCCCTCGTGGTGTGGGCGATCCGCGAAGGCAGGCAGTGCGCGCATGCCGTCGACGCGTTCCTGATGGGAAGCTCGTCGCTGCCGCGATAGGATGGTCGTTTCTGCGAAGGCAGGAACCCAGCGACTCCCAACGACACTGGGTCCCCGCTTTCGCGGGGACGACATGCATGACTGCGCTCGTCCAAGCCGACATCGATACCTGGCGCCCCGACGTCACCCCCGCGACCACCGAGCGGCTCGCGCGCGCGCTGGAAGCCGGCGACGTGCTCGTGTTTTCGCGGCTTGCGTTCGCGATGCCCGGCGACGAGCGGCGCTTCCTCGACGTGCGCTGGTCGGACGGCCGCGCCAAGAACATCAGCCTCGAAGGCGACACGATCAAGGGCGCGCGCGGCGGCGCCGAGGACCTCGCCGCGCTCGCCTCCATGGTGAAGCGCTTCGCGCACAACGCAAGCACCCTGGTCGCGACGCTGTTCCCGCGCTACGCCGCGCACGTCAAGACCGCGCGCACGAGCTATCGCCCGCACCGCGCGACCGGACGCAACGTGTCGTGGCGCAAGGACGACGCGCGCCTGCACGTCGACGCGTTTCCGTCGCGTCCCAATCGCGGCGAGCGGATCCTGCGCGTGTTCTGCAACGTCAATCCGGCGGGCGAGGACCGCGTGTGGCGCGTGGGCGAGCCCTTCGAGGCCATGGCGACGCGGCTGCTGCCGCGCGTGCGCGCGCAGTGGCCCGGCGAGGCGGCCGTGCTTCACGCAGTGCGCGCGACCAAGACGCGCCGCAGCGGATACGATCATCTGATGCTCGGCCTGCACGACGCGGCGAAGGCCGATCTCGAGTATCAAAGGCAAAGCCCGCAGCAGGAAGCGCGCTTCGCGCCCGGGACGACATGGATCTGCTTCTCCGACCAGGTGATGCACGCCGCCGTGGACGGCCAGTACATGCTGGAGCAGACGATCCATCTGCCGGTCGGCGCGCTCTACGAGCCGCAGCGCTCGCCGCTCGCCGTGCTGGAGCGCCTCACCGCGCGCGCGCTGACCTGAATGCAGCGGCCGATCGCGAACGACACGCTGCTGCGCGCGCTGCGCCGCGAGCCGGTGCCGCATACGCCGGTCTGGCTGATGCGCCAGGCCGGGCGCTATCTGCCCGAGTACACCGCCGTGCGCGCCAAGGCGGGCTCGTTCATGGCGCTGGCGACCACGCCGTCGCTTGCGGCCGAGGTGACGCTGCAGCCGCTGGACCGCTTCCCGCTCGACGCGGCGATCCTGTTCTCCGACATCCTGACGGTGCCCGATGCGATGGGCCTCGGCCTCTCCTTCACCGAGAGAGAAGGGCCGCGCTTCGCGCATCCGGTGCGCGACGAGGCGGCCGTCCATGCGCTGGCCGTGCCCGACATGGCGAAGCTGCGATACGTCTTCGACGCCGTGGGCGAGATCAAGCGCGCGCTCGGCGGCCGCGTACCGCTGCTCGGTTTCGCGGGCAGCCCTTTCACGCTCGCGTGCTACATGATCGAGGGCGGCGGCAGCACGGATTTCACGACCGTGCGCAGCATGGCGCACGCCAGGCCCGACCTCATGGATCGCCTGATCGACGTCAACGCGCACGCCGTGCGCGCGTACGTGCGCGAGCAGGTTGCGGCCGGCGCCGACGCCATCATGCTGTTCGACACGTGGGGTGGAATGCTCACCGCGGCGGCGTTCGAGCGCTGGTCGCTCGCGTCGATGCGCCACGTGGTGGACACGGTGCCGAGCGGCATCCCGACCATCGTGTTCAGCCGGGGGGCCGGCGACCGGCTCGGCCGGCTCGCCTCGATCGGCGCATCGTGCGTCGGCATCGACTGGAGCGTCGACCTCGATGCGGCACGCCGCGCGATCGGCGACCGCGTCGCCGTGCAGGGCAACCTCGATCCGGCGGTCCTCCTCACCGATCCAGCGACCGTCGAGCGGGGGGTTCGGGCCGTCGTCGCAGCCGCCGGACCGGCGCCCGGACACGTGTTCAACCTCGGCCACGGCATACTGCCGGCGACCCCGCCGGAGCACGTCGCGGCGCTCGTGGACACCGTCCACCGGCTCACGGCAACGTCGAAAACGCAATGAGATCGTGCAATCTGAGCGCTACAACGGCCGGAAACGTGCGACTTTTGCAACGGCTTGACAAACGCCTCGAAACCAGCGTGCATCGGTTCAGTTATGCACATCGTTCCTCGGCACGATGCGTGCCAGGATCGGTACGGCTCCCCTCCCGGCGAGAGGTCCTAACGCCCTGAACCATTTGGGAAAAACCGCTTCGCCCCAGGCCCGTTACGAGGGCGCGTCACCAGAGCGTCAAGCCACTGGCAGAGCACGTAAAAACTTACGCACAAAGTTATCCACAGCGTCGGTGGATTTCGACGAAACTTGTCGAATGAACGACTTGGCGAATGAAGTTGTGGGTACACGCGAGTTTTTCGAAGCCTACAAATGTGACGCCGGACGGCACTTGACGCATCAATGACCGTTGCGCGCGTTACGTTGCCCGTCGCGGCGCCGCAGCCGTTCGACTATTGGGCCCCCGACGGTCTCGCGCTCACGCGCGGCAGCGTGGTGCACGTTCGCCTGGGTCCACGCCGCGTGCACGGGGTGGTGATCGCGCTCGACGCGCAAAGCGAGCTGGCGCCCGAGCGCATGCGGCCGATCGAGGCCGTCGCCGACGTGACGCCGCTTCCCGACGACGTGCTGGAGCTCTGTCGCTTCGTCGCGGGCTACTACCAGGCGGCGCCTGGCCTGGTCCATGCGCTTGCGCTTCCACCGCTCGCGGTGCGGGCGACGCGGCGACGTGGACGCGACGAATCCGCGCCCGGGGCCGGGAGCGCGCAGCACGCGCGCAACGCCGCGCAGCGCGCCGCCGCGCAGGCCATCGCGGCGGCGGGCGGTGGCTACGCACCCTTCCTCTTGCGCGGCGTCACGGGCAGCGGCAAGACCGAGGTCTATCTCGACGCCGCGGCGCGCGCGATCGCCACTGGCGGGCAGGTGCTCATGCTGGTGCCGGAGATCAACCTCACGCCGCACCTGATCGCACGCGTGCACGCGTCGTTGCCGGGCGTGAATGCCGTCGCGCTGCACAGCGGTCTCGCGGACGGCATGCGCCGTCGCCACTGGGACGCCGCCGCGCGCGGCGAGGCCGAGCTCGTGCTCGGCACGCGCCTCGCGGTGTTCACGCCCATGCCGCGCCTTTCACTGATCGTCGTCGACGAGGAGCACGACGCGTCGTACAAGCAGCAGGACGGCGTGCGATACAACGCGCGCGACGTCGCGGTGTTCCGCGCGCATCAGCGTGGCGTGCCGGTCGTGCTCGGATCGGCCACCCCGTCGCTCGAGACCTACGCCAATGCACGCGACGGGCGCTATCGTCGCATCGACCTCGCGCAGCGCGCCGACCCGCGTGCGCGCATGCCGCGCATCGTGCTTGCGCCGGATCGTGAGGCACGCGCGCGGGACGGCATCGGGCCGGTGCTCGCGATCGCCATCGAAGCGGCGCTGGGCCGGGGCGAGCAGGCGCTCGTGTTCGTGAACCGCCGCGGGTATGCGCCGTCGCTCAAATGCGCGGCATGCGGCTGGGAAGCCGGGTGCACGCGCTGCAGCGCGCGCCTGGTGCTCCACCGCCAGCCGGCGCAGCTGCAATGCCATCACTGCGGTCATCACGAGCGCGTGCCGCAGGCGTGCCCGAACTGCGGCAACGTGGACCTGCTGCCGCTCGGCTTCGGCACGCAGCGACTCGAGCGGGCGCTGCGGGAGGCGTTTCCCGGCGTCCGGATCGCGCGCATCGACCGCGACACCACGCGCGCGCGCGGCAGCTTCGAATCGGTGCGCGCGCGAATGGCGGAGCGCACCCTGGACATCCTGATCGGGACGCAGATGCTCGCCAAGGGGCACGACTTTCCCCGCCTGACCACGGTCGGCGTGCTCGGCGCCGACAACGCCCTGTACAGCGCCGACTTTCGAGCGACCGAGCGGCTGTGCGCGCTCCTCATGCAGGTGGCGGGACGTGCCGGCCGCGCCGAGCACCCCGGCGAGGTCGTCGTGCAAACCGACTTCCCGGCGCATCCCGTGTACGACGCATTGCGCTCCCACGACTACGAGCGCTTCGCCGATCAGCTGCTCGGCGAGCGCCGCGCCGCCGAGCTGCCGCCGTTTGCGCACGTCGCGCTCCTGGTGGCCGAAGCGCACGAGCGCGCGCATGTCGATCGCTTCCTGTCCACGGCCCACGCGCTCGCGCGGCGTACGATGCGCGACGAATCGACGGAGGTCGACGTCTTTCCGCCGGTGCCCGCGCTGATGCCGCGTCGCGCGGGCTACGAGCGCGCGCAGATGCTGGTGCAGGCAGCGCGTCGCGGCGAGCTGCAGCGCTTCGTGCAAGCGTGGAATCGCGCATTGCTCGACGTGCCGGGCAGGCGCGTGCGCTGGGCGCTGGACGTCGACCCGGCGGGGTTCTGACCGTCGTCCCTGAAAGCGGGGACCCGTGTCGAAACGACGCTGGATCCCCGCTTTCGCGGGGACGACTAGAATGATCGGTTTTGCCGAATCAAGATATGAGCGACGCCCGGGCCGCCATCGAAGCCGCATTGAAGGATGCGCTGTCGAGGCTCGCGCCGGAGGCGTCGGATGTGCCGGTGATCGTCGAGCGGCCGAAGCAGGCGGAGCACGGCGACTATGCGAGCAACGTCGCGCTCGTCGCCTCGAAGCCCGCGAAGCGCAAGCCGCGCGAGCTCGCGCAAGCGCTCGGCGAGGCGGCGGCCGCCGCGCAGCGCGACATCGCGACATTCGAGGTCGCGGGCCCCGGCTTCATCAACTTCCGCCTCGAGCCGGCCGCGCGGCAGGCGGTCGTGCGCGACATCCTCGCGCAAGGCGAGGGCTTCGGCCGCGGCCATGCGTGCCGCGGCGAGCACGTCATGGTGGAGTTCGTGTCGGCGAATCCAACCGGTCCGCTCCACGTCGGCCACGGGCGCCAGGCCGCGCTCGGCGATGCCCTCGCGAACCTGCTGCAATGGCAAGGCTGCGAGGTGACGCGCGAGTTCTATTACAACGATGCCGGGCAGCAGATCGAGAACCTCGCGGTGTCGGTGCGCGCGCGCGCAAAGGAGATCCTCGGCGAGTCCGGCGATTTTCCCGAGGACGGGTATCGCGGCGAGTACATCCGCGAGCTTGCGCAACGTTACCTCGACGAGTTGGGCCACGACCTGTCCGACATCGAGTCGATCCGCCGCTTCGCCGTCGCGGAATTGCGCAAGGAGCAGGACCGCGACCTCGCTGCGTTCGGCGTCGCGTTCGACAGCTATTACCTCGAGAGCTCGCTCTACGGGGACGGGCGCGTGGAGCGGACGGTGCAGCGCATGGTCGAGTGCGGGCACACCTACGAGCGGGACGGCGCATTGTGGTTCCGGAGCACCGACTACGGCGACGACCAGGACCGCGTGATGCGCAAGACGGAGGGCGGCTACACGTACTTCGTGCCCGACGTCGCCTATCACGTCACCAAGTTCGAGCGCGGCTTTCGCCGTGTCATCAACGTCCAGGGCACCGACCACGCGGGAACGATTGCGCGCGTGCGCGGCGGCCTTCAGGCGCTCGGCCTGGGGATTCCGCGGGGCTTCCCCGACTACATTCTTCACTCCATGGTGCGCGTCATGCGCGGCGGCGAGGAAGTGAAGATCAGCAAGCGCGCGGGCAGCTACGTCACGCTGCGCGACCTGATCGACGAGGCGGGGCGCGACGCGGTGCGCTTCTTTCTCGTGTCGCGCAAGGCCGATTCGCAGTTCGTGTTCGACATCGACCTCGCGCGCTCGCAGTCGGAAGAGAACCCGGTCTACTACGTGCAATACGCGCATGCGCGCGTCGCGTCCGTGCTGAGGCAGGCGGGCATCGCGATGGCCGACGCGCGGCGCGAGCTCGCCGAGGCGGAGCTGTCACCGCTGACGAGCGATTACGAGGAGGCGCTGCTGCGTCGCCTCGCCGACTTCCCGGCCGAGATCGCGGCTGCGGCGCGCGAGCTCGCGCCGCATCAGATCACCTTCTATCTGAAGAGCCTCGCGGCGGAATTCCACAGTTACTATAATGCGGAGCGCTTTCTGGTCGACGATCCGCGGCTGCGACGCGCGCGCCTCGCGCTGGTCGTGGCCACGGGGCACGTGCTGCGCAACGGCCTCGCCGTTCTCGGCATAAGCGCGCCCGAGCAGATGTGACCCGGCATCCGACTGCGCCACCTCGCATGGTTCGTCCTCCTCCACGCCGCACACCACCGTCGCGCCGAAGCGGCGCGGGCGGCACGCTGTTCGGTGTCTTCGTCGGCATCATCATCGGCCTGGGGCTCGCCGCCGGTGTCGCGTTCTGGCTGATGCGCAACAACCCCGCCGTGCAGTGGCCGCCGTTCGCCAGGGAGAGCCGCGATGCGGTGCGCGAGGCGGCGCGCGCGCCGGCGACGACTGCGCCCGACAAGCCGCGGTTCGACTTCTACAAGATCCTGCCGGGCGTCGAGGAACCGAAGGTGCAGGCGAAGGCGCCCGAGCGCACCGACCGCGTCGATCGCACGGTGGTCGAGCAATCCAAGGACCGGCCGGTGCCTGCTTCCGTGCCGGTGCCTCCGCCGCCGAACGCCCAGGTCGCGAGCGCGGAGCCGCCGGCCAGGGCCATCAAGCCGGGCGAGCGTTACTGGCTGCAGGCGGGCTCGTTCACGGCACAATCGGACGCCGAGAACCTGAAGGCACGTCTTGCGCTCGCCGGCTGGGAAGCCAACGTTCAGCAGGGATCGGTGCCCGACAAGGGCGTGCGCTATCGCGTGCGCATCGGCCCCTACGACAATGCCGACGAGCTCAACCGCATGAAAGCGGAGCTCGCGCGGCGCGGCTTCGATGTTGCGGTCATCAAGTACTGAGCTCCACGCGCCGGCGGGGAACTCGCGGCCGGCAGCGCCGGCCCAACCGCTCGCGCCGCCCGGCGCCCTTCAGGAGAATCCATGACCTTCGCTGCAAATCCCGTTCGTCGCGCGCTGCTCGCGCGCATTGCGGCCGCGTCGGCCGCGCTGCTGGCCGCACCGGCGGCATGGGCCGAACTGGTCGAGGGCCGCAATTACGACCGGCTGAAGAATCCGCAGCCGACCGAGATGGGCAACAAGATCGAGGTGATCGAGTTCTTCTCGTACGGCTGCCCGCACTGCGCCGAGCTCGAGCAGTACCTCGAGCCCTGGCTCGCGAAGCTGCCGTCCGACGTCGGCTTCCGCCGCGTGCCGGTGATGTTCCAGGACCGCTGGGTGCCGCTCGCGAAGGTCTACTACACCCTCGACGCGCTCGGCGACGAGCGGCGCCTGTCGCCGGACGTGTTCAAGGCGATACACGGCCAGGGCGTGGCGCTCTGGAACGAGAAGGCGTTCCTCGACTGGGCGGCGAGCAAGGGCCTCGACCGCAAGAAGGTGGAGGACGTCTACGGCTCGTTCGCGATCAACGGCAAGGTGAATCGCGCACGCCAGCAGGCACAGCAGTACAACATCCAGTCGGTGCCCACGGTCGTCGTCGACGGCAAGTTCATCACCGGTTCGGAGCGCGTCGGCACGCACGCCAACCTGCCCGGCGCAATCGACGAGCTGATCGCCAAGGCGCGCGCCGAGCACGGCAAGAAGTCGTAACGGCGCCGTGTGAACGTCTTCCTCACCGGAGCTTCCTCGGGGCTCGGTGAGGCGCTCGCGCGCCATTACGCGTCGCGCGGCGCGACGCTCGGATTGCTCGCGCGCCGGGCCGAGGAGCTCGCTCGCGTGGCCCGCACGCTCGACAGCGCGGACGTGCGCACGTATGCCGGCGACGTGCGCAACGCGGAAGCCGTTCGCGCCGCCGCTTCGGATTTCATCGACCGCCAGGGTGCGCCCGACATCGTGATCGCGAACGCGGGCGTGTCGCGCGGCGTGCTCACCGACCACGCCGAGGACATCGCCGTGTTTCGCGACGTGCTGGAGACGAACGTCATGGGCATGGTGCACACGTTCGCCCCCTTCCTGTCCGCGATGCGCGCGCGCCGCAGCGGCACGCTCGTCGGCATCGCGAGCATTGCCGGCTTTCGCGGCTTGCCAGGCTCGGGCGCGTACTCGGCGTCGAAGGCCGCTGCCATCGCCTATCTCGAAAGCCTTCGCGTGGAGCTGAGAGGCAGCGGCGTGGCGGTCGTCACGGTGTGCCCCGGCTACATCGCCACGCCGATGACGGCACGCAATCCCTATCGCATGCCCTTCCTCATGCGCGCCGACGTGGCCGCGCGGCGCATCGCGGATGCCATCGCGCGCGGGCGGCGCTTCTACGTCCTGCCATTTCCGATGGCCGTCGCGGGCCGCGTGCTGCGCATGCTGCCGCGTGGCGTGTACGACCGCATGTTCGCGAACGCGCCGCACAAGCCGCGCGATGCGGGCTGACGAAACGGAGGATTGGGCGGGCGTCCGCCACGCCCGCGCCCGCGGCGACGTGCGCATCGCGTCGCTCGTGCCGAGCCTCACCGAGCTGCTGTTCGCGCTCGGTCTCGGGCACGACGTGGTCGCGCGCACGGGATTCTGCGTGCATCCCAGGCCCGCGGTGCGCGGCGTGCCGAAGATCGGCGGCACCAAGGACCCCGACCTCGCGCGGCTGCGCGCGCTCGCGCCGACCCATCTGCTCGTCAACGTGGACGAGAACCGCCGCGAGGTCGTGGAGGAAGCGGCCACGTTCGTGCAGCACGTCGTCGTCACCGATCCGCGCGTGCCCGACGACAACCTGCGCCTCTATCGATTGCTCGGCGCCGTGTTCGCACGCGAGGATGCGGCGCGCTCGCTCTGCGACCGGTACGTCGAGGCTCGCACAGCCGTGCGCGACGTCGTGCGGGCGCTGCCGCGCGAGCGCGTCCTCTATCTCATCTGGAAGCGCCCGTGGATGAGCGTGCGGCGCGACACGTACGTTTCGGCGACGCTCGATTGCGTGGGCTTCGACACGCTGCCGGCGGAGGCCGATCGACGCTATCCGGAAATCGCGGACGATGCCCCCGCGTGGCGCGACGCGCAGCGCATCCTGCTGTCGAGCGAGCCCTACGCCTTCCGTCAGCGCGACGTCGACGCGCTCGCGCGCGCGCAGGGCAGGCCCGTCGATCTCGTCGACGGCCAGTGGACGTCGTGGTACGGCGTGCGCGCGATCGAGGGACTGCGCAGCCTCGCAGCATGGCGAGCACAGCGAGTTCGGGCACCGCCCAGCGGTGCCCGTTGAGTTCTCGGCGCGCGCGCGAACGCGCGCGCTGCTCGAGCTCTTGCGTGCTCTTAAATCGGGACTCGCATGCCGACCGTGATGCCGTAACCGTTGCCGTCGCTTCGGCTCGACACGCCCTCGCCCGTGATGTAGCCGGTGACGCGGCCGAAGTCCATCGCGGCGCCGAGCAGGTAGCGCACGTAGTTGTCGTCGGGCTTGAGCGTCGGCATGCTGTAGCCGCCCGGGCCGCCGACGGGCGTGGCGCTCACCGTGCGGTCGTCGTCCTTGCCTTCGAACTCCCACGTCACGCGCGCGAACGGACGCACCATGCCGAGCTGTCCGGTCGCCTGCCACCCGGCGCTCGTGATGAGCGACTTGCGCTTCTGCTCGCCATACGAAAGCGCCGTGCTGTCGCTGCCGCTCTCGCTGAATCCGTGAACCGTGATGTCCTGCCACGCGACGCGCACGAACGGCCCGTGCAGCAGCGTTCCGGCGGCGAACCAGTAGCCGCCGAGCACGCTCGCCATGATGTGCGAGCCGTTGGTGTCGCCGCTTTCGCGGCGCGTGACCGGCCCGAGCTGGATGTTGCGATGCACGTCGTCGTACTGCAGGTCGCCGGCGCCCAGCGTCGCGCCGAACCACCACGGGCCCTGTCCGTATCCGGCATAGAGCGTCGCTGCCGTCTCCTTGAGCTTGAATCCCCCCGCGCCCGCGCCGAAGTCGTTCTTGTCCTCGGTGTAGTTGAACGCCACGCCGAGCAGCAGTTGCGAGGTGAGGTACATGTCGCCGCCGACCGCGATGGTATTGGCGCGGCTGTCGCCCGAGACGAAGGGTCCGGTGACGTCGCGATTGCCGTAGTCGTAGCTCACCCAGGGGTTGAACCGGTTCGTGGGCTTGGGCGCTCCGACGGCGCCGATCATGCGCGCGTCGATGTTGCGAAACGCCGCGTGCTCGACGTTGATCGGCGCTTCCGCGAGCGTGCCGATCATCGCCGGCGCCTCGATCATCGACACCGCCTGCTGCGCCGCGATGAGCGCGAGGCCGGTGGTGGGATGAATGCCGTCGGCGAACGCCCACGTCAGGTTGCCGGCCGGGTCGCGCAGCGTCGCGGGCGTGCACGTGAGCGCCGACGACGTCGTGCAGACGGGCGCCGTGACGTTGGTGAAGCCGTACGTCGCCGGACTGGCGAAGATCTCGCGCATCAAGCCGGCCTGGTTCACCCGTATGACCTGCACGTGCGCCGCAGCGAGCGATGCATCGAGGGTCGAGTTGTACAGGTTGCTGAGTGCGGTGAGGCTGGCTTGTGCGTTCGCCGCGGCGGCTTCGGGCGTGAGGCCGATGTCGGGCATGCCGTACACCACGATGTAGCGCGCGCCCGCTCCCTGCAGCCGCGCTGCGAGGGTCGCGAGGTCCACGGCGGTCTGTGACACGCCAGCCTGGAGCTGCGCCGGCGTGATCTGCCCCGAGAGCGCCGCAACCGCGAGCGCGCGGATGTCGTTCGCGCCGCCTTGCAGCTGGTACAGCGCATTGCGATCGACGGTGCCCGCCGCGATGAAATTGTTCACCTGCTGCGTGATCGTGAAGTTCGGGGTGCCGGGCGGCAGGCCGGCCGCAGGCACGTTGAGCCTCGCGCCGCCTTGAGCGAAGTCGTTGCCGCCCTGGAAGGAGGGCGTCGTGCTCAATCCGAACGCCTGCGCCGTGTACATCGGAAAAGACAGGCCGGGATTGGTCGTGAAGCGGGCGCCGTACTGCCCGGCGTCGCTCAGGCTGTCGCCGAAGATGAACGTATTGGAGAATTGCGCCGAGGCCGCGCCCGGCCCAAGAGTGAACCCCACTGCGACGGCGGCGAGCGAGCGGCGAAAGCTGCGCATGAACCTGTCTCCGTTGAACCGAGCCGATCGATTCTAATGCCAATCGCCGCAGGCGCCGCCGGTCAACGCGCCCGCATGCCGCGGCGTTGTTGCTTTCATGCCACCGGAGACATCGACGTGATCGCACGCTGGACGTTGCTGGCGCAATCGAGCCGCTTCCTCGCACGCATCGCCGCGCTCGCGGTCGTCGTCGCGCAGGTGGCGCTCGCGCAGGACGTGCCAGCGCCGCAGGGCGACGAAGAGCAAGCGGCGCGCGTCGGCCGCGTCTCGCTCTTCCAGGGCCAGCTGTTCATCGCGCCTCCGGACAAGGCGACGGAATGGGAGGCCGTGACACTCAACTACCCGGTGGCCACCGGCGACAATCTGTGGATGTCGGGCGATGGCCGCGCCGAGGTCGACTACGGCGGCGGCCAGTTGCGCCTCGGCGGCGACAGCAACGTGCACGTATCGCGGCTCGACGACCGCCAGCTTGCGCTGTTCGTTGCGGAGGGGCGGGTAGTCCTGCGCGTGCGCACGCTCGAGCCGGGCGAGACGGTCCTCGTCGACACGCCGAACGCGCAACTCGAGCTTCGGCGCCCGGGCTTGTACCGCATCGACGTTGCGCCCGATCCGGCGCAAACGTGGCTGCTGGTGCGCGAGGGCGAGGCGAACGTCGCGCTGCCGAGCGGTGTATCGCAGGTGCTTCCGGGACAGATCGCCACGATTGCGGGCGTCGACAACGCCGTCGTGGAAGTCGGCAACGGCGTTACGGTAGACGCGCTCGACACGTGGAGCGCGGATCGCGATCGCGTGTACGAGGGCGGTCGACGCGCGACGTCCTACGTCTCGCCGGAAATGGTCGGTTACGCCGACCTCGAAGCCAACGGCCAATGGCAGACGTATCCCGACTACGGGCCGGTATGGTTTCCCAGCACGGTGGTCGCGGATTGGGCGCCGTATCGCTACGGCCACTGGGTCTGGCTGAGCGCCTACGGCTGGACGTGGGTCGACGATGCGCCGTGGGGTTATGCGCCTTTCCACTACGGCCGCTGGGCGTATGTCGGCGGACGATGGGGCTGGTGTCCCGGTACCTACGTGCGCCGGCCCGTCTGGGCGCCCGCGCTCGTCGCGTGGTACGGCGGAAGCGGCTGGAGCGTCTCGGTGAGCGCCGGCCGGCCGGTGTTCGGCTGGGTGCCTCTCGGCTGGCGCGATCCGTTCGTGCCGTGGTGGGGCCGGTGCGGCTCGCGCTGCTACGAGCGCTACAACCATCCGTATGCCGTGAACGTGGCGGAGCGCCCGAACCGGCCGCCGACGTATTACGCCAACAGCCGCGTCCCGGGCGCGATCACGGCGGTGCCCGGCGCAGCCTTTCGCGGGGCGAAGCCGGTCGCGGCGAATCGCGTGACGTTGCCGCCGCAGGCGCTCGCCTCGGCGCCGCTGCTGGCGCGCGCCCCGCAGGTCAAGCCGCTGCCGGTGACCACCAACGTCGTGCCGGCGGGGCGCGGCGCACCGTTGCCGGCGGCCCAGATCGCAGCGCGTGTGAAGCCCATGGCCGTTTCGCCGAATACGCAGGCATCGGGGAGCTTCGCGCCGCGCGGCACGCCGATGCCCGGGCGCAGCGGCGCAGCCGCGGTGAATCCCGTGCAGCGACCCGTAACCAGCGCACCGGCAGTGACCGCGGTTCCCCCCGCGCAACGGCCGATGACCGGCACGCCCGGCGTGACGGCAGTCCCTCCCGCGCAGCGACCGGTCACCAGCGCGCCGGGCGCGGCATACGACCCGCGGCATGGACGGGTCGAGGCGTCGTCATCCGCACCCGTCGTCAGGCCGGCACCGCAAGGCGTCGCGCCGCCGAGCGCCGCGCACGGCAATGCCGTCGTGAATCCCGCACCGCAGGCGCGGCCGGCTCAGCGCGAGGCGAATCAGCGTCCGGCGGAGCGGCCGATGATGCGGGCGGCGCCGCAGCCACCGGCGTCTTCGCCGCCCGCGCGTGTCGCGCCCGCCGCGCCAGCACCCGTCCAGGTTGCGCCGCCTCCGCCACCTGCGCCGCCGCGCGCCGCGCCGGTCGATCGCTCTCCGACGCCCGCGCGCGCATCGGGTGACAGCGCGTCCAAGCCGGGCGGCAAGCCGGGTGAGCCGACCGACAGGCGATAGCCGATAGGTGCGCGCGGCAAGCTCGCCGCGCCGTTCCTGTCGACCGTACCCGCTGCCCGTCGCCTGCCCTGACGGCGCGAAGCGACGCGAATCGCTTGCCGCGCTCCGAAGCTCACGCCTCCGCGCGCGTGCGGGCGTACGACCCTGGCGCCGCCTCGATGACGGGCAGCTTGCCCTTGGCGGGCACGCGCGCCGCGACCTCCTTGCCGAGATGCGGGCCGACCCACTGCCGCCAGTCGGTCCACCACGAGCCCTCGTGCTGTTTCGCGGACTGCAGCCATTCGTCGGCCGAGTCGGGCATGGACTCGTTGGTCCAGTAGCCGTACTTGTTCGCGCTCGGCGGGTTCACGATGCCGGCGATGTGGCCGGAGCCCGAGAGCACGAACCGCGACCTGCCTCCGAGGACGTGGGGCCCCGCGTAGGTCGTCTTCCAGGGCGCGATGTGGTCCTCCATCGCGCTCACGAAATACGCCGGCACGCTGACCTTCGACAGGTCGATCTTGGTTCCCGCCAGCGTGAGCGCGTTGGGCTCGCGCAACAGGTTCTTCATGTACATGTTGCGCAGGTAGTAGCTGTGCATCTTCGCGGGCATGCGCGTCGAGTCGCAGTTCCAGTGCAGCAGGTCGAACGGGAACGGATCGCGGCCCATCAGGTAGTTGTTGATGACGAACGACCAGATGAGATCGTTCGCGCGCAGCATGTTGAACGTGTTGGCCATCTCGCTGCCCTCGAGATAGCCGCGCTCGCTCATGCGCCGCTCGAGCGCCTTCACCTGGTCCTCGTCGATGAAGACCTCGAGCTCGCCGGCGTGCGTGAAGTCGATCAGCGAGGTGAAGAACGTCGCGGTCGCGATGCGCTTCTGCTGCTTCTTCGCGGCGAGGTGTCCGAGCGTGGCGGCGAGCAGCGTGCCGCCGAGGCAGTAGCCGATGACGTTCGCGTCCTTCTCGCCCGTCTGCTTCTCGATCGCATGGAGCGCGGCGATCGTGCCGTCGCTGATGTAGTCCTCGAAGTCCTTGTCGGCGAGGCGCTGGTCGGGGTTGACCCACGAGACCACGAACACCGTCATGCCTTCGCTCACCGCCCAGCGCACGAAGGAGTTCTTCTCGCGCAGGTCGAGGATGTAGTACTTGTTGATCCACGGCGGGACGATCAGCAGTGGCCGCTGCCACTGCCTCTTCGTCGCGGGCTCGTACTGGATGAGCTGCATGAGCTCGGTCTGCGCGACGACCTGGCCGGGCGTGGTCGCGATGTTGACGCCCAGCTCGAACGCCTTCGTGTCGGTCATCGAGATGCGCAGCTGGCCGTTGCCGCGCTCGATGTCGTCGAGCAGGTTGTTGAGGCCCCGCACGAGGTTCTGGCCGCCCGTGGCGACGGTCTCCCGGAAGACCTCCGGGTTGGTCAGCGCGCAGTTCGACGGCGCCATCGCGTCGATGTACTGGCGCGTGAAGAAGTCGACCTTCTTGCGCGTGTGCTCCGGCAGGTCCTCGACGCTCGCGACCTGGTCGTGCAGCCAGCGCGCGGTGATGAGGTACGACTGCTTGACGTAGTCGAACAGGAAGTGCTCCTGCCACGCCTCGTGCTTGAAGCGCTTGTCGCCCTTGGCGGGCTCGGCGACCGGCTCGGCCGGCGCGCCGAGCATCTTCAGCACCGAGCTCTGCCACAGGCTCATGTAGTCCCACCACAGGTTCATCTGCGCTTCCGCGAGCTTGCCCGGGTTGGCCAGCATCTTGGCGGCGAGCTCCATGAACGCCTTGCCGACGCCGAGCTCGTCGTTGAGCAGCGTGCTGCGGCGCTCGGCGTTGCGCGCGACGAAGTCGCCGATCAGCTTGGCGCTCTTCTCGGCCGCGGACGCGAGCGAATCGGCGAGCGCGACGGGGTCGTACGCGGGCGCCGCGTCGGCGGGTTTTGCAGTGGTGGTGGCGGGGGCGGACATCGGATTTCCCTGCGGGCGTGATGATGTAATTGTGCGCGCATTCTACGCGGTGAAGCCGACGCTGCCGCCTTCGCCGACGACCCGCCGCGCCCGGCCCGCGTGCCACAGGTGGTTGAGATGCGCGATGGCCTCGCCCATGGCGAAGAAGCGCTGCTGCAGGTCGAGCGGCCGGCGAAAGAGCGTCGGCAACAGCGACGCGGCCGATTGGGGCGTGCGGCCGGCGAGCGCCTGCTCCAGCTCGCCCAGGCGCGCGACGTGATGGGCCCGCAGGGCCGTTACCCGGAGGGACGCACCGCGGAACGGCAGGCCGTGCGACGGCAGCACCAGCGTGTCGGGCGGCAGCGCTTCGAATGGCGCCAGCGACGCGAGGAACCGGGCCAGCGGATCGCCTTCGTTGTCCGCCGGCCCGACCGCGACATTGGTGCTGATGCGCGGCAGGAGCATGTCGCCGGAAATCAGCAGCGGCTCGGGCGCGGCGGCGTGGAGCGCCGCATGCTCGGGCGAGTGCCCATAGCCCGGAATCACCGTGAACGTGCGCTCGCCGAGCGTGATGCGATCTCCGCCGAGAATGCGGTGGTAGTGCGCGGGCAGCTCGGGCGCGCCGTGGCGGTAGCGATTGCCGCGTGCCGCGAGCGCCGCCACGTCGTCCTCCGCCATGCCGTGCAGGCGGAAGTGCGCGCAATAGTCGTCGACCCCGCTGCCGGCATGGTTGCCGTGCACCGCGTGCGCCTGGAGGAACTCGGTCTGCGTCATCTCGGGCAGGAGCCCGAAGCGCGCGCCGAGCCACGCGGCGTTGCCGAGGTGATCGGGGTGGTAATGCGTCGCGACGATGCGCGTGATGGCCGCGCCGCGCAGCGTGCCGGCGAGATGCGACTCCCACAACGTGCGCGTCGCCGCGTCGCCGTAGCCGGTGTCGACCAGCGCGTAACCCTCGCCGTCGCGCAGCAGCCACAGGTTGATGTGGTCGAGCGCGAAGGGCAGCGGCATGCGCAGCCACAGCACGCCGGGTGCGACCTCCAGCGTTTCGCCCGGCGCGGGCGGCGCGGCGTATGGAAACTCGAGCTCGGGAATCAGCAGGGCGGTCATGTGGTCCCCTCACGCGTGCGGCCTGCCGCCGCCGCGCTGCCCACGAGGGGCGGAGTTCGCGCTCGGGGCGGCCCCTGCGCGCTCGTGTCGACGGCGACACGCAGGAAGTGCGCGCGCACCCTATGGTATCGTGGACTGCTCCGGGGCCGTTGGCGTCCCGGCTCATGTGCGGTGCGCCGATGCCGACTGCACGCCGTCCGGAAGCTCCGGCCCGCGTCACCTACACCATCTCCGATCTCGCGCGCGAGTTCGCGCTGACCACGCGCGCCATCCGCTTCTACGAGGATTGCGGCCTGCTTCGCCCCGAGCGGCAGGGCCGCGCGCGCGTGTACGGGGAGCGCGAGCGCGTGCGCATGAAGCTCATCCTGCGCGGCAAGCGGCTCGGCCTCTCGCTGGCGGAGATCGGCGAGCTCCTCGACTTGTACGAAGTCGCGCGCAACGAGCGCGCGCAGCTCACCAAGTTCCTGACGCTGCTCGACGACCGCCGCATGCGGCTGTTGCAGCAACGCGAGGACATCGACGCGGTGCTGGCGGAGATCGACGGCGTGGAGCGCGAGTGCCGGCGGCGCCTGCGCGAGGAGCGGCCGGGGCGCGCCGGCCGAGGCCCGGCCGCCGCGCCCGTGGCCAAGCGCAACGAGCGGAGCGAGGCCGGCGATTGACGTTTACGTAAACGTCAATCACAATGGGCGACCCCGGTCGAGAAGCGCCTCGCGGCCATGACGCACGCCTCGCTCGCATTCGCAGCGCCGTCCTTCACGCCTGCCTTCGCCGGCTACGCCGAGCGCGTGCGCGCGTCGTTCGCGCGCCAGGGCGCGATGGCGCTCATCGGCGCGCGCCTCGCCGACGTGCAGCCGGGCTATTGCGCGATCGAGCTCCTGCCGCGGCCCGAAATCGCGCAGCAGCACGGCTACGTGCATGCGGGGATGGTGTCGGCGATCGCCGATTCGGCGGGCGGGTACGCGGGCTATTCGCTCTTTCCCGAGGACAGCTCGGTGCTCACCGTCGAGTTCAAGCTGAACCTGCTCGCGCCGGCGGCGGGCGAGCGCCTGGTCGCCGAGGGCTTCGTGGTCAAGGCGGGGCGCACGCTGACGATCACGCGCGGCGAGGTTCACGCCGAGCAGGGCGGCACGCGCAGCCTCGTCGCGCTGATGCAGCAGACGCTGATGGTGATGCGCGGCAAGGCGGACGCCTGAGTATCCCGGGGGCACGCGATGATCGACTTTCCAGGCCTCGATTTCGCGCTCGGCGAGACGATCGACATGCTGCGCGACAGCGTGCGGGCGTTCGCGCGCTCCGAGATCGCGCCGCGCGCGGCGGAGATCGACCGCAGCAACCAGTTCCCAAAGGACCTGTGGCGCAAGCTCGGCGACCTCGGCGTCCTCGGCATCACCGTCGAGGAGGAGTACGGCGGCGCGGGCCTCGGCTATCTCGCGCACGTCGTCGCGATGGAGGAGATCTCGCGCGCGTCGGCTTCGGTGGGCCTCTCGTACGGGGCGCATTCGAACCTCTGCGTCAACCAGATCCGTCGCAACGGAACCGAAGCGCAGAAGCGCAGATACCTGCCGAAGCTGGTCGGCGGCGAGCACGTCGGCGCGCTCGCGATGAGCGAGCCGGGCGCCGGCTCCGACGTCGTGTCCATGCGCACGCGTGCGGATCGTCGCGGCGACGCCTACGTGCTGAACGGCAGCAAGATGTGGATCACCAACGGTCCGGACGCCGACACGCTGGTCGTCTACGCCAAGAGCGACCCGCAGGCCGGCGCGCGCGGCATCACGGCGTTCATCGTCGAGAAGGGCATGCGGGGATTCTCCACCGCGCAAAAGCTCGACAAGCTCGGCATGCGCGGCTCCAATACGTGCGAGCTCGTGTTCCAGGACTGCAGCGTGCCGTCGGCCAACGTGCTGGGCGAGGAAGGCCGCGGCGTCAACGTCCTCATGAGCGGGCTCGACTACGAGCGCGCGGTGCTCGCCGGCGGCTCGCTCGGCATCATGGCGGCGTGCATGGACGCCGTGCTGCCGTACGTGCACGAGCGGCGCCAGTTCGACCAGCCGATCGGCGAGTTCCAGCTCATGCAGGGCAAGATCGCCGACATGTACACGACCATGAACGCGTGCCGCGCCTACGTGTACGCCGTCGGCGCCGCGTGCGATCGCGGGCAGACGACGCGAAAGGACGCCGCCGGGGCGATCCTGTATGCCGCGGAAAAGGCGACGTGGATGGCGGGCGAGGCGATCCAGTGCCTCGGCGGCAACGGCTACATCAACGAGTTTCCGACCGGGCGCCTGTGGCGCGATGCGAAGCTGTACGAGATCGGGGCCGGTACGTCCGAAATACGCCGCATGCTGATCGGTCGCGAGCTGTTCAACGAGACGAAATAGGCGTGGCCGGAGCGATCGAAACCTATCGCGGCGTGGTCTATCCGTGGCAATGCGACCACGTCGGCCACATGAACGTGATGCACTACGTCGGCAAGTTCGACGAGGCGACGTGGGTGCTGTTCGATCGCATCGGCCTCACGCGTGCCTTCCTGACCGGCAACCGGCGCGGCATGGCAGCGGTGGACCAGCGCATCGCGTATCGGCGCGAGCTGCGCGCGGGCGACGTCGTCGCGGTCGAGAGCACGCTGCTCGAGGTGCGCGAGAAGGCGCTGCGCTTCGCGCATCGCATGACGATACCCGCGGTGGCCGAGGTCGCTGCGGTGACGATGCTGACCGCGGTGCATCTCGACACCGAGCGGCGCAGGGCGGCCGTGCTGCCGGAGACGATCCGCGCGCAGGCGCAAGCGTTCGTGGGCGAGGCGGAGCTGCCCTGGGAATCCACGCCGTAAGGAGGCAGCGATGGGCTTGATGATGAAGTCCGAGTGCGAGAAATGCGATGCGCCGCTGCCGCTCGACGCGTCGAACGCGCGCATCTGCAGCTACGAGTGCACGTTCTGCGCGACGTGCGCGGGCGCGATGAGCGACCGCTGTCCGAATTGCGGGGGCGAATTGAAGCCGCGGCCGCGGCGGGAGCATCCGATCGAGGTGCCGCCGGCGTCGCCGGTGCCGGGGGAATAGGGGTCAGGGGTCAGGGGTCAGGGATCAGGGATCAGGCATCAGGCATCAGGAGCACCGCATGTTGAACGACCCAATCGTCATCGTTGGCGCCGCGCGCACGCCCATGGGCGGCTTCCTGGGCGACTTCTCCTCGCTTTCCGCGAGCGACCTCGGCGCCGTCGCGATCAAGGCTGCGATCGAGCGCGCCGGCATCAAGCCGGGTGACGTCGAGGAAGTGATCATGGGCAACGTGCTGCCCGCGGGGCAAGGCCAGGCACCGGCACGCCAGGCGTCCATCAAGGCCGGGATACCGTTGTCGGTCGGCGCGACGACGATCAACAAGATGTGCGGCTCGGCGATGAAGGCCACGATGCTCGCGCACGACCTCATCGCCGCGGGCACCAACCGCATCATGGTCGCCGGCGGCATGGAGAGCATGTCGAACGCGCCGTATCTGATGCCGAGGGCGCGCAGCGGCTATCGCATGGGCCACCAGACGGTGCTCGACCACATGTTCTTCGACGGACTCGAGGACGCGTACGACAAGGGCCGCCTGATGGGCACGTTTGCCGAGGACTGCGCCGCGAAGTACGAGTTCACTCGCGAGGCGCAGGACGCGTTCGCCATCGCCTCGCTCACGCGCGCGCTGCAGGCGAGCCAGGACGGCACGTTCGCGTGGGAGATCGCGCCGGTCACGGTGAGCGGCAAGAAGGGCGACGTCGTCGTCGACCAGGACGAGCAGCCGGCCAAGGCAACGCCCGACAAGATCCCGACGCTCAGGCCCGCGTTCCGCAAGGACGGCACGGTGACCGCAGCGAACGCGAGCTCGATCTCGGACGGTGCCGCGGCGCTCGTGCTGATGCCGCGCTCGCTCGCCGAGCAGCGCGGCCTCACGCCGCTCGCGCGCATCGTCGCGCATGCGACGCACGCGCAGGAGCCGGGCTGGTTCACGACCGCACCGGTGGGCGCGATCCGCAAGCTATACGAAAAGACGGGCTGGTCCACCGGCAAGGTCGACGTCTTCGAGGTGAACGAAGCATTCGCGGTCGTCACCATGGCCGCGATGCGCGAGCACGAGATCGCGCACGAGCGCATGAACGTCCACGGGGGCGCGTGCGCGCTCGGTCACCCGATCGGCGCGTCCGGCGCGCGCATCCTGGTCACGCTCATCGGCGCCCTGCGCAAGCGGGGCGGCAAGCGCGGCGTCGCCGCGCTGTGCATCGGCGGCGGCGAAGCGACCGCCATGGCGATCGAGCTGGCGTAAGGGACGCCGCTTGCGGCTCACCGTCGAGCAGCAGCAGATCCGCGACGCCGTGCGCGCGTTCGCGCAGGCCGAGCTCGCGCCCAATGCGGCACGCTGGGATCGCGAGCACGAGTTCCCCCGCGACGCGCTGCGCGGGCTCGGCAGGCTCGGCGCGATGGGCGTCGTGGTGCCGGAGGAGCACGGCGGCGCCGGGCTCGACTACATCTCGCTCGCCGTGGCGCTCGAGGAGATCGCGGCGGGTGACGGCGCCACGTCGACCATCGTCAGCGTGCAGAACTCCGTCGTGTGCGGGCCACTGCTCGCGTACGGCAGCGAAGCGCAGAAGACGCGCTGGCTTTCCGCGCTCGCGCAAGGCGAGCTTCTCGGCTGCTTCTGTCTGTCCGAGCCCGCCGCCGGTTCCGACGCCGCTGCGATCACGACGCGCGCCGAGCGGCGCGGCGATCGCTACGTTCTGAACGGCGTGAAGCAGTTCATCACGACCGGCAAGAACGCGGACGTCGCCATCGTATTCGCCGTGACCGACCGAGACGCCGGCAAGCGCGGCATCAGCGCGTTCGTGGTCGAGACGCGCACGCCGGGCTACGTCGTCGCGCGCGTCGAGGAGAAGCTCGGCCAGCGCGCCTCCGACACCGCGCAGATCGTGCTGGAGGACTGCGGGGTGCCGCTCGACGCGCGATTGGGAGCGGAAGGCGAAGGCTATCGCATCGCGCTGGCGAATCTGGAGGCCGGGCGCATCGGCATCGCGTCGCAATCGGTCGGCATGGCGCGCGCGGCATTCGACGCGGCGCTCGCGTATGCCCGCGAGCGGCAGAGCTTCGGCAAGCCGATCGTCGAGCACCAGGCGGTGAGCTTTCGTCTCGCCGACATGGCCACGCAGATCGAGGCCGCGCGCCAGCTCGTGTGGCATGCGGCCGCGCTGCGCGATGCAGGCGAGGCGTGCCTCAAGGAAGCGTCGATGGCGAAGCTGTTTGCGTCCGAAATGGCGGAGCGTGTCTGCTCCGCCGCGATCCAGGTGTTCGGCGGCTATGGCTACGTCGGCGACTTTCCCGTCGAGCGCATCTACCGTGACGTGCGGGTGTGCCAGATCTACGAAGGCACGAGCGACATCCAGCGGATGGTGATCGGCCGCGCGCTCGCACCCTGACCCCGATGACCCTGACCCCGATGACCACGCCGATCCTCTTCTACTTCGATTTCTCGTCGCCGTACGGATACCTGGCATCGCAGCAGATCGATGCGCTGGCGGCGCGTCACGGCCGCACGGTCGACTGGCGGCCGATGCTCCTCGGCGTCGCGTTCAAGCAGACGGGCAGTGCGCCGCTGACGAGCGTGCCGATCAAGGGCGAATATGCGAAGCGCGACTTCGCGCGCACCGCACGCCGCAACGGCCTCGACTTCCGCATGCCGTCCCGGTTTCCGATTCCGGGGCAGGCGCCTTCGCGTATCGTGCTGTGGCAGAAGCAGGTGCGCCCGCAGGCTGCCGTTGCGGTTGCCAAGGCGCTGTACCGCGCCTATTTTGTCGCGGACCGCGACATCTCGGATCCCGACATCGCGGCGGACGTCGCGTCGGAAGCGGGTGCCGACCGCGCCGCTGCCCGTGCGGCGATCGACGATCCGGCGATGAAGGACGCGCTGCGGCGAGAGGTCGACGGCGCGATCGCGCAAGGCGTTTTCGGCTCGCCGTTCGTGATCGTCGACGGGGAGCCGTTCTGGGGATTCGACCGCTTCGAGCAGATCGACCGCTGGCTCGCCACCGGCGGCTTCTGAGAAAGGCGACACGCGGATGGCCGAGTACACGCTGCACTGCTTCGCGCAGTCGGGCAACTGCTACAAGGCGGCGCTCATGCTCGAGCTCGCGGGCGCCGACTGGACGCCGCGCCACGTCGACTATTTCAACGGCGAGACGCGCACGCCGGAATATCGTGCGATCAACGTGATGGGCGAGGCACCGGTGCTCGAGCACGGCGGCTGCCGCTTTTCGCAGTCGGGCGTGATACTCGACTATCTCGCCGAGCGCTACACGCGCTTCGCGCCGCGGGACGCCGAGGAGCGGCGAGAGTTCCTGCGCTGGCTGCTGTTCGACAATCACAAGCTGACGAGCTACACGGCGACGTACCGCTTCATGCGCACGTTCGTCCGCAACGCGAACGCCGACGTGATGGCCGAGTTCCGCAAGCGCTCGGAAGGCGCATGGAGCGTGCTGAACGCGCATCTCGGCGGCCGCCGTTACGTCGTCGGCGACCGGCTGACGTACGTGGACCTCTCGCTGTGCGGCTACCTCTACTTCGACGACGAGATCGGCGTCGACTGGAGCGCGTATCCGGCCATCCGCGACTGGCTCGCGCGCATTCGCGACGAGCCGCGCTGGCGTCATCCGTACGACCTGATGCCGGGACATCCGTTGCCGGCAGCGGCATGAGCGCCGGGCCGCCCCAAGGCGCTCGCCCCCTCCTTCCAGCAGGGGGGAGGCGCCCGCGCAGCGGGCAAGCCTCGGGCGAGGTTACCCAATGACCGCAATCCACGACCTCGGCCTGTTCGTCGTTGCGGGGCTGCTGCTCAATCTCACGCCCGGGCCCGACATGACCTACGTCGCGGCGCGCTCGGCCGCGGGCGGTTTTCGCGACGGCGGCGCGGCGGCGCTCGGCATCGCCGCGGGATGCGTGGTGCACACGCTCGCTGCAGCGATCGGCCTTTCGGCGCTGATCGCCGCATCCGCGACGGCGTTCGGCGTCGTCAAATGGTGCGGCGCCGCGTACCTGCTCTATGCGGGCGTGCGACTGCTCGTTGCGAGCGTGCGCCGACCTTCGAGCGCCCAGGACCCGGCCCGCGTTCTGCCGGCTGCATCGGCACGCGCGATCGTGCGCGAGGCGTTTCTGATCAACGTGCTCAACCCCAAGGTCGCGCTGTTCTTCCTCGCGTTCCTGCCACAGTTCATCGACGGCGACGCGCCCGGCAAGCCGCTCGCCTTCGCCGTGCTGGGATGCCTGTTCAACGCCAACGGCCTCATCGTGAACGGCGGTGTCGCATGGCTCGCGAGCCGCGCAGCGCGGCGCTGGCGCGCAGGAGTGCGCTCGGCGCGCATGCTGCAAGGCACACTGGGTGCCTTCTTCGTCCTGCTCGCGGCGCGCCTCGCGCTCGTCGAGCGCGCGTGAGCCGTCATGCCGGTCGTCGAATCGAAGCTCAACCCGCGCGATGCGACGTTCGCGCGGAATCGCGAATCGATGACCGCGCTCGTCGACGATCTCCGCGCGCGCGTGGCCGAGATCGAGCAGGGCGGTGGCGAAGCGGCGCGGGCGCGCCACGTGGGACGCGGCAAGCTCCTGCCCCGTGAGCGCGTGCGCATGCTGGTCGACCCCGCCAGCCCGTTTCTCGAGCTGTCGCAATTCGCCGCCTACGGCATGTACGACGACAACATCGCCGCGGCCGGCATCATCACGGGAGTGGGCCGCGTGGCCGGGCGCGAATGCGTCGTCGTATGCAACGACGCGACGGTGAAGGGCGGCACGTACTACCCGATCACGGTGAAGAAGCATTTGCGCGCGCAGGAGATCGCCCGCGAGAACCACCTGCCCTGCATCTACCTCGTCGACTCGGGCGGTGCCAACCTGCCGAACCAGACCGACGTCTTCCCCGACCGCGAGCACTTCGGACGCATCTTCTACAACCAGGCCACGCTGTCGGCGGCCGGCATTCCGCAGATCGCGGTGGTGATGGGGTCCTGCACGGCGGGCGGCGCCTACGTTCCCGCGATGGCCGACGAGTCGATCATCGTGCGCGAGCAGGGCACGATCTTCCTCGGCGGACCGCCGCTGGTGAAGGCGGCCACGGGCGAGATCGTCACCGCCGAGGACCTCGGCGGCGCCGACGTGCACACGCGCATCTCGGGCGTCGCCGACCATTTCGCGCAGAACGACGCGCATGCGCTCGCGATCGCGCGCAGCATCGTCGGCCGGCTCAACCACGTGAAGCAGCCGGCGCTCGACCTCCGCGCCCCAGCCGAGCCGCGCTATCCGGCCGAGGAGCTGTACGGCGTCATCAACGCGGACATCCGCAAGCCCTACGACGTGCGCGAGGTCATCGCGCGCATCGTCGACGATTCCGATCTCGACGAGTTCAAGGCGCGCTACGGCCCGACGCTGGTGACGGGGTTCGCGCATCTCTTCGGCTATCCGATCGGCATCGTCGCGAACAACGGCGTGCTCTTCTCCGAGTCGGCGCAGAAGGGCGCGCATTTCATCGAGCTCTGCGCGCAGCGCGGCATTCCGCTCGTGTTCCTGCAGAACATCACCGGGTTCATGGTGGGCAGGAAGTACGAGGCGGGCGGCATCGCCAAGGACGGCGCGAAAATGGTGACGGCGGTGTCGTGCGCGGCCGTTCCCAAGCTCACCGTGATCATCGGCGGCAGCTACGGCGCCGGGAACTACGGCATGTGCGGCCGCGCGTTCGGTCCGCGCTTCCTGTGGATGTGGCCCAACGCGCGCATCTCGGTCATGGGAGGCGAGCAGGCCGCGACGGTGCTCGCGACGATACGCCGCGACGCGATGGAGGCGAAGGGCGGCGAGTGGTCGCCCGCCGAGGAAGACGCGTTCAAGGCGCCGATCCGGGATCAGTACGAGCGCGAGGGCCACCCGTACTACGCGAGCGCGCGCCTGTGGGACGACGGCGTGATCGATCCCGTCGATACGCGTCGAATGCTGGGTCTCGCGATCTCCGCCGCGTTGAACGCGCCGATCGAGCCGACACGCTTCGGCGTATTCCGGATGTGACCGCCATGCCCCCGACCAGGAAGCCGGCCAAGCGCGCCGCGCGCAAGGCGCCCGTGACGTACCGCGCTCTGACCGTCGAGCGGCATGCCGGCGTCGCCTGGATCACGCTCGACCGGCCCGAGGTGCACAACGCCTTCGACGAGACGCTGATCGCCGAGCTGACCGATGCGCTCGCCGCGTCGGACCGCGATGCCTCGGTACGCATCGTCGTGCTGAGAGGCAACGGACGCAGCTTTTGCGCGGGCGCGGACCTCAACTGGATGCGCCGCATGGCGAGCTACGGCAAAGCCGAGAATCTCGCCGACGCTCGCTCGCTCGCCCGCCTTCTGTCCACGCTTGCGAACGTCGCCAAGCCGACGGTGGCGCGCGTGCACGGCAACGCGTTCGGGGGCGGCGTGGGACTGGTGGCGTGCTGCGACATCGCCATCGCCGCGCAGGAGGCGAGCTTCGCGTTCTCCGAAGCGAAGCTCGGGCTCATCCCGGCGACCATCGCGCCGTACGTCGTCGATGCGATCGGCGCGCGTCAGGCGCGCCGCTATTTCATCACCGCGGAGCGCTTCACCGCCGCGGAGGCCTGGCGACTCGGGCTCGTGCACGACATCGCGCCCATGGTCGACCTCGACGCGCGCCTCGACGAAGTGCTGGGCGCGCTCTTGTTGCCGGGCCCGGCCGCGCAGGCCGAGGCGAAGGCGCTCGTGCGCTACGTCGCGCACCGGCCCGTCGACGCGCGTATGGTCGAGGCGACGGCGCGCCATATCGCGCGGGTGCGCGCGTCACCCGAGGCGCGCGAGGGCGTCGCAGCGTTTCTCGACAAGCGGCCGCCGGCGTGGGCTCCGCCGTCACTGGAGGAACCGGAAGCGTGAGCGCCCTGCATCAGCTCGATACCTGGCAGCTGATCGCCCTCGCGACCGCACTCGGATGGGCGAGCGGCGTGCGCCTCTACGCCGTTCTGTTCGTGACCGGCGCGCTCGGCTATCTCGGCTGGGTCGACCTGCCCGGGGGCCTCACGGTGCTCGCGCATCCGCTCGTGCTCGCGGCGTCCGGCTTCATGTGCTTCGTCGAGTTCTTCGCCGACAAGATCCCCGGCGTCGACTCGCTGTGGGATTTCGTGCACACGTTCATTCGCATCCCCGCGGGCGCGGCGCTCGCGGCGAGCGTGTTCGGCGATGCCAGCGGCGCGACGATGCTCGCCGCCGCGATTCTGGGCGGCGGGCTTGCCGCCGGCAGCCATCTCGCCAAGGCGGGCACCCGCGCGGCCATCAATACGTCGCCGGAGCCGTTCTCGAACTGGACCGCCTCGCTCCTGGAGGATTTCGGCATCGGCATCGTGCTCTGGCTCGCGTTCGTGCATCCGTTCGTCGCGCTCGCGGTCGTCGTCGCCATGATCGTGCTCGCGGCGTGGCTGGTGCCCAGGATATGGCGCGGGATGCGGCGCCTGTTCTCGCGCGGCAGCGTGCGGCCGAACGACGCGTGATCGAATCGCTCCTCATCGCCAATCGTGGCGAGATCGCCGTCCGCGTCGCGCGCACCGCACGGCGCATGGGGCTGCGTACGATCGCCGTGTACAGCGATGCCGACGCGCATGCGCTGCACGTCGAGGCCTGCGACGAGGCTTGTCGCATCGGGCCGCCGGCGCCGCGCGAGAGCTACCTGAGCGTCGAGGCCATCCTCGATGCCGCGCGACGGTCCGGCGCGCAGGCGATTCACCCCGGCTACGGCTTCCTCTCGGAGAACGGGTCGTTCGCCGAAGCATGCTCGCGCGCGGGCATCGTGTTCGTCGGCCCGCCGCCTTCCGCCATCGCCGCCATGGGCTCCAAGTCGGCGGCGAAGCGCATCATGGCGCGCGCCGGCGTGCCGCTCGTGCCGGGTTACCACGGCGACGACCAGGACGCGGCGCATCTCGCGCGCGAAGCCGAGGCGATCGGCTATCCGGTGCTCATCAAGGCGACCGCCGGCGGCGGCGGCAAGGGCATGAAGATCGTCGGGCGCGCGTCGGATTTCGCGGGCGCGCTCGCGTCCGCGCAGCGGGAGGCGGCCGCGAGCTTCGGCGACGATCGCGTGCTGCTGGAGAAGTATCTCCTCGCGCCGCGCCACATCGAGATCCAGGTGTTCGCCGACACGCACGGCAACGCGGTGCATCTGTACGAGCGCGACTGCTCCGTGCAGCGGCGGCATCAGAAGGTGCTCGAGGAAGCCACTGCGCCCGGCATGCGCGAGGCGACGCGCGCGGCGATGGGCGAAGCGGCCGTCGCCGCGGCGCGCGCCATCGGCTACGTCGGCGCGGGGACCGTCGAGTTCATCGTGCCGGCGACGTTCGTGCGCGACGGCACGTTCTATTTCATGGAGATGAACACGCGACTGCAGGTCGAGCACCCGATCACGGAAATGATCACCGGGCTGGACCTCGTCGAATGGCAGCTTCGCGTCGCGGCCGGCGAGCCGCTGCCGCTGGCTCAGCACGACGTTCGCGCGCGTGGACACGCGATCGAGGCCCGCATCTACGCCGAGGATCCGTCGCGCGGGTTCCTGCCGTCCATCGGCCGCATCGTGCATTGGCGCATGCCAGCAGGCACCCCGCAGGTGCGCGTGGATACCGGCGTTCGCGCCGGCGACGACGTGAGCCCGTATTACGACCCGATGCTCGCCAAGCTCATCGCATGGGGCGAGGATCGCGAGCAGGCGCGCGGGCGCCTGATCCAGGCGCTCGGTGAATGCCAGGTCGTGGGTGTGTCGACCAACATCGAGCTGCTGATGCGCGTCGCCGCGAATGCGGCGTTCGCGTCGGGCGACGTCGATACGGGTCTCATCGACCGCCACCGCGAGACGCTGCTCGCGCCGGAGCCGGTCCCGGAAGTCGCGTTCCACGCCGCAGCGCTCGCCGACTTCGCCGCGCTCGCGGCCGAGCGCACCGCCGCGGCCGCTCGATCGTCGGACCCCTCGTCGCCGTGGCATGCGACCGACGCCTGGTGGAACAACACGTCGACGCACGGGGTGGTGCTGAGCTATGCCGACGGACCGGTGTCGCGCACGCTGATGCTGCAGCCGCAGGCCGACGGCGCGGTGCGAAGCGCGGACGCCGAGACCACGCATCGCGGCCGTGCAATCGAACGCGACGGCGCGGCCGAAGCGACGCTCGACGGCATCGGCACGTCCTTCACCGTCGTGCGCCGAGACGACGCGCGCCACGTGTTCGGGCCGGGCGTGCGCGCAATCGTTCGCTACGCCGATCCGCTCGCCCACGCCGGTGAGGAGGAGCCCCACGCAGGGCACCTCATGGCGCCCATGTCCGGCACGATCGTCGCAGTGCTCGTCGCGCCGGGCGCAACCGTGCCGCAGGGCGCGCCGCTGGTCGTGCTGGAAGCGATGAAGATGGAGCACACGATCGTCGCGCCTGCGCGCGGCATCGTGCGCGCGGTCAATTGCGGCGTCGGCGAACGCGTGGCCGAAGGCACCGATCTCGTGGACCTCGACGACACGCCCGCGTGACGATCCGCGTGCTCATCGACGTCGTCGCCGGTGCCGCGCGCTGGCAGGCGCCGTTTCGCGCGGCGCTGCCGGAAGCGCAATTCCACGAGTGCGACGGCGTCGACGAGGTGGACTACGTCATCGCCTGGCGCCCGCGCGCCGAGACGTTCGCGCGCACGCGCGTGCGCAAGGCGATCCTCAACCTCGGCGCCGGCGTGGAGGCGCTGCTCGAGGTGCCGACGTTGCCCGTCGACGTGCCGGTGTATCGGCTCGTCGACGCCGGCATGGCGAGGCAGATGGCGGAGTACGCCGTCGCAACCGTCCTGCGCGTTCATCGCGGCTTCGACCAGTACGCCGAGGACCAGCGCGCCGCGCGCTGGCAGCCGCGCGAGCCGCGCGACAAGGCGTCGTTCGGGGTGGGCGTGCTCGGGCTCGGCGTGCTCGGCCGCGCGGTGATCGACGCCCTGCGCCCGTTCGGCTTTCCGCTCTGCGGCTACACGCGCACGCCGTGCGCACTGCCCGGCGTGCAGGTGTTCGCGGGCGACGCGGCGCTACGCGACTTTCTCGGACGCTGCAGCGTCTGCATCTGCCTGCTGCCCGCCACGCCGGCGACACGCGATCTCTTCGATCGCACGCGGCTCTCCTGGCTGCCGCGCGGCGCGCACCTCGTCAACGTCGCGCGCGGGGCGCTCGTGGTCGACGCGGACCTCGTCGAGGCGCTCGATGCAGGCCACATCGCAGGCGCCACGCTGGACGTCTTTCGCGACGAGCCGCTGCCCGCGGGGCATCCGTTCTGGCATCATCCGAAGGTGGCCGTGACGCCGCACGTCAGCGCGCTCACCCGGGTGGACGAATCCGTTGCGCAGGTCGCGGCGGCGATCCGTGCGCTGGAATCCGGTCGCGAGCCGCCGGGCCGCGTCGATCGCGCGCGCGGCTATTGATCGCATGAGAACGCAACGCCAATTGCCCTCGCGCGTGACGCTGGTCGAAGTCGGGCCGCGCGACGGCTTGCAGAACGAGCCGCAGGCCGTCCCCACCGACGTCAAGGTCGCGCTCGTCGATGCGTTGAGCGACGCGGGATTTCTCGAGATCGAAGCGACGTCGTTCGTGTCGCCGAAGTGGGTGCCCCAGATGGCCGACGCCGCGCAGGTCATGGCGCGCATCCGCCGCAAGCCGGGCGTGCGCTACGCCGTGCTGACGCCGAACCTCAAGGGCTTCGAGGCCGCGCTCGCCGCGCGTGCCGACGAGGTCGCCGTCTTCGTCGCGGCGACGGAGTCGTTCTCGCAGCGTAACCTCAATTGCTCGATTGCCGCGAGCCTCGAGCGCGCGCGCCCGGTGTTCGACGCGGCGAAGGCCAACGGCATCCGCGTTCGCGGCTACATCTCGATGGTGCTGGGCTGCCCGTACGAAGGCGACGTCGATCCTGCCAGGGTCGCGGACGTCGCCGCGGCGCTGTACGCCATGGGCGCCTCGGAGATCTCGCTCGGCGACACCATCGGCACCGGCACGGCGGGACGCACGCAGGCGCTGATGGCGCGCGTCGCCGAGCGCGTGCCGATCGAGCGTCTCGCCGGCCACTTCCACGACACGTACGGCCAGGCGCTCGCCAACGTCTACGCCGCGCTCGAGATGGGCGTGGCGACGTTCGATTGCGCCGTCGCGGGCCTCGGCGGCTGTCCGTATGCCAAGGGCGCGACGGGCAATGTCGCGAGCGAGGACGTGCTGTACCTGCTCGACGGGCTCGGCATCGAGACCGGCGTCGACATGGGCGCGCTGCGGCGCGCGGGGCGGTTCATCTCGCGGTTCCTCGGCCGCCAGCCCGTGTCGCGCGTCGCGCGCGCGCTCGACGCGAAGGAGCCCTTGCCGGATGCCGCCTGATCGCACGGGCGACCAGGAATCGCCGGTGGCATCGCCCTGCGTCAGCGTGTGCGTGCTCGATCCGGGCGGCAGCGGCATCTGCACCGGCTGCGGGAGATCGCTCGACGAGATCGCGTCGTGGGTCGATCTCACCAATGCGCAGCGGCGCGCCGTCGTCGCGCGCCTGCCGCAGCGCCTCTCCGAGCTGCGGGCGCGCAACCGCGAGCTCCACTGGGACGACGATGCCGGGCGCTGACTGGTACTTCGACTTCGTCTCGCCGTTTTCGTACCTTCAGTCGGAGCGGCTCGCCGCGGTGGCGCCGCGCCTCGCGGTGCGCTTTCGGCCCGTTCTCTTCGCGGCGCTGCTGAACGCGCACGGCCACAAGGGACCGGCCGAGATACCCGCGAAGCGTGCGTTCACCTATCGGTTCGTCGTCTGGCAGGCGCGCCGCATGGGCATCGCGCTCAAGTTCCCGCACGAGCATCCGTTCAATCCGCTGCCGCTCCTGCGCCTCGCGATCGCGTGCGACTGCAGGCCCGACGCGGTGCAGCGCATCTTCCGCTTCGTCTGGCGCGACGGCCGGCTCCCCGACCTGCCCATCGAGTGGGCCGAGCTCACGCACGATCTCGGCGTGAGCGACGCGGACGCGCGCATCGCGGACGCGCACGTGAAGGAGGAGCTGCGCCGCAATACCGACCAGGCGATCGCGCGCGGCGTGTTCGGCGTGCCGACCCTCGCCATCGGCGACGAGCTGTTCTGGGGTGTGGACGCCACCGACATGGCGCTCGACTACCTGCGCGCCGGCTGCCGCTTCGACGATCCCGAGTACGCGCGCGTCAGCGCGCTGCCCGAGGGCGTCAGGCGCGAACCGCCGCCGCGCAGGAGCGCGCGCTAGTCGCGAACGGCGATGGCGTTCGACGCCGCGAGGCGCGCGATCGCGTCGTCGTCGTAGCCCGCCTCGCGCAGGACGGCACGCGTGTGCTCGCCATGCGCCGGCGCCGCGCGGCCGGGCGTGAACGCCTGATCGGAAATGCGAAACGGCGGTGCGACCTCGCGTGATCCGTCGGCCCGCCGGTGCACCATGCCGCGCGCGACGAATTGCGGGTCGTGCAGCGCTTCCGCGACGTCGAGCACCGGCGTGACGCAGCAATCCACCGACGCGAGGCGCGCGGCCCATTCATCGCGCGTGGCCGTCAGGAAGATCGCCTGCAACGCGTCGCGCACGCGCTCGCCCTCGGCGCCCCGCGCGAGCTGCCCCGCGATCAGGTCGGGCCGGCCCACGGCATTGCACAGCGCGGACCAGAACTTCGCCTCCAGCGCGCCGACCGCGACGAACCGGCCGTCGCGCGTCGCATACACGCCGTAGCACGGCACGCCGCCGGTGAGCAGATCGTCGCCGCGCGGCGCCGGCGCGCCGCGTTGCTCGAGCGCGTGCAGCGCGAACACGTTGTGGGCGAGCGATGCGTCGGCCATCGACACGTCGACGTAACGTCCGCGGCCCGTCGTGCGCGCCGCGACGAGCGCAGCGAGGATTGCGATGGCTGCGGCCGCCGCGCCGCCGAGCAGGTCCGCGATCTGCACGTTGCACAACGCGGGAGGGCCGCCGCGCGTGCCGGTCTGCTCGAGCACGCCCGCATAGCCGAGATAGTTGATGTCGTGGCCGGCCATCGACGCGCGCGGCCCGTCCTGGCCATAGCCGGTGAGCGAGCAATACACGAGCGCGGGATTGATCGATGCGAGCGACTCGCAGTCCACGCCGAGGGCCCGGACGACACCGGGTCGGAAGCTCTCGAGCACGACGTGCGCGGTTCGCGCGAGCGCCATGAACGCCGCGCGCCCTTCGGCGTGCTTGAGGTCGAGCGCAGCGGAGCGCTTGCCGCGGTTCACGGCACGATAGAAGGCGCCGACGGTGCCCGGCGGGGCATCCAGCCCGCGCGCGTAGTCGCCGGCCCCCGTGTCCTCGATCTTGATCACATCCGCGCCGAGGTCCGCGAGATAGAGCGTGCACATCGGGCCCGGCAGCAGCCGGGACAAGTCCAGCACGCGCACGCCCGCGAGCGGCAACGCGGCGCTCATGATCACCAGCGGTCCGGCTGCGGCATGTCGAGCGTGTGCTTCACCGCGCGAGCGGTGGCGAGGGCGTCGTCGAGGGTGTCGCCGAGGCAGGTGACGTGCCCCATCTTGCGGCCTCGGCGCGGCTCTTTCTTGCCGTACAGATGCAGCTTGGCGCGGCCGTGGGCGAGCACGGCCGCCCACGGCGGCTCGCGCGGCGTGTCGACGTCGCCGTCGAACCACACATCGCCGAGAACGTTCACCATGACCGCGGGCGTGTGCTGCGTCGTGTCGCCCATCGGCAACCCGGCCAGGATGCGCGCCTGCTGCTCGAACTGGGACGTGATGCACGCATCGATCGTGTAGTGCCCGCTGTTGTGGGGTCGGGGCGCCATTTCGTTCACCAGCAAGGAGCCCTCGCGCGAGACGAACATCTCCACGCACAGCACGCCTTCGTAGTTGAGCGCCGTCGCGACGGCCGTCGCGCGCTCGCGCGCGCGCGCGGCAAGCGAAGCGTCGATGCGGCCCGGGGCGATCGAGACGTCGAGAATGCCGTTCCGGTGACGGTTCTCCGCCACCGGCCACGACACGACCTCGTGCGCGGCGTTGCGACCCACGACGACCGACACTTCGCACGCCAGGTCGACATGGCGCTCCAGCACGCAGGCCTGCTGCATGTCCTCGAATGCCTGCGCGAGCTCGACCGGCGTCGCGACGTGGACCTGCCCCTTGCCGTCGTAGCCCATGCGCGCCGTCTTCACGATGCCCGGCAGCAGCGCCGGGTCCGCGGCCTGCACGTCGGCGGGCTCGCGCAGCACGGCGAAGGGAGCGACGTCGAACCCGTGGCCCGCGAGGAACGTCTTCTCGCTGATGCGGTCCTGCGCGATCGCGACGCTCGGCGCGCCGGGCGCCACGTGCGCGCTTCGCGCGAGAAAGTCGAGCGCCGCGGCGGGAACGTTCTCGAACTCGGTCGTCGCGGCGCGGCAGAGCTGCGCGAGCTCGTGCAACGCGCTTCGGTCGAGGTACTCCGCGCGGATCTGGCGATCCGCCACCGAGCCGGCCGGGCTGTCGGCCCCCGGGTCGAGCACGGCCACCTTGAAGCCGAGCGTCTGCGCGGCCATGCAGAACATGCGGCCGAGCTGCCCGCCGCCGAGCAGGCCGAGCCACGACCCGGGCGGCAGCGACGGTGTTGCGGCGTGCGGGGACACTACTTCGCGCGTGGCAGCCGCATCGCGCGTGCGGCTTCCGTCTGCTTGCGGCGAAACGCGGCAAGCCGCTTCGCGAGCGCGGCATCGGTGGATGCGATCAGCGCGGCCGCGAACAGGCCCGCGTTGGCGGCGCCCGCTTCGCCGATCGCGAACGTCGCGACGGGTATGCCCTTCGGCATTTGAACGATGGACAGCAGCGAATCCGAGCCGCGCAGGTATTTCGACGGCACCGGCACGCCGAGCACGGGAACCGCGGTCTTGGCGGCCAGCATGCCGGGCAGATGCGCCGCTCCGCCCGCGCCCGCGATGATGGCGCGCAGCCCGCGCTCCGCGGCCGCTTCGGCGTAGGCGAACATGTCGTCGGGCATGCGATGCGCCGAGAGCACGCGCGCCTCGTAGGCGACGGCGAGCGCGTCGAGCTGCGCCGCGGCGTGCTGCATGACGTCCCAGTCGCTGTCGCTGCCCATCACGACGCCGACCAGCGCCGCCGACCTGCGTTGCGCCATCCATCCTCCCGGCCTGCTTCGCGACGGCGGATTCTAGCATCGGGCTCGCACGCGATCGGTCGCGTGGCCCGAGTGTTGCATCGCCTGTCATTCGCCGCGTGCCGCGCGTCGTTTTGCATTGTCAACGCACGCGAGTCTCGCCGAGAATCCGTCCTGATGATGATCCGACTCGATCCCTTCCTGCGCGTGCTTCGCACGCTGCTCGTCCTCGTGACCCTGATGGCGGCGTCGCGCGCGCTCGCCCAGGCCGACGCCGACGTGCTGCGCGCCAAGGACGCGTTCGACCGCGGCGATCGTCGCCGGCTCGACGCCCTCGCGCCTCAGCTCGAAGGTCACCTGCTGACGCCCTACGTCACGTACTGGCAGCTCGAGCTCGGCATCGACACGGCGGATCCGGCCGCCGTGCGCCGCTTCCTCGCGCGCGAAGCCGGCTCGCCGCTCGCCGATCGGCTGCGCGGCGACTGGCTCAAGTCCCTCGCCAGGCGCGGCGCCTGGAGCGACTTCGACGAGGACTATGTCGCGCCGCCCGGCGAAGACCTGGAGCTCACCTGCTACGCCGTGCAACGCCGCCGCGATCTCACGGGCGATGCCGCGCTCGGCACCGTACGCGCCGCCTGGTTCACGGGACAGAGAACCCCCGAGGCGTGCGATCCGCTCTTCGCCGCGCTGTTCGCACGCGGCGATCTCGACCAGGCCGATCGGCGTGCGCGCATGCGCCTTGCCAGCGAAGCAGGCAACACGCGGTTGGTGGAATCGCTCGGCGACGACATGCCGGGAGCCGAGCGCATCGCGTCGCGCGAATTCGCGGCCATCACGCGCGATCCGCTGCGCGCGCTCACGCAGGGCGCGTTCGCATGGAAGAGCGCGAAGGGCCGGGATCTCGCGCTCTTTGCGCTCGAGCGCGCGGCGCGCAAGGATGCTTCGGCCGCGCGCGCCGCATGGGTCAAGTGGCGCGCTCGCCTGCCGGCCCCCGACCGCACGTACGGCAATCGCCGTCTCGCGTACCACGCCGCGCGTCAGCTCGAGCCCGCTGCGCTCGACTGGTTCCGCGAGGCCGGCGCGGCCGCCGGCTCGAGCGACGAGATCGCATGGCGCGTCCGCGCGGCACTGCGCGATCGGGCGTGGAGCGACGTGCTCGCGGGCATCGACGCGCTTCCCGACGCCGACCGGCAGGACCCGGCCTGGCGCTATTGGAAAGGGCGCGCGCTTGCGGCATCCGGTCGCAAGGCCGAGGCCGACGCGCTCTTCAGCGTCCTCGCCTCGAATCTCGGCTTCTACGGCCTGCTCGCCGCGGACGCGCTGGGGGACGGCGCAAAGCGGGTGGCGTCGCTCCAGGCGGTGCAATACGTACCCGACGCGACCGAGCTCGCGACGTTCTCGCGGCGCTACGACGTGCAGCGCGTGGTCAAGCTGATGGAGCTCGACCTGCGCGCCGAGGCGCTGCGCGAATGGGCGTACATCGTGCGCGAGCAGCCGGACGACCGCCTTCTCCTTGCCGCCGAGTTCGCACGCCGCGCCGGCCTCTACGACCGCGCCATCAACGCCGCCGAGCGCACGTCGGTACGCCACGATTTCGGGATGCGCTATCCGACGCCGTTCCGCGCGGAGTTCACCGCCGCCGCGCGCGATCAGGGCGTGGACGAGGCGCTGCTGTACGGCATCGCGCGCCAGGAATCGCGCTTCGTCCCCGACATCGTGTCGTCGGCCGGCGCCGTCGGGCTGATGCAGATCATGCCGCGCACCGCGCGCTGGGTGGCGGGCAAGATGGCGCGCACGGACCTCAGTCCCGCGCAGATCGCGAGCGCCGGCTTGAACACGCAATTCGGCGCATTCTATTTCCGCTATTGGCACGACCGTTTCGACCAGCAGCCGGCCGTCACCGCGGCCGCTTATAATGCAGGGCCGAGCCGCGCCCAGGCGTGGCGGCCGAGCGCCGCGCCGCTCGAAGGCGCCATCTGGGTCGAGACGATTCCCTTCAACGAGACGCGCGACTACGTGAAGAAGGTCCTCGCCAACACTGTGCTCTACGCGCGCGCGTTGAACCTGCCCTACGTCTCGCTCACCGAGCGGCTCGGCACCGTCACGCCGCGCGGAAGCGACAACGCGACGCTCGCTTCGCGCTCGCCGTAGGGCCGGCCCCGGATGGCGGCGCCGGAAACGATCCTGGTGCTCGGCGGCAGCGGCTTCATCGGCCGCCATGTCGTCGCGCGCCTCACCGACGTCGGCTATCGCGTCACCGTGCTCACGCGCCGGCGTGCGCGCAGCCGTCATCTCATCCTGCTGCCCACCGTCGACGTCGTCGAGGGCGATCCGTACGATGCGGCGACGCTGTTGCGCCTCGCGGTGCCGTCGACCGCGGTGATCAACCTCGTCGGCATCCTCAATGAAGGCGGCGGCAATACGTTCGCGCGCGCGCACGTGGATCTGCCGCGGTCCGTCGTGGACGCGTGCAAGACGGCAGGCGTGCGGCGGTTGCTGCACATGAGCGCGCTCGGCGCCGATGCCGCCGGCGGCACGAGCCGCTATCAGCGCTCCAAAGGCGAGGGCGAGCGCATCGTCGCCGAGTCGGGGCTCGAATACACGATCTTCCGGCCGTCGATCGTGTTCGGCCGCCACGATCGGTTCCTCAACATGTTCGCGCGCCTCGCGCGCATGTTCCCGGTGCTTCCGCTCGCCGCGTCGGACGCCCGGTTCCAGCCGATCTACGTGCGCGACGTCGCGCAGTGCATCGTCACCGCGCTCGACGAGGACCTCACCATCGGCCAGCGCTACGACCTGTGCGGCCCGAAGGTCTACACGCTGCGCGAGCTGGTGCACTACGCCGCGGAAGTGAGCGGCAATCCGCGGCCGATCATCGGCCTGGGCCCCTTCATGTCGAAGCTCCAGGCGCTTTCGCTCGAGCTCCTGCCCGGTACGCCGATGAGCCGGGACAATCTCGCGTCGATGTCGCGCGACAACGTGTGCGACGGGCCCTTTCCGTCGGTGTTCCGGATGGAGCCCACCGCGCTGGAAGCCGTCGCGCCGATGTGGCTTGCGCCCGACGCGATCCACTCGCCGTTCGACGTGTACCGCGAGAACAGCGGGCGTTGACGAGACCTCGGCCGCAGCCTTTTGCCGTCTACCGCGTCGGCGGATCGGTCCGCGACGAGCTGCTCGGCCGCAGCGGCGCGGACCGCGACTGGGTCGTGATCGGCGCCACGCCGGAGATGATGCTCGCGTCGGGTTACCTGCCCGTCGGCAAGGACTTCCCCGTATTCCTGCATCCCGAGACGCGCGAGGAGTACGCGCTGGCGCGCACCGAGCGCAAGCACGGGCGCGGCTATCGCGGATTCGAGTTCTTCGCCTCGCCCGACGTCACCCTGGAGGAAGACCTGCGCAGGCGCGATCTCACCATCAACGCGATGGCGCGTGCGCCGGATGGCACGCTGATCGATCCCCATGGCGGCGCCGACGACCTGCGCGCCGGCGTGCTGCGCCACGTGTCGGAGGCGTTCGGCGAGGATCCCCTGCGGGTCCTGCGGGTGGCCCGCTTCGCGGCGCGCTTCGGCTTCGTCGTGGCGCCGGAAACCGAAGCGATGATGCGCACGATCGTCGCCTCGGGCGAGCTCGCCACGATCGCGCCCGAGCGCGTGTGGCAGGAGCTGTCGCGTGGCTTGATGGAGCCGTGGCCGTCGCGAATGATCGCGGTGCTGCGGGCATGCGGCGCACTGGCCGTGCTATTGCCCGAAGTGGATGCGTCGTTCGGCGTGACGCAACCGCCGGCGCATGATGACGAGGTCGACCCGGGCGCTCATCTCGCGCTCGCGCTCGACTGGGCGGCGGCGCACGCGCTCAGCCTGCCCGCGCGCTACGCCGTGCTCGCGCACGATCTCGGCGAGGGCGTGACCGACGCGGCGACGCTGCCGCGGCGCATCGCCCGCGGGCAGCGCAGCGTGCGGCTCGCGGATGCACTCTCGGCGCGATTGAAGGTTCCCGCCGATTGCCGCGACACGGCGCGCCTGACCGCGCGCTGGCAGCGCGTCGTGCATCGCGCGCCGGAGCTCACGCCCGCGAAGCTGCTCGACCTGCTGATGGCCGCCGATGCCCTGCGCCGTCCCGAGCGCCTTGACGATCTGCTCGATGCATGCCGTGCCGACGCGTGCTCGCGACCGGGACGCGGCGACGACTATCCGCCGGCGGCGCACGTTCGCGCGGCGCTCGCCGTGGTGAAGAGCGTCGACGCAGGGGCGGTCGCGTCGGCGGCGATCGCACGCCACGCGGCGCACCATCCCGAAGCGGCGGGTGGACCCGGAGGCGACTCCAAAATCGCCGAGGCGATACGCGCGGCACGCATCGCGGCGCTGCGCGCGTGGAAGAAGGGCTTGAACCGGCCCTAGATGCGGTAAGCGACCGCGCGCATCACGTCCGCGGCGAGGCGCATCGCGCCGCGCACCGGAAACGGCAGCGCGGTCCCACCGGCTTCGTGCGCCATCGCGCCGTGGCGCGCCTCGTCCTCGCGCATGCGATCGACGATCGCGCGGCTCTTCGTGTCGTTGAGCGGGAGCCGGTCCATGTGCGCGGTCAGGTGCTCTTCCACCTGGCGCTCGGTCTCGACGACGAAGCCGAGATTGGTCCGATCGCCCGCGATACCCGCGGTCGCGCCGATCGCGAACGCGCCGGCGTACCACAGCGGATTGAGCAATGACGGACGCGTCGAGAGCTCCTCGAGCCGCGCCTGGGTCCACGCGAGGTGATCCTCCTCCTCGCGCGCGGCGCTCGCGAACCGCGCCTTCACCGCCGGATCGCGCGCGACCATCGCCTGCGCGGCGTAGAGCGCCTGCGCGCAAACCTCGCCCGTGTGATTCACGCGCATCAGCCCGCCCGCATGGCGGCGATCCTCGGGCGAAAGCTCCGGCTCGGCCAGCTGCGCGCCGGGGATCGGACGCGCGCTCGTCGCGGCGCCGGCGAGCGTGCGCAGGGAGCGGTCGAAGGCGATGATGAGGTTGTCGAGCATTCGAGGATTGTAGCGCTTGGTTTGCCATGGCCGGTGCCCAGCGCGGGACGCATGCGCTGCGCTCCGGCTCCGGTGCTCGCAATCAGTCGGTCGGGCTACGCGAAACCCGGCGCGCCCGGGCGTCCGTCGACGACCCGCGCGAAACGCCGGCGCGCCGCGCGTCGCGCTTCGACGCTGCGCAGTCGCCTCCGCGCAGCGCATGCGTCCCGCGCCTGACGCATGGACCCGTGCGTGCGCAAAAGTCCCGCGCTTCACACATGGATCCATGCGTGCGCAAAAGGCCCGTTCTTGCGTGGTCTTTGCCGTGAGCCCGGCGTCCGGCCGCCCGAAGCCGGGCGAAGTGGCCAATCCCGCGAAAAGTATCGTGCGACCGCTGGCGCGAGCGAAGCGAAGCGCCCTCGAGTCGCGAAACTTTTCGCGGCTCGCGAAACTTTCGCCCGCCAAAAAAAAACGGGCGCCCGAAGGCGCCCGTTCCGTATTGCAGCGACGTGTTGCTTAGAACAGGTGGATCATGCCGAACACCAGGCCGCGCGGCTTGCCGTTGCTGCCGCAATTCTGGTCGACCAGGCCGCCGTCGCCCGTGCACGTCGTGTTGATCGTGTACGCGTTGATGTTGAACGTGTAGGCGGCGTTGCGGTCGTTCTCCAGCCCCACGTAGCCGGCGTACACCTGCGTGCGCTTCGACAGCGGATAGGTGTAGCTGATCTCCCACTGGTTCGACTTGGTGTCGTTGCCCTTGGTCAGGCCACCCACACGCTCGCCGTCGGCCGCGCTGCCGTTGCCGTCGCCCGCATGGCCCCAGAAGAAGTACAGCACGCCCGGACCGATCGGCGCGGTGATGCTGGCACCCCAGAGGTCGCGCTTCAGGTCGCCCGTCGGGGTGTCGTACTTCAGGCGCTCGTACAGCAGTGCCGGACGCACGATGCCGAAGTTGTAGGCGCCGGTGATCGTCCAGTCGTAGTCGCTCAGGTCGGGACCACGCACCTTGACGTTGCGCTCGTACGCGGTGCCGACTTGCAGCGGACCGTTGTTGTAGATCGCTTCGCCACCGAACACGTACGCATGGCGCAGCTCCTCCGTATGGCTGCCGAAGTTGCCGCCGCCAGCCGTGCCGGACGAGTCGCGCAGCGAGACCTGGCCGCTGAAGCTGAAGCCGCTCCACACCGGCGAGTCGTAGCGGAGCGAGTTGCCGAGGCGCGCGTCGAAGCCGCCGTCCGCCTTCGACAGCGGGCCCTGTGCCCACAGCGCGGCGGTCGACAGGATGCTCGTCGTGTACGTCGGCACGTTACCGAAGATCGGGTGCATGTCGTCCAGGGGCATCAGGAAGTTGCCCATCTTGAACGTGCCCCAATTGCCTTGCAGGCCGACGAAAGTTTCACGGGTGGAGAAGCCGCTACCGGCGTTGGTGTCACCGCGCACGTCCGATTCGATCTGGAAGATCGCGTTGAGACCGCCGCCCAGCGCTTCCGTCCCCCGAACACCGAGGCGCGACGAATTGGCACTCAGCCGCCAGACGTGCGGATTGCTGCCGTCCGATTGCTTGCCGGTGACGAGCTCAAGGTCCAGGTTGAGCCGGCCGTATAGCGTCACGTTCGCGTTCTGAGCTTGCGCAGCCAGCGGCGACGCGAGCACGGCAGCGACCGCGACAGCGACGAGCTTCTTGTTCATCGAGTCTCTCCTCTAACGGATAAAATTGGCAAGGAAACAGCCATTTGCGCCTGCCATCGGAACCTTCTCAGTTCTTTCGAGAAGTTGCGACCCATTGTGCCAAACCGCCGATGGCATTGGTAGGGCGAAGGGCGAAGCTGTCGGAATGCGGCATGCGCCTGTTGTTTCGAAGCAACATCGAGCTGTGCACGCCCCTGAGCGATGCGACGTTCCCCCGGTTGGAACGAGGATGAAGCAAGGGCGATAAGGTGATGATCGACAAAGAAAAAGCGCTGGAGCTCCCGGCATCCCCGTCGGAATTCGCGGCAACGGGCCGTTTCCGCGTATTTACTGGCCCGGCCACGCCTCGCGACGACCAGATAGTTGGCGTGGCCGCAGCATGCGCCGCACGCGCGCACGATGCTTGACACGACTGCCATCGACGCTCCGCACATGGCGCGCGTCGCGCTCGCAATCGCCGTCGGCGCGCTCGGGAGCGCGCTCGCGATCCTGCTGTTGTTGCGCTTGCGCGCGCGCCTGCCGCTCGCATGGCCGAACCGCCGCTCGCTCCACCAGGCACCCGTGCCGCGCGTCGGGGGCATTGCGCTGTGGGCCGGCTTCATGCCCGTGGCGGCAGGCGTTGCCGGCGAGCTCCCGGGCGGCGTCGCGGGATGGGTCCCGGCGTGGCTGCTGATCGTTGCGATCTCGCTTTGGGACGACGCGCGCAGCGTGCCCGTGCCGGCACGCCTGTGCACGCACGCGGCGTGCGCGCTGTGGAGCGCGGCGTGGCTGATGCGCGCTTCGGTCGGCGGCCTGCCCGGCGTTGCGCCGGGTGCGGGCTACCTCATCGCGGTCGCCGTCATCGCGCTCGGCATCGCATGGTCGATGAACCTGTACAACTTCATGGATGGCAGCGACGGTCTCGCCGGGGCGACGACGCTCATCGGCTTCGCCGCGATGTCCGTGGCCGCCAGCGACGATCCGGCGCTGCGCATCGCGTGCGCGGCGCTCGCTGCCGCGTCCGTTCCTTTCCTGCTCGTGAATCGACCGCCGGCGCGCATGTTCATGGGCGACGTCGGCGCCGTCCCGGCCGGGTACCTGGCGGCCATGTTCGGCATCGGCGGCGCATTGCGCGGCGACTGGCCCGCGTGGTTCGCCGCGCTCGTGTTCCTGCCCTTCCTCGCCGACGCGACGGCGACGCTCGTTCGCCGCCTGCTGCGGGGAGAGCGCATCTGGGAGGCGCATCGCGGTCATTACTACCAGCGCCTGCACCAGCTCGGCGCCGGGCATGCCGGGACGCTCGCGCTCTACTGCCTCGTCACGGCGGCGTGCGCGATCACCGCGGTGCTGGTGCGCGCCAGAGCGCCTCAGCTCGGTGCCGTTGCCGTGATCGCCTGGGTCGCGGTCCTCGCGATCCTGTTCGCGGCGATTGATTATCATTGGCGCCGGAAGCCGTCCGCCACCCGATGACCCTCCGCTCGAACTGGCGTGCGTGGCTCGCATTCGTACACGACGTGTGCGCGGCGGCGCTCGCCTGGGTCGGCCTCTACTGGCTGCGCGTGAACCTCGACATGCGCGAGCCGCTCAGCGTCGACCTGTTCTTCACGCTCGCGTGGATCGTGCCGGTGCAGGCCGCGATCTTCCTCGCGTTCGGCCTGTACCGCGGCTTGTGGCGCTTCGCGAGCATGGTCGACCTGCAGCGCATCGTGCTCGCCGCGGGGCTGGGCGCGGTCCTCATTCCGGTCGGCCTCGTCATGCTGCAGCTCCAGACGATCGTCCCGCGCAGCGTGCTCGTGATGTATCCGATCGTGCTCATCTTCTTCATGTCCGGGTCGCGCTTCGCGTTCCGCTCGTGGAAGGAGCACCGGCTCTACAGCCCGCTCGCCGCTGTCGGCGAGCCGGTGTTGATCGCGGGCGCGGGCGAAGCCGGCGCGCAGCTCACGGAGGCGCTCGCGCGGAGCAAGCAATGGCGCGTGGTGGGCCTGCTCGACGACGACCCGGCCAAGCAGAATCGGCAGCTTCGCAACGTGAGCGTGCTCGGCCCCATTTCCGAGCTCGGGACGTGGGTGCGTCGCTACGGCGTTCGCAAGGTGATCATCGCGCTGCCTTCGGCCAATCACGCGGTGCGCCGCCGCGTCGCCGAGCTTTGCGCCGCCGCGCGCGTCGAGGCGCTCACGGTGCCGTCGTACGACGAGCTGATCTCGGGACGTTCGGCGCTCACCACGTTGCGCAACGTCGAGCTCGACGACCTCGTGGGCCGCGACCCGGTGGTGCTCGACAACGAGGGCCTCGCCGAGTGGCTCGGCAATCGCGTCGTGATGGTGACCGGCGCGGGCGGCTCCATCGGCGCCGAGCTTTGCCGCCAGATCGCGCGCTTCCGCCCCGCGAAGCTGGTGCTGTTCGACGTGTCCGAGGCGGCGGTGTACGAGATCCAGACCGCGCTCGCCGACGCGTTTCCGCAGCTTCCGCTCGAGCCGGTGGTGGGCGACGTCAAGCACGAGGTGCTCGTCGACGCCGTGCTCGCGCGCGAGAAGCCGAGCGTGCTGTTCCACGCGGCGGCGTACAAGCACGTGCCGTTGATGGAGGAGACCAACTGCTGGCAGGCGGTCCGCAACAATGCCTACGGCACGTGGGTCATGGCGCGCGCGGCGGTTGCGGCGAAGGTCGAGAAGATGGTGCTGGTGTCGACCGACAAGGCGGTGAATCCGACCTCCGTGATGGGCGCGACCAAGCGCATGGCCGAGATGGTGTGCCAGGCGCTGCAGGACGGCAGCACGCAATTCGTGCTGGTGCGGTTCGGCAACGTGTTCGGCAGCGCGGGGAGCGTCATCCCGCGATTCACCGAGCAGATCGCGCGCGGGGGTCCGGTCACGGTGACGCATCCCGACATCACGCGCTTCTTCATGTCGTCGGCGGAAGCCACGCAGCTGCTGCTGCAGGCCGGGTTGCAGGGGCATGGGGGCGAGATCCTGGCGCTCGACATGGGCGAGCCGGTGCGCATCGTCGACCTGGCGCGCGACCTCATCCGGCTCTACGGCGCCGATCCCGACCACATCCCCGTGGTGTTCACCGGGCTTCGTCCCGGCGAGAAGCTGTTCGAGGAGCCGCTCGCCTCTGAGGAATCGACCAAGCCGACGCCGCATCCCAAGCTGCGGATCGCGCAGGCCCGTGCGGCGAATCGCGACGCGGTCGGCCAGATGGTCGCGTGGTGCGAGCGCGACCGGCCGGCGAGCGACGCGGAAGTGCGCGCGCGGCTGAAGACCTGGATCCCGGAATACGCGCCGCCCGCGGGCGCGCCGATCGAGCCGATTCCGGCCGAGTCGCCGGAGGAAGCCGCGCCCGTTCCGCTGCGCGCGCCCCGGCGCGCGCGCTAACGCTCGACGTCGAGGAGCTCCTTGCGCGCGCGCTTGCGCATGCTAGCGCGTGCGGGCTCCGCGCGCCGCACGTCAGCCGCGAGCGCCGCCGCGCTCGCCTCCACCGTGCGCGCGCGCCGCATGCCGTAGCCGAGCAGCAGCGCGCAGAGCGCGAAGAATTCCTTGGCATTGCTTCGGAACAGGAAATCGTCGGTCAGGTTCTTGATCACGAATCCCGAGACGAGCGCGATGCCCACCAGCCCCACGAACGACAGCGTGTCGTCGCGCGAGACGAGGAAGCGGATGTAGCGATGAAGGAGCGCGACCAGCAGCGCCGCGAAGAGCAGCATGCCCACGACACCGGTCTGCAGCCACTGGCTCGCGAAGATGTTGTGCGCATGCGCCAGCAGCGGATTGCCGAGCTGCTGCGACAGGTCGTCGGCGAGCACCCGCCGGCCGAAGCCGTACCCGAGCCACGGACGTGCCTCGATCTTGTTGCCGATCGCGTCCCACAGCTCGAGCCTCGGATCGCGCTCGATCGAAGCGGCCACGCCGGTGCGCGGAAAGTCGACCGCGGCACGCTCGCGGACCGCGTCGGTGAAGGCGACGCCGAGAACGAGCAGCAGCGCGATGAGCGGGCCCACCCAGCGCGCCGGCGTGCGCACCAGCGTCTGCGGCCATCGCAGGGCGCCGGCGAGCGAAGCGACGCCGAATACGCCGGCGAGCGCCACCCAGACGATGCGGTTGTCGGTCATGCGGTCCGTGGCGACCATCAGCGCAAGCAGCGCGAGGCCGATCGCGACCGACAGCTTGCCCGTGCCGAAGCCGGCTGGGCGGGGTGCGATCAGCGCGAAGAGGAAGGGCGCGACGAGCACCGTCCACGTCGCCCATGGCCCGACACCGTGGTGCCAGCGCCCGGCGTCCCAGTCACCCTCGACCAGGTCCATCGCGAGCGCCAGCGCCGCGAGGGCGCCGAAGCTCGCGAGCGTGGTGGCGGCGAGCACCCGGAAGCTGCGCACATCGCGCGTTGCGATGTAGAACACAAACATGACGACGAGGGAGTCGCCGATTTCGCGCTGCGACTGCGAGCGCGAGTAGTGCGGATCGATCGACCACGCGATGGAGGCGAGCGACCACGCCGCCCACGCCGCGACCGGCGCGAGGATGCTCCACCCGGGTGACGGCAGGCCCTCGGGTTGCCAGCGCAGGGCGAGGCCGAAGGCGCACAGCGCGAACACCACCGACCCGGCGAAGGCGACCGAGTGCACGAACGTCGCGGCATTGGTCGGGAGCAGCGCGAGGTACGCGGCCGCGAACCCCAGCAACCAGCGGTTACAATGATCGTTCATCGGGTCGTTGGCGCCGCGCGCAATTCTACCTGCCTTGCGAGTCCTGATCGTCAAACGCGACAAGCTGGGCGATCTGCTGCTGACGACCCCGGTGCTGCGGCATCTCGCCGAGGCGCGCCCGGATGCCGAGATCCATCTGCTCGCGAACGACTACAACGCGTGGGTCGCGCGCGGGCATCCCGCCATCGCGCGCACCTGGACGTACCCGCGCGTTCGTGACGGGCGGCGCCTGCGCCTTTCGGCTGCGTTCGCCCAGGTTCCCGTCGCGCTCGCGCTGCGGCGCCAACGCTTCGATGCCGCGCTGGTGATGGGCGGCGACGAATCGCCCCGCGCAATACGCCGAACGCTCGCGGTCGCGGCTTCGCGCGTCATCGCCTACGCCGCCGATGCGCGCCGCTATGGCGGAAGACTCGTCGATGCGCTGCCGGTTCCGGCAGAAGGTCACGAGATCGACCGCATGATGGCGCTGCTCGCACCGCTCGGCGTGGCGCCGCCGGCGCGCACGGCGCATCCCGACTATGCGCTGCCCGCCGAAGATGCCGCGTTCGCGCGCGCGTGGCTCGCGACGCGGGGCCTCGCGCCCTCGCGCTACGTGGTCATCGGGCTCGGCGCGCGCAAGCCGAAGAAGCAGCCCTCGACCGAGCAGATCGTGCGCTGGAGCGATCGCCTGCTGCGCGAGCACGGCCTGCACACGGTGTTCATGTGGACGCCCGGCGGCCGCGACGCGGGCCGCTATCCCGGCGACGACGACATCGCCGCATCGGTGGTCGCACGGGCGCTTGCGCACGTGCATCCGTTTCGTGGCCCGATCCCGCAGGCGCTCGGGCTCATCTTCCATGCACGCACCAGCATCGTGCCGGATTCAGGGCTGATGCATTTCGCGGCCGCCAGTCCGGGCGGCGTGCTCGGTCTCTTCGCCGATCCGGCCGACTCCGCGCCGGCGTCGCGATGGGCGCCGCGCGGTGCACGCGCTTCGTTCATCGAAGCGGAGAAGCGGGTGAGCGAGGTTAGGGACGAGGTGGTGTGGGCTGAGTTGGAGCCATTGCTCGCCCCTCACACTAGTCCCTCTCCCCGCTTCGCGGGGCGAGGGATCGCTTCGGTGAAGGCCTCCCTCTCCCCGCGAGCGGGGAGAGGGTTGGCGTGAGGGGTCACGCCTTACCGTACAAATACGGATTCAGCGCCGGATCGTTGTACATCTTGAACTGGCGGTAGACGCGCCAGAACGCTTCGCCGCGCGCGGCTTTGGCAAGCAGCGTGTCGAGGCAGCGTGCGAGATCGTCGCGCTGGAGGGTCAGCCGCGCGAGCTTGTCCCGGCACGCCGCGACGTGCTCGGCGCTGGCGTCCGTGCGCTCGGCCTGGGCGCGCATGTGGAAGACCTTGAGCGACAGGATCGAGAGCCGGTCGATCATCGCGCCCGCCGTCTCCGAGTTGTGCCACGCATCCGCGCGAGGCCGCACGTCGGCGATGCGGGCGAGCAGCGCCTCGTCGACGCGCTCGATCGCATCGTTGCGCTTCTGGTTGTAGCCGTCGATCGCGCGCTTGTTGGCCGCGATGGCGCCGTCCTGCACGTCACGCCGGCGCGCCTGGTCCTCTTCGTCCCACAGCAGCGTGTTGAAGCGATGATTGGCCTCGATCCACTGCCACACGCCTTCGGCGAACGACGCGCCCATCGTGTCGGCCCACTGCGGCAGCGCGACGCGCGAGTCGTGAAAGGCGCAGACCGATGCGGCCGCGACGTCGGCGAAGGTTTCGCTCATGCGGAAGGCTCCAGGACGTCGTCGATGGCGGATCGAACCATCGCGAGCTCGATCGCAGGCATGCACCGGTGCTCCGGGCATTGCGCGACCGAGCGGCCGCAGCGGCGCACCCAGGCGATGTCGCGCTTGAACAGCACCGTCTGGTCGCGGCATGGAAACGGATCGACCGTCACCGCGCGATACGGCATGTCCCGCCAGAAATCGCCCGCGCCGCAGATCGTCGCCGAGCCCGGACCGAACAGCGTGACGGTCGGCACGCCGACGACGCGCCCGAGGTGCGCCACACCCGTGTCCGGCGCGACGAGCACGCGCGCATGCGCGAGGAGCTGCCACAGTTGGGGAAGATCGACGCGCCCCGCGAACGACTCGAACTCGCCCGACGCATCGCAGGCTCGAACGGCGTCATCCTCGCCTGCGCCGCCCGACCACACCGGCGCGATGCCGCGCGCCGACAGCGATCGCGCGAGCGCGATCCAGCGTTGCGGCAGCCATTGCTTGAGCGGCGTGCTGGCGCCGACGTGGAGCACGGCGTAGGGCGCGCTCGGCAGCGCGAAGGGCGCGAAAGGCGGCGCCTGCCATTGCCCGCGTGCATACGGCGCCGGTGCGCGACCTTCGACCAGCGTCGCGACGAGATCGCCCCACGCCGCCGGTCGATCGGGATACGCAACGAGCGCGTCGATGGGCCAGCTCTTGGTCGCCGGCCGATCGCCCGCGAACGCGACGATCCAGCGCGCGCGCATGGCGGCAGCGAGCCACGCATAGCGGTTGTCGCCCGGAACGAAGGCGACGTCGAACGGCGCTTCCTCGAAAAGGTGCGGCGAAGGATGGCGCGGGTCCCATGCCAGCGCACGCACGCCGTAGGGCCTGGTCACGTAGAGCGGCGCATACGCACGCGGTACCGTCATCGCGATGTCGGCGTGCGGATGGCGCTCGCGCAGCTTGGCGACCAGCGCCGTGAGCATCAGCGTGTCGCCGAGCAGCAGATGGTGCGCGATCAGGATGCGCGCGGGCGCGGCCGGTGCGCGCCGCGGCGCGCCGCGGTCGGCGAGCGCGCGCACCACGACCGACGCGCGGCCGGCGAACCGCGTGCGCGGCCGCTCGAGCGTGGCCGTGCTCACTTCCTGCCCCGCTCGGCCAGCGCGCGCTTGAAGACGTCTTCCATGCGGTCGAGCATCGTCGGCAAGGCGAAGCGGGGCAGCACGTACGCGCGCGCGCGCTCCGCGAGGCCCGCGCCGATCGACGGCACGAGCAGCAACCGGTCGAGCGCCGCGGCGAGCGCAACGGGGTCCTCGCGCGGGACGATCAGCGCCGTGTCGCCGTCGCGGGCCACTTCGGCAATCGCGCCGGCGTCGGTGGTCACGCAGGGGACGCCGGCGAACATCGCCTGCAGCAGCGCCTGCGGCACGCCTTCGTTGGCATAGGACGGCAGCGCGAAGACGTCGAACGCGGCGAGCCACGGCGCGACATCGTTCTGCTGGCCCGCGAAGCGCACGCGCGAGCGCAGCCCGAGCGCGTCGGTCTGCGCCTCGAGCGCGGCGCGTTGAGGACCGTCGCCCACGATGGCGAGATGCACGTCCCCGCGGCGGAGCTTCGGCAACGCTTCGAGCAGGAAGCGATGGCCTTTCCAGCTCCGCAGCGTCGCGACGATGCCCACCAGCGGCGTCGTCTCCGACAGGCCGAGCGCGCGCCGTGCCGCGCCGCGATCGCGCGGCGCGAACGCGGCCGCATCGATGCCGGTCGGCACGGAGTCGATTCGCGCCGGGTCGATGCCGTTCTCGCGCACGAGCTGCTGGCGCAGCATCTCGCCGGTGGTGACGATGCGCGCGGTCGCGCGCTGATAGAGCCAGCGCGTCGCCCGGTTGTGGGGCACGGGGATCGAGACGTGGCGCGTGCGCACCAGCACCGGACGCGGGCGCTTGCGAACGCGCAGCCACCGGCACGCGAGCGCGGCGAGCCAGGTGTCGGTCGAGCTGTGGCCGTTGACGATGTCGACCGGGTTGGCGCGAAAGGCGCCGACCAGCGCCGCCACGCCGCGCGGCTGCTTTTCGCCGATCGGCAAGGCGACGGCCGGCACGCCGTAGCGGGGCGCCTCGGCGAGGATGCGCGCGCCGGGCGCAGCGTAGACGATCACGCGATGGCCGCGCGCGATGAAGCCCGCCGCCTCGGTCAGCGTGCGGATCTCCTGGCCGCCCCAGCCGAGCGACGCCTCGGTGTGCGCGATGGCGAGCGTGCCGTTCACGGGACCGAAGCTGGACCTCACGCCGCCGCGGCGACGGTCGCGAACTGCATGTTGTGCAGGCGCGCGTACACGCCGTTGCGCGCGAGCAAGTCGGCGTGCGAGCCCTGCTCGACGATGCGCCCGTGCTCCAGCACGACGATGCGGTCGGCGTGCTCGATCGTCGACAGGCGGTGCGCGATCACGATGGTGGTGCGGCCCTGCATCAGCGTGTCGAGCGCGGCCTGCACCTGGCGCTCGGATTCCGAGTCGAGCGCCGACGTCGCTTCGTCGAGGATGAGGATGGGAGCGTCCTTGAGGATCGCGCGCGCAATCGCGATGCGCTGCCGCTGGCCGCCGGACAGGCGCACGCCGTTCTCCCCGACCTGCGTGTCGAAGCCCTGCGGCAGCGCGCGGATGAACTCGAGCGCGTTGGCGGCGGCCGCCGCGCGCTCGATCTCCTCGCGCGGCGCGCCCGCGAGCGCGCCGTAGGCGATGTTCGCGGCGATCGTGTCGTCGAACAGCAGCACGTCCTGCGACACGAGCGCGATCTGCGCGCGCAGGCTCGCGAGCGTGAGCGTGGTGACGTCGTGGCCGTCGACGAACAGCCGGCCCGCGCTCGGCTCGTAGAAGCGCGGGATCACGTTCACCAGCGACGTCTTGCCGCTGCCCGAGCTGCCGACCAGCGCGACCGCCTCGCCGGGACGGACGGTCAGCGACAAATCCGACAGCGCGTCGCGCTCGTTGCCGGCATAGCGCATGAACAGATGGTCGAAGCGGATCTCGCCGCGCGCGCGCTCGAGCACCACGGTGCCGCTGTCGGGCTCCTCGTCGCGGTCGAGCAGCGAGAACAGGCTCTCCGCCGCTGCGAGCCCGCGCTGGATGGACGCGTTGATGCCGGACAGCGACTTCAGCCGGTCGAGCAGCGCGAACAGCATCACCACGTAGGAGGCGAACGTGCCGAGGTCGAGCCGCCCGGACTCGCTCTGGCCGAGCGCGACGAACACGATGATGCCCACCGCGAGGGCGGCGAGCGTCTGCGTGATCGGCGAGCTCGCTGCGCTCGCCGACGACTGCTTGGTCATCGAGGTGCGCAGCGAATTGGCCGCGCGCACCGCGCGCGCCCGCTCGTAGTCCTGGCCGCCGAAGATGCGCACGATGCGGTGGCCGCCGATCATCTCCTCGAGCACGTGGGTCATCGAGCCCGAGCGGGTCTGCACGTCGCGCGCGATGCGCCGCAGCCTGCGGCTGAAGTAGCGCGTGACGAAGCCCACGATCGGCAGCACGAAGAACGTCATCAGCGTGAGCCGCCAGTTGATGTAGATCAGCCAGCCGAGGCTCACCGCGATGGTGAGGGAGCTGCGGATCGCCGTGGTGATCGTGCCCGACGCGGCCGAGGCGAGCTGGTGCGCGTCGAAGGTGAGCCGCGACTGCACCACGCCGGAGGGCGTCACGTCGTAGTACGACGTGGGCAGCCGCAGCAGCTTGTCGATCAGCGCGCGGCGCAGGTCGAACACGACGCGATGCCCCGTGTACGCCATGCCGTACTCCGACACGAAGGAGCCGAGACCGCGCAGCACGAACACCGTGATGATGGCGAGCGGCAGCCATTGCGTCTTGACCGGGTCGGGGTGCTGGAAATTGTTGACGATCGGGATGACGAGCATCGCCATCACCAGGTCGCCGGCCGCGACCGTCGCCATCCCGAGCACCGCCAGCCCGAACGCCCACCAGTACGGGCGGACGTAGTGCAGCAGGCGCAGGTAGAGATGAACTCCGGTCATCGAAAGGGGCCCGCGCGATGCGACGCAAAATGCGCGGGGGCGCAGGCGAGACGCTGCGCGATCAGGCGGTGCGACGAGTATAGCGCAGGGTGGTTCAATTCCCGGACGCGGGCGGGGGCGCCGCGGGCGGCGCTTCGCCGGCTTGGTCGTCGGGCGGCTCGGCGCTCGACGGGGCGGGGGCGGCGGTGCGCGCTCGCGCGGCCTTGCGCGCCTGGCGACGCGCGACCGTTGCCGCGAGCAGGTCCTTGTACAACAGCACGAGCTGAAGCGTCATCGCCGCCGGCGTGAGCGGCAGAACGGCGTTGCGCGCGTGCGCGCCCAGGCGCTCGCGCTGGCCGGCGTCGAGCAGCACGCGCATGTGCGCCGCGAGGCCCGCGGCGTCGAGCGCCGGGCACACCAATCCAGCGTCGCGCTCGCGCACGAGCTCCGCGGCGCCGGATTTCGTGCTGGTGACCACGGGCAGCCCGCACGCCATCGCTTCGAGCGCCGCATTGGGAAACGGGTCGTAGAGCGTGGGCAGCACGAACGCATCGGCGGCGCCGTAGTAGGGGCGCGGGTCGATCTGCGGGCCGGCGAAGACCACACGCTCGCGCACGCCGTGACGGCGCGCGAGGCGTCGGTAGTGCCCGGGATTCTTGTCGTCGCCGACGACGACCAGCCGCGCCGGCGCCGGAACTTCGCCGAGCGCGGCAATCGCAGTGGCCACGCCCTTGCGCTCGAACCCCGAGCCCACCAGCAGGAACACGACGGCATCCTCGGGAATGCCATGGCGCAGGCGCAACGCGGCACGCTCGCGACGCAGCGCGGGCGAGAAATCCTCGCAGTCGACGGCGTTGTAGACGACGTGCAGCTTGCTGTCCGCGACGCCGAACCGCTCGCGGATCTCGTCGCGCACCATCTTCGAGTTGCAGATCACGGCGGAAAGCCACGGGCTCGCGAACATCCGCCGCTCGGTGCCGAGCAGGTAACGGTGATGCAGCGATGCGCGCACCGACAGGCGCTTGATCCAGGACAGCGCCTTCATCCGCTGCTCGAGCCAGACTGCGTGCACGCCGTCGCCGGCGCGGAAGATGTCGCAGCACAGCAGGCGCTCGTGCGACTGCACGAGGTCGAGGTGCGCGCGGCCGACCGCGCGGCACACTGCACGGGCGAAGCCCCAGTCGCGCCACAGGCGTCCGACGTGGAACGGGTCGACGATCTGGGGCTCGAGGAGCTGCAGCCGCGTCTGGGGCCATTCGCGCGTGTAGAGCGTGATCGCGACGTTGCGCTCGAGCAGCGCCTCGAGCGCGCCCTCCACGAAGCGCTCGGCGCCCCCGAACGGGTTGTAGCGCTGGCGGATGATCGCGATCCGCATCAGAGCACCGGCACCCGTGGCGTCGGCTGGGCCGTCGCCGCGAGCAGCTCGCGAATTGCCGCGTGCACGCGCTCGACCGGCAGCGTGGTGAGGCACTCCGACACCTTGCCGCCGCCGCAACCGTCGATGCCGCACGGACGGCACGGATGCGCGCTCGACACCACCACGCGCGAGGGCACGCGCCACGGCCCCCATTCGTGCTCGCCCGAAGGGCCGAACAGCACCACGATCGGCGTGCCCATGGCGGCGGCGATGTGCATGGGCGCAGAGTCCACGCCGACGAATGCGCGCGCACACGCGGTGAGCGCCGCGAGTTCGGGCAATGTCAGCTGTCCGCACAGATCGACGATGCGCGCGCGGTGCGCGGCGGCCACGCGACCCGCGATCTCGTCGACCAGGGCTCGCTCGCGCGGATCCGGCGCGCCGGTGAGCACGATTCGATGCCCGTCGGTGCACAAGCGGTCGAGCAGCGCGGCGGTGTGCGACGCGGGCGCGCACTTGAACTGCCACCGGGACCCGGGATGCACGTGCATGAAGCCGCGCGACGGCACGCCGTGTTGCGCAAGCAGCGCCTCGACGCGCTGCTGCGCGGCCGCGCCGGGCACGAGCACGACACGCTTGTCGTCCTCCGACGGGTAGACGCCGATGCGCCGCAGCGCGTCGAGATTCGCCTCGACGGCGTGGCGCGGCGTCGCGCGCGGCAACCGGTAGAAGTGCGTGAAATGGCGCCGCCAGAGCCAGCTCGCGTCCTTGCGCTCGCGCGTCACCGCGTAGCGGGGGCGCAGCATCCGCGCGAGCGTGAGCCCGCGCGGATGCTCGGTGAGATGGATCAGCAGATCGTAGCGACGTGCGCGCAGCGTGCGCAGCAGCCGGAGCTCGTTCGCGGCCTGCGTCGCCACGCCCCGGCGCTTCCAGCCGCGGTCGATGGTGTGCAGCATGGCGATTGCCGGATGGCCGGCAAGCATCGGCGCCGTCTCGCCGTACACCAGCGCGTCGATTTCGACGTGCGGTGCCGCGCGCTTCAGCGTGCCGAACACCGGCGACGCGAGCAGCACGTCGCCGTGATGGCGCAGCTTGGTGACGAGCGCGCGGCGGACGTCCGACAGCGGCACCGGGTCCTGCAGCGGGCTCGACATGGCCGCCAACGATACCAAATTGCGCGCCGCCGCGCGTGGCGCGCGAAACGTGCGGCGGTCAGCGCTCACTCGTCGGGCAAGCGGCCCCGGGCGCGCTTTTCGCTTCGGGTACAATCGCTCGCTTCGCGGCGCCCGAGCGCGCCTCTTTTCATGCCGATCGACGCCCTCAACGCCGCAGTCAAGGCGCAGATCCTCGCCGAGGCGCTGCCGTACATACGCCGCTTCCACGACCGCACGATCGTCGTCAAGTACGGCGGCAATGCGATGACCGAGCCGCAGCTGAAGGCCGGGTTCGCGCGCGACGTCGTCATGCTGAAGCTGGTCGGCATGAATCCCGTGATCGTGCACGGCGGCGGCCCGCAGATCGGCGACCTGCTCGACAAGATGGGCATCAAGAGCGAGTTCCGCCAGGGCATGCGCGTGACGGACGAGCGGGTCATGAACGTCGTGGAGATGGTCCTGGGCGAGCTCAACCAGGAGATCGTCGGGCTCATCAACCAGCAGGGCGGCAAGGCGGTCGGCCTGACCGGACAGGACGGCGCGTTCATCCATGCGCGCAAGATGCTCCTGCGCAGCGACGTCAACGCCAGCGAGACGGTGGACATCGGGCTGGTGGGCGAGATCGAGCGCATCGACCCCGAGCTCATCGCGCTGCTCGACTCGCGCGACTTCATCCCCGTGATCGCGCCGATCGGCGTGGGCGACGAAGGCGAGGCGTACAACATCAACGCCGATCTGGTCGCGGGCAAGCTTGCCGAAACCCTGCGTGCCGAGAAGCTCGTGCTGATGACCAACACGACCGGCGTGCTGGACAAGGACGGCAACCTGCTCACCGGGCTCACCGCGAGCGAGATCGACGCGCTGTTCGCCGACGGCACCATCCACGGCGGCATGCTGCCCAAGATCGGCTCGGCGCTCGACGCCGTGCGCAACGGCGTCAAGAGCTCGCACATCATCGACGGCCGCGTGCAGCACGCGCTGCTGCTCGAGGTGCTGACCAACGAAGGCGTCGGCACGATGATCCGCGCCGACGAGACGCCGGCGCGCCGGGCGTAGCGCGCGCATCGCCGCTCGCGCCCACATCTCCATGGCCAGCAAGCCCGGCGAGCGACGGCTGCAGATCCTCCAGACGCTCGCGTCGATGCTCGAGAGCCCGCGCGGCGACAAGGTGACCACCGCGGCGCTCGCCGCCAGGCTCGACGTGTCCGAAGCGGCGCTGTACCGCCACTTCGCGAGCAAGGCGCAGATGTTCGAGGGCCTGATCGAGTTCATCGAGACGACGGTGTTCTCGCTCGTCAACAAGATCGGCAGCGAGAGCGCGGACGGCGTCGCGCAGGCGGAGCAGACGGTAGTGATGCTGCTCAAGTTCGCCGAGAAGAACCCGGGGATGGTCCGCGTGCTGATCGGCGACGCGCTGGTGAACGAGGACGAGCGCCTGCAGGCGCGCATCAACCAGTTCGTCGACAAGCTCGAGGCGTCGCTGCGCCAGTCGCTGCGCATTGCGCAGGCGGCGAACGCGTGGCACGGCGACGCGCAGGCCGACGCCGCGGTGCTCATCGCGTACGTCGTCGGCCGCTGGCAGCTCTACGCCAAGAGCGGCTTCCGGCGCCCGCCTCAGGAAGGCTGGGACCTTCAGCGGAAGTTCCTGTTCGGCTAGGGTTACAAGGGTCGGAGCAAGTTTCGGCCGCCCTGCCGCGCCTCGACCCGAATGCGTCGGCCGAAAGTTACTCTGACCCGAATTTGCGACTTGCTCTGACCCCGAACGAGCCCCGAACTTCACTCCGACCCCGAAACTTTTTGCGCGAATCGGTACACTGACGTCCTGATAGACCGGAGGCGCCATGCGCTGCAAGTCGTTCGCGGTGCGTCTGCTGCTCACCTCGACGGCGGCCGTTCTGTTCTGCGCCGGGCCGGCCGTGCGCGCGCAGAGCAAGATGTCCGACGCGCCGGCGTCGGCGCCCTCGCGCTGGGCCGCGGAGCTCGAGCGCATCGACGACGACCTGCGCCTTCGCCTGCTCACGCCGAGCGACGCGCGCAGCAACTGGATCCGGGCCTCGCTCGACAAGACCGACATACAGTCGCAGGTGACGCATTTCGCGGCCGCGCGTACCGAGGCGCCGCAGGAGTCGCTCTACCTCGCCTCGCTCGCGGCTGCATGCCTCCAGCCCACGCAGCCAACGCTGCCCGAGTGCGACCAGATGGACCGCCTCGCCGACTGGGCGCGGCGCGACGAGGACAACGGCGTGCCGTCGATCCTGCTCGCCGAGCGCGCACGGCAGCGGCGCGAGATCGACACGATGGTGGCGCATCTCACCGAGGCGGCGAGCAAGCCGCGCTTCGAAGAATACTGGGGCCGCGGCGTGCTCGCGTTCTGGGATTATCTGCGTGCGCTGCCGGCCGGTTACGATCCCGCGGCCAAGGCCGTGGCGGCGGTGGGCTACGGCACGGCGCAGCAGGTGCTGTGGCCCGACGCGGTGCAGGCGATGTGCGTCAACACGCGCGAGGTCGCGGTCGAGACGGTGCGCGCGGCATGCGCGGAGCTCGGCCGCGCGCTGTCGCAGCGCGGCTCCTCCTGGACGGCACGCTACATCGGCGTCGCGGTCGAGTATCGCAACGCGGGCGACGCCACCGCGCGTGCGCGCGTCGAATCGACGCGCACCAATCTCGCCGCGGTGCGCGCGCGTTGCAACGATGCGATGCTGTCGCGCTTCGGCGGCCTCGAATCGGCCGACCCGGCGGTGCGCGCCCGGGACCTGACCTTCGGCGACCAGTGGATTCGCGCGCAGGCGCAGTACGGCGAGGTCGGCGCGTGCGAGCGCATGTACGGCGGAGGCGCTACGCGGCCTTGACGGTCGACGGCGCGAGCACGCACCCGGCGATGCGCCAGCGCGTGCCGTCGCGCTGCATCGTGTAGAGCGCGACCAGCACGGAGTTGTCGGGCAGCACCAGGCGCAGCGGCTGGATCGTCTCGCCGTCGATCACCGCGCCCTCCAGGAATTCGGTGTAGCGCGCGACGAGCAGCGCGCCATAGCCGTCGCGCACCATCCGCATGAACGTGTCCGCGTCGACGAACTGGCGTTGCAGCGCCGACGTGGCATGCGCGAATGCGCGCTTGCCGTCGCCGCGCCGCAGTGCCGCGAGCTGCTCGCGGATCACTTTCCGGATCGCGTCCCAGTCGCGGCGTGGAAGACCGCCGATGTCGTCGGGTGCGGCGGCGCGACAGACGAGCGGCAGCGCGAGCATCGCTGCGAGCACGGCGCGTCGCTTGCCGCTCACGCTGCGCTCTCTCGGCACGCGGGGAGAGGATATCGGAAGGGCGGCTGAGGCGGTCAATCCCGCTCCCCGCATACGCTGCACGCCGGGTCGCGCGGCACCGCCATTTCGCGCCACTGCATGGCGAGCGCGTCGAGCAGCAGCAGCCGGCCGGCGAGCGAGCGGCCCACGCCGGCGATGAGCTTGAGCGCCTCCGCGGCCTGCGTCGAGCCGACGATGCCGACCAGCGGCGCGAACACGCCCATGGTGGCGCAGCGCGTCTCCTCGAGGTCGTCGCCCTCGCCGAACAGGCAGTGATAGCAGGGGCTCGCCGGATCGCGCACGTCGAACACCGCGAGCTGGCCGTCGAAGCGCAGCGCGGCGCCCGAAACCAGCGGCGTGCGTGCGGCGACGCACGCGCGGTTGATCGCATGGCGCGTCGCGAAGTTGTCGGTGCAGTCGAGCACGACGTCGTGCTCGCGCGCGAGCGCTGCGAGCTCCGCCTCGCCGACGCGCACGGGCAGCGTGACGATCTCCACATCGGCATTGACCTTCGACAGCCGGCCGCGCGCGGCGTCGACCTTGGGCTGCCCGATGTCGCCCGTGTCGTAGAGAATCTGGCGTTGCAGGTTGGTGAGGTCGACGCGGTCGCGATCGCACAGCGTCAGCCGGCCCACGCCGGCGGCAGCCAGGAACTGCGCGGCCGGCGCGCCGAGACCGCCGAGGCCGACGATCAGCGCGCGCGCGGCCGCGAAGCGCGCCTGGGCATCCGGCCCGAGCTCGTCGAGCAGGATGTGGCGGCTGTAGCGCAGCAGTGCAGCGTCGTCCATACGGCATTATGCCGCGCGCGACGAGGCCCCCCTGCGAGCTGCGGCATGCTCCGGAAAGCGCATTTCGCCAAGCGTGCAAACCGGTTGAAAGCCGCACGCAGCTTGCGTGCAGGGCGCAAACAAAACGCCCGGCATTGCCGGGCGTTTCGTGGAAGGGTGCGGCGGGTTACTGCGGCTTCGCCTGCGCGGCAACCTGCTTCGCCTTGGCCAGCACCGGTGCGCCCTTGAGGTGGTTCATCGCCTGCCGCAGCTGGAAGTCGTCGTCCGAGCCGAACTCGATGCGCGGCAGCGGGGCCTCGACCTGCGGACCGGTCGGCGTCGTGTTCGTGGGCTTGGCCTTGGACCCGCCGTTGGGATCGACCGTCGCGTCCGGCGGCACGGGCTTGCCCGGCGTGACCGGCACCGTGGTGTCGAGCGCGGCGTCGCCTTTGGCGCCTCCGATCGGAACGACCAGATGACGCTCGAGATTTGCTTCGCGAATGCGGTTCGGGGAGTCGCGGCCGTCGTCCACGGCGAGGTCCGGCTCGATGCCCTTGGCCTGGATGGAGCGTCCCGCCGGCGTGTAGTAGCGCGCGGTGGTGAGCTTCAGCCCCGTGTTGTTGCCGAGCGGCAGGATCGTCTGCACCGAGCCCTTGCCGAACGTCTGGGCGCCCATCACCGTCGCGCGGTGGTGGTCCTGCAGCGCGCCCGCGACGATCTCGGACGCCGATGCCGTCCCGCCGTCGACCAGCACGACCATCGGCACGGTCTTCACGCCGGGCGGAAGCTCGCGGAAATAGTCGTCGCCGCGGCGGATGTAATTGTCCTTGCTCGCCGTGAGACGCATGCGGGCGTCGGGCGAGCGCCCGTCGGTGTAGACGACCAGCGCGTCCTTCTGCAGGAACGCGGCCGACACGGCGACCGCCTGGTTCAGCAGGCCGCCCGGGTCGCTGCGAAGGTCGAGCACCAGGCCCTTCAGGTCGCCGTTGCGATACAGGTCCTTGAGCGCCTTGGCGAGATCGGAGCCAGTGTCCTCCTGGAACTTGCGCACCCGGACGTAGCCGTATCCGGGCTCGATCATCTTGGCCTTGACGCTCTTGACGTTGATTTCCTGCCGCAGGATCGTGAAGGTGAGCGGCGTGTCGACGTCCTTGCGCACGATGGTCAGCACCACCGACGAGCCGGGCTTGCCGCGCATCTTCTCGACCGCTTTCGAGAGCGGGATGCCGCGCGTCGCGAGATCGTCGATCTTGACGATGAGGTCGCCGGCCTTGATGCCGGCCTTGAACGCGGGCGTGTCCTCGATCGGCGAGATGACGCGCACTACGCCGTCCTCGATGCCGACTTCGATGCCGAGGCCGCCGAACCGGCCCTGGGTGTCGACCTGCAGCTCCTTGTACGCCTCGGCGTCGAGGAAGTCGGAGTGCGGGTCGAGGCCGTGGACCATCCCGTTGATGGCCTCCTTGATGAGCTTGTCGTCGGAGACGGGCTCGACGTAGTCGCTCTTGATCTTGCCGAAGACCGCGGACAGGAGCTGCAGGTCCTCGTAGGGGATGGGCAGCTTGGTTTCGCGCTGCGCGAACACCGACAAGTTCAGGGACAGGAGGATGCCGAGCACCGCGCCCAGCCCGATCCAGCCCGCTTTTTTCATACGTTCGCGCATGCCTGCCTCGATTCCTCTTTTCTGCTGTCTACGATGATTCCGGACGCAGGTATGGCGCCCGGTCCTCGTCGCCTCGGAGTATACCCCTCGGAGCCTTGCGCCGGCGTGCCCCGCCGGGCGGCGGCGAGCGGTCTCGATCCGGCTGCCGTTGGGCTTTCCGGCCGGCCGTGAGTTCCATGGGGTCAGAGTCGTTTCACTCCGACCCCGTTATTGGCTACTTACTCTGACCCCGCCTTCAGCTCCACCAGGGAGCGACCCGTCATCTCGGGCGGCTTGGGAAGGCCCATCAGCGCGAGCAGCGTCGGCGCGACGTCCTGCAGCGCACCGCCGTCGCGCAGGCACGCGGGCCGTCCCACGTACACGAACGGGACGAGGTTCAGCGTGTGCGCGGTGTGCGCCTGGCCGGTGACGTCGTCGTGCATCTTCTCGGCGTTGCCGTGATCGGCCGTGATCACCACCTCGCCACCGACCGCGCGGGCGGCATCGACCACGCGCCCGAGGCACGCGTCGAGCGCCTCGATCGCGTGCTTCGCGGCTTCGAAGTTGCCCGTGTGGCCGACCATGTCGGCGTTGGCGTAGTTGCACACGATCGCGTCGTAGCGGCCGCTGCGGATCGCATCCACGAGCTTGTCCGTCACCTCGTACGCGCTCATCTGCGGCTTCAGGTCGTACGTCGCGACCTTCGGCGAGGGCACGAGGATGCGGTCCTCGCCGGGGTACACGGCCTCGGTGCCGCCGTTGAAGAAGTACGTCACGTGCGCGTACTTCTCGGTCTCGGCGATGCGGAGCTGCGCGAGGCCGAGCTCCGACAGGTATTCGCCGAAGCTGTCGTGGATGCTCTGCGGCGGGAAGGCGACGTGCAGGTGCGCGAAGTCGTCGCCGTAGCGGGTGAGGCAGACGAAGTCGCCGAGCTTCGGCACGCGCTTGCGCTCGAATCCCGCGAACGACGCGTCGGTCAGCGCGCGTGTCATCTGCCGCGCGCGATCGGCGCGGAAGTTCATGAAGACGACGACGTCCCCGTCCTCGATGCGCGTCGGCTTCGCGCCTTCGGGCACGATCGCGGTCGGCTTCACGAACTCGTCGTTCTCGCCGCGCGCGTACGCCGCCTCCAGGCCGGCCTGCGGATCGTCGAAGACGTACGGCGCTTCGCCGTCCACGATCAGCGCGTACGCGGCGGCCGTGCGGTCCCAGCGCTGGTCGCGGTCCATGGCGTAGTAGCGACCGCACAGCGAGGCGATGCGCGCGTCGGCGACACGCGCGCAGACGCCGCGCATGAAGGCGATCGACGCGCCTGCGCTGCGTGGCGGCGTGTCGCGGCCGTCGAGGAACGCGTGCACACGCACCGGCGGGGCGCCGGGCCCGCTCGCCGCGAGCTCGACCATCGCCGCGATCTGCCGCTCGTGACTGTGAACGCCGCCGGGCGAGAGCAGGCCGAGGACGTGCACGGTCGAGCGGTTGCGTCTCGCCGCGTCGACGGCGTGGGTCAGCGCGGCATTGTGCGCGAACTCGCCGTCGCGAATGGCGACGTCGATGCGCGTGAAGTCCTGGTAGACCACGCGCCCGGCGCCGATGTTGAGATGGCCCACCTCCGAGTTGCCCATCTGGCCCTCGGGCAGCCCGACGCGGAGCTCCGACGCGTCGATGGTCGTGTGCGGATGGCGCGCGAGGATCTCGCGCCACCGCGGCGCGTTTGCGCGCGCGATCGCGTTGTCGGGCGCGTCCTCCCGGCAGCCGAAGCCGTCGAGGATCAGCAGCACGACGGGCCGAACGGAAGGCTTGGCGGCCGCGGGGCGAGCGGCGGCCTTCGGTGCAGGCGTGAGTACGTCCATGCGTTATCATTTTACCTTTGCCTCGCCGCGCATCCGACCGCGGCCTGCCCATGCTTTTCCTCGAAAAGAACTGGCCGATCGTCCTGGTCATGGCCGTGTCCGGCCTCATGCTGCTGTGGCCGTACATACAGCGCCTCATCTCGCCCGTGCGCGAGGTCGGCACGCACGAGGCGACGCGCCTCATGAACAGCGAGAACGCGGTGCTGCTCGACGTGCGCGAGCCCAAGGAGGTCGACGGCGGGCGCGTGCCCAATTCCGTGCACATTCCGCTGTCGCAGCTCAAGTCGCGCGTCGGCGAGCTCGCCAAGTCGACCGCCCGGCCGATCATCGTGTATTGCGAGCGCGGTCAGCGCGCGCGCGGCGCCGCGGGCATCCTGGGGCGCAACGGATTCGAGAAGGTGTATCTGCTCCGCGGCGGTTACAAGGCGTGGCGGGAGGCCGGATTGCCGGTGCAGAAGGTCCAGGCGTGACACCATCGATCACGATGTACGCCACCGGCTACTGTCCGTACTGCGTCCACGCCGAGCGCCTGCTGCGACAGAAGGGCGTGCAGACGATCGACAAGGTTCGTGTCGACGAGCATCCCGAGCGCCGCGCGGAGATGATGAGCCGCACCGGGCGGCGCACGGTGCCGCAGATCTACATCGGCGAGCGGCACGTGGGCGGCTACGACGACCTCGTCGCGCTCGATCGCGCGGGCAAGCTCGATCCGCTGCTGCGCGGCGAGGCCGCTTAGCGCGCCAAGCTAAGCGCGCCGTCGCAGCGCGCCGAAAGCGCCGACCAGGACCGCGAGCAACACGAGCAGCGGCGCGCCGAGCGCCGGGACGGCTTCCAGCGACGGCGCCGGTGCGCCGACGCCTGCGATGCCGCTGCCCGACAGCGGAATCGTCGAAGTGCCGCCCGCGAATACGCCGGTCACCACGAGAGAGCCGCTGCGCAGCCCGAGGACGGTCGGCGTGAACGTGACGTCGATCGTGCAGGTCGCGCCATCCGGCAGGAGGCTGCCGCAATTGTTCGTCTGCGCGAAATCGCCGGTGGTCGTGATGCTCGTGATGCACAGCGCCCCGGTGCCCGGCGTGAGCCGGATTGTGACCGGCTGCACGGCACTGGTCGTGTCGACCGCCTGGTCCGCGAATGGATCGATATTGGGATTCGCGGGCGAGTCGATGCTCACACCCGGCGACACGCATTGCGCGCCCACGTCCGCCGCACCGATGCTTCCGCAGACGAGCAGCACGATCAGCACAACCGTACGCGCCCAATGCGCCTTCGAAACGCTGCAATCGGCCATGTCGCTCTCCGTTCGACGCCGCAGGCGGAAAGCCTAAACCGGGAGCGCTTTCGGCGAGCTTGCATCCGGGGCGCGCGTCGGCGTCTGCCCCGGGGTTCGCGGGGTCCGCTGCGGTAGAATCGCCGTTTTCGCTGCGGAGCCATCGATGGCAGACCAAGCCGCCCCCGCGCCCGGTCAGGGGGCCGGAACCACCACGGTGCAATTCTCGATCGACAAGGTCTATGTCAAGGACCTGTCGCTCGAGAACCCGGGCGCACCCAAGTCCTTCCAGATCACCGAGGCGCCGCAGATCGAGATCGGGTTGCGCACGCGTGCCGAGCAGGTCGAGGCCGACGTCTATGAATGCCTGCTCACGCTCACCGTGACCGCGCGTGCCGGCGACCAGACCGTGTTCCTCGTCGAGGCGTCGCAGGCCGGCGTGTTCACCATCCGCGGCGTCGCGCCCGACCAGCTTCAGCCGATCCTCGCCGTGCACTGCCCCGCAGTGCTGTTCCCGTACGCGCGCGAGACGGTCGCCGACGCGACGATGCGCGCGGGCTTTCCGCCCGTGCACCTCGCCCCGATCAACTTCGACGCGCTGTACCAGCAGCAGCTCGCGCAGCAGCGCGAAGCAGCACCGGCGGTCGCCAACTGAGCGTCGCCGCGGTGCTGCGCGCGGTCGCCGCCTCGCTGCTTCTGCTGCTCGCGGCGCCGATCGCCGCGGCGGAATACCGCGCCACCGCCGAACCGGCCACCGTGCTGTACGACGCGCCGTCCGCGAAGGCGCGCCCGCTGTTCGTGTACGGCCGCGACGTCCCGGTCGAGGTGCTGGTCGGCGTCGAAGGCTGGACCAAGATCCGCGACGCGAGCGGCACCATCGGCTGGATGCCGAGCAAATCGCTTGCCGACAAGCGCGTCGTCGTCGTGCGGCCCGCGATTGCCGACGTGCGCGCGAGTCCCGACGATTCGGCGCCGGTCGTCTTCCGCGCCGAGCAGAACGTGATCCTCGACGTCGCCGAGACCGCGTCGTCGCCGTCGGCGGTCGCTGCCCCGGGCTGGGTTCACGTGCGACATCGCGACGGCGCGAGCGGCTACATTCGCCTGTCGCAGGTCTTCGGTTTCTAGCTTCGGGCACGGGGCCCGCTCGTGACGGCCCGCATCGCGATCGCAGGCGCCGGCGCGTTCGGCACGGCGCTCGCCGTTCATCTCGCCGCGCGCGCGGCCCATCGCCCGCACGTCACGCTGTATGCGCGCAGTGCGGCGCACGCAGCCGAGCTCGTCCGTGGGCGCGTGAACGACCGCTACCTGCCGGGGTTCGCGCTGCCGGACGGCGTGGACATCGTCGACGATCCGCGCGCATTGCACGCCTCCGACTACCTCGTCGTGGCCGTGCCGAGCGCCGCCATCGCCGGCCTCGTCGACGATCTGCGGGCCGCGGGCCTTTCGGCGCCGCTGGTGTGGCTCACGAAGGGATTCGTCGCCACGCAGGCCGCACCCGGCTACGCGCTGATCCACGAGCGCGTCGCACCCGCATGGCCTGCAGCCGTGGGCGCGGTGTCCGGGCCGAGCTTCGCCGCCGAGGTCGCGCGTGGATTGCCGACCGCATTGTCGGTCGCCGCGACGGCGCCCGCGCTCGCGAGCGAGATCGCCGAGTGCCTGCGCGCCGAATCGCTGCGCGTTTACGCGACCGACGACGTGATCGGCCTCGAAACGGGCGGCGCCATCAAGAACGTGCTCGCGATCGCCGCCGGCGCGAGCGATGGCCTCGGCTTCGGCCACAACGCGCGTGCCGCGCTCATCACGCGCGGGCTTGCCGAGACGGTCCGGCTGTCGGTGGCGCTCGGCGGACGCCGCGAGACGCTGATGGGGCTCGCGGGTCTCGGCGATCTCGTGCTCACGTGCACCGGGGATCTTTCGCGCAACCGGCAGGTGGGCCTCGCATTGGCGCGCGGTGAGACGCTGCCGGGGATACTCGCGCGTCTCGGCCACGTCGCCGAAGGCGTCGGCGCGGCGCGCGCGGCCCACGCGCTGGCGCGGCATCACGGCATCGACATGCCGATCGTCGAGGCCGTGCAACGCGTGCTCGACCATGACGTCGCGCCGGCCGAAGCGGTGCGCGAGCTGTTGAAGCGGGAGCCGCGGATGGAGGCGGAGTGAGGCGCAGCGGCGCTTCAGGCGCCCGCAAATCCGTTCTGGCGCCACGCCTCGTACACCGCCACGGCCACCGCGTTCGACAGATTGATGCTGCGCAAGCCGGGCTGCATGGGAATGCGCAGGCAGGCGTCGTCAGCGAACTGCGAAACGATGTCGGCGGGCAGGCCGCTCGTCTCGCAGCCGAACACCAGCACGTCGCTGCGCATGAAGCGCGCATCGTAGGCGCTTCTCCGGGCTTGCGTGGTGAACGCGTACCAGCGCCGGTCCCGTTCCTCGTCGAGCGCCGCGCGGCACGCCGCGAAGTCTCGATGAACGATCACGCGCGCATATTCGTGGTAGTCGAGGCCGGCGCGACGCAGCTCGCGGTCGTCCATGCGAAAGCCGAGGGGCTCGACCAGGTGCAGCTCGACGCCGGCATTGGCGGTGAGCCGGATCACGTTGCCCGTGTTCGGCGGGATCTCGGGGTGGACCAGCACGACGGCGAACATGGCGCGATCATGGCAGCGTTCGGGCGACCGCGTATACCTGCACGTCGGCGGCGCCGGCCTGCCGCGCGGCCCGCGTCGCCGAAGCGAGCGTCGCGCCGGTGGTCATCACGTCGTCCACGATCGCGATCCGCAATCCCGCGAGCGAGCCGTCGCCACGGAATGCGTCGCGCACGTTGGCGGCGCGGCGATCGAGCGAGAGCGCGGCTTGCGGACCGGCGTCGCGGGTCCGCGCGAGGCCGCGCCGGAGCGCCACGCCGAGCGTGCGCGCAAGCGGCGCAGCCAGGGCCTGCGCCTGATTGAAGCCGCGCGCCCGTTGGCGCGCCGGGGCGAGCGGCAGCGGCACGATGCACTGCGGCAGCGGCGCACCCGCCTCGCACACCGCCATCGCGAGCCCATCGGCGAGGGGCTGCGCGAGCGCGAGACGGCCGCCGTATTTCAGCCCCTGCAGGAGTCGGTCGACGGGAAACGCGTAGCGCCATGCGGCCACCGCGCGCGTCCAGGGTGGAGGATGGCGCAGGCACTCGCCGCACGTCGCGCCCTGCGGGGACGGCAACGCGCAGCGCGGGCAGGCCGGCCCGAGCTGCGGCAGCGCGTCGCGGCAGCGCCCGCACAGCAGCCGATCGGCGCTCGGCGCGCGGCACAGCGCGCATGCCTGGGGCAGCAGCAGCCGAAGGCGATCGAGCGCGCGATGGGCAAGCGTCGGCAGCACGGTGCGGAGGATCGCTGTCAAATTTGCGGCGCCTGCAATTTGACAAGCCGCGGGCGCTCCGCAAGACTCGCGGCCACTTTGCCCCAGGATTCGCGCGGGGCGCCTGCGACTTTCGACCGACATGACCCTGGAAACCCTGGCGGAATCGTGCACCCCGGCCACGACTCGGTGGACGGTCGACGCCGTCGAGGCGCTGTTCGCGTTGCCCTTCGGGGACCTGATGTACCGCGCGCAGCAGGTCCATCGCGCGCACCATGCGCCGAACACCGTGCAGCTTTCGACGCTGCTGTCGATCAAGACCGGCGGATGCCCCGAGGACTGCGCGTATTGTCCGCAGGCCGCGCGCTATCACACCTCGGTCGGCAACGAGCCGATGCTCGACGTGGACACGGTATTGTCGGCGGCGCGTGCCGCACGCGACGCGGGCGCGACGCGCTTCTGCATGGGCGCGGCGTGGCGCGGCCCGCGCGAGCGCGACCTCGCGCCGGTGCTCGACATGGTGCGGGGCGTGAAGGCGCTCGGGCTCGAGACGTGCTGCACGCTCGGCATGCTGCGCGAAGGGCAGGCCGAGCAGCTCAAGGCAGCGGGGCTCGACTACTACAACCACAACCTCGACACGGCGCCCGAGTTCTACGGCGACATCGTCTCGACCCGCGACTACCGGGACCGCCTCGACACGCTCGCCCGCGTGCGCGACGCCGGCGTCTCGGTGTGCTGCGGCGGCATCGTGGGGATGGGGGAATCGCGGCGCCAGCGCGCCGGGCTCGTCGCACAGCTCGCGAACCTCGATCCCTATCCGGAATCGGTGCCGATCAACCACCTCGTGCAGGTCGAGGGAACGCCGCTGCATGCGCGCTTCGGCGGCGATTCCGCGCTCGACCCGCTCGAGTTCGTGCGCACCATCGCCGTGGCTCGCATCACCATGCCCAGGGCGAAGGTGCGCTTGTCCGCAGGCCGGCGCGAGCTGGGCGAGGCCGTGCAGGCGCTGTGCTTCCTCGCCGGCGCCAACTCGATCTTCCATGGCGACAAGCTGCTCACCACCGGCAACCCCGACGTCGCAGCCGACCGCGCGCTCTTCGACAAGCTCGGGCTGTCGGTCGCGTGAAGACGGCGGCGTGATCGCCGCGCTCGCCGCCGCGCTCGGCGAGCGTCGGGCGAGCGCGCGCTGGCGCGTGCGCCGCACGCTGGAGAGTGCACAAGGCCCGCACGTCGACCTCGAGGGCCGCCGCATGCTCGCCTTCGCGAGCAACGACTATCTCGGCCTCGCTGCCGATGCCCGCGTGGTCGACGCCGCGTGCGCGGCGGCGCGGCGCTGGGGCGTGGGCGCCGGCGCCTCGCACCTGGTGAGCGGGCACTGCGCGCCGCACGCGATGCTCGAGGACGAGATCGCCGCGTTCGTTGCGCCGTGTCCCGGTGCGCACGCGCTGCTCTTCGGCAGCGGCTATCTCGCCAACCTGGCACTGATCACGGCGTTGTGCGGGCGCGAAGATGCGATCTTCGCCGACAGGCTGAACCACGCATGCCTCAACGACGGCGCACTGCTGTCGCGTGCGCGCTTCGTGCGCTACGCGCATGGCGACGTCGACGCGTTGTCGTCGCGGCTCGCGGCGATCGATGCACGGCGCAAGGTGATCGCGACCGACGCGGTGTTCAGCATGGACGGCGACGTGGCTCCGCTGCCGGCACTCCTCGCGCTCGCGCAGTCGCACGACGCGCTGCTCGTGGTCGACGACGCGCACGGCTTCGGCGTGCTCGGCGAAGGCCGCGGCAGCCTTGCGCATTTCGGCATCGCGTCGGAGCGCATCGTGTACATGGGCACGCTCGGCAAGGCTGCCGGCGTGTCCGGCGCGTTCGTCGCCGCGCATCCGGCCGTGATCGAGACGCTGGTGCAGACGGCGCGGCCCTACATCTACACGACGGCGGCACCGCCGCTGCTCGCCGAAGCGCTGCGCGCGGCGCTCGCGATCGTGCGCGGCGAAGCGCAACGGCGCGAGCGGCTCGCGGCGCTGATCGCTCGATTGCGCGCGGGTGCGGACGCTCTGCCCTGGACGCTGATGCCTTCGCCGACGCCGATCCAGCCGTTGATGGTCGGCGACGATGCAGCCGCGCTGCGCCTCGCGCAGGCGCTGTGGGACCAGGATATCTACGTCCCCGCCATCCGTCCGCCCACGGTGCCGGAAGGCACCGCGCGCCTGCGCATTTCGCTGTCGGCCGCGCATGCCCGCGACGACGTCGACCGGCTCCTCGACGCGTTGCATCGCGCAGCATGAGCGCGCCGGGCCGCGGCAATCTGGCAAAAGCACCGGCCGTCTTCGGGCGGCCGTGCGCCGGCAGGTGGCGCGAATTAGCCCCGAAGCGCGTAGCGCGGAGGGGAGTCCAATGACCGCCGTGACCGACCGCGAGGCCATCCACGTCGAAAGCTTCGGCGCCGGCCGGCCGCTCATGCTGCTGCACGGGTTCGCGCTGCACGGCGGGTTGTTCGCGCCGCTGCTGCCGAGGCTCGCGCAACGGCACCGCGTGCACGTCGTGGACCTGCCCGGCCACGGTCATTCGGATGCGCCGATGCCGCATTCGCTCGACGCGATCGCCGACGCGATCGCAAGTGCCGTGAGCCATGAAGCGCCCGCGGACGTGCTCGGCTGGTCGTTCGGCGGGCAGATCGCGCTCGCATGGGCGCAACGCAGGCCGGATCTCGTGCGCCGACTCGTGCTGGTCTGCACGACGCCGTCGTTCGTGCAGCGCGCCGACTGGCATTGCGCCATGAGCGCCGAGACGCTGCGCCGCTTCGGCGACGAGCTGCGCGTCTCGTACAAGCTCACGTTGCAGCGCTTCCTGACGCTGCAGGTGCAAGGCACGGAAGCGGGGCGCGCGACGCTTGCGCAACTGCGCGCGCGGCTGTTCGAGCGTGGCGCACCATCGGTCGCGACGCTGAACGCGATGCTCAGCCTGCTGGTCGAAACCGATCTGCGGGACCGGGTTCCGGCAATTGCCACCCGGTCGGTCGTGGTGAGCGGGGCGCGCGACACGCTGGCACCGGCGGCCGCCGGTGCGTGGCTTGCCGATGCACTGCCCGATGCGCGCTATTGCAGGATCGAAGGCGCCGCGCATGCGCCGTTCCTGTCGCATGAAGCCGAATTCGACGCCGCCGTGAAGGGATTTCTCGATGGCTGAGCCGCGGTTCGAGGCACCCGATCCGCGCGAGGTCGACCCGCGTGCCGTGCGGCGGGCGTTCGCGAAGGCGGTGGCGACGTACGACGCCGCGGCCGCATTGCAGCGCGAGGTGGGCGCGCGCATGGCACAGCGGCTCGACTACGTGAAGCTCGCGCCGGAAACGATCCTCGACGCCGGCTGCGGGACCGGCGAAGCCATCGGCGAGCTCGCGGCGCGTTATCCGGACGCCCGCGTGCTCGGTCTGGACATCGCGCCGCCGATGGTCGATGCCGCGCGCCTGCGCATCCGGAACAGCCGCACGCTGCTGCGCCGGTTGTTGCGCCCGATGCTGCGCGCGCCGCTCGGGCTCGCGCCCTGGTTCGTGTGCGGCGACCTCAACGCGCTGCCCTTGCGCGGCGTGGCATTCGACCTGGTGTGGAGCAACCTCACGCTGCAATGGGTCAACGACCTGCCGCGCGCGTTCGCCGAAGTGCGCCGCGTGATGAAGGTCGGCGGGCTGTTCACTTTCACGACGTTCGGCCCGGATACGCTCAAGGAGCTCCGCGCCGCGTTCGCCCGCGTCGACGCGTTCACGCACGTGAGCCGCTTCCTCGACATGCACGACGTCGGCGACGCGCTCGTGCACGCGGGGTTCGCCGACCCCGTGATGGACATGGAGATGATGACGGTCACGTACGCCACGCCGGCCGCGCTGTTGCGCGAGCTGAAGCACATCGGCGCGACCAACGCCACGCGCGGACGGCCGCGCGGACTGACCGGCGCGCGGCGCTGGCAGCGCGTGCTCGCCTCGCTCGAGCGGCTGCGCCGCGACGATCGCATTCCCGCCACTTTCGAGGTCGTGTACGGCCACGCCTGGAAGGGCGAGCCCAGGCGCACGCCCGAGGGGCACGCCATCGTGCAGGTACGGCGCCCGTCGCAGCGCTGAGCGCGGCATGGCCCGCGCCGTTTTCGTCACCGGAACCGACACGGGCGTCGGCAAGACCGTCGTCGCAGTCGCGCTGTTGCGCGCGCTGGTCGGGCGCGGCGTGCGCGCCGCGGGCATGAAGCCCGTTGCCGCGGGCATCGACCCGGGCGCGCGTGACAACGCCGACGTGCGCGCGCTCGTGCAGGCCGCCAACGTGGAGTCCGCGCGCGAGCTCGTCAATCCCTATTCGTTCGCCGAGCCGATCGCCCCGCACGTCGCGGCGGCGCGCGAGGGCCGCAGCATCGACATCGCGGTGCTCGCGCACGCGTTCGCCGAGCTCGCGTCGCGCGCCGATGCGATCGTCGTCGAGGGCGCGGGCGGTGCCCTGGTGCCGCTCGACCGCCACCGCGACATGCTGGACGTCGCCGCAACGCTGCGGCTTCCCGTCCTGCTCGTCGTCGGCGTCCGCCTCGGCTGCCTCAACCATGCGCTGCTCACCGCGCTCGCGATTCGTCGCCGCGGCCTCGCGCTCGCCGGTTGGGTCGCAACGCGCATCGATCCGGCCATGCGCGAAGCGGACGCGAGCGTCGATGCGTTGCGCGAGCGCCTCGCCGCGCCGTGCATCGGCGATTTCGCGTCGCCTCGCTCCACCTCGTTCGACGACGACGCGCTCGCGGCCATCGGCTTGCAGTAGCGCGAGGCATCGCGCCCGGGCGCGGCGTCGATCCGTGCTAACATGCAGCGGTTTTAAACTCGCGTGCCGATTCGGGGCGCGTGCCACATCACAGGCGGCTCGCCGGCACATAGCATGACGTGAGCGAATCCGTGCCGGTCGCTCCGCTGCCGTCGTCTTCCGTCCCGCCGGAGCTTTGCGTCGTCGCACGGCGCAACGACTCGCTCGGCGCAAGGGGACGATGGATGGCGTTCTGCCTGGTGGCCGGTGCGAGCCTCACGCTGGGCTTGGTGTTCGCGATCGCTGGTGCGTGGCCCGTGCTGCCCTGGTCGCTGATCGAGGTCTCCGTGCTCGCCGTCGCGTTCGCGTGCCTCGAGCGCAGGGCGCGCGAATGGGAGCGCCTGACGGTGCAGGGCGATTCGGTCATCGTCGAGCGCGCGCGTGGCGGAACGCTCGAGCGGCGCGTGCTGCGGCGCCACTGGCTGCGCGTGGAGAGCGAGCCCGCGTGCATGCTGTTGCGCAGCGGCGGCGAGGCCTGCGAGTTCGGCGCCGCGCTGCCGGCGGACGCCCGCGGCGAGATCGCGACGCGGCTGCGCCGGCTGCTCGCGCAGTGAACGGGCGAACCGGCGTTTGGAACGAGAACATCAAGGACGTGAACGAGGACAGCATGGTTCGTGAGCGTATGGGGATGCGGCCGCTGGCGCGGCTCGCGACGATGGCGGGCGCTGCGGCGTGCGCACTGAGCGCGGCAACGGCCGCGGCGGCACCCGCGCAATGGGAGTGGTACTTCCAGGAACCCGTCACGACGATCGCGCGCACGATCGTCGACCTGCACGACTACATCTTCTGGATCTGCGTCGTGATCTTCGTCGGCGTGTTCGGGACGATGTTCTACGCGCTGTTCAAGCACCGCAAGTCGGTGGGCCACCAGGCGGCGCAGTTCCACGAGAACACGCTGGTCGAGGTCGTCTGGACCGTCATTCCCTTCCTGATCCTGCTGTTCATGGCGTACCCGGCGACCAAGACGCTGCTCGCCGCGCACGACACGAGCGCGCCCGACATGACCATCAAGGTCACCGGGTACCAGTGGAAGTGGAACTACGACTACCTGGACGACGGCTTTTCGTACTACTCCAACCTCTCCACGCCGCTCGCGCAGATCGAGGGCCGCGAGCCGAAGGGCGACAACTACCTGCTCGAGGTCGACAACCCGCTGGTCGTCCCGGTGAGCGCGAAGGTGCGCGTCCTGGTCACGGCCAACGACGTGATCCACGCGTGGTGGGTGCCCGCATTCGGCGTGAAGCAGGACGCGATTCCCGGCTTCGTCCGTGACACGTGGTTCCGCGCCGACAAGGTCGGCGTCTACCGCGGCCAGTGCGCGGAGCTCTGCGGCAAGGAGCACGGCTTCATGCCGATCGTCGTCGAGGTGAAGTCGAAGGAGGACTACGCCGCCTGGCGCGACGACCAGAAGAAGAAGAACGCGGCCGCCGCCGCGAACCCGAACAAGGTGTGGGAGCTCGCCGATCTCGTCTCGCACGGCCAGCAGGTGTTCAACGCCAATTGCGCCGCCTGCCATCAGGCCACGGGAACGGGCAACGCGGCGATCGGCGCGCCGGCGCTCGTCGGCGACAAGGTCGTGCTGGGCGCCAGGGATCATCAGATCGACGTCGTCCTCAACGGCCAGAACAACGGCAAGATGCCCCCGTGGAAGGACGTGCTGTCCGACGTCGACATCGCGTCGGCCATCACGTATACGCGCAACAGCTGGGGCAACAAGGCGGCTGAGAACGTGGTTCAGCCGAGTGAAGTGAAGGCGGCGCGCAAGTGACGACTTCACTTCGGTCGTCCCTGCGCAAGCAGCGGCCCGGCGGCGTTTCGATGCCGTCGCGCAGCGACGGCAACGACACTGGGTTCCCGCTTTCGCGGGAACGACGGGGTTTCCGCTTGAGCGGGAACGACGGGGTTTCCGCTTGCGCGGGAACGACCAAGTTCTAGGAGAGATGGATGAGCAGCGTCCCCCACGATCAGGTCGCCATTCCCGGTACCGAGCCGCACGGCCACGACGAGCACGCGCACCACCCGACCGGGATCATGCGCTGGATCACCACCACCAACCACAAGGACATCGGCACGCTGTACCTGTGGTTCTCGGTGACGATGTTCTTCGTGGGCGGGATCATGGCGCTCACCATCCGCGCCGAGCTCTTCCACCCCGGCCTGCAGATCGTCGATCCCGAGTTCTTCAACGGCCTCACCACGCTGCACGGCCTGATCATGATCTTCGGCGCGCTGATGCCCGGCGCGGTCGGGTTCGCGAACTGGATGATCCCGATGCAGATCGGCGCGCCCGACATGGCGTTCGCGCGCATGAACAACTGGAGCTTCTGGCTGCTGCCGTTCGCGGCGGTGCTGCTCGTGTCCTCTCTGTTCATGCCCGGCGGCGCGCCCGGCACGGGCTGGACGATCTACCCGCCGCTGTCGGTCGAGAACGGCATGGGCATGGACCTCACGATCTTCGCGATCCACATCATGGGCGCGTCGTCGATCATGGGCTCCATCAACATCATCACCACGATCCTCAACCTGCGCGCG
>DASXAF010000027.1:0-116351 GCA_036406955.1 Casimicrobiaceae bacterium
CGGGGATTGCATCGGCTGCCACACCGCGCCGGACGGCAAGCCGTACGCCGGCGGACGCGCCTTGCAGACGCCTTTCGGCACCGTGTACGGCAGCAACATCACGCCCGATCCCGACACCGGGATCGGGCGCTGGTCCGAGGCTGCCTTCGTGCGCGCCATGCGCGAAGGCGTCGACGACGAAGGCCGTCATCTCTATCCGGTGTTTCCGTACGATCACTTTCGCCTCGTCGCGGAACGGGACCTGCGTGCGCTGTATGCCTATCTCATGACGCGCGATCCGGTGAGCGCGCGTCCGCCGCCGAACGAGCTCCGCTTTCCCTTCAACCTCCGCCCGCTGATCGCGGTGTGGAAGATGCTCTATCTCGACCGGGGCAACGTGCCGCACGACGATACGCACGACGCGCAATGGAATCGCGGTGCCTACCTCGTCGCCGGGCTCGGGCATTGCGGCGCGTGTCACACGCCGCGCAACCGGCTCGGTGCCGAACGCGTCGAACGCGCGCTTTCAGGCGGCGAGGCGGAGGGCTGGCATGCACCGGCGCTCGATGCCGCATCGCCGGCGCCCATGCCCTGGACCGCGGATGCGCTGTTCGTGTACCTGCGCGGCGGGATGGCCGAGCGTCACGACATCGCGGGCGGCCCGATGGCGCCCGTCGCGCGCTCGCTGGCGAGCGCGTCGGAGGACGATGTGCGCGCGATCGCGACCTACGTCGCCTCGCTCGGCTCGCCGAGCGCGCACGAGCGCGAAGCCCGAACCGCGCAACAGGTCGCGAAGGTTCGGCGAGAGGACTTCGACACCACGGCGAAGGGCGAGCCGCGCGGCAAGCCCGCGACGCTCGCGAGCGCAACGGGCGCGGCGGTGTACGAGGGTGCGTGCGCGCAATGCCACGAGCAGGCGCGCCACGGCTCGCTCGAAGGCGCCTTGCCCTTGACGCTCAGCAGCGCGGTCACCGCGCCGACGCCACGCAACCTGATCCAGATCACGCTTCACGGCATCGAGCCGCCGGACGGGCAGCGAGGCGCGTGGATGCCCGCGTTCGGCGCGTCGTTCACCGACGCGCAGATCGCGGCGCTCGCGGACTACGTGCGCGTGACCTTCAGCGGCGAGCCGCCGTGGAAGGATGCCGAGAGCGTGGTGAGGAGCGTCAGAAAGAATCCGCAGGGTTGAGCGCATGATCACCTTGAACGTCAACGGCCAGGCGCACGCGGTCGACGCCGATCCGGCCACGCCGCTGCTCTACGTGCTGCGCAACGATCTCGCGCTCAACGGCGCGAAGTTCGGCTGCGGTCTCGGCCAATGCGGCGCCTGCACCGTGCTCGTCGACGACGAGCCGATCTTCTCCTGCATCACGCCGATCTCGGTGCTGCAGGAGCGGCGCATCCGGACCGTCGAGGGCCTCGGCAGCGCCGACAATCCCGGCCCGCTGCAGCGCGCCTTCATCGAGGAGCAGGCCGCGCAGTGCGGCTATTGCATCGCGGGCATGATCATGCGTGCGCAGGCGCTGCTCGAGCGCAATCCGGGCGCGAGCCAGGCGCAGATTCGCCGCCACATGAGCCCGAACCTGTGCCGCTGCGGGACCCACATGCGCATCCTGCGCGCGATCGAGCGCGCGGCGAAGGGCATGCAACGCGAAGCGGCGCGCAACGTCGCGAGCGAAAAATGAGCACGAATCCCGACCGTCGCCGCTTCCTCGCGACCGGCGGCGCGCTCGTCGTGAGCTTCTCGCTGTGGCCCGCGCTCGCCGCGGCGCAGGAGAAGGGCGACGCGAAGAAGCCGCCGCTGCCCGGTAGCCTCGAGCAGGAGCCGATGCTCGATGCGTGGATTCGCATCGGCGCCGACGACAGCATCACGGTGTTCACCGGCAAGGCGGAGCTCGGGCAGGGCATCAAGACGGCATTGATCCAGGTCGCCGCCGAGGAGCTCGTGGTCGAGCCGTCGCGCATCACTCTCGTGACCGCTGACACCGCGCGCACCCCCGACGAGCAGTACACCGCCGGCAGCCAGTCGATGCAGCACAGCGGCACGGCGATCATGAACGCAGCGGCCCAGGTGCGACAGATCGTCGTCGGCCTGGCCGCGGCGCGCTGGGGCGTCGCGGCCGATCGGCTCGCCGTGGAGAACGGGGTAGTGCGTGCCACCGACGGCCGCTCGGCGAGCTACGGCGATCTCGTCGGCGATCGGGTGCTGCACGTGCGTGCCGATCCGGTATCGCCGCTGCGCGACCCGAAGGCCCGCAGGGTCATGGGACACGCGCTGCCGCGCGTCGACATCCCGGCCAAGGTCAGCGGCGGGGCGGCGTACGTGCACGACCTTCGCCTGCCCGGCATGGTGCACGCCCGCGTGGTGCGGCCGCCGAGCTACGCAGCGAAGCTCGTCGACGTCGCGACGGATCGCGTGCAGAAGCTGCCGGGCGTGATCAAGGTCGTCCGCGACGCCAGCTACCTCGCCGTCATCACGGAGCACGAATACCAGGCCGTCGTCGCGATGCGCATGCTGACCTCGGCCGCGCGCTGGGACGAGCAGCCGATGCTGCCCGAGCCGGCGCGCATGTACGAGCACCTCGCGAGCCTGCCGTCGAAGGACAGGCTCGACGCGGGTGACGCGACCGCGCCGGCGCCCGTGGCGGGTGCGCTCGAGGCGACGTTTCGTCGTCCCTACCAGATGCACGCGTCCATCGGCCCGTCGTGCGCCGTGGGGCTCATGAAGGACGACATGCTGACCGTGTGGACGCACAGCCAGGGCGTGTATCCGTTGCGCAATGCCATCGCGGAGCTCCTCGGCATGCCGCGCGAGCGCGTGCGCTGCGTGCATCTGGAAGGATCGGGCTGCTACGGGCACAACGCCGCCGACGACGCCGGCGCGGATGCGGCGCTGTGCGCGCGCGCGTTGCCGGGGCGGCCCGTGCGCGTGCAGTGGATGCGCGAGCACGAGCACACGTGGGAGCCGTATGGCTCGGCGATGGTGACACGAGTGCAGGGGTCCCTCGACGGCAACGGCAACGTCGCGCAATGGAGCTACGAGGTGTGGAGCTCGACGCATTCGACCCGGCCCGCGCCTGCCGGCAACCTCGCGCCCGCATGGGCGCTGCAGCAGCCGGTCGCGCAGCCCGTGCCGAAGCCGATTCCGCTGCCGAGCGGCGGCGGGGATCGCAATGCGGTGCCCGTGTACGCATTCCCGAGTCCGCGGGTCGTGTACCACTTCATCGAGCAGATGCCGCTGCGCGTGTCGGCGCTGCGCGCGCTGGGCGCTTATGCGAACGTGTTCTCCGCGGAAAGCTTCATGGACGAGCTCGCACGAGCGGCGAAGGCCGACCCGGTCGTGTTTCGCCTGCGGCATCTCGCCGATCAGCGCGCACGCGACGTCGTGCAAACCGCCGCGGAGCGTTTTGGCTGGGCCGCCTTCGAGCGGCGTCGTGGACGCGGGCGCGGATTCGCGTACGCGCGCTACAAGACGCTCGCGGCGTACTGCGCCATGGCCTTCGAGGTGGAGGTTGAGCGCGACACCGGCCGCGTGCGCGTGGTCCGCGCGGTCGCGGCCATCGACAGCGGCGAAGCGGTCAATCCCGACGGCATCCGCAACCAGACCGAGGGCGGCATCATCCAGTCCATCTCGTGGACGCTGTTCGAGTCGGTCGCGTTCGACCGCACGCGCGTGACCAGCCGCGACTGGGCGGGCTATCCGATCCTGCGCTTCGGCGACCTGCCGGACCTGGTGAACGTGCACGTCATCAACCGGCCCGGTGCGCCGTTCCTCGGCACCGGCGAGGCCGCGCAAGGGCCGGCCGCGGCGGCGCTCGCCAACGCGCTGTACGACGCGACCGGCGTGCGACTGCGGGAGATTCCGTTCACGCGGGAACGGGTCAAAGCGGCGTTGAGCTAGATCGGAAAGTGTCGGGCGCGTCTCATCCGCGCCCGACGGTCCATTCCGCCGCCGTATAGACGGCCCCGGCGATCAACCCCGCCGCGGGGATCGTGAAGATCCACGCCCACACGATGCGCTGCGCGACCTGCCACCGCACCGCGGAGGCACGACGCGCCGCGCCGACGCCGATGATCGCGCCGGTGATGGTGTGCGTCGTGGACACCGGTATGCCCAACCCGGTTGCGATGAACAGCGTCGCCGCGCCGCCGCTTTCCGCGCAGAAGCCCTGTATCGGCTTGAGATGCGTGATGCGCGAGCCCATCGTGTGCACGATGCGCCAGCCGCCGATCAGCGTGCCGAGCGCCATCGCCGTCTGGCACGCGAGCACCACCCAGAAAGGCACATGGAAGCTGTCGCCGAGCAGCCCCTGGGAAAACAGCAGCACGGCGATGATGCCCATCGTCTTCTGCGCGTCGTTGCCGCCGTGGCCGAGCGAATACAGCGACGCGGAGAAGAGCTGCAGCACGCGGAAGCGCTGGTCGACCGCATAAGGCGTCGAGCGGTGCGCCAGCCACTGCACCACGACCACGATGAACTGGGCGAGCACGAAGCCCAGCACCGGCGAGAGCACGATCCACAGCGCCGTCTTGCCGAGGCCGCTCCATACGATCGTGCCGAGGCCGGCCTTGGCGATCCCCGCGCCGGCGAGGCCTCCGATCAGCGCATGGCTGCTGCTCGACGGCAGCCCGCGCCACCACGTGATGACGTTCCACGCGATGGCGCCGGACAGCGCGCCGAGCACCACGCGCGCGTCGACGATCTCGGCGTCGACGATGCCCGTGCCGATCGTGCGCGCGACGTGCAGGCCGAACACCAGGAACGCGATGAAGTTGAAGAACGCGGCCCATGCCACGGCGATCTGCGGCCGCAGCACGCGCGTCGACACCACGGTCGCGACCGAGTTCGCGGCATCGTGCAGGCCGTTGAGGAAGTCGAAGAGCAACGCCACGCCGACGAGCGCGAAGAGAACGGGAAGCGAGAGGGCCTGCTCCATGCCGGGGACGCTACACGTGCTTGGCGGTGATCGCCTGCACTTCGTTGGCGATGTCGTCGCACTTGTCGACCGCGTCCTCTAGCAGCTCGTAGATCTCCTTGCGATCGATGTAGGTGACGGTGTCGATCTGCCCGCCGCGCAGCTGCGCGCGCAGCAGCGCGAGGCCGTTGTCGAAGCACTGGTCCGCCTCTTCCTCGATGTGGCCGACCTGCTCGCAGAGCTCGAAGATCGTGCCATGCTGAGGCGTGATGGCCTCGAGCAGCGGCATCACCTGATGCAGCACGTCGGCGCTGCGCGCGCCGGCGTCCGCGATGGCGCGCATCTCGCCCGGGAACTCGGCCACCGCATAGCGCTGGATGGCCTTCGCGGTGTCCTCGATCAGGTCGACGGCGTCGTCGAGGCGATTGGCGAGGTCGATGATGTCCTCGCGGTCGATCGGCGCGTTGAACGTGCGGTTTGCCGCGAGGAACACCTTGCGCGCCACCGCGTCGGCGTCGGACTCGATCTGGCGGATCGCCGCGACGTGCCCCTCGACGGGTCCCTTGCCGTCCACGAGGTCGAGCAGCTCGTGCGCCGCCTTCACGATGCAGAGCGTCTGCTCGCAGAAGAGCTCGGTGAAAGCCTCCTCCCGAGGCATCAGGCGGCCGAAGATATTGAGTGCCATGGTGTCTCCGCAGCTTCGAGGTACCCCGGAGGACGCGGCACCCTGTTTGCCGCTTCGGTGTCATCATATCGGACTGCCGCGGAACGCAGGCGATCCGCCGCGGCCGAGCCGGCGGCGACGCTGCCGGGAACGATTCATCAGCCCATGGAGGTGCGAGATGAAGGACGTGCTGACGCGGTCGTGGTGGCTGCTCGCGCTGCGCGGCGTGGTGGCGATCCTGTTCGGCGTGCTGGCGCTCATCATGCCCGGCCTGACGCTGCTGTGGCTGGTCGCGCTGTTCGCGGCGTTCGCGATCATCGCCGGCATCTCGTCGGCGATCGGCGCATCCAGGGCGCGCGGGCGGGAAGGGTGGGGCGTGATGCTGCTGGTCGGGATCGTGTTCGTGATCGCCGGCGTGCTGGCGATCATCTATCCCGGCCTGACCGCGCTGACGCTGATCCTCCTGATCGGCGCCAACGCGCTCGTCACCGGCGTGCTCGACATCGTTGCCGCCATACGCCTGCGGCGGCAGATCGAGCACGAATGGCTGCTCGTGGCGGAAGGTGTCGTGTCGATCGTGTTCGGCGCGGTCGTGCTGATCTTCCCCGGCGCCGGCGCGCTCGCGCTGGTGTGGTTCGTGAGCCTGTACGCGCTGCTGTCCGGCATCCTGCTGCTGATGGTCGCGATGCGGGCGCGCCGCTGGCGGCGCGAGGATGGATTCGAGGCGACGCCGGCACCGGCGCCTCGGTAACGGCCGGTCGCCCCTGCGAAAGCAGGGGCCCAGCGAAGTTCGCCGCGAGACGCTGGGTTCCTGCTTGCGCACGAACGACGAGCCGTCACCCCACGTGCGCCGCGAGCAGCCGCAGGCACAACCGCTCGAACTGGCGCCGCTGCGCGGGCGTGAGCGGTGCCATGAAATCCTGCTGCACGCGCTCGACGTCGCGCGTGACGCGGCGCACGAGCGCGTTGCCCGACGCGGTGAGCGACACGAGCTTCATGCGGCGGTCGCTGCGGCTCGCCTCGCGCGTGACCCAGCGCTTGGCGAGCAACCGATCGATCACCCCGCCGATGGTGGCGCGGTCGTAGCCGATCAGCGCGGCGAGCGCGGCCTGGTCGCAGGTGCCGTTGTGCGCCAGCGCGGCGAGTGCCGCGTACTGCACCGGCGTGACGGCGTGGGCGTCGAGGCGCCGCGCGAAAAGCGCCACCGCGACCTGCTGCAGGCGCCGCACGTAATGCCCCGGCATGTGGTGGATCGGCACGCTGCTCGTGCGCAGATCCGCGTAGCTCCCGGCGCCGTTGGCGCGAAGGCTCACGTGAGGCAGCGCTCGGCGGTCCAGCCGTAGAGCCATTCGAGCGCGTCGTAGTGGCGCTCGGCGGTGCGATCCTTCCACAGCGTGTTGCGCACCAGGCGCTCGACGCCGCTCGCATGGTAGACGCGCCCCATCTCGCGCGACGCATACGCCACGCGCGCCGTGCGCACGATGCGCTTCGATTCGTAGAGCCGCAGGCCGGCCTCGATGCTCGTGCCGCAGGCGCGGATCGCCTCGCGCAGCGTGACCGCGTCCTCGAGCGCCATGCACGCGCCTTGCGCCATGTACTGCAGCATCGGGTGCGCGGCGTCGCCGAGCAGCGTGGCGCGCCCGCGGCCCCAGTGGTCGACGGGGTCGCGGTCGGCGGTGGCCCAGCGCTTCCACGACGTCGGCCGCGAGAGGAGTTGCCGCGGCCGCGGGCCGATGCCGTCGAAGTACGACAGAACCTCTTCCTGCGATCCTTCCTTGACGCCCCATTCCTCGCGCTCGCGGCTGTGGAACGTGACCACGAGGTTGTACTGCTCGCCGCCGCGCAGCGGGTAGTGCACGAGGTGGCAGTTGGGGCCCGCCCACAGCGCCGCCGCGTTCCAGCGCAAGTCGGGCGGCATGTCGTCGCGCGGCACCACGCCGCGATAGACGACGTGCCCCGACACGCGATGCGTGTCGCCCACCAGCGCCTGCCGCACCACGGACTTGACGCCGTCGGCGCCGACCAGCGCGACGCCGCCGTGCACGTTGCCGTTCGAGTCGACGACGTGCACCTCGTCGGGCGCGACGTCGACCTCGGTGATGCGCGTCGACGTGAGGAAGGTCACGTTCGCCTTCCGCTGCACCTCCTCGAGGATCGACAAATGGATGTCGGCGCGATGGATGACGGCGTACGCGTCGCCGAAGCGGCGCCGGAAGGCCTCGCCCAGCGGCACGCACGCGATCTCGCTCTGGTCGATCGCATCCATCATCACCAGGCGGTCGACGTACACCGCGCGCCGGCGCAGCCGCTCGCCGGCGCCGAGCGCGTCCATCGCCGTGAAGGCATTGGGACCGAGCTGGATGCCCGCGCCGATCTCGCCGATATGGGCTGCCTGCTCGATGACCGTCACGGCGAAACCGAGCTGCGCGAGCGCAAGGCATGCGGCAAGGCCGCCGATGCCGCCGCCGACGATCAGCACGTTGTCGGGCTTCGTCATGCCTCGCGCGTCTCGAGCACGCCGAGCTTGCGATGCACCGGCGACTCGTCGGCGACCACGACGAACAGCGGTGCGCGGGCCGATGCGTTGGCGAGCGCGATCGGCGCGAGCCCGGGCGCGCAGAACGTGTCGGCCGCCTCGAAGCGCAGCTCCGTGTCGCCGATGCGCGCCTGCCCCGTGCCTTCGACCACGTGGAACACGCGGGCCGCCGACAGGCGCTTCAGCGCCTGCGTTTCGCCCGGCCGCAACATCAGCGCGGAAAAGGCGAGCGTGTTGAGCGCATCGGCGCCGCTTTCCGGATTGACGTACGCGACCTCCACGGGCGCGTCGCGGTCGGTCGTCGACGCGAGCGCGACGAGCGCCTCGCGCGTGCGCTCCCAGTCGTAGCGCAGCAGCGGGTAGCGCGCCGTGGTCGCACGCCCGTGCACGCGCGGCAGGATGCCGCCCGCGCCGTAAGCCGCGGGATCGCGGCGCACCTTCTGCGCCTCGCCCTGGATCACGTACGAGACGTCGAGATAGACCATCAGCGGCAGGTCGAGCACGTCGAGCCAGATGAACGGCCCTTCGCCTTCGTGCCGATGCTCGTGCCACAGGCCGCTCGGCGTGAGCACGAGGTCGCCGTGGCGCATCGGGCACTTCTCGCCGCCGACGATCGTGCAGGCGCCGCTGCCTTCGACCACGACGCGGGCGGCGTTGGGCGTGTGGCGGTGATTGGGCGCCGTCTCGCCGGGCAGCACGAGCTGCATGCCGAGGTAGATGGCGCTCGACGCCTGCAGGTTGTCGAGGCCGCGGCCCGGATTGGCGAGCACCAGCACGCGCCGCTCGGCCTTCTCGATGGGCGTGAGCGAGCCGGCGCGCAGCAGGAGCGGGCGGATGGCGCTCCAGCGCCAGTGCGTCGGCAGCGTGGCGGTCCTGGGGCGCTCGGGCGGCAGCAGCGAGCGCAGGCTCGGCCACAGCGGCACGAGGTTCTCGGCGCGCAGCGCGTCGACGTAGTCGGGCGGCAGCTCGCCCAGCGTGCCGAGCTCGTCCATGCAGGCCTCCGGCGCAAATGGTAAGTGTACTTACGATCTCGCGAAAACGCTTGTCGCGGCGCACCACGCGCCTCGGTTAAGCTTGCGGGGCCCGTTCACGGCGTGAACGGGCCGCCCATTCCCGCGGAGACCATCGTTTGAGCGCATCCGACCCTGCGCGCTGGCCCGATACGCCCGGCGCGGCGGAGACGACGACCCTGTACGGCAGCGACGCGATCGCCGCCATGCTGCGCCGCCTCGACATTCCGTACCTCGCGCTCAATCCCGGCGCCAGCTATCGCGGGCTGCACGACAGCCTGGTGAACTACCTCGGCAATCGCTCGCCGGCGATGCTGCTGTGCCTGCACGAGGAAAGCGCGGTCGCGATCGCGCACGGTTACGCCAAAGTAACGGGTCGCCCGATGGGCGCGGTGCTGCATGCGAACGTCGGCCTCATGCACGCGTCCATGGCCATCTTCAACGCATGGTGCGACCGCGTGCCGATGCTGCTGCTCGGCGCGACCGGCCCCGTCGACGCGGCGCAGCGCAGGCCGTGGATCGACTGGATCCACACCGCGTCGGACCAGGGCGCGCTCGTGCGCGACTACACCAAGTGGGACAACCAGCCGGCGTCGCTGGCGGCGTCGTTCGAGGCGCTGCTGCGCGCCCATCAGCTCGCGCGCACGCCGCCGTGCGGCCCGGCGTACGTCACTCTCGACGCCGCGCTGCAGGAAGCGCCGCTCGCTTCCATGCCGGCGCTGCCCGATCCGGCGCGCTTTGCGCCGTCGGGGCCGTTGCGGCCCGGCGATGGCGAGCTCGCGCGCATCGCGAAGCGGCTCGATGCCGCCGCGCATCCCGTGATCCTGATGGGCCGCGTCGCGCGGGACGACGCCGCGTGGCGCTCGCGCGTGGCGCTCGCCGAGCGCATGCAGGCGCGCGTCGTCACCGATCTCAAGATGCCGGCTGCGTTCCCGACCGACCATGCGCTGCACGCGGGGCCGCCGGGCAGCTTCCTGTCGAGCGAGAGCATCGACGTGCTGCGCGCCGCCGACGTGGTGCTCGCGCTCGACTGGTACGACGTCGCCGGCACGCTCAGGCAGGCGTGGGGCGCGCAACCGGTCGGCGCGCACGTGATCAACGTGTCGCCCGACGCCCTGGTGCATCGCGGCTGGAGCATGGACCACCAGGGGCTCGCACCCGCGGACGATTACTTCCTGTGCGCGCCGGACGCCGTGGTCGATGGACTGCTCGAGCGCGTGCAGCAGCGCCCGCCACGCGCGATCGCACCCCGCGCGCCGCTGCCGCCGTCGTCGGACGCGCTGTCGATTCGCACGCTCGCCGACACGTTGAACGCGGTGGTCGCCCGGCGCGACATCTGCCTCACGCGCGTGCCGCTCGGCTGGCACGGCGCGTATCGGCATTTCCGCGGTCCGCGCGAATACATCGGCCTCGAAGGTGGCGGCGGCGTCGGCGCGGGACCCGGTATCACCGTCGGCGCGGCCCTCGCGTTGAAGGACAGCGGCCGCCTGCCCATCGCGATCATGGGTGACGGCGATTTCCTGATGGGCGTGACGGCGATCTGGACCGCGGCGCACTATCGGCTGCCGTGCGTCGTGCTCGTCGCGAACAACCGCTCGTTCTACAACGACGAGGTGCATCAGGAGCGCGTCGCGCGCGCCCGCGGCCGCCCGGTCGAGAACAAATGGATCGGACAGCGCATCTCGGAGCCCGACATCGACCTTGCCGCCATGGCGCGCGCGCAGGGTGCAGAGGCGTTCGGGCCGGTGGAAGCCGTGGCCGACCTGCGCCCTGTGCTGGAGCGCGCGATCGCCGCGGCCGATGCGGGCGCGGTGAGCGTGGTCGACGTACGCGTGCAGCCGGGCTACGACGCCGATCCGAGCGGTACGGCGAGCCTCGCACGTGGAGCGAAACGATGAACGACACGACGACGATCCCGGCTGCAGTGCAACGGGTGCTGCCCGCGCATCGCGATCTCTTCTACGGCGGCGCGTGGCACGCCGCGCATGGCGGCGTGCGCGAGACGCTCGATCCCGCGATCGGTGCCTCGCTCGGCAACGTCGCGGAAGCCGACGCGCAGGACGTCGACGCGGCGGTGGCCGCGGCGCACCAGGCGTTCGCGCAATGGCGCCGCGTCAAGCCGCTCGAGCGCGCGGCCGTGGTGCGGCGGATCGCGGCGACGTTGCGCGAGCATGCCTCGGAGCTCGCGCTCATCGACGCCGCCAACGGCGGCAATCCGATCGCCGAGATGGGCCGCGACGTGTCGGCTGCCGCGGCGCAGCTCGACTACTTCGCGGGCCTCGCCACCGAGCTCAAGGGCGAGACCATCCCGATGGGCGCCGACGCGGTCGACATGACCGTGCGCGAGCCGTTCGGCGTGTGCGCGCGTATCGTCGCGTACAACCATCCGATCATGTTCACCGCGGGCAAGATGGGGCCGCCGCTCGTCGCGGGCAACACGGTGGTCATGAAGCCGCCGTACCAGGCGCCGCTGTCGGCGTTGCGCATGATGGAGCTGATCGGCGACATCGCGCCGCCCGGCGTGATCAACGTTCTCACGGGCGGCACCGAATGCGGCGCGGCGCTGGTCGCCCATCCGCGCGTGCCGCGCATCTCGCTCATCGGCAGCGTGCCGACGGGACGCGCCATCGCGAAGGGCGCCGCGGAGCGCCTGAAGCACGTGTCGCTCGAGCTCGGCGGCAAGAACGCGTGCATCGTCTATCCCGACGCGGACGTCGACCGCGCGATCGCCGGCGCCGTCGCGGGCATGAACTTCACGTGGTGCGGGCAATCGTGCGGCTCGACCTCACGCGTGTTCGTGCACGAGTCGATCCACGATCGCGTCGTCGAGGGCATCGTCGCGGCCGTCCGGCACTATCGTCCCGGCCTTCCGACCGACCCGGCGACGACGATGGGCGCGATCGTGTCGAAGGCGCAGCACGACAAGATCCTCTCGTACATACGCCTCGGGCAGGAGGAGGGCGCCACGCTCGCCTACGGCGGCCGCGTGCCCGGCGACGCCGCGCTGGCGCGCGGCTTTTTCGTCGAGCCGGCGATCTTCACGGACGTGAAGCAAACGATGCGCCTCGCGAGCGAGGAGATCTTCGGGCCCGTGCTGTCGGTGCTCTCCTGGCGCGACGAGGACGCGCTGTGGCGCGACGTGAACGCGGTCGAGTACGGCCTGTCGTGCTCGATCTGGACGTGCGACCTTTCCACCGCGCACCGCGCCGCGTCGCGCGCCGAAGCGGGCTTCGTGTGGATCAATCACACGGGGCAGCATTTCATCGGCGTTCCCTTCGGCGGCTACAAGCAGTCCGGCATCGGCCGCGAGGAATCGTTCGACGAGCTGCTAAGCTACACGCAACTGAAGAACGTGCACATCGCGCTGTGACGCCGGGCAACGTCTACACCGTCGAGGTCAATCCGCGCATTCCGCCGCGCCTCGCGCGGCTCTCCGAGCTCGCCGGCAACCTCTGGTACAGCTTCGATCGACCCACGCGCGCGTTGTTCGCGCGGCTGCATCCCGCGCTCTGGGATGCGGTGGGCCACAATCCCAAGGCGCTGCTGAAGCGCATCGACGAGGCGCGGCTCACCGCGGCCGCGGCCGACCCGGTGTTCCTGAACAACTTCAACCGGGCGCTCTCGGCGTTCGACACGTACATGAAGGAGCCGCTCGGGCGGCCGCCGGCGGCGTCGCAGGACCATCGCGAGCTCACCGCTTACTTCTGCGCGGAGTTCGGCATCCACGAGAGCCTGCCGATCTACTCGGGCGGCCTCGGCATCCTGGCCGGCGACCATTGCAAGGCGGCGAGCGACCGGCGCCTCCCGTTCGTGGCGGTGGGCCTGCTGTATCGGCAGGGCTACTTCGTGCAGACCGTCGACCTCGAAGGCAACCAGCGCGCCGACTACGTCGATTCGAATTTCGAAGACCTGCCGATCGCGCCGGCCGCGCTGCCCGACGGCACGCCGCTGGTGGTCGAAGTGCCGATGGCCGAGCGCACCGTGCGCGCGCGCGTGTGGCGCGCGCAGGTGGGGCACGTGACGCTGTACCTGCTCGACACGGCGGTGGCCGGCGCGCCCGAGCGCGATCGCGACATCGCGCATCGCCTGTACGGCGGCGACTCGGCGACGCGGCTCGAGCAGGAGATCGTCCTCGGCGTCGGCGGCGCGCGCGCGCTCGCCGCGCTCGGCATCCAGCCCGCGGCGTGGCACGTCAACGAAGGCCACTCGGCGTTTCTCGTGGTCGAGCGTGCACGGGAGCTGATGCATCGAGGCCTCGGGTTCGACGCCGCGCTCGAAGCGGTCGCGGCGAGCACGGTGTTCACCACGCACACGCCCGTTCCGGCCGGCCACGATCACTTCAACGACGCGCTGGTGGTGCCGTATCTCGCGCCGCTCGCGCGCGAGGCCGACCTGCCGGTCGAGCGGTTGCTCGCGCTCGGACGCGCGCCGGGCGGCGACGACTTCAACATGACCGCGCTCGCGCTGCGCGGCTCGCGGCATCACAACGGTGTCTCGAAGATCCACGGCCGCCTGTCGTCGCAGCTCCTCGAGCGGTTCTGGCCCGAGGTTCCCGCCGAGGAGAATCCGGTGCGCGCGATCACCAACGGCGTGCACCTGCAGACCTTCCTCGCGACCGAATGGCAGGATGCGTTCGACCGGCACCTCGGCGCGGGATGGATCCAGCGCCTCGACGATGCGGCCACGGCACGCCAGATCGAGACGCTGCCCGATCACGCGTTCTGGGGCGTGCGGCAGGAATTGAAGGCGCAGATGCTGCACCTGCTGCGCCATCGCATCCGCCAGCAGTTCTTCCGCAACCAGGGCAGCGAGTCGCACGTCGACCGGCTGCTGCGCTACGCCGATCCGTCGAACCCCAACGTGCTGACGATCGGGTTCGCGCGGCGCTTCGCGACGTACAAGCGCGCCACGCTGCTGTTCCAGGACCTCGACCTGCTGCGCGCCATCGTGGGCGATCGCGACCGCCCGGTGATCTTCGTCTTCGCGGGCAAGGCGCATCCCGCCGACCAGCCCGGGCAGGAGCTCATCCGCACGCTGGCGCGCGTCTCGCGCATGCCGGGCCTGGAAGGGCGGCTGCTGTTCCTCGAAGGGTACGACCTGCATTCGGCGCGCAGGCTGGTCTCGGGCGTGGACGTGTGGCTCAACAATCCGGTGTACCCGCTCGAGGCGTCCGGCACGTCGGGCATGAAGGCGGGGATCAACGGGGTGGTGAACCTGTCGATGCTCGACGGCTGGTGGGGCGAGGGCTATACCGGCGACAACGGCTGGGCGATCAAGCCCGCGTCGTCGTCACTCGATGCGGAGCGTCGCGACCGCGAGGAGGCGCGCACGTTCTACGAGATCATGCAGGACCAGGTCGTGCCGCTGTACTACGACCGTGGCACCGGCGGCTATTCGCCGGGCTGGATACGCTTCGCCAAGCGCTCGATGGCGACGATCCTGTCGCGCTTCTCCGCCGCACGCATGCTGAACGAGTACGTCGAGGAGTTCTACCGTCCTGCCGCGCAGCAGGGCGCGCGCTATCTCGAGGACGACGGCGAAGGCGGGAAGGCGATCGCCGCCTGGAAGGCGCGCGTGTACGCGGCGTGGGACGGCATCACCATGCGGCGCATCGACGAGCCGACGCGCGTCATGACGTTCGGCGCGTCGATGAGGATCGACGTCGCAGTGGGCCTGAACGGCCTGCGCCCGGAGGACGTGGCCGTCGAGCTCGTGCTGTCGCGCGGTCTGCGCGACGCGGGCGAGCACGTTCGTCGCCACGCGTTCACCGCGGCCGATGCCCTGCCGGAGAGCCACGAGCAGCGCTTCACGCTCGACCTGAAGCCCGAGCTCTGCGGGCGGCTCGATTACCGCATGCGCATGTATCCCCGGCACGACCTCCTCACGCATCCCTTCGAGCTCGGCCTGATGCGCTGGCTGTGATTCAACCGGCGCCGACCGGCCAGGTCTCGTTGGCATGTCGTAGGAGCTGCGGCTCGGCGCGACAGGCTTCGACGAACGCGCGCACCTCGGGCGTGCGCCACGCCGACCGGTACGCGTGCCATGCCTGCTCGAGCGTGTCGCGTCGCAGGTCCGCGGGCGAGAAGGGAAGCGCGTTGAGGAGCTTGACCTTGCCGTTCGGCACGACGAGAAGCATCGCCTGAGGCTGTTCGAGACGGCGCTCGATCTCGGTCAGGATGTCCCAGGGATAGATCGACAGCGCGATCGACGCGTGCGCGCACGCCCTCAGGCGCGCCGCGGCCTCTTCCCACGCCGGTTCGGTCAACGAGAGCGCGTCCCACTGTGCGGCAGCGCGGCCGATGCGCATCATCGGACCGGTGACGAACGCGCTGCAACCGAGACGCTGCGCCAAACCCAGCGCCGCCTCGATCTCGTGCACGTTCAGGCGATTCGGGACGAACACGAGCTGGGGGGCGACGCGGCGGGCCACGAGGCGCTCGATCGCAGCGATCGCGGCGGCAAAGCTCGAACCGGGCCGCACGCGCGCGTGCGTCTGCGGTGTGGCCCCGTCGACCGAGATCTGCACGCACGCGATGCCGAGCGCGGCGATCCGGTCGGCGGCGGCCTCGTCGATGCGGCTGCCGTCGGTCTCCAGCTTCAGCGCGACGCCGCCCTGCGTCAGCAGCTCGAAAACATCCCAGCAGAACGGCACGCCGAGCGGCTCGCCGCCGCCGAAAGCCACGTAGGGAATGCCGAGCGCGACGATCCGGCGCGCGAGCGTGACCGCTTCGTCACGGCCGAGCTCGTCGGGCCACGCCTTGTCGGGCCCCGAGTCCTCGCAGCAGGTGACGCAGCGGGCCCGGCATCGGTTGGTGAGCTGCCAGGCGAGGAAGAGGGGCGCCCGGTATTCATCGATCGAGCGCCCCGACATGGCCGGGCGCGGTCGATCTCAGGTGAAGCGGATATAGGGCTGGGCCATCACCTGCTCGGACACGTCCTCGAGCTTGGGGGTCTCCCAGGCCGGCTTGCGATCCTGCTGGTGCTTGCCGGTGCTCGCCTGCGCCACTGTCTCCTGGGACTGCGGTTTAACGCTCAGCTCGCTCATGACGCCTCCGTGGATTCGATGTCGATCTTCGGCAACCATTCCCAGCGATTGCCAGCCGGGTGGCGCGACGCGTCTTCGATCGCACACGCCGCGGCGGCCCTCACCGTCGCGCCTCGCCAGGCTTCACAGTATGCGCGCCACGCGTCCGCCAGCGACGCGTGCCGCAGATCCGCGCAGACGTAGGGCAGTGCGGCGGCAACCTTGACCCAGCCGTTGGGCAGCAGCAGGAGCGTCGCCGGCGGATCGGCGAGGCTCCGGCGCAAGCCTTCGGCGAGATCGAACGGACTGTAGCAAAGCTCCATTTCGCCTTCAATGCTCGCGAGCCGCTCGAGGCTCGCGCGGAAGCGCTCGTATTGCTCCTGCGTGGGTTCCACGGCGCTCCACCGCCGCGCCGCCGTTCCGAGGCGCATGAGGCTCCCGCTATTGAAGCGAAACGCGCCGAGCGCCCGGGCGCGCTCGAACACCGGGACCAGCTCGTGAACGTTCAGGCGGGTGGGCGCGAACGTGATCTCGAGCGGCAGGTCCGCGGCGCGCACGGCGCGGCAGGCCGCGTGGGCTCGCGCGAGCGATCCACCGGGACGTTGGCGCTGATAGACGCCCTCCGAGTCGCCATCGAGGCTGATCTGCACCGAACGAATCGGCAGCCGCGCGATTCGCTCGACGATCGTGTCGTCGAGCTGCTGGCCGTTGGTCTCTATCTTGAGGTGAACGCCCGCGCGCCCGAGGCGCTCGGCGACGGCCAGGAAATGCGGCACGACGAGCGGCTCGCCCCCGCACAGCATGACGTAAGGCACGCCGCTTTGCGCGATGTCGTCTGCGACGCGCAACGCTTCGGCCGCATCGAGCTCGTCGCGCAGCCGCTTACCCGGCGCCGACTCGGTGCAACAGTGCAGGCAGCAGAGGTCGCAGTCGCGCGTGAGCTGCCACGCCACGAAAAGCGGCGCGCGCAGCGCCTCGATGCGGCGCGTCGTCACATCCATGCGTTCAGCAGGATGCCGGCCGTGAACAGCGTGACGGCCACCACGTAGCAGGCGACGACGCTCCGCACCGCGGGCACGAAGCGGCGCGGCTGCTCGTACGACGCGCGCGCACGTGACGCGCTCGCGGCGAGCAGCGGGATCGCCAGCAGCGCGGCGAGACAGGGCGGCGGAAACACGCCAGCCGCCACGCCCGCGGGCACGACGGCGAGCCCCGCCGCCGCAAGGGCAACGTAGAGCCGGACCGCGCGCGCCCGCCCCAGGCGGACGACGAGATTGCGCTTGCCGACCAGCCGATCCTGATGGAAGTCCGGGATCGCGTTGACGACGGCCAGCGACATGATCGTGAGGCCGGGCAGCAACGAAGCCAGGAGCGCGGGCCACGACAACGAGCGCGTGTGCAGGTAAAGGCTTCCAAGAACCATCCACGGGCCGTACGCGAGGCCGATGACCGCTTCGCCGAGCCCGCGATACGACCAGCGTATGGGCGGCGCCTCGTAGAAGATCGCCGCCGCGCCGCCGAGCAGCGCGAACACCAGGACGGGCGTTCCGACGCGCGCGGTGAGGTACACGCCAACGGCCAGCGCGCCGGCGAATGCGGCAACGCCGATCCACAGCACGAGCGGGGAAATCGCGGGCAGATCGTCTGGATTGAACACCCGGTCGGTACCCATGCGGGCGTCGAAATACTCGTTGAACGCCTCGACGCCGATCACCGACAGGACGACACCTCCGAGGCCGCTCCAGAACAGCGCCGCATCGAAGCGGCCGGCGATGCCGAAGGCCCATGCCGCGCCCAGCAGATAGGGCAGGAGCCCGGCGTAGAGAAAGAAGCGATAGCGCACCAGGCCGAGCACGCGCAGCAGCGGGCCCAGCGTCGAGCGTGAAGCGCCGATCGCGCCGACCGGCGCCGCCGGACTCACACGTGCACCCATTGGTGCAGCTCCGCGGTCTTGTGCGGATCGGATGCAAGGTCGTCGACGAACCGCGCGATGCGCGGATCCTGCCAGGCGCGCCGGAAGTTGGCCCAGGCTTGCGCGAGCGAATCGGTGCGCAGGTCGCCGCAGACGAAGGGCAGGGCGTTGATCAGCTTGACGAGCCCGTTGGGCAGCACGATCAGCAGCGCGGCGGGATTCCGAAGGCGATAGCGAAGCTCCTCGAGCAGTCCCATCTCGTGGAAATGGACGCGCATGCGACCGCGATACTCCTCCGCCTTGGCGCGCAGCGTGTCGAAGAACGTCGCGTACTGCTCCTCCGACGGCGCGAGCCGGTGCCACGTCTTCACGGCGTTGCCCGTGTACATCGTGCGGCCGGTGTAGAAGCTGTAGGCGCCCAGCTCGCACGCGAGATCCACCGCCGCCCCGATCTCGTGCACGTTGAACCGCGTCGGCGAGAAGTTGACCTCGATGGGCACGCCGGCACGATGAAGGTTGCGAGTGCCCTCGACGGCGGTGTCGAACTCCCCGCGCACGCGCATGCGATTGAAGGTGGTGCGCGAGGCGCCGTCGAGGCTCACCTGCACGGCCTTGACGCCGAGCCGGCTCAGCCGCTCGCAGTTGCCGGGCGTCAGGTAGTGGCCGTTGGTCTCGATCTTGAGCTGGCCGTCGCCGCCGCAGTAGTGCTCGACCATTTCGAAGAACAGCGGATGGACCATCGGCTCGCCGCCCGAGAACGAGACGTACGGGACGTCGAGCTCGAGCAGCTGGTCGATCACGGCATGGACCTGACGGGCGGAAAGCTCGTCCCGAAACGCCTTCCCCGGCCCGCTTTCCTCGATGCAGTGCAGGCACGCGAGATTGCACTCGTTGGTGACCTGCCAGGCGACGTACAGGGGCGCGCCCAGATCTTCGGCGCGCTGCATCCCGTCCGGCGACACGGATGCGCGCGAGGCGCCACCGTCGGCCACGGCGTCAGTCCTCGACGAGTCCTTTGCCGCGCAGCTCGCTGATGAGGGCGCGCACCTCGCCCTCGAGGGCGCCGCTGGGATCGTCGTAACGGTCCCGAAGGCGGCGCGCGATGTCGCTTTCGTCGGTCCCGCCGGCGGCTTCGCGCACGATCGCGGCAGCCGTGCCGTTCAGCGTGAAAACCTTCTCCGAGCGGGTCTCGAACAGGACACCGCCGAATTTCTCTTCGCGGAACTTGACGTACTTGGCGAGTCGCATGGTGTGTCCTTCCGCGCGTCCATTGTGATTGTCGAGAAATGCCAAGACGACGCTGCTGGTCCAGCCTTGAATCACGAAGCGGATTGCATTATAAGAGTCCCGACGACGGCCGTGCGTGATCGATCGCGCCGTCGCCGCTTCGTGCAGGCGTGGTACGCATCAGCAGGGAGGGGGTCGCGATGCGGAAGTCCCGTCTGGCAGGCTCGGCGTCCATGCTGCTGCTCGCGTGGAGCGTGGCGTTTTGCGCCGCGGCCCAGCAGGCTGCGCCTGCGAAGGATGCAACGGCGAAGGACGCCGCGGCGCCTCAGCCCGTGGTTCCCGTGTGCGCGGCGTGCCACGAGCGGGAAGCCAAGTCCATCGTCTTCACCGCCCATGGCGCGAAGAACGACGCCCAGGGCTCGATGTGCCAGGCGTGCCACGGCGACGCCAGCGAGCACCTGAAGAATCCGACGGCCAGCAAGCCGAAGAATCCGTTCTCGCGCCTGACGCCCGCGGTCGCGGCCGAGCAGTCGTCGGTGTGCCTCGCGTGTCACAACGGGGAGCGCCATCTCGCGTTCTGGGAATCGGGCAAGCACGCCCAGCAGGACGTCACGTGCGCCAACTGCCACATCATGCACGGCACGGAGCGCAACCCGCCCGTCGCGCCGTTCACCACGAGCTTCCGGCCCAACGAGGCCGACCTCTGCGGCACCTGCCACCAGCAGATCCGCTCGGCGATCATGAAGCCGTCGCATCACCCGATCATCGAGAACAAGATGAAGTGCTCGGACTGCCACAACCCGCACGGCGCGCTCACGCCGGCGATGCTGCGGCACGAGTCGGTGAACGCGCAGTGCACCTCGTGCCACACCGACAAGCGCGGTCCGTACATCTTCCCGCATCCGCCGGTGGACGAGAACTGCCTCACCTGCCACAACCCGCACGGCTCGGTGCATTACAAGCTCACCAACGAGCACGTGCCGAACCTCTGCCAGGACTGCCACGACTGGTCCAGGCATCCCGGATCGTTCTACCAGGGGCAGGGTGGCTGGCTGTGCCTGCCGGGCGACACGTCGTCCGCGTGCGCCGGCAATCCGGGCGCGCCCAATCCATCGGTGAGCACGCGCCTCATCGCGCGCTCGTGCCTGAACTGCCATAACGCGGTCCACGGCTCGAACGCGCCGGGCGCACGCGGGAAATTCCTCACGCGCTGAGCGAGGAGGTCAAGATGAACCGGGCGAAGCTACCCGTCCTGATCGCCGGCCTCTTCGTCGCCACTCCCGCACTCGGGCAGACGATTCCCTGGATCACCGACATGGGCGCCTCCATCGGAGGCCTCTGGAACAACCGCTCGGGCCGGGACTTGTCGAAGATCGAGGAGTACCAGGACCTGCGCAACGGCGTGCTGTCGAACGCCTGGTACCGCGGCCGCGACGATCGCGACTGGGTCGACTTCTACGGCGAGAACTTCGGGCGCGACGACCAGTACGCCGACCTGCAAGGCGGGCGCTACGACGCCTTCAAGTACCGCGTCTACACCAACTGGCTGCCGCACAACATGGCCTACGGCGCGCTCACGCCGTACCAGGGCGTGGGGTCTTCGGCCCTGACCGCGACGTTTCCGCAGCCCAGCACGAGCACGTGGTATCCGTTCAACCTCGGCTACGAGCGCAAGGACACGGGCGGCTACTTCGAATGGCAGGCCGCTTCGCCCTGGTATTTCCGCGTGGACGGCAACCACGTCGAGTTCAACGGAACCAAGGTCGGTGCCGGCGCGCTCGGCACGAGCCCGGGCAACGGCTTCGTCGACCTGTCGATACCGGTCTCGAACAAGACCAACAACGTGTCGGCCGAAGCCGGGTACAGCACGAGCAAGATGCAGCTGTCGCTCAACTACCTGTACAGCCGGTTCGACAACGACAACACGACGCTGCAGTGGACCAATCCGTATTTCGGAAGCCTCCAGGACACGACGTTCCTGCCGCTGTCCAACGACTACCAGCGCATCGCCGCCAACGCGGTGTTCCGGCAGCTTCCGATGTCCTCGACGTTCGCCGCGCGCTACACGTGGTCGAAGACGACGAACGACACCCCGATCGCGCAACAGGCGCTGACCGTGGGCGAGCCCGGCGCGGGCACGGGGCTGTTCGCGCCGACGCTGCCCAACCAGGGCACGTTCAATGGCGACATGGTGAACCAGACGCTGTCGCTGGCGCTCAACTCGACGCCCGTCAAGAACGTCGACACCAAGCTCTACTACAACTGGTACAAGCTCGCCAACAACTCGTCGCACATCGTGTTCGCGGAGGGCGGGGCCATCGACTGCGGCGGCCCGTGCGACAACATGCTGTACGACTACCGCAAGAACAACGCGGGCATCGAAGGCATCTGGCGCATCGACCGCGGCAATCGCCTGTTCGCCGGGTGGGACTACCTCGACACCGACCAGAACCGCGTGGACTTCAACCACGTGCGCGACAACCGCTTCTTCGTCGAATGGAAGAACACGTCGCTCGACGTGCTCTCGACCCGCCTGAAGTACCAGTACCTGCAGCGCCGCTCCGACTTCCTGCTCGGCGACGCGGGCACCAGCCCGAACGATGCGGAGTTCATCAACCGGTTCATCGCGCGCTTCGACAATTCGGACCTGAACCAGAACTACGTCAAGTTCACGGCCGACTGGAACCCGATGCCGCTGTTCGACGCATCGTTCGAGGGCACCTGGAAGCACAACGACTATCCCAACACCGTGCTCGGGCGCACCAAGGACGAGCGGCACGAGATCTTCGGGACGCTGTCCTACGGCAACTTCTCGTCGTTCCGCATCACGCTGATGGGCGACTACGAATGGGTGAAGTACGATTCCTATCACCGCAACATCTCGGACACGGCCGCGTCCGGGGCCTTCGACCCGAACACGCCGCCGAACAGCTCGAACTACAACTGGGCGGCGACCAACAAGGACAACAACTGGCTGATCGGCATCGGGATCGACTGGCGGGCGACCGACAAGCTGCAGGTGAAGGGCTCGGTGCAGCAGTTCAAGTCCGACGGCTCGTCCGACGTGATGAGCCAGAACAACTTCGGCAATCCGCTGCCGATCACCGCGTACGACGACTGGAAGCAGACGGCGCTCAACCTGAAAGCCATCTACACGCTGAACAGGAACTGGTCGTTCACCGCGGGCTACGCATACAACCACACCCACTACGACGACATCGCGTTCAACGGCTACCAGTACACCATCCCGTTCCCCGGCGTCACGAACAGCTTCACACAGAGCTATCTCAACGGCTACCGGGCCTTCACCAACGCGAACTCGAACATCGTCTACCTCGTGGTCACGACGCGCCTTCCCTACTAGGAAGCGCCGACGGTCGCAGTCGTGCCGCGCGCGGATGCGGCGTCGCGGTGAAGGGCTTCGGCGCGCGCGATGAAGGCGTCGACGAACGTCGAGCCGATGTGGTCCATGACCAGGCCGGCTGCTGCGCGCACGAGTGCACTGTCGAACTCGTATCGAAGCGCGAACTCCACCTTGCAGGCGTGCGGCGCGAGTGCGCGGATGTTCCACTCGCCTTCGAAGCGCCGGAACGGACCCTGCACGAGCCGCACCGCCAGCCATTCGGGGCGGCGCTTGGGGTTGCGCGTGCGCAGCTCGAAGCGCACGCCTCGCCACGCCACGGCAATGTTCGCGCCGACGACGGCGTCGTCGCGCTCGAGGATCGTCGCTGCGGCGCACCACGGCACGAACGCGGGGTAATGCTCCGCCTGCTCGATGATGTCGAACATGCTCTCGGCCGGGTACTCCACCAGGGCGGACCTGCGCACTTCCATCAGCACCTTTCGATCCGGATCGGCTGCAAGCGAGCGGGCGGCGGCGACCATGTTACGCCGCGACTCCCGCTCGCGGCCCATTGACGCCGGCACACGTTGCGACGATCATCATCGTCCGCACGGTCGCAGGACGTCGCATTCAACAAGGAGGCGATATGAAGTCGGTCATCGTCGTCGCGCTGCTGTCCCTGGGGACGCTCGCGGCGGGCTCGAGCCAGGCGCAGGAAGCGGTCGCAAAGAGCGCCGGGTGCCTAAACTGCCATGCCGCGGACACCAAGAAGGTGGGCCCGTCCTTCAAGGACATCGCCGCCAAGTACAAGGGACAGGCGGGCGCCGAGGCGAACCTCGTCGAGAAGATCAAGAGCGGCAAGGGACATCCTGCGTCCAAGGCGAGCGACTCGGACATCAAGGGCGTGATCTCCTGGATCCTGTCCATGTGACCGTACGTCGACCCGACATGCGAAAAGCCGGCGACCGCCGGCTTTTTTCGCTGCGCCCGCGCTCGCTTACTGCGGCGCCTTGTGCGCGATGCCCTTGTGGCAGTCGATGCACGTCGCTGCGCCCGACAGGACCTGCTGGTGCATCGGCTGCACGAAGTCCTTCTGCTTGGCGACCACCTCCGGGCTGAACGCATGGCAGGTGCGGCAGTTCGCCGAGCCGGTCTCCTTGTACTCGGCCCAGACGATCTCCGCCATCCGCGCACGCTCCTTCTCGAATTTCTCCTGCGTCGAGATCACGCCGCGAATCTCGCCGATGGCGTCGTGAAGGCCGGCCTTCGCCTTGTACCAGAGCAGCTCCGGGTACTCGTGCGGTATGTGGCAGTCGTGACAGCCGGCCTGAACGCCGGTGCGGTTGAGGTGGTGACCGCTCTGCCGGTATTCCTGCGCGACCCATTGCATCGAGTGGCACGCGTTGCTGCAGAACTCGTTCGTCCCCGTCGCGACGACCATCACCTGCGTGGCGATGACGGCCCCGGCGCCGATCAGCAGGCCGATGACGACCAGCGCGAGCACCGACCACCTCGCGCTCGGGGTCGTGAGCCGCCGCCACGTCCGGCGGACGAACCCCTCCCGGCTCCGTGCTTCAGCATCTTCTTGTGAATTCACGCTGCGCCTCCCCTCCAGTTTGACGCAATCTCCCGCCGTTGACGCCTGCCGCGCGGCATCCGCCGCACGGCAAGCGCTTCAGACCGTGCGTTGCCGGGGAGGCACGAGCGTGGCGTCGCGAGCAACCGGCACCTCTCCCGCGGGCAATACCCGCTCGTGCCGGCGCCCCGCCATCACGTCCTCGTACCAACGCAGGTGGTGATGCTCTGCCCAGCTCTCGTCGACGTAGCCGTCGCGCATGGCGCGGTAGGCGCCGGTCATGCCGATCGTGCCGAGATAGATGTGGACGCATGCGAGCGCCATCGCGCCATACGCGGAAACCAGGTGGATGACGTTGGCGGTCTGCATCGTGGCGCGGGTCTGGTCGAAGTTCGGGAACAGCAGCACCAGGCCGGTAACGATCAGGATCGTGGACAAAAGCACGAGGACGATCCAGAACACGAGCTTCTCGCCTGCGTTGAACTTGCCGGACGGATACTCGTGCCCCTTGAAATAGCCGACGATGTGCGTGAACCAGCGGACGTCGTCCATGCCGAGCCCGTTGTCCCGGACGAACCGCAGGAACAGGAACGGCACCGCGACGATCAGCACGGGGCCGATGAAGTTGTGGAGCGCCTTGGCGATCTGCGCGAGCCAGGAGAACAACGTGTAGCCGATCACCGGCAGCAGGACCGCCTTGCCGATCGAGAGAATGAGCCCGGTGATCGCGAGGGTGACCCACACGATCGCGAGCAGCCAGTGCGCATAGCGATCGAACGGCGTGAAGCGTTCGATCCACCGAGCGCCAGGCCGGCGCTCGTAGCGCATCGTACCGCGCAGGAGATAGAAAATCGCAAGGCCCGCGATGGCCAGCGCGACCAGGAATCCGCCGAGGCCGATGAGCGGGGAGCGCAGCGCCCGCCAGGTTTGTCCACGTGACTGGATCAGGACGTTGGTTTCACGGCCCGGAAGGGTGGTGAACGCCGGGCGGCCCGACCGCACTTCGTCCCACACGGGTCCGTTGTTCAGCGGCTGTACGAGCTGCCTCTGCTGCTGGCGCGTGAGGTACTCCTCGTCGGTCCGGTTGAGCGCCGGAGTCTGTGCGGCGGCCAATCCGGTCAAGAGGCAAAGGACGAAGCCGAATGCGCTCGTCCACCGAACGATGCTTGGATACATGGCGTCTCCTCGCGTCACGGGTCGCCCGAATGCCGCCCCCGCGGGATGGTACCCCAACCGGTTGTGGCGGGCGAAACACGACCGCACTCCTCGCCACGCGAACGGTAGCGCCGCGCGCGCACCGGCGCTTGACGATTCTCGACAGGCGCGCGCCGGGCGCGACCGGGCGATGCCATGCACGTGGGCCGAAGCCGCCGTGCCGACGGCGGAATGCCCGCGCACGCACCCCTGTTGACGCAGTACCGCTCGGCGCGCAGGCGATCACAAGCTGACGCCGAGCCGACGACGGCGTTTCACGCAGGAGGTCGACATGCGATCCATCGCCCGGCTGCTCCCGGCCCTGCTGTGCCTGCCGTTCCTGTCGGCGGCACGCGCGGAATACCACACGTTCCAGATCGAGGAGATGTTCTCCAACGCGGACGGCAGCATCCAGTACGTCGTGCTGCACGAATCGCTCGGCATGAACGGCGAGAACCTGCTCGCGGGTCACGCGCTGACCAGCATGAGCGGCGCCACGGTGAACACGTTCGTGTTCCCGCGGAACCTTCCCGGCGGCCAGTGCGGCTACTACTCGTGCGACGCGAGCCCGACCGCCGGCAAGCGCGTGCTGGTCGCCACGCAGGGCTTCGCGACGCTCGGGCTCGTGCCGCCCGACTACGTCATGCCGAACGGGTTTCTCCCGCTCGCCAACGGCACGATCAACTACGCCGGCGTCGATCAGGTGACCTACGCGAGCCTGCCCACCGACGGCGTCATGGCGCTCAACCGCAGCGGCGCGCCGATGCCGAATGCCGCGACCAATTTCAACGGCCAGTCCGCCGCCGTGTCGGCGCCCCCGCCCGCCATCGCGACCGCGGTCGAGTACTACTACGCCGCGTGGAACTTCTACTTCGAGACGGCGTTCCCGCCGGAGATCGCCGCGCTCGACGGCGGCGCGTTCGGGGGCGTATGGCAGCGCACCGGGCAGACGTTCTCCGTATGGAGCGATCCTTCCGGCTCGCCGCTCGCGACGTCGACCTGCCGCTTCTTCAGCACGGCGTTCGCGCCGAAGAGCTCGCACTTCTACACGCCCTTCGCCGACGAATGCGCGACGGTCATGACCGAGCCGGCGTGGCAGTTCGAGGCCATCGCGTTCTACGTGGCGCTCGCCGACGGCAACGGCGCCTGCCCGGCGGGCACCGTGCCGCTCTATCGTGCGTACAACCAGGGCATGGGCGGCGCGCCGAACCATCGGTATACGACGAATCTCGCCGTGCTGAACCAGATGGTCGCGGCCGGATGGGTCTTCGAAGGCAACGCCAGCACGATGGTCTTCGCCTGCGTTCCGCCGTGACGCTCGTCAGCGATTCGCGCCGATGCGCAGGCTCACGGGCACGCCGGCGCGCAGCGTCTGGTAGACCACGCAATAGCGCTCGGTGAACTCGACGAGCTGATCGAGCCGCTCCGCAGGCGCGTCGGCATCGAGGTCGAAGGCGAGCCGTATTGCCGTGAATCCCACGGCGACGTCCTTCGCGACGCCGAGCGTGCCGCGAAAATCGAGGTCGCCTTCTGCCGATATGCGGGCGGACCGCAACGGTATCTCGAGCGCCGTTGCCACGGCCTTGAGCGTGACGCCCGCGCACGCGACGAGCGCTTCGAGCAGCATGTCGCCCGAGCATGCCTCGAGCCCGGTGCCGCCGGTCGCGGGATGAAGGCCCGCGATCGCGAGCGCTCGCCCGGTCTCGACCTTGCACGCGATGCGCGCGTCGTCGAGCGTGCCCGCGGCTCGCAGCGTGATGCGCGCCGCCGCAGGCTCGGCGCGGTATCGCTCCTTGATCGGCGTCTGCAATGCGCGCAGCTCGGTCGCGTCCATGGCATTTCCCCGTGGCATCTCAAGCCGGTCCGGAACGAAGCCGGTACAGGGTACCGACAACGCTCGGCGCGTAGCGGCCGGGCGTGAACGCGCCCGCGAGGCTTGCCTTCGCGCGCCAGCCCGTGCAATCCCCCGGCGCGACGACGCGAGGCGCGATGCGCTCGCAGAGGTCGCGCACGGTGGGCGCAATGCGCGCTTCCATCGCCTTGCCCGCGAGGTGATAGCCGCCCAGCACGACGTCGACGGGCGAGTGAGGGAACGCCCGCGCCGCGCCCAGGCACGCGTTCACGACACCCGCATGCGAGCAGGCCGAAAGCACCGTTGTCCCGCGCCCGCGCACGCGGGCCGCGACGAAGCGCTCGTCCATGATCAGCGGATCCGGTGTGGCCGCTTCGCCGCGGAACGTGTAGTGGCCGACGAGGCCGGTTTCGTACTCGGTGACGCGGTCGATCGTCCCGCTGCCGAAGAAGAACCCGTCGCAAATCGGATGCGGCTCGCGCGGAGTGACGACGCGGCCGCCGCTGCGCGAGAGCGCCTCGAAGCTCGGCTCCCGTGGCAGCATGAGCATCAACCCGCTCGGCAGGAGTATGCCGCGCTCGTCGGGTCGATCCGGATGCACGTCTACGATTGGAGGAGGCAGCCCGGCGGCGGCGCGCGCGTTGCTGATGGCCGCGACGACCTCGGGGAGGCCGCCGCTGTGGTCGAAATGCCAGTGCGAGAGGAACACGCATTCGATGCTCGCGACGTCGATGGCGAGGCGCCGTGCATTGTCGAGCCACAAGTCGGGGTACGGACCCACGTCGAACAGCATGCAGCGTCGTCGTCCCTGTGCGCGACCCGTGGCGAGGACCGAAAAGCCGTGACAGGCACAGCAGAGCTTGTCGAACACCGTCTTGCATTCGTGTCCCTGATGCACGCGACTCGCGGGCGTGCGCGCGGCGAGATTGACGACTTCCGCCACTTGCGGCACACCTGCGTCCACGCTCGACAGCGTGTCGGTTTCGTTGTCCACGACGACGAGAAGGTCGAGCTCGTCGAGCTCGCACGTGTCCATGCCGCCTCCACGGTCAGGTGGTCGTGGGAGCAGTCTCCAACGTAACGCCGCGCGCGGTCAACCGGGCTCGACCAATGCGACCGGAAAGGCGGCCAGGGCATCGGCGAGCATCATGCGCGTGCCGTTCGCCTCCGCCCGGGCGCTCACGAGCGCACCCGTGAGCACGTTGCGCCAATCACGGGCGGCGTCGGGTAACAGGAGGCAGGTATCGCTCCACGAGGCTCCGAGCGGCCATTGCGCGGACTCGCCGGAAAGCGCGGTCCAGAGCCGCGGAACGACGACGACGAGCAGCCTGCCTTCACGGCTTCGCGCGTAGGCGACCACGCGGCTCGCGTGCGTGCCTGCGGTTGCGATCGGCACGTAGCCCGCGCGCTCGAACCACGCCGCCCGCTCTCGGCGCAGGGCGAGCACGCGCGCGATCAGCCAGAGCTTCACGCGGCCGGTCGGCCAGCTCTCGAGCAGCGCGGCGGGATCGGCTTCGCGCACTTCGTCGAGCATGCGCTCCCGCAATGCGTAGTCCACCGGGCGACGATTGTCGGGATCGACCAGCGCGAGCTGCCACAGCTCGGTGCCCTGGTAGAAGTCCGGCACGCCGGGCGAGGTGAGCTTCACCAGCGTCTGCGCGAGGCTGTTGACGCAGCCGTGGCGCGCGATCCGCGCCGCCAGGGGCAGAAAGTCCTGCAGGAAGCGATTCGCTTCGCGCCTGCCGAGCAGGCCGTCGACGAAGCGCGCGAGCGCCTGCTCGTACGGCGCATAGGGGTTGACCCAGCTCGTGTGCACCTTCGCCTCGCGCACGGCCTTCAGCACGTAAGCCTGGATGCGCTCGCGGAAGGCGTCGAGCGCGGCATCGTCCACGGACCCGGGCGGCCACGCGCCGAGCAGCGTCTGGTACAGCAGGTACTCGTCGTTGCGCGACGGCGCGGGCACGCCGTCCACCGTGCTGCGATGCCGGCGATTGAGCTGGCGCCAGCGGCGCAGGGCGAGGCGCCACACCGCGGGGATCTCCGACAGCACGTCGATGCGCGTGCGCACGTCCTCGCCGCGCTTGGTGTCGTGCGTCGCGGTGGCGAGCATGGTGTGCGGCCAGTTGTGCGCGCGGTCCTGCGACGCGCCGTGGAAGGCGGCGACCGTGAAGCCGAAGGTGCGGGGATTGCCGCCGACCTCGTTGAGCGACGCGAGCCGGTTGTAGAGGTAGAACGACGTATCCTCCATGCCCTTCGCCATCACGGGCGCGCTGAACTGCTGGAAGCGCTCGACGAACCGCGCCACGGCGTCGGCGACCTCCGGGTCGGCGGGCTGCACGTCGCCGCGCAGCGTCGCGCCGACGAAGTCGAACACGCTGTGCTCGGCGTCCGGGCTCTCGCGCTTGGCGACCGCGACCGCCCAGTCGACGAAGCGGCGATCGTCCTCGGAGCGCGAGACCGGCGTCGCATACGTGCGATACACCGGAAAGCAGGCGACCACGTCGACCAGCGCGCGCCGGATGCTGTTGCGCGTGTAGTCGCAGGTGTGCCGGTCGCGTTTCGCGATGCCGGTGAGCGCCGTCGCGAGGCGATTGAGATCGCCGGCCAGCGCGTTGACGACGATCAGCGTCTTCGAGCGGCGCAGCACCGCGTCGAAGTCCAGGCGCTCCTCGATGAACGCCGCGTACAGGCGATCGAAGTGCGTCCGCGCGCGGGTGTCCACGAAAAGGCCGTTGACGACGTTCATGAAGCGATAGCCCGTCGTGCCGTGCACGGGCCACGCCTGCGCAAGGCGCTCGTGCTCCGCGAGGATCTTCTCGAGCACGAGGTAAACGGCGCGACTCTCCCTGCTGCCGCCGAGCGCCGCCGCCGCGGCGCCCTGGAGGCGCGCGCAATACGCCGCGGGATCCGACAGGCCGTCCGGATGGTCGATGCGCAGGCAATCGGCGTCACCGCTCGCGACGAGGCGCAGGATCAGCCGGTGCGTGGCTTCGAACACCTCCGGGCGCTCGGCACGCACCGCCGCGAGGTCGTTGATGTCGAAGAAGCGGCGATAGTTGATGTCGTCGGCCGCCACGCGCCAGAACGCGAGCCGGTAGGCCTGTCCCTTGATCAGCGCGTGCAGCGCGTCGAACGACGACGGCTCGCCCGGCACGCCGTTGACCGTGCGCACGTTCGCCTCGATGAAGCGCGTGACCGCGGGATCGGCCGCGCAGAGTTGCGCGAGCTCGCGCTTCGACGCGTCGCTGCGCGCCGTGGCGTCCTCGACGCCGGGCGGCGTCGGCATGACGGGCACCGCGGCAAACGCGTCGGCCAGCCGCCGCAGCGTCGCCACGCCCTCGCGCGTTTCGCGCGCGAGGCGATCGATGCCGGGAACGAGGAGATGCGGATACGTCGCGGGCCGCACCGGAAGGCGATGCTCGAAGTACCACAGCGTGAGCTCGCCGGCCTCGGCGTCGAAGCGCAGCATGATGTCGCCGCGGTCGAGCACGTCGCCGTACTGGTCCGCGAGGATCGGCAGGAGCACCTTGCCGGCCAGCTCCGTGCTCTCGGGCGCCCAGTCGATGTCGAAGAAGCTCGCGTAGCGAGACGCCTGCCCGTGCTCCAGGACGTCGAGCCACCATCGATTGTCGGCCTTGAGCACGCCCATGTGGTTCGGCACCACGTCGAGCATCAGGCCCATGCCATGCGCGCGCAGCGCCGCGAGCAGTTGGTCGAGGTCCTCTTCCGAGCCGATCTCGGGGTTCAACGCTTCATGGTCGACGATGTCGTAGCCGTGCGTGCTGCCGGGACGCGCCTTGAGGAACGGCGACGCGTACAGATGGCTGATGCCGAGGCGCGCGAGATAGGGCACGATCGCGCGCGCGTCGCGGAACGTGAAGCCGCGATGGAGCTGCACGCGGTAGGTCGCGCGCGGGATGCTCACATTGCGTCGCCTGTGCCGCGGCCCTGCGCGCGTATGCACGCGCAGAGTGCGGCGAAGCGCCCGTCCCGCGCCCAGTCCTCGAGGTCGACGGGGACCTTGCGCCGCCAGTTCGGATAGCGATCCTCGGTCGTCCCGGGCAGGTTGACCTGCTCGGTCGCGTCGAACACGTCCTCGAGCTGAAAGCTCATCAGCGCGCACGGCGTGCGCGCGATGTAGGCGTGCACGGCGCGCACGAGGTCGACGCTCAGCGCGTCGGGCAGAGAATCCGTTTCCGTTGCGAGTCCCGCTCCCGCCAGCGCCTGCACGAGGCGCGCGCGATCGGTAGCCCGCTCCGCGTATTGCTGCGCGCGCACCGCCTCGCTCGGGAAGAGATCGAGAGCATCGCGGGCGGCGAGGTCGGTCTGCTGCCAGAAGCCCTGCAGCGTCGGCAGGTCGTGCGTGCTGACCGTCACCAGCGCCTGGGGAGGGTACGCGTCGGGCGCCTTCAACGAGCCGTCGGAGGCGTGCTCGAAGAACAGCACGCGGTACGAATGCACGCCGTGCGCATGAAGCGCGCTGCGCACTTCGTCGGGTACCGTGCCGAGATCCTCGCCCACGACCAGGCATTCGTGGCGCGTGCTTTCGAGCGCCAGGATCGCCAGCAGGTCGTCGAGCGGATAGAAGACGTAGGTTCCGCCCGCGGGAGTCGCGCCGCGCGGGATCCAGAACAGGCGCAGAAGGCCCATCACGTGGTCGATGCGCAGCGCGCCGGCGTGGCGCATGTTCGCGCGCAACAGCGCGACCCACGGCGCATAGCCGCCGCCCGGGAGGCGCCGCGGGATCCACGGCGGCAAGCCCCAGTCCTGCCCTGCGAGGTTGAACGGATCGGGCGGCGCGCCGACGTGCACGCCCAATGCGTAGCGCGTGCGATCGCACCACGTCTCCGCGCCCTCTGGATTGGCGCCGACGGCGAGGTCGCGATAAAGACCGATGCGCATGCCCGCGGCCTTCGCCTGCTCGGCTGCGCGCGCGAGCTGGCGCTCGGCCTGCCACTGCAGGTAGAGGTGGAAGTCCACCACCGCGCGGTGCGCGCGCGCGAAAGCGTGCACCGCCGGCGCGTCGCAATCGCGATAGGCCTCGGGCCATGCCGACCAGCCGTGCGCGCCGAAGTCGCGCGCCATCGCAGCCTGAAGCGCCTCGAACAGCGCCGGGCGCAAGGCCATCCCCTGGTTCGCGTCCGCGAACGCGCGCAGCGCGCGGCCCCGCTCGTCGAGCGGCTCGAGATGGCGCTCGCGAAAGTGGTCGAACACGCGCGCGAGCATCGACAGCTTCGCGGCTGCGACACCGCGGTAGTCGATGAGCGGCGACGCACGCAGGCGTGCGAGCCGTTCCTGGAAAGCCGCCGTCCGCATCTCCGCGCGCGCGGCCGCGCACTCGGCGTAGTCGTCCAGCGCCTCGACGTCGAGATACAGCGGATTGAGTGCCCGCCGAGTCGAAGGACTGTACGGGCTCGCCTGCTCGGGCCGGTCGGGGAACAGCGCGTGCAGCGGATTGACGCCGACGAAGCTCGCGCCGTGCCGGGCGGCGAGCTTCGCAACGTGCGCAAGGTCCGTGAAGTCGCCGATGCCCCAGTTGCGTCGCGAGCGCACGGCGTAGAGCTGGATCGCCGGGCCGAAGTGACGCGTGTGCGCAAGTGCCGCATGGCAGCGCGGCGGACACACGATGAGCGGAACGCTCGCGAGCCGGGCGCCCGCGTGCGCGGCGTCGAGGAGCGTGAGCACGTGATAGCCGGCCGGCAGCGCCTGCGGCACCTCGAGGCAGCGCACCACGTCCTCGGCGACCTCGCAGGGGCCCTCGTGCCGCTCGCCCGATTCGAGCGCCAAGCGCCAGCGCGGCGCGGCGTCGTGCGGCGGGGCCACGCGCAGCTGCGGCGCGGACGTCTCGCCGATGCGCCGCACCAGCACCTCGGTGCAGGCGGAGTCGTCGACGGCCGCATCGAGCGATACGCCCATCGCTTCGAGCAGCGCGCGCTTGACGGCCTCGGACGGCGCGTGCTCGTGACCCCAGAGGTCGTGATAGCGCAACGCGATGCCGTTGCGCTCGCACAGCGCGTCGAGGTCGTTCGCGCTCATCGCCCGCGTGCGCCTTCCACGTGCCACGCGACGGCCCAGCGCGAATCGCCCGCATGCGGCGTGACGAAGACGGGCTCGGCGTCGTCGGGGATGTCGAGCGCCGGCGCAGCCGCACCCAGCCGTGCGCGAACGACGAGCGCACGGCCGTCGTCCAGGGGCCAGCGGACGACGAGATGCTGCGCGCCATCGCAACGATGGTGCGCGGCGCCGGTGATTATGCGCGGCACCAGCGGCACGATCGCCTCATGGCGGCGTTGCAGCAGAGCGCGGTACCACGCCAGCCATTCGGAATGCGGTGCGCGGCCCACGCCGTGCCAGTCGAGCACCGAGCGCTCGAATGTCTCGATCGCGCCCGGGTCGGGCGCGGGCGCGCCGGCGGCACTGGCGTGCGTCATTGCGGCGAACTCGGCGCGACGGCCCTCGCGCACGGCGGCATTCAGCGCCGGCTCGAGGTCGCAGAAATACAGAAAGGGACTGGCCGAACCGAATTCGTCACCCATGAAGAGCAGCGGCGGTGACGGCGCGAGCAGCAGGATCGCGAGCGCGGCGCGCAGCGCTTCCGCATCCGCGAGCATGTGCAGTCGCTCGCCGTGCGCACGGTTGCCGACCTGGTCGTGGTTCTGCAGGAAATTGACGAAGGCTTCCGGCGGCAGGGCGACGCTCGCCTCGCCGCGCGAACGCTCGCGATACGCCGAGCGCTCGCCCTGGTACGCGAACCCTTCGGCGAGGCATCGCCCGAGGCATGCGATCGGCGTGTCGTAATCGGCGTAGTAGCCGTCCGCTTCACCGGTCAGGATGCGATGCGCGGCGTGATGGAAGTCGTCGTTCCATTGGGCGGTGAACTGCAGCGGCCGCCGCCGCGCATCGCGCACGAGCCGCCGCGCTTCGTTGCGATCGTTCTCGAGCACGAGATGACGCTCGCGCGCGCGGCCCGGTCCCTCGCGCACCGCGGCGGCGAGCTCCGTGAGGAAATCGGGCCTCGAGTCGTCCGCGATGGCGTGCACGGCGTCGAGGCGCAGCCCGTCGACGTTGAATTCCTCGAGCCAGTAGAGCGCGTTGTGAACGAAGAAATCGCGCACCGTGCGGCTTGCGTGGCCGTCGAAATTGAGCCCGTCGCCCCAGGGCGTCGGATGCCGCGCCGTGAAGAAGGCGGGGGCGAGACGATGGAGGTAGTTCCCCTCCGGGCCGAAATGATTGTAGACGACGTCGAGCAGCACCATGAGGCCGCGCGCGTGCGCCGCGACCACCAGCCTCTTCAGATCGTCCGGCGTGCCGTAGCAGGCGTCGGGTGCATAGAGCAGCACCCCGTCGTAGCCCCAGTTGCGGCGCCCGGGAAAGTCGGCGATGGGCATCAGCTCGATCGCCGTCGCGCCGAGATGCGCAATGTGATCGAGGCGCTCCACGACGCCGCGAAACGTGCCGTCGGGCGAGAAGCTGCCGACGTGCAGCTCGTAGACGATCGCCTCGTGCCACGGGCGTCCACCCCACGCCGTGTCGGTCCAGTCGAACGCCGCCGCGTCGACGACCGCGCTCACGCCGTGCACGTCGCCCGGGTTGTAGCGCGACGCCGGATCGGGCACGGCAAGCTCGCCGTCGACGCGATAGCGATAGCGCGTTCCGGCGCGCGCGTCGGGCCGCTTGGTCGCGTACCAGCCTTCGTCGTCGCGCGGCAGCGTCTGCCACTGCGGCGTGGGCCGGCCGTCCTCGATGCCGAGCTCGATCCGCTTCGCGCCCGGTGCCCACAGGCGGAACGTCACGCCGTCGGCGTCGACCGCGGCGCCGAAAGGCATTTCGTGCCTCCGGTTCATCGCGGCCGCGAGCGCGACAGCAGCACCAGCGAGCGTGCCTGCAACGGATACTCCGCCTGCGGGGCCCAGATCACCTGGCTCGGCACGCCGTGCGGCACGTCGGTGTCGATGCGCGCTTCCCACTGCGCGCCCGCGCCGTTGCCGGGCAGGCGAAACGGGATGACGTCGTCGTGCGCGTTGAGCAGCAGCACGAGGTCGTCGTCCTCGACCGGCTTGCCGAGCTCGTCGCGCTCGCTCAATCCGCGCCCCGACAAGTGCGCGCCGAGGCAGCGCGCATAGCCCTGGTTCCACTCGTCGTCGGTCATCTCGCGGCCGTCGGGATTGAGCCACACGATGTCCTTGTCGCTGTCCTCGTGCACGGCCCGGCCGCGGAAGAACGTGCGGCGGCGGAACAGCGCATGCCGGTTGCGCAGCTCGATCACGCGCGCGGTGAAGGCGCGAAGCGCCTCGGACTCGTCGGTCGGCGTCCAGTCGACCCACGAGATCTCGTTGTCCTGGCAGTACGCGTTGTTGTTGCCGCCCTGCGTGCGGCCACGCTCGTCGCCCGCGACGAGCATCGGCACGCCCTGCGAGAAGAACAGCGTCGCGAGGAAGTTGCGCATCTGGCGCATGCGAAGCGCGCGGATGGCCGCGTCGTCGGTCGGGCCTTCGACGCCGCAGTTCCAGCTGCGGTTGTCGGAATGGCCGTCGCGATTGTCCTCGCCGTTCGCTTCGTTGTGCTTGTCGTTGTAGCTCACGAGGTCGCGCAGCGTGAAGCCGTCGTGCGCAGTGATGAAGTTCACGCTGGCGGCGGGCGGCCGGCCGCCGGGCCCGAAGATGTCGCTCGAGCCGGACAACCGGCTCGCGAGCTCGCCCACCACGCCGCCGTCGCCCTTCCAGTAGGAGCGGACCGCGTTCCGATAGCGATCGTTCCATTCCGACCATCCGGGGGGAAAGGCGCCCAGGCGGTAACCGCCGTCGCCGACGTCCCACGGCTCGGCGATCAGCTTCACCTGCGACAGCACCGGGTCCTGGCGCGCGATGTCGAGGAACGAGCCGAACGCGTCGAAGGCGCTCTGCTCGCGCGCGAGCGTCGAGGCGAGGTCGAAGCGGAAGCCGTCGACGCGCATGTCGGTGACCCAGTAGCGCAGGCTGTCGAAGATCAGCCGCAGCGTGACCGGATGCGCCGTGTTGACGGTGTTGCCCGTGCCCGTATAGTCGACGTAGTAGCGCGCGTCGTCCGCGAGCCGGTAGTACACCTTGTTGTCGATGCCGCGAAACGACAGCGTCGGGCCGAGCTGGTTGCCCTCGCCGGTGTGGTTGTAGACGACGTCGAGGATCACTTCGATGCCCGCCGAGTGCAGCGCCTTGACCATCGTCTTGAATTCGCCCAGCGTGCCGGTCGCGCTGTAGCGCATGTCGGGCGAGAAGAAGCCGATGGTGTTGTAGCCCCAGTAGTTGTGCAGCCCCATCTCGACCAGCCGCTTGTCGTCGACGAAGGCGTGGACGGGCAGCAATTCGACTGCGGTGACGCCGAGCCGGCGCAGGTAGTCGATCACCGGCGTGGTGGCGAGGCCGGCATAGGTGCCGCGAAACTGCGGCGGCACGTCGGGATGCACGCGCGTGAAGCCCTTGACGTGCATCTCGTAGATCACCGTGTCCTTCCACGGCGTGCGCGGCGGCGCGTCGTCACGCCACGTGAAGGCGGGATCCACGACCCGGCACTTGGGCATGCCCGAGGCGCTGTCGCGCGGGTCGAGCGAGAGGTCCTCGCGCCGATGCCCGACGCGATAGCCGAATTGCGCGTCGCTCCACCGGAGCTGGCCGGCGATCTGGCGCGCGTAAGGGTCGAGCAGCAGCTTGTTCGGGTTGTAGCGTTGGCCCTCCTCGGGCGCATAGGGCCCGTGCGCGCGATAGCCGTACAGCATGCCGGGTCGCGCCTCGGGCAGGTAGCAATGCCAGATGAAATCGGTGCGCTCGTGCACGTCGATGCGCTCGACCTCGCGCCGGCCCTGCGGATCGAACAGGCACAGCTGCACGCGCTCCGCGTTCTCGGAGTAGAGCGCGAAGTTGACGCCTTCGCCGTCCCACGTGGCGCCGAGCGGCGCGGGCGAGCCGCGCCAGACGGTGGACACCGCACGAATGCCGCGCGGCGGCGTCTTCATGCGCGGTGGCGCGATCGCGTCACGGCGCCTTCTCCCGGGACGAGAGGTGCTCGAGCACCGCCGAGAGCGGTATGCGCACCCAGTCCGGACGATTGGTGAGCTCGTAGCGCAGCTCGTACAGCGCCTTCTCCAGCGTGAAGGCGCCGATCAGGCGCACGGCGTCGGTCGCGTCGGCGGGATACGAAGCGACGCCCCGGATGGCCTGTCGGTAGCCGGAGAGGAAGGCATCGGCGGCCTGCGCGCGCCATTCCGCGAGCGGCGATGCGAGCCGCGCCCGGTCCTCGGCGCGCTCCGCCGTCGCCTGGTCGAGCGCGACGGCCGCGGCGTAGCCGAACGAGCGCAGCATCCCCGCGACGTCGCGCAGCGGCGAGTGCTTGGCGCGGCGCTCGCCGAGCGAGCGCGACGGCTCGCCTTCGAAATCGACGATGACGAAATCGTGCGTGGTGAGCAGGACCTGCCCGAGGTGGTAGTCGCCGTGATAACGCGTCTTCATGGCCGCGACGTGCGCGGGCACGGCGCGATCGACGCTCGCGAGCAGCGCGTCGCGCGACGCGAGCAGGCGATCCGCGTCGCCACGTATCGCCGCGGGCAGCCCGTTGCGGCGCGAGGCGAGCAGGTCGAGCGTTTGCGCGGCCTCGTTGCGCACCTTGGTGCGCAGCGCCGCCAGATCGTCCGGCGTGATCGGCTCGGGGTCGAACGCGGCATCGCCGGTCTTCTTCGCGAGTGCCGCGTGCAGCTCGCCGGTGCGCCGCCCGAGCGTCTGCATCAGCACGAGGAAGCCCGCGTGCGACGATTGCGGCGCGCCGGCCGCGGAGGGGAGAAGGGCCGTTCCCGCCGCCGGCGTCGTCGTCTCCGCCGGTGCGCCGGCCGCGGCCTGATCGCTCGCGGGCGAGCCGGACGTTGCCGGGCGCGCCAGCGTGTCGTCGAGGAAGCGGCGCAGATGATCGACCGTGTAGTTCCAGCCGCTGCCCTGGTTGCGCACGAATCCATGTACGACCGCGAGCGCGATCGGGTCGCCTTCGCCGTCGTGGTACTCGAGCGTGCCGAGCACCGGCGCGATGTGCTCGAACGGCGACACGTCGGTGAGGAATCGGCCGACCTCGATCTCCGGGTTGAGCCCGCGCCGCAGGCGGCGATAGCCCTTGAGCACCATCGCTTCGTCGAGCACGACCAGCGTGTTGCTCTGCTCGAACGCCGGATGGTTCACCGGCATGCTGCCGATCGGAATGTCGGTGGTGAGGCGGCGCGTCGCGGAGAAGCGCAGCTCGCCGTGCGGCAGGCGCGTCACTTCGTTGCGCGCCATCGCCTTCACGAGGCTGCGGCAGAAGCCGTCGTCCCAGAACGCGTCGTAGATGACGCCCATGCGCGCGCGCTGGCGCACGCGCGCGACCGTCGCATGGCGCAGCGACTGGATGAGATCGTATTCGCGGTCCTCCCACGCGAGCGAGAAGGGCAGCGCGTAGAAGTGCGTGTCGTCCGCGCTCATCTCCGCGCGCAGGAGCGCGAGCAGCCAGCGCCCGTCGTCGCCGTGCCATTCGTTCTGCTCGACCACGGTCGTGCGCGCGGGTGTCGTGCCCTTGCCGGCGAACCAGCGCTGCGCGGCGAGGAACGCGGGCAGCACGTCGCGCTCGAGCTGGTCGCGCACGCGCCGCGCCATGAGCGCCCGGATGTCCTGCGTCTTGGACTCGTGGTGCGACAGCGCCGCCATGAGGCCTTCCGGGATCACCAGCACGGGCAGCTGCTCGATCAGGATCGGCCGCTCCACGTGCCATGCCGGCATCGGCGCCTCCGCCGAGAGCAGGAACCAGTAGAAGCCCCATGCGGGCAGCGTGAGCAGGTAAGGCAGCTCGCCGATCGGCGGGAACGAGGTGTTGCCGATCAGCTCGACCGGAATGCGCCGGTTCCACGGCGCGAGGTCGAGCTCCACCGGCTGGCTCGAGCGTGCGAGATTCGCGACGCACAGGATCACGGTGCCCTGGTACTCGCGCACGTACGCGAGGATCTTGCGGTTGCCCGGGCGCAGGAAGCGCAGCGTGCCGCGCCCGAACGCCTTGTGCGCCTTGCGCACGGTGATCAGGCGGCGCGTCCAGTTGAGCAGCGACTCGGGGCTGCGCGACTGCGCCTCGACGTTGACCGCCTCGTAGCCGTAGATCGGGTCCATGATCGGCGGCAGGTACAGCCGCTGCGGGTCGGCGCGCGAGAAGCCGGCGTTGCGGTCGGGGCTCCACTGCATCGGCGTGCGCACGCCGTTGCGATCGCCGAGGTAGATGTTGTCGCCCATGCCGATCTCGTCGCCGTAGTACAGCACCGGCGAGCCGATCACCGACATCAGGAGGCTGTTGAGCAGCTCGATCTTGCGCCGGTTGTTGTCCATGAGCGGCGCGAGGCGGCGGCGGATGCCGAGGTTGATGCGCATGCGCGCGTCCGACGCGTAGGTGCGGTACATGTAGTCGCGCTCGCGCTCGGTGACCATCTCGAGCGTCAGCTCGTCGTGGTTGCGCAGGAAGATCGCCCACTGGCAGTTGTCCGGGATGTCCGGCGTCTGCGCCATGATGTCCGTGATCGGGTGGCGGTCCTCCTCGGCCACCGCCATGTAGATGCGCGGCATCAGCGGGAAGTGGAACGCCACCTGGCATTCGTCGCCGTTGGCGAAGTACTCTCGCACGTCCTCCGGCCACTGGTTCACCTCGGCCAGGAAGAAGCGGTTCCGGTAGTTGCGGTCGAGCTCCGCGCGCATGGCCTTCAGCACGGCGTGCGTCTCCGGCAGGTTCTCGTTGTTGGTGCCGTCGCGCTCGCACAGGTACGGAATGGCGTCGAGGCGCATGCCGTCCACGCCCATGTCGAGCCAGTAGCGCATCACTTTGACGACCGCCCTCACCACGCTCGGATTGTCGAAGTTCAGGTCCGGCTGGTGCGAGAAGAACCGGTGCCAGTAGTACTGCTTGGCGACCGGGTCCCACGACCAGTTCGACTTCTCCGTGTCGGTGAAGATGATGCGCGTCTCGGGCCAGCGCGTGTCCGTGTCGCTCCACACGTAGTAGTTGCGCTTGCTCGATCCCGGCGGCGCGGCGCGCGCGGCCTGGAACCACGGATGCTGGTCGGACGTGTGGTTGATGACGAGCTCGGTGATCACCCGCAGGTTGCGCCGGTGCGCCTCGCGCACGAAGTGCCGGAAGTCGGCGCGCGTGCCGTAGTGCGGATGCACGCCGTGATAGTCGGCGATGTCGTAGCCGTCGTCGCGCAGCGGCGACGGATAGAACGGCAGCAGCCACACCGTGTTGACGCCGAGGTCCTTGATGTAGTCGAGCGAGTCGGTGAGGCCGGGAAAGTCGCCGATGCCGTCGCCGTTGCTGTCGCGAAACGCCTTGACGTGCAGCTGGTAGACGACCGCGTCCTTGTACCAGAGCGGATCGGCCGCCGCCTCCTGTGTCGGCACCACCGCGGGGACGCGTGCGGTTTGATGGAATGCAGCCATGATCAGGCGGTCGTCCTGGGGCCGCGCACCCGGAAGATGTGCGCCGGCAGCTCCGCCGGGCGCAGCTCGACGTAATTGTGCGCGCCTTGCCAGCGGTAGCGCGCGTCGGTCAGCAGGTCGTGCACCTCGAACGGCATCGCCGGGTCGACGCCGAGGTCGGCCAGCGCAAGATGCGTCCAGCCCGACTGCGTGTGGCGCGGGTCGAGGTTCACGACGGCGAGGATCACGTTGGACAGGTCCTCCGTCGTCTTGGCGTAGCAGAGGAGCTGCGGGTTGTCGATGCCGTGAAAGCGCAGCCGCCAGTTGTCGTGCATCGCGCGGTTGGTGCCCCGGATCGAGTTCACGCGCGCGATGAGCCGCCGCAGGCTGTCCGGCCGGTCGCGGTTCCAGGCCTTGATCTCGTACTTCTCCGAGTCGAGGTATTCCTCCGACTTCGGCTCGCGCGGCACGTGCTCCATCAGCTCGAACGCAGGCCCGTAGATGCCGTAGTTCGCCGACAGCGTCGCGGCCAGAACCAGGCGCGCGACGAACGCGGGCCGTCCTCCGCTCTGGAGGTATTCGTGCAGGATGTCCGGCGTGTTGGGCCAGACGTTGGGTCGGAAGTATTCGCGCGACTCCTGCTGCGTGAGTTCGACGAAGTAGTCGGTCAGCTCCTGCTTGGTGTTGCGCCACGTGAAGTACGTGTACGACTGGTTGAAGCCGAGCTTGGCGAGCCAGTGCATGGGATGCGGGCGCGTGAACGCTTCGGCGAGGAAGATGGTGTCGGGATGCTCGCGACGCAGCTCGCCGAGCATCCATTCCCACATCGGGTACGGCTTGGTGTGAGGATTGTCGACGCGGAAGATCCTCACGCCTTCGCGGATCCAGTGCTCGAAGACGCTCCTGAGCTCGTGCCAGAGCGCCTTCCAGTCGTCGGTGTCGAAGTTGAACGGATAGATGTCCTGGTACTTCTTCGGCGGGTTCTCGGCGTACTGGATGCTTCCGTCGGGGCGATGCCTGAACCACGACGGATGCTCGCTTACGTAGGGATGGTCGGGCGAGCACTGGAACGCGATGTCGATCGCGACGTCGATGCCTTGATCGCGTGCCGCGGCGACGAGATGGCGGAACTCCTCGGGCGTGCCGAGCGCGGGGTGGATCGCCTTGTGCCCGCCCTCGGCGGAGCCGATCGCCCACGGGCTGCCCGGGTCGCCGGGGGCTGCCGCCAGCGCGTTGTTGCGGCCCTTGCGCTTGGTCGTGCCGATCGGATGGATGGGCGGAAGGTACAGCACGTCGAAGCCCATGCCGGCGACGTAGGGCAGCAGCGCTTCGACGTCGCGAAACGTGCCGTGCGCGCGCCCGGTGCCGGCCGAGCGCGGGAAGAGCTCGTACCAGGCCGAGAAGCCGGCGCGCGGTGGGTCGACGGCGACGGTGAGCGTGTCGGACGTGGCCGCATAGCGTCGATCGGCGTAGCGCGACACCAGCACGGCGAGGCTTTCTTCGAGGGCGTCGGCGCGTCGCGACATCGGGTCGCCCGGCGTTTCCAGCCGCTCCTTCCACGCACGCAGCGCACGTGCGTCCGCGCCGCGCGAGCGGCGTGCGGTTTCACCGAGCAGCCTGGCGCCGACCTGCAGCGACACCAGCACGTCGTCCGGATCGGTCCAGCGCGCGAGGTCGTGCCGCCATGTCGAGAAAGCGTCGGGCCACGCGGTCACCGCGTATTCGTACGCGCCGAGCTCGGGCACGTCGAAGCTCGCCTGCCAGTGATCGTTGCCGACGAAGGCGAGATCGGCCTCGTTCCAGCGCACGGTGCCCCGGCGCCGGTGCAGCAGGATCGCGCGCAGCACCTCGTGGCCATCGATGAAGATGTCGGCTTCGACCATCACGTGCCCGCCCGCGCAGCGCTTGGCGGGAAACCGCCCGCCGTCCACGCACGGCTTCACGTTCTCGATGACGACGCGCTTGCGGCCGTCGGGCATCGAACGGGAGCCCATCGTCAGTTGCGCCGGGCCGCCCCAAGCAACTGACCGCGCCCCCCTTGGGGGCAGCGAGCGCAGCGAGCGTGGGGGTCGTGCATCATTCGTGCTCGAAATACAGCACGCCGAGCGGCGGCAGCGTCAGCGTGATCGATTGCGCATGCCCGTGCGACGCGACGGGCTCGGTCTCCACGCCGCCGAGATTGCCCATTCCGCTGCCGCCATAGGCGGTGGCGTCGCTGTTGAGCGCCTCGCGCCAGCGGCCCGGCAGCGGCACGCCAAGGCGATAGCCGCGGCGCGACACCGGCGTGAAGTTGCACACGACGAGCACCGGCGCGCCGCCGCCGCGCGGGTGGCGCAGGAACGCGATCACGCTGTTGGCCGCGTCGCAGCAGTCGACCCACGAAAAGCCGGCGCCCTCGAAGTCCTGTTCGTGCAACGCGGGCGCGCGCGCGAGCTGGCCGTTCAGGTCGCGCACCCACGCCGACAGGCCGGCGTGCATCGGATATTGCATGAGATGCCAGTCGAGGCTGCTGTCGTGGTTCCACTCGCGCCACTGGCCGAACTCGGCGCCCATGAACAGCAGCTTCTTGCCGGGATGCGCCCACATGTAGCCGAGCAGGCAGCGCAGGTTGGCGAAGCGCTGCCAGTCGTCGCCCGGCATCTTGCCGATGAGCGAGCCCTTGCCGTACACCACCTCGTCGTGCGACAGCGGCAGCACGAAGTTCTCGCTGAACGCGTACCAGAGGCTGAACGTGATCTCGTTGTGGTGGTAGTGGCGATAGATGGAATCGAGGGCGAAGAATTTCAGCGTGTCGTGCATCCACCCCATGTTCCACTTCAGCCCGAAGCCCAGCCCCCCGAGCCATGTCGGCCGCGAGACCTGCGGCCACGCGGTCGATTCCTCGGCGATGGTCTGCACGTCGGGATGCGCCTGGTACACGGCCTCGTTCAGCTCCCGCAGGAACGTGACCGCGTCGAGGTTCTCGTGCCCGCCGTGCACGTTGGCTATCCATTCGCCGGCGCGGCGCCCGTAGTCGAGATACAGCATCGACGCCACCGCATCCACGCGCAGGCCGTCGATGTGGTACTGGTCGAGCCAGAACAGCGCGCTCGACAGCAGGAACGCGCGCACCTCGTGCCGCCCGTAGTTGAAGATGCAGCTCTGCCACTCCGGATGGAAGCCCTGGCGCGGATCGGCGTGCTCGAACAGATGCGTGCCGTCGAAATACGCGAGGCCGTGCTCGTCGTTCGGGAAGTGCGACGGCACCCAGTCGAGGATCACGCCGAGACCGCGCTGGTGCAGGTGATCCACGAACGCCATGAAATCCTGCGGCGAGCCGTAGCGCGCCGTCGGCGCGAAATAGCCCGTGGTCTGGTACCCCCACGATCCGTAGAACGGGTGCTCGGTGATCGGCATCAGCTCGACGTGCGTGAAGCCCATGCCGAGCGCGTGATCGGCGAGCGCGGGTGCGATCTCGCGGTAGCCGAGGAGACGCTCGGGGTGCGCCGGATCGCGCCGCCACGAGCCCAGGTGCACCTCGTAGATCGACATGGGCGCGGCGAGCGCGTTGCGCTGCGCGCGCGTGCGCATCCAGGCATCGTCCTGCCACGCGTAGTCGAGCGTGGCGATGACCGACGCCGTGCGCGGCGGCATCTCGCACGCGAACGCGAACGGATCGCCCTTGTCGGCCTGATAGCCGCGGTGACGCGAGCGGATGCGGTATTTGTAGCGATGCCCCGGCTGCGCGCCGCTCACGAGAGCTTCCCAGATGCCCGACGAATCGTCGCGCGGGGCGAGCCGATGGCGCGTGCCATCCCAGTCGTTGAAGTCGCCGACCACCGAGACCTGCTCGGCGTTCGGTGCCCACACCGCGAAACGCGTGGCATCGGCGCCGCGCAGGACGTGGGCGCCGAGCTTGTCGTAGAGCCGGTAGTGCGAGCCCTGCCGGAAGAGATAGAGGTCGTAGTCGCTCAACGCCGAGCGTGCACGCTCGGCGGCAAGCGTCGCGGGCGCTTCGGCGGAGGAGGGCGGGGCGTCGGCGTGCAGTCGGGGCACGGTAGCGGGACGAGACGCCCCCGCGCGCGGCGAGCGCCGCGGCGCGAGCGGTGCAGGCGTCTCAGTTCAGCAGGTTGGCGTGCGGTCGGCGGCTCTGTGCGGACTCGGTGGAGGGGCTCTCGGGCAGTTCGACGGCGTCGTTCGCGGCGTGCAGCGCCTCGGTGTCCATCTCGAGCATCGGCACCTGCGGCATCGCCTTCGCGGCGTCCTCGGGCGCGAGCGCGGCGTCGAGAAAGCTGTCGACCCACCAGAAGACGTCGTGGCGGCGGATTGCGTGGCGCAGGCGACGCATGCGCACCCGGCGCTCCGGCGCCTCCATGGCGCAGGCGACGCGGATGGCATCGGCGACGCCTTCGATGTCGTACGGGTTGACGAGCAGCGCGCCGCGCCGCAGCTGCGCCGCCGCGCCGGCGAACTCGGAGAGGATCAGGACGCCGTCCTCGGACAGGTTCGCGGCGCAGTATTCCTTGGCGACGAGATTCATGCCGTCGCGCAACGGCGTGACGAGCGCAACGTCCGCGGCACGGTAGTACGCGAGCAGCTCGGTGGGCGTGAGGTGACCGTACACGAACCACACCGGCACCCAGCCGCCCGGCTTCATGAACTCGCCGTTGATGCGCCCGACCAGGCGCTCGATGGTGCTCTTGAGCTCGTGGTATTCCGGGATGTCCACGCGGCTCGGGACCACGACCTGGATGAGCGAGATGCGCCCGCGCAAATGCGGCCAGCGGTGCAGGAGATCCTGGAACGCCTGCAGGCGATGCGGGATGCCCTTGGTGTAGTCGAGGCGGTCGATGCCCAGAACGAGCGTGCGATTGGGCAGCAGGCGATGCAGCTCGGCGGCCTTGCGCGTGACCTCGCTCGTCGAGGCCTGGCGCACGATGGTGTCCACGTCGATGCTGATCGGGAAAGCGCCGATGCGGATGCGCCGGTTGTGCAGCGTCGCGCTCACCACCGGGCCCTTGCCCTCGAACTGGACGTCGGGCACGAGCGCCCGCACGCATTGCACGAAGTTGCGGCGGTCGCGCATCGTCTGGAAGCCGATCAGGTCGTACTGCAGCAGCGCATCGATGAGCTGAGCGCACCACGGCAGCTTGGCGAACAGGTCGAGCGAGGGAAACGGTATGTGCAGGAAGAACCCGAGCCTCGCGCGGCTCCCCATCGCGCGCAGCTCGGCGCCGACGTTCATCAGGTGATAGTCGTGCACCCAGACGAAATCGTCGCTGCGCGACTGCGCGGCCACCACCTCGGCGTACTTGCGGTTGACCGACTTGTACGTGCGCCAGTAGACCGGGTCGAAGTTGCACACCGACTGCAGGTCGTGGAACAGCGGCCACACGACTTCGTTGGAAAACCCCTGGTAGAAGTCGTGCACCTCGGCCGGCGTGAGGAACACCGGCTTCAGGTTGTAGCCGCAGCCCGCCCCGACATCCGCCAGCACCTGGTCGAGCTCGCGCGTCGCCGGCGCGTCGGTACCGGTCCAGCCGATCCACGTGCCGCCGCGCTGGCGCAGCACCGGCACCAGCGCGCTGATCAATCCGCCGGAGCCGGGATGCACCTGCCACTGGCTCTCGCCGTCGGGCGTGACGACGAAGGGCAGGCGATTCGACACCACGATGAGCCGTTGCGTCGCGTTCCTCATGTGGGCTGCCGTCGGATCGTTGTTCGAAGGGTTGCACGCGCCTTTGCCGGGCGCGCCCTCGATTTACGCACGCCGGCGCGTGCGGGGGAATCGGCGTTTGTCCTACGTCAGGTATCAGAGGTCAGGAATCAGGTATCAGACAGAAGCTCGTCGAACTCGGCCGACTCGGGCTTTTTCTGATTCCTGATCCCTGTTACCTGATACCTGGCGAGCTCGAGCGACGCCACGATCGGGAGGTGATCCGACGCCAGGCGCGACAATGCGCTGCGATGCACCGCGATGCCGCTCAAGCACGCGCGCGGCTTGACCCAGGCGCGATCGAGCGCGACGACGGGTCGTCCCGCCGGGAACGTCGGCGGCGACGGCGGCCGGCCGAAGTGCGCGTGCAGCCAGCGCAACGGGCGTCCCCACAGGAACCATTCGTTCAAGTCGCCGAGCAGCACCGTGGGGCCGCGGTGCCGGTCCGCGTTCACCTCGCGCAGCAGGCATTGCACCTGCAAGCGCCGCTCGGTGGGGCGCAGGCCGAGATGCGTCGCCATGACGCGCAGCGTGACGCCGCCGGCGCAGTCGATCGTGGCGTCGAGCGCGCCGCGCGGCTCGCTTCCCGGCACGGACAGGTCGAGGCGCCGATGCGCGACGATCGGATGGCGCGACAGGAGCGCGTTGCCGTAATGCCCATGCGTCGGATGCATGAGCGTGGGCCCCGACAGCGACGCATATCCGGTGGCCGCCTGCAGATGCGCGAGCATGTCGAACGTGCCCGCGCCGAGCTGCACCTCCTGCAGCGCGATGACGTCCGCGTCGAGCTCGCGCACCACGCGGGCGACGCGGTCGGGGTGGAAATGCCCATCCCGGCCGATGCCGATGTGGATGTTGTACGAAGCGAGGCGCAGCCGGTCCACGGCGCTTGCGTCAATCGCCTGCCGGAGCGCCGGCCCGCTCGCGCCGCGCGAGGCGTCGCTGCAGCATCACGGCGCTGCCGCCCAGCAATCCCGCGATGACGGCGAGCAATGCGAACGTGACGAACCCCGGATCGCGAACGCTTGCCACGATCCGGTCCACGAACACCACGATGCCGAGCACGCCGGGGAGAAGGCCGATCGCGGTGCCGAGCAGGAAATCGCGCAAGCCGATGTGCGATGCGCCCGCGACGATGTTGACGATGGTATACGGTGCCACCGGCACGATGCGCACGAGCACGACGGCGAGCAGGCCACGCTCGGCGAGCTTGCGGCTGATGGCGTTGAGGCGCTCGCCGGCCAGGCGCCGCACCGTCTCGCGCCCGAGCTTGCGTCCGATGAGGTATGTCGTGAGACCCGAGAGCAGGCTGCCCGCGAGCGCATAGATCGCGCCGACCACCGGTCCGAACACCACGCCGGTCGCGGCAATGAGCAGGGTGAGCGGCACCACCAGAAAGCCGGCGATGACGTACCCGATCAAGACGAAGACCGGCGTCGCGGGCATGTCGTCGAGCCGGTCGGCGTAGTCGATGATGGCATTGAGGTCGAGCCACTCGCGCAGCGGCGTCCAGCGCCACGCGGCCGCGAGCACGGCGACCGCGCAGACGAGTGCGCCGAGCGCGATGAGGCGGCCGCCCAGCGGCTTGTGGTCCTGCTCGGGCACGAACTCGTACACGAGGTCGTCGGACACCAGCGGCTGCTCCGGATCGATCACGGCGCCGTCGGGTATCAGCGCGTCGACGTCGCTCGAGATGCGCGGCTCGAGCGGCACGAGCGTGCGCGCGCCGCCACGCAACGATTCGATCGCGGCGATGAGGCCCTCGTGCGCTCGAACGGCGTCCTCGACGCGCTCCGGCGCCACGCCGAGATGCTCCCCAAGCAGCCGGTTGCGCAGCGCCGCGATCGCCGAGCGCAGCCGCGGCTCGCCGCGTGCTTCGATGGCGAGGTTGCACTCGGTGTCGAGGCCCATCGAGCGGTTGCTCAGGTTCGCCGAGCCGACGGTGAGAAACGCCTCGTCGATCACCATCACCTTGCTGTGCACGTTGAGGCACGATGGGTCGCGCAGATCGGGCAGCGCCGGGCAATACATGCGGAAGCGCTGGTGCGCGTCGGCGGACACGAGGCGGCGATAGAGCCGCGCGCGCAGCACGCCCATCGTCGTCTCCTCGAGCCAGCCGCTCTCGTTGCGGGGCGACACCAGTGCGACGTCCGGCCCGAGCGGCTCGCGCAGCCGCTGCGCGAGGGCCTGCCCCATCGTGTCGGAGCTGAAATACTGGTTCTCCATGAAGATGTCGTCGCGCGCGGCCGCGATCGCGTCGAGGTGAAGCTGTCGCACCTCGGCAACGCCGCGCGAGCCGGCGAATGCCGGCTCGGTGCGCGCGATGGCGACGTCCACGTCGGCGATGTCGACGGGTGTGCTGCGCGGCCACGGATCGTGCTCGAGCGTCTCGACCAGCGGGGGCGCATGGCGGCAACCCGCCCGGCGCCATCGGTCGCGGCAAAGCTCGGACAGCGCGCGCGCCGCGTCGCCGTCGACGAGCGCCTGCACGTCGTGGAACGGCCCGTACGGCTTGCCGTCATAGTCCCGGCGCAACGGCGCATGCGCGGCGTGCTCGGACGTGTCCCAGCGGCGCTGCGTGAGGTCGAAGCCGCCGACGAACGCGATCGCGTCGTCGACGACGATCACCTTCTGATGGTGCGACGCGCCGATGGGATGGCGCGCGTCGAGCCGGAACGCGAGCCGCCGGTGCGTGCGCCAGTCGAGCTTGTACACCGGAAGCCATTCGCGCTCGAGCGCGTAGAGCATCGCGAAGTCCCAGCTCAGGATGCAGCCGTGCAGCGCGTGCCGGCGCGCGACGAGCTCGTTCAGGAAATCGCCCAGCGCCTCCGGGTAGCCGTCGTTCGCGCCTTCCGGGACGAGCAGCATGCGGCTGTCGATGTCCCAGCCGAGGATGAAGAACGAATGGCGCGCCTCGCGCAGCGCCTCGCGCACCGCACCGAAATACGCGGCGCCGTCGACCAGGAACGACATGCGGTGCGCATGCTCGATGCGCCAGCAGTTGTGCCCCGGCCGAAGCAAAGGGGCCGACCGCGGCTCGGAGGCGTCACCCGTCATGCTCCGTGCCCCTTCGCGTAACGTTCAACATCGCTAGGCGATGGCTTCGAAGGCCACCTTCTCCGTGGGCACCAGCTGTTCCGCGCGCTCCAGCATCTCGTGGTCGGTGAGGTCGAGGCGCAGCGGCGTCATCGACACGTAGCCGTGCTCCACCGTCCAGCGGTCGGTGCGCGGCTCGGCGGGCTGCAGCGGAACGACCGTCATCCAGTAATGGCGTCGTCCCATCGGGTCGGTGCCGGGGACGACCTTGCCGTCGTATTGCCGCACCGATTGGCACGTCCACCGGATGCCCTTCGGCGCCTCGGCGGGCAGGTTGACGTTGACGAGGCGCAGCGCGGTGGCGGGGAGGAGCAATTCCAGCACGGCAGCGACCCAGGGCTTCATGCGCTCGAAGTCGGGCTCGTCGTCGCCGACCGGCACACTGAGGGCGATGCCGCGCAGGCCGAGCAGCGTGGCCTGCTTGGCGCCGGCCAGCGTGCCCGAGTGCCACATCGAGTTGCCGAGATTGCTGCCGAGGTTGATGCCCGAGAGCACGACGTCGACGCCGCCCCAGATGTGATTGCCGAGCGCGACGCAGTCGGCCGGCGTGCCGTTGACGCGATAGGCTTCGACGGGTCGATTCGGCGTCCTCTTGTAGGACAAAGGCCGGCCCGCGGTTATCGAATGTCCGGCAGACGACATCTCCACGTCGGGTGCGACGATGCACGCTTCGCCGAACCGGCTCGCGACCTCGGCAAGCGCGGAGATGCCGGGACTGTAAATTCCGTCGTCGTTGGTGATCAGGATGCGCATCGGATCGAGCCTCGAGGTCGTTCTTGTCGGCAAGCACGAAGGCGCAATCGCCGCCACGCGCGATCCCGCCGTTCACATTGGTCCGGGTCGAGCGGCATTCGTTCCGGCCACGCGGATGCGCCGGTGCAAGTCACGCTGATCCACAACGCGAAGGCGGGCGCGGGCGTCGAGCGCGTCGATGTCGCCGCGCTTGCCGATCTCATTCGTGCCGAAGGGCACACGCTTCGCATGCAGCCGCTCGACGAAGGCTGGGAGCTCGCGCTCGAGCGGCCTGCCGACCTCGTCGCGATCCTCGGCGGCGACGGCACGGTGGGACAGGTGGCGCGGCGCATGATCGGCCGTGGCGTGCCGCTCGCCGCGTTGGCCGCCGGCACGGCGAACAACATCGCCATGACGCTCGGGACCGAGCACATTAGCGCTGCAACGCAGGTGAAGGGATGGGCTCGCCCGCGCCGCCTGCCGTTCGACGCATGCCGGGCGCACGGGCCCTGGGGCCGCGATCATCTGCTGGAAGGCCTCGGCTGCGGCCTTTTCGCGTGGGGCATGCGCACCGGCGACGGGCAGGCGCACGCCGGCGATCGCGGGCCCACGGAAAAGCTCGTCGCCAAGCTCGCGATGCTGAGCGAGCGCGTTTCGGCGCATCCGACCACGCGCATCGACGCGGCGCTCGACGGCGAGGACCTCTCGGGCGATTACGTGCTGCTCGAGGCGATGAACACGCAATTCATCGGGCCGAACCTCTTCCTGGCGCCTCACGGCCGATCCGGCGACGGGCTCCTCGACGTCGTCACCGTGGACGATGCGGCACGTGCGCAATTTCGCGAGCAGCTCGCGAGCTGGCGTCGCGGCGCGTTGCGGCCCGCGCAATGGCCGTCACGCCAGGGCAAGCACCTCACGCTGCGGTGGACGGGTTTTCCGCTGCATCTCGACGATCGCACCTGGCCCGAGGAGAGCGACGACGACGCGCGAAGCGCCGATGCGACGACGATCGAGCTCTGCATGGAGCCGGGTGTGCTGGAGTTTCTCGTGCCGGCCGACACCGAGCATCCCCCGGTGCCTTAGGGACACAAGAACCTACGCCAAGAGCAGGACGGTCCCGCGCCGCCGCTGCGCGGCGACGCGAACGTTCATTTCCTTCTTTACTTCGTCGACAAATCCAACAGCAGCTCGACCAGCGGCAGCATCTCCGACGGATCGTCGACGTGCAGCGCCGCGCCGCTGCCCTCGCGCACGCCGACGCGCACGCCGAGCACCAGATCGGCCGGCAGGTCGAACACGTGCTCGTCGGTGTCGTCGTCGCCGGCATATACGGCGCATCCGCCGGGAATCTGCCGCAGCAGCTCGCGCAACGAGTCTCCCTTGGTCGGCGCGCCGGGCGGCAGCACGTTCACCACGCACTTGCCGGGAATGACGTGCGCGGGCGGCACCAGCGCGGCCACGCGGCTTCGAATGACGCGCTCGGCGTAGGCGTGATCCGGCGCGTGCCGGTAGTGAAGCGACAGCGAATAGCGCTTGTCCTCGAGCACGACGCCGGCCTCGGCGAGCGTCGGCGAAGCCGCCGACGCGAGCGCATCGCGCCATCGCTCGCTCGTGGTCGTGAGTGCGCTCGCGCGCGCCTCCCATCCGGGCAGCCCTTCGACGCCGTGATTGCCGAGCACGTAGCGCGGCGTGAACGCGAGCATGCGCTGCGCGTCGTCGCGTCCGCGCCCGGTGAGCACCGCCACCGATGCGGCGTCGGACAGCCGCCGCAGCGCATCCTGAAGCGCATCGGGGATGCGCGCGGCCTCCGGGCGCGCGACGATGGGGGCGAGCGTGCCGTCGATGTCGAAGGTGTAGAGCGGCCGGCGCGCGGCATAGCGCGCGAGCGCGGCGCGACCCGCGGGCGAGAGCGCGTGCGTCACGCGGTTGCGCTCGACGACGCGCGCGCCGCCATGCCCTGCGCGCGCAAGGCGTCGAGCGACGCGTTGGGCGTCAATGCCTGCGGATCGACGATCACGTGGATCACCGACGGACCGGCGTGGGCACGTGCGCGCTCGAGCGCGCCCGCGAACTCGTCGGTGCGTCGCACGGTCTCGCCCATCGCACCGTACGCCCGCGCGAGCGCCGCGAAATCGGGACTGCGAAGCTCCGTGCCCGACACGCGGCCGGGGTACGTGCGCTCCTGATGCATGCGTATCGTGCCGTACATGGCATTGTCCATCACGACGAAGATCACGCCGAGGCCGTATTGCACCGCCGTCGCGAGCTCCTGCCCGTTCATGAGATAGCAGCCGTCGCCATTCCAGGAGAGCACGACGCGATCGGGATGAAGCGCCTTGGCGGCGACGGCGGCGGGAACGCCATAGCCCATCGCGCCGGAGTAGGGGGCGAGCTGCGTGCCGAGCCTGCGAAAGCGATAGCCGCGATGCAGCCACACGGTGTAGTTGCCGGCGCCATTGGTCACGATGGCATCGTCGGGTAGCTGCTCGTCGAGCACGCGCACGAGGACGCCGGCATCGACCGGGCCCGGTGCAGGTCGCGGCGTGCGCCACGCTTCGTAGTCGGCATGCGCTGCCCGCGCGTGCGCGCGCCATCCATCGTTGGCGAGCCTCGAGGCATCGAGCGCGTCGAGGAATTCGCCGGGCGTGGCCACGATGCCGATCGCCGGCTGATAGACGCGGCCGATCTCTTCCGCGCCGGGATGCACGTGGATCAGCGCCTGGTGCGGCATCGGCGGCTCGAGCAACGTGTAGCCGGATGTCGTCATCTCGCCGAGGCGCTCGCCGATCACGAGCAGCACGTCGGCTTCGCGCACGCGCGCGGCGAGCCTGGGATTGATGCCGATGCCGACGTCGCCCGCGTAATGCGGATGCCGGTTGTCGAAAGTGTCCTGCGTACGGAACGCGCATGCGACGGGCATGCCGGTGCCGTCGCTGAACGCGCGCAGCGCCTCGCATGCCTGCGCGTCCCAGCGCCGTCCCCCGACGATGCAAAGCGGCGCACGCGCCCGCCCGAGCAGCGCATGCGTGGCCGCGACGTCGCGCGGCGCCGGCGCGAGCGCGATGGGCTCGATGCGCGCGACATCGGGCGCATCGGCGCGCGCGGTCAGCACGTCCTCGGGCAACGCGACGACCACCGGTCCCGGCCGGCCGGCCATCGCGCGCCGGAACGCCTGCGCCATGTACTCGGGAATGCGCTCCACGCGATCGACCTGCGCGGCCCATTTCACGCTGCCGCCGTACATGCGGCAGTAGTCGATTTCCTGGAATGCTTCGCGATCGAGCGTGTCCGTGCCGGCCTGGCCGATCAGCACGATCAGCGGCGTCGAGTCCTGCGCCGCGGTGTGGATGCCGATGGCGGCGTTCGAAGCGCCGGGCCCGCGCGTCACCAGCACGACACCCGGCCGTCCGGTGAGCTTGCCGTACGCTTCGCCCATGTACGCCGCGCCGCCCTCGTGGCGGCATACGACGAAGCGCAGGCGATCGCCGACGTCGTGCAGCGCGTCGAGCACTGCCAGATAGCTTTCGCCCGGCACGCCGAATGCGTGGGTCGCGCCCTGGGCGAGGAGGCTGGCGACGACGAGCTCGCCGCCGGTTCGAGCCGGCATTGCCGCTTCTCCTGACCAAAGCTGCAATCTTACGCGACGGATTCCGCCGCCCGCCCGGCGCGGCGCTCGGCACCACGAAAGCGTTGCGCCGCCTATAATCCGGGCGCGCCCATGCTGACCGACCCCACCCTGCATGCCGCCACGATCTTCGCCGGCACGGCGCTGGTCCTGACGCTGATCGCGTTCGCGTTCGGGTCCTCGCGCCGGCGCGGGCTCGTTCCCATGCTGATCGTGCTGCTGGTCGGCCTGCTGATCGTGCTCGCGCGCGACACGCTGCAGTCCTGGTTCGGGACCCCGACCGCGAACGTCGTCGCGCGCGAGCTGGGCCTCGGCCTGGTCGCGTTCGGATTCTTCCGCATCGCCATCATCTTCGTGTTCCAGACGCTGTTTGCGCGCCGGAACATTCCGAAGATCCTCGACGACGTCGTCATCGCGCTGGCTCTCGTCGCATACGCCGTTTACCGGCTGGAAGCCGGCGGCGTGAACCTCGCGGGGATCATCACCACGTCTGCGCTGCTCGGCGCGCTGGCGTTCTCGGCCCAGCAAACGCTCGGCAACCTGTGGGGCGGCATCACGCTGCAGGTCGAGAAGACGTGTCGCATCGGCGACTGGGTGCGCTTCGACAACATCACCGGGCAGGTCGTCAACATCCGCTGGCGCTACATGGCCATCGCCACGATCGCCAACGAAACCATCGTCATCCCGAACTCGCACGTGGTGAACAACCGCGTGACCGTCATCGCGCGGCGCGGCGAGGAAGCCTATTCCTGGACCCGCTTTCTCACCTTTCGCGTCGCCTTCGGCCATTCGCCGAGCAGGGTGATCGAGCGGCTGGAGCGAGCCTTCGTCGAGGCGGAGATCCCCAACGTCCTGCGCAAGCCGGCGCCGGCAATAGCCTGCACCGAATTCAACGACAGCGGCGTGGAATACACGGTGCGCTACGGCATCCTCGACCCGGCGGAATACTGGAGTACGGATTCGGCGATACGCGTCCACTTGTTCGCGGCGCTCAAGCGCGAAGGGTTTTCGATCCCGTACCCGCACCGCGTGGTCGAGATGCGCGGCGACGCACGGCCGGAAGTCGCACTCGCGGAGCACGCGGCCCGCGTGCGCGCGCTGGGCGGCAGCGACCTGTTCGCGCCGCTCACCGACGACGAGCGCGACGCGCTCGCACCGGAGCTCGCCGCGCTGCTCTTTGCCGACGGCGACATCGTGTTCCACGCGGGCGAGAAGGCCGATTCGCTGTACCTCCTCGCCGAAGGCGCGGTGCGCGTCCTCGGCGACAAGAACGACAAGCGCTACGAGCTCGCGCGCATCGCCGCGCCCTCGTATTTCGGCGAGATGGGCCTGTTGCTCGGGCAGCCGCGCTCGGGCACGATCGTCGCTGACGGCGAGGCGCTGTGCTATCGCCTGGACAAGCGCGGCTTCGACGCGATCCTCAAGGCGCGCCCGGAGCTCGCCGAGACGCTCGCCAGGATGCTCGCGCAGCGCCAGGCCGAGAACGACGCGCGCGTGCGCGCGCTCGATGCCGATGCGCGCGCACGGCACGCGGTGTCGCGCACGAGCGAGTTCGTGCGCCGCATCCAGCAGTTCTTCGGGCTCGACAGCGGCCGCGGCAGCCGCGAGCGCGACGAGCGGGTTGCGCGCGAGCCGGTGGAGCGGGATCGGTAGCTGCCCGCGCGCTAACCGCGAACGCCCGCCACGATCTCCTCGCGCTTCAGCGCGAACACGCAATCCTCCGACGAGGTGGTGGTGAGCCAGGTGAAGGGCAGGCGCGGGAACGCCGCTTCCGCTGCCGCGCGGTTGTGGCCGATTTCCACGACCAGCGTGCCGTGCGGCGCGAGATAGCGGGGCGCGTCGCGCAGGATCGTGCGCACGGCATCGAGGCCGTCGTCGCCGCCGGCGAGCGCGAGCGGCGGCTCGTGGCGGAATTCCGCGGGCAGCGCTTCCATCGCCGTCGCGGTGACGTACGGCGGATTGCTGATGATGACGTCGTAGCTCTTCTCGGCCAGGTTCTCGAACAGGTCCGAGCGGATCAGGTTGATGCGCCCCGCGAGCCCGTAGTCGCTCACGTTGCGCTGCGCGACCGCGAGCGCGTCCGACGAGAGGTCCACCGCGTCGATGTCCGCGTCGGGATAGGCGTGCGCGAGCAGGATGGCGAGGCACCCCGAGCCGGTGCACAGGTCGAGAGCGCTCTGCACGTTGCGCGCCTCGCCCACCCACGGCATGAGGCCGTCGGGCAGCAGCTCCGCGACGTACGAGCGCGGGATGATCACGCGCTCGTCGACGTAGAAGCGGAATTCGCCGAGAAACGCCTCGCGGGTGAGATACGCGGCGGGAACGCGCTCGTCGATGCGGCGCTCGAACAGCGCGGCGACGTCGTTGCGCTCGGCCTGCGTGAGGCGCGCGTCGAGAAACGGCTCCAGCCGGTCGAGCGGCAGGTGCAGCGCATGCAGCAGCAGGTACGCGGCCTCGTCGTAGGCATTGGTGGTGCCGTGCCCGAACGCGAGCCGCGCGGTGCCGAAGCGCGTGACCGCCCAGCGCAGCCAGTCGCGCACGGTTTCCAGCTCGGGCGGCGGATTCACTGAACGGCCTTCCGCGCTCCGCGCTTCGGGGCCGGTTCGCCCCACCGGCCGCCGCGCGGCCGTCCGAAGGCGGCCGGTGCCTTTGCCAGCGTCCGGCAGCCCTGCGTGCTCATCGCGCCGGAACCAGCAGGCGCTCGAGGATGCCGCGATAGATCGCCGCGAGGGGCTCGAGCTCCGCGATCGCGACACGCTCGTCGATCTTGTGGATGGTGGCGTTCACCGGGCCGATCTCCACGATCTCGCTGCAGATGTCGGCGATGAAGCGTCCGTCCGACGTGCCGCCTTCGCACGACAGCGCCGGCGTCACGCCGCTCACCTCGTGAATGACGTCGCTCGCGACGTCGACGAGGCGCCCGCGCGGGGTGAGAAACGGCTTGCCGTGGCCGGTCCACGTGAGCGTGTACTCGAGGTCATGGCTGCGCAGCACGTCCTCGAAGCGCGCCTGCAGCGACTCGCGCGTGCTGGCCGTCGAATAGCGGAAGTTGAACATCGCCTCCAGGCGCCCGGGAATGACGTTTCCCGCGCCGGTGCCGGCATGGACGTTCGAGCACTGCCAGCTCGTCGGCGGGAAGTAGGCGTTGCCGTCGTCCCAGCGCATCGCGGCGAGCTCCGCGAGCACCGGGGCCGCGTGATGTATCGGATTGCGCGCGAGCTGCGGATACGCGATGTGCCCCTGCACGCCGTGCACGACCAGCGTGCCGGACAGCGTGCCGCGACGTCCGTTCTTCACCATGTCGCCGAGCCGGCTCACCGACGAAGGCTCGCCGACGACGCAATAGTCGATGCGCTCGCCGCGGGCGGCGAGACGCTCCACGACGCGTGCCGTGCCGTCGATCGACGGTCCTTCCTCGTCGGACGTGATCAGGATCGCGATCGACCCGGGCGCGTCGGGATGACGCGCCACGAACGCTTCGATCGCCGTGACGAACGCGGCAACCGATCCTTTCATGTCCGCGGCACCGCGGCCATAGAGATAGCCGTCGCGGATCGAGGGCTCGAACGGATCGGAGTGCCACTCCGTCACGGGACCGGTCGGCACCACGTCGGTGTGGCCCGCGAAGCAGATCAACGGCCGTCGATCCCCACGGCGCGCCAGCAGGTTGGTGACGCCGTTCATGGACAGCGTCTCGCACTGGAAGCCGAGCGGCGCGAGGCGCGCCGCCAGGATTTCCTGGCAGCCGGCGTCGTCGGGCGTGATGGAGCGGCGCGCGATCAGCGCGCGGGCGAGGTCGAGGGTCGCCGAGTTCACGGAAAACTTCCGATGGACCGTGGGACGAGCGACCTGCGGTCGCCGCCCCACGCTTCGCCGGTAGTTTACTGGCGCTCGAGCATCTCGGGATTTATGGTCATCGATTCGAAGTCGGCGGCCGTCGTGCGCTTCGCTCCGCCGGCGTCCTCGCCTTCCATCGCGTCGATGCGCGCGGTCGGGCTGTTCTGGTTGATGAGCCACGCGAGGTTGGTCGGCGAATCGGAGCCCGACATCGCCTCGTCGTACGTGATGGCGCCGTCGAGGTACATCCGGCACAGCGCCTGCTCGAACGTCTGCGATCCGGGGTAGAGCGACTGCTCCATCGCTTCCTTGATCTGCGAGAACTCGCCGTTCTTGATGAGCTCGGCGATCAGCGCCGTGTTGAGCAGGATCTCGACCGCCGGCTGAAGGTGCCCTTCGGTGTTGCGGATCAGCCGCTGGCACACGATCGCGCGCAGGCCGATGGAGAGGTCCGACAGCACCGCCGAGCGCGCGTCGTAGGGGAACAGGTTGATGATGCGCGACAGCGCGTGATAGCTGTTGTTGGCGTGGATCGTCGACAGGCACATGTGGCCGGTCAGCGTATGGATGAGCGCCGACTGCATCGTCTCCTTGTCGCGGATCTCGCCCACCATGATCAGGTCCGGCGCCTCGCGCAGCGCGTTCTGCAGCGCCTTGTCGTAGCCGTGCGTGTCGACGCCGATCTCGCGCTGGTTGATGAGGCTCTGCTTGTGCTCGAACAGGTACTCGATCGGGTCCTCGATGGTCAGGATGTGCCCCGAGCGATTGCTGTTGCGGTAGTCGATCATCGCGGCCAGCGTCGTCGACTTGCCCGAGCCGGTCGCGCCGGCCACCAGGATCAGCCCGCGCTTTTCCATCACCAGGTCGAGCAGCACCTTGGGCAGCTTCAGCGCCTCGAACGGCGGCACGTTGCTGCGCACGTAGCGGATGACCATCGAGATGGTCCCGCGCTGGCGGAAGATGTTGACGCGGAAGTTGCCGACGGCGCGGTCGAGATGCGACAGGTTCATCTCCATCTCGTTCTCGAACTCGCGCGCCTGCTCCTTGGTCATCAGGTCGTAGGCGATCTTGCGCACCGTCTCGGTGTCCATCGGCTGCGTGGACACCGGGCTCACCACGCCGTTGATCTTGATGTTGATCGGCGCGCCGCAGGAGATGAACAAGTCCGACGCCTGCTTGTCGGCCATCAGCTTGAACAGACGATCGAGGTACATGGGGTCGGGCCTTCGCGGCTAGAATACGGGGCCGGCACCACATTGCAGCGGTACCGCAGCTTCCTATGATAGTGTCATGAATCGTCTGGGATTTCAAAGCCGCCTGGCCGGCCGCGGCGGCTGAGCGGCTCGCTGTTGCGCCGGTGCCGCCGGCAACCCGCACCCGGCCTTACGCCCGCCCTCTCGACCGTTCTTCCATGCTCGCAATCATCGGTGGCACCGGCCTCACGCGCTTGTCGACTCTGGCGGTCGCCCATCGAGAGATCGTGCGCACGCCCTATGGCGTGCCGTCGGCCCCGCTGCTGTTCGGGCAGATCGCCGACCGCGAGGCGGTCTTCCTCGCACGGCATGGCCACGGCCACACGATTCCGCCGCACCGGGTGAACTACCGGGCCAACATGTGGGCGCTGCGCCAGCGCGGGGCGACGGCCGTGCTCGCGGTCGCGTCGGTCGGGTCGATCACCGGCGCCGGGCCCGGCGACCTGGTGCTGCCGAACCAGCTCATCGACTACACCAGCGGGCGCGCGCAGACCTTCTTCGACGGCGGCGACCAGGTCGTGCACGTCGACTTCACGCACCCGTATTCGCCGTCGCTGCGCGCGGCGTGCCTCGCCGCAGCGCAGGCGGGGGGCATCGAGATCGTCGAAGGCGGCGTGTACGGCGCGGTGTCGGGACCGCGCCTCGAGACGGCCGCCGAGATCGATCGCATGGAGCGCGACGGCGCCACGCTGGTCGGCATGACCGGCATGCCCGAGGCCGTGCTCGCGCGCGAGCTCGAGCTGCCCTATGCGGCGCTCTGCGTCGTCGTCAACCACGCGGCCGGTCGCGGCGCGAGCGCGGAGCACATTTCCATGGAAGGCATCGCGCGCGTCATCGAGTCCGCGATGGACAAGGTGCGTGCGCTGCTCGACCACGTCGTGCCGCTGGTCGAGGAACGGGAGCCGAAATGATTCGAGACGTGCTGCGCATGGGCGATCCGCGCCTGCTGCAACGGTCGCAGGAAGTGCGCACGTTCGGCACGCCGGAGCTCGAGGCGCTGCTCGCCGACATGCGCGACACGATGAAGGCGCAGAACGGCGCAGGCCTCGCCGCGCCGCAGATCGGCGTCGACGCTCGCGTGGTGATCTTCGGCGTGGAGCGCAATCCGCGCTACCCCGACGCCGAGCCGGTGCCTTACACCGAGCTCGTCAATCCCGTCATCACGCCCCTCACCGACGAGCTCGAGGACGGCTGGGAAGGCTGCCTCTCGGTCCCCGGGCTGCGCGGCGTGGTGCCGCGCTGGACGCGCATTCACTACGCCGGCTTCGATCCGCAGGGCAACCGCATCGACCGTACGGTCGACGGCTTCCACGCGCGCGTGGTCCAGCACGAGACCGACCACCTGGACGGGATCCTGTATCCGATGCGCGTGCGCGACTTCTCGCGCTTCGGGTTCACGGAGGTGCTGTTTCCGGATGTGGCGACGGTGGAGGAGTAGGCGCAGCGCGGGTGTTCCTGCGCATGCCCGGATGTGTCAGCGCAAGATCGCGGCGCTGTGCGGAGCCGACTGCGCAGCGTCGGAGCGCTGCGCGCGGCGCGCCGCGATCCCGCGCCCGACGCGTCTTCGCAGTGCGCCGAGCGCTGAAGTCGCGCGCCGCTACACCACCAGCTGCTCGTATAGCGCGGTTTCCAACCGCAGCAGCGCCTGCTCGTCGTGCAGGCGCGCGCCGTCGATCAGGAAAACGTCCTCGGCACGCTCGCCGAGCGTGTTGATCTTGGCGCTCGCGACGTTGATGTTGGCCTTGGCGAGCACGTAGGCGATGCGCGCGAGAAGGCCGGGCCGGTCGCCGGCGACCACTTCGAGGATGTAATGCGTGCCCTTGTCGTCGGCGAAGATCTGCACTTCGGGCGTGAGCGGGAAGTGACGGAGCTGCCGCGAGATGCGGCCCTGCGCGGGCGGCTCGACCGGATGCGGGTCGGCGAGCCGCTGCGTGAGCTCGTACTCGATGTACGGCATCGTGTCGCGATACGACGCGAGCGCGTTCCACGGATCGTGCACCACGAACGTGTCGAGCGCGTAGTCGTGGCGCGTCGTGTGCACCTTCGCTTCCAGGATCGAAAGTCCTGCGGCGCCGAAGAACCCGCAGATGCGCGCGAAGAGCTCGCGCTGGTCGGGCAGATACGCGAGCACCTGCACGCCGGCTTCTCCGCGCGCGAGGCGTGCCTTCACGACCGGCTTCGTGCCGTCGACGCGCCAGTACAGGTGGCGCGCATGCCAGGCGATCTCGTCGGCGGTGTGGCGCTGGAAGTAGGGCGTGTCGAGATGCTTCCAGAGCGCCTGCTCGGCGCCGTCGCGCACGGCGTACAGGCGCAGCAGTCGCTGCGCTTCGAGCTGGCGCGCCTGCACGCTGTCCTGGATCGACCGCGCGGCCGAGCCGCCGCTCAGCTCGGCGCGCGCGGCGTGGAACAGGTCTTCGAGCAGCTTCGCCTTCCACGCATTCCACACCTTCGGGCTGGTGCCGCGGATGTCGGCGACGGTGAGCAGGTAGAGCGCGATCAGCCGGCGCTCGCCCCCGACGCGATCGGCGAAGGCGCGCACCACCGCCGGATCGGTGATGTCCTGCTTCTGCGCCGTCGTCGACATCGTCAGATGCTCGCGCACCAGCCAGGCGACGAGATCGGCATCCTCGTCGCCGAGCCCCTGCGCGCGGCAGAAGCGGCGCGCATCGCGCGCGCCGAGCGTCGAGTGGTCGCCGCCGCGCCCCTTGGCGATGTCGTGGAAAAGTCCCGCGAGATACAGCACTTCCGGGCGCTCGAAGTCGGCGATCAGCCGCGAGCACAGCGGGTATTCGTGCGCGTGCTGCGCCTCCGTGAAGCGCCGCAGGTTGCGGATCACCATCAGGATGTGCTCGTCCACGGTGTAGACGTGGAAGAGATCGTGCTGCATCTGCCCGACGATGCGCCCGAACACCGGCACGTACTGCCCGAGCAGGCCGTAGAGGTTCATGCGGCGCAGCGCGTGCGTGAGCCCGCGCGGCTCGCGGAACATCTGCAGGAAGCGCGCCCGGTTCCCCGGATCGCGCCGGAAGCGGGCGTCGATGCGATGGCGGTTGCGCACCAGCGCGCGCAGCGTGCGCGCGCTCATGCCCTTCAGCTCCGGGTCGCGCTGCAGCGCGAGGAATGCGTCCAGCATCGCCGACGGCGCTCGCTCGAACAGGCGCTCGTCGCGGATGTCGAGCAGCTCGTCGACGCGCTGGAATTGCGCGTCGACCGGCATCGGCTCGGTGGCGGCGGGATTGAGGCGCGCGTGCAGGTTCTGCAGCAGGACGGTGTTCATCTGCCGCACGAGCTTTGCCGCACGGTAGTAGCGCTGCATGAGCTGCTCGCTCGCGAGCCGCGCCGGCGTGTCGGCGAGGCCCAGCTCGCGCGCGAGCGCGGCCTGCTGATCGAAGATCAGGCGGTCCTCGCGCCGTTCCGCGAGGTAATGCAATCGTACGCGCAGCGCGCCGATCAGGCGCTCCTGCCGCGACACGCCGCGCGCCTCGGCAGCCGTCATGAGGCCGTTGCGCGCCAGCTCGCGCCACGTGCGCCCGAGGCCCGCAGCGCGCGCGATCCAGATGACGGTCTGGAGGTCGCGCAAGCCGCCCGGGTTCTCCTTGACGTTGGGCTCGAGGTTGTACGCCGCGTCGTGGTACTTGAGGTGCCGCTGCTGCTGCTCGAGCGTCTTCGCGGCATGGAAGGCGCGTGCGTCCATGTTGGCCGCGAACATGTGCGTGAAGCTGCCGTACAGCCGGCGCGATCCCGCGAGCCGCCGGTTCTCGAGCAGGCTCGTGCGCACGGTGACGTCCGCGTTCATCTCGGCCTCGCATTGCGCGACGCTGCGCACGGCGTGTCCGGGGTCGAGGCCGATGTCCCACAACGCCATGACGAAGCGCTCGACCGCCGCGCTCGCGTCCGCATCGTGATCGAGGGGCAGGAGAACGACCACGTCGACGTCCGAATGCGGGAAGAGCTGGCCGCGACCGTAGCCGCCGACCGCCATCAGCGCGAGATCGCTCGACACGCCGAGCTCGCGCCATACGTCGACGACGATGCGGTCGATCAGCCGCGCATGCGCACGCAGCAGGGTCGGCGTGTCGGGACGCGCGAAGAATTGATCGCGCAACGCCGCGCGGCCACGCCGAAGCTCGTCGCGCCACGCGGCGATGCGCGCGGCCGCCGGGCGCGCCGCGGCTGGCGGCTCGACGGCGGCCGGCGTCGCAGCCACGGCGTCGCCTATGCCGCGGGAGGCGGCGGGGTGCCGGCCGAGCGGGTCATGATCTCGTAGCCGTCCGGCGTGACGAGCACGGTGTGCTCCCATTGGGCGGACAGCGAATGATCCGCGGTCACGATGGTCCAGCCGTCGGCGAGGCAACGTATGCCGGGCTTGCCCGCGTTGATCATCGGTTCGATGGTGAAGATCATGCCGGCCTGCAGCTTCAGGCCCGTTCCCGGCCGGCCGTAGTGCAGCACCTGCGGCTCCTCGTGGAACTGCTTGCCGATGCCGTGCCCGCAGAACTCGCGCACGATGGAAAAGCCGTGGCCCTCGGCGTGGCGCTGGATCGTGGCGCCGATGTCGCCGAGATGCGCGCCCGGGCGCACCACGCGGATGCCGCGCCACATCGCTTCGTAGGTCACGTCGATCAGGCGCTTTGCCAGGATGGACGGCTTGCCGATGGTGAACATGCGGCTGGTGTCGCCGTGGTAGCCGTCGCTGATGACCGTCACGTCGACGTTGACGATGTCGCCGTCCTTGAGCTTGCGATCGCCGGGAATGCCGTGGCACACGACGTGATTCACCGACGTGCACAGCGACGCCGGGTACGGCGAGTGGCCCGGCGGGGCGTAGTTGAGCGTTGCCGGCGTCGTGTGCTGCACGTTGACCATGTAGTCGTGCGCGAGCCGGTCGATCTCCTTCGTCGTCACGCCGGCCTTGACGTGCGGCGTCAGGTAGTCGAGCAGCTCCGAGGCGAGGCGGCCCGCCTCGCGCATGCCGGCGATGTCGGCGTCGTTCTTCAGCGATACGGACATTGCCTCAATCCCTCAGCAGCTCGTTGAGGCTGGTCTTCGCGCGCGTCCTGGCATCGACCTGCTTGACGATCACGGCGCAGTACAGGCTATGGGACCCGTCGGTCGCCGGCAGCGAGCCGGAAACGACCACCGATCCCGCCGGCACGCGGCCATAGCTCACGTTGCCGGTGGCGCGGTCGTAGATCTTCGTGCTTTGCCCGATGTACACGCCCATGCCGAGCACCGAGTTCTCCTCGACTATCACGCCCTCGACGACTTCCGAGCGCGCGCCGATGAAGCAGTTGTCCTCGACGATCGTGGGATTGGCTTGCAGAGGCTCGAGCACGCCGCCGATGCCCACGCCCCCGGAGAGGTGCACGTTCCTGCCGATCTGCGCACACGACCCGACGGTGGCCCAGGTGTCCACCATGGTGCCTTCGTCGACGTACGCGCCGATGTTCACGTACGACGGCATCAGCACGACGTTCTTCGCGACGTACGCACCGCGCCGCGCGACCGCCGGCGGCACCACGCGCACGCCGGCCGCCGCGAACCTCGCCTCGTCGAAGCCCGCGAATTTGGTCGGCACCTTGTCGTAGAAACGAAACGGCACCGCGGGACCGGCAAGGCCGATCGGCGCGTTGTCCGCCAGGCGGAACGACAACAGCACCGCCTTCTTGATCCACTGATGCGTGATCCACGCGCCGTCGCGCTTTTCGGCGACGCGCAAGCGGCCCGCGTCGAGCGCGTCGATCACGTGCGCGACGGCGTCGCGCACCGCGGCCGGGGCCGAGGCGGGCGACAGCGCGGCACGCTCGTCCCAGGCGGACTCGAGGGTGGACTGCAGGTTGTCCATGCCGACGGCGAAAAAGACGAAATTTTACACCGGCTTGCGTTGCGCGCCGGTGCGCGGGTCCAGTCGTTGGGGCAGTTCGGGGTCAGGTCACCGACTCCCACCCCGACGTTCACATCGTCTTGAACCGATGCGCGAACGTGCGCGACACCACGAGCTTCTCCGGCCGGTCGCGCAGCGTGATGACCGGCTGGTCGCGCCAGTCGCGCTCGACCTTCGAGATCGCGCGCAGGTTCACGATGGTCGCGCGGTGGATCTGCCAGAACAGCTCGGGATCGAGCTCGTCGTAGAGCTCCCTGATTGGCTTCTTGATCAGCGCCTCGGCGGCCCCCGTGACCACCTTGGTGTACTTGTCCTCGGCCTGGAAGTAGAGCACGTCGTCGACGGCGATCATCTGCAGCACGTTGCCTTGCGAGGCCCGGATCCAGCGCAGCGGGCCGGACGCCGATTCGCGGGCGCCCAGACGCTCGAGCAGGGCGGAGAGATCGAGGGGAGGCAAGGCGAGGCGAGTCTTGAGGCGCGCAACGACCTTCGCCAGTCGCTCGGCGGTCACCGGCTTGAGCACGTAGTCGACGGCGCCCTCCTCGAACGCCGCGACGGCATACTCGTCGTAGGCCGTCACGAACACCACGTGCGTGCGCCCGCCCACCGCGCGCGCGACGTCGAGGCCGGTCCGCAGCGGCATGCGGATGTCGACGAACGCCACGTCCGGCCGGTGAGCCTCGATCAGCTCGATGGCTTCCTGCCCGTTCTCCGCCTCACCGAGCAGCGAAAGCTCGGGCCACACCTCGGCCAGTCGTGCCCTGAGCTGGGCGCGCAGCATCGGCTCGTCTTCGGCGATGACGGCGGTGGTCACGCTCATGCGGCCTCGAACGGAAGCGCGAGCACGGCGCGCGCGCCCGTCGGTTGAGCCGGCTCGAGCGTGAATCGCCCGCGCGGCCCGTACAGCGCGGCGAGGCGCTCGCGCACGTTGGTCAACCCGACGCCTGCGCCGCCGTTGGGCGAGGCCGTCTCGAGCCCGCGTCCCGTGTCCGTGACGCTCACGACCAGCGCATCGCCCTCGCGACGCGCGCCGATCGTCACCGTGCCGCCTGCGGCGGTGGGCTCGATGCCATGCTTGATGGCGTTCTCCACCAGCGAGATGAGGAGGTTGGGTGGGAACGGATGATCGCGCAGGTCGGCCGGCACGTCGACCTCGAAGGCGAGGCGCGGACCGATGCGCATTTGCAGGATGCTGAGATAGGCGCGCGCGAGCTCCGCCTCGCGCCCCAGCGTGGTCGACGCGGCGCGCAGCTGCGGCAGCGCCGAGCGAAGGTAGCCGATCAGATGACCAAGCAGGCGGCTCGCCTGCGCCGGGTCTGTCTCGACCAGGTACTGCACGGACGCGAGCGTGTTGAACAGGAAATGCGGCTCGACCTGCGCCTGCATGAGCTTCAGCTCCGCTTCCACCGCGTGCCTGGACAGCAGATGGTGCTCGGCTTCGGCCTTGTGGAGCGCGGCGGCCGCGCGCGTCTCGCGGAACTTGACGTAGAACATGAGGCTGATGAGCAGCCCGTTGCCCCACGCGATCAGCACGTTGTAGCAGAAGAATGCGATGCGCTCGCGCACGTATTCGAGCGAGTATTGCTTGAGCAGGATGATCACCAGGATGCCGATCGCCGCGCCGACGGCGACCGCGACCATCAACGCCGTCACCGGACGTGCCCGATCCCACGGCCGCGCGACGTTCACGCAATACGCGATCGCGAGCCCGTACGCGTGCGCGGTCACGAGCGGCGACCAGAACGGGCGTACGTCGTCGATCCACAGCACGCCAGCGATCCCGGTGTTGATCGCCAGGATCAGCAGCAGCGTCGTCCACTTGAAGTCGAGCCCGCGGCGCAGCGCGCTGGCGATGGCGTTGTCGGGAGCAGGCATGGCGCGCCATTCTAGGCACCTCGCGTCATGCGAAGCGACCGGGACGACGAAACGCGGTTTGTGCCGACAGGCCGCGGCCGGCCGGGGTGGGCGGCTAGTGCCTCGTCGACGCGAACGCGACGATTCGCTCGACCGCTTCCGCGCACTCGGCCCGGCCCGCGACCAGCGCGATGCGGATGCGTCCGCGTCCCGGGTTCGTGCCGTGCGCGTCGCGCGCGAGGTAGCTGCCGGGCAGCACGAGCACGTTCTGTGCGGCCATGAGATCGCGGGCGAACTGCGCGTCGTCGCCGGGCGTGCGCGCCCACAGGTAGAACGCCGCCTGCGGCATCGCGCAGGGCAGCACGCGATCGACGAGCGGCTGCAGCGCGCGGAACTTCGCCGCGTATTCGGCACGATTGGCGACGACGTGCGCCTCGTCGCGCCATGCCGCGATGCTCGCGGCCGCAACGGCGCCCGACATGGCGGACCCGTGATACGTGCGATAGAGCAGGAACGCCTTCAGCGCGGCCGCGTCACCGGCCACGTAGCCGCTGCGCAGTCCCGGCGCGTTGGAGCGCTTGGAGAGGCTGCCGAACACGACCAGCCGCGGGTAGCCGTCACGGCCGAGCGCCTGCGCGGCCGCGAGACCGCCGAGCGGCGGCGCAGCCTCGTCGAAGTAGATCTCGGAGTAGCACTCGTCGGATGCGATGACGAAGCCGTGCCGGTCGGACAGCTCGAAGAGCGCGCGCCACCGGGCGAGATCGAGCACGCTTCCGGTCGGGTTGCCGGGGGAGCAAACGTAGAGGAGCTGCGTGCGCGCCCATACGTCGTGCGGAACGTCGGACCAGGCGTGCGCGCCGTCGCCGGTTGCATTGACGCAGTACGGCTGCGCGCCGGCCAGCAGCGCCGCGCCCTCGTAGATCTGGTAGAACGGATTGGGCATGACCACCGTCGCGTCGGGCCGGCTGCCGTCGACGATCGCCTGGGCGAACGCGAACAGCGCCTCGCGGCTGCCCAGCACCGGCAGAACCTGCGCGGCGGGATCGAGCGCGCGCAAGCCATGACGGCGCGCGAGCCACGCCGCGATCGCTTCGCGCAGCGGCAGCGAGCCGATCGTCGTGGGATAATTCGCGAGGCCCTGTGCAGCGCCCGCTGCGAGCGCGTCGAGCACGAGCTGCGGCGTGGCATGCCTGGGCTCGCCGATCGACAGGTTGATGGGCCGCTTGCCCGCGGGCGGCGCAACGTCCGCCATCAGCGCGCGCAGACGCTCGAAGGGATACGGCGCGAGCCGCGCGAGCAGGGGATTCACGTCAGGGAACCGAACGATGACGGAACGGCCCGCGATTATAGCGACGGGCGCCGGCTGGCGCGCTGCGGCCATCGTTGCCGCGCTCTTGGCGTGCGCTGCACTGGCGCTCGCCATCGCGTACTGGACGTGGATGATCGTTGCGCCGGCGCCGGCGCACGTGGCGCCGGCGCTCGCCGACGATCCTGCATCGACGATCATCGGCGGACGGCTTTTCGGGGCACCGCCGGGCAACGACGCCGTCGCCGCCAGCGCGACCGATACGCTCGGCGACGTGCGGCTGCTCGGCATCGTCGCGCGTCACGACGGCGAAGGCTATGCGCTGTTCCGGCTGCCGTCGGGCGCGCGCTTCGTCGCGACCGGGCAGGACGTGTCGCCGGGCCTGCGCCTGGTCTCGGTGCGCAACGACGGCGTCACGCTGCGCGATGCGAACGGCGATCGCATGCTGGCATTGCGCGGTGCGACGCGTGAGAGCCCGCCGGCACGCGGTGCGCCGCCGCAGCCGACGGCACGCGGGGCATCGGCTTCACCGCCCGCGCCCTCGCACGGGCTCAACGTCGCTTCCAATGCGCCGGCGAAATGCAATCCGCCGCCCGGCTTCAAGGGCGAGGTCGTGCGGCTCAACGTCGAGCTGGTGGGCGGGCTCATCTCGCAACCGGATACCTGGCGCGCCATGGTGGAGCCTGCCAACGGCGCGCTCGTCGTGCGCGAGACGGCCGGCTTCGGCCAGATGATCGGGCTGCAGCAAGGCGATCGCGTGGAGCAGGCGAACGGCATCGCGCTCGCGAGCCCCGACGACGTCGTCGCAGCCGTGCTGCGTCCGCTCGCCGCGAATCAACCCGTTCGGTTGTCGGGCAAGCGCAACGGCCAGCCGCGCGAGCTCTGGATCGCCAACGCGAGCTGCGCGAGCTAGCGCAAGCTAGGGCAGCCAGCTCAGCAGCGCGACCGGCGTATCGATCCATCCCGTCGCCGGCCATCCCTCCGAGGAGCCCGATTCGCCGAGATAGCCGTAGTCCGCGACGAGCGTCGACATGCCTGCCGAATTGCCGGCGATCACGTCGCGCAGATCGTCGCCGACATACGCGCAACGCGCAGGCGTTACGCCGAGTGCTTCCGCCGCGTGCAGCAGCGGCGCGGGATGCGGCTTCGGATGCGCGGTCGTGTCGCCGCTCACCACGACCGCGGCACGAGGCGCGAGGCCGAGCGCCGCGAGCACCGGCTGGGTGTAGCGCTGCGCCTTGTTGGTGACCACGCCCCAGCGCATGCCGCGGGCGTCGAGCGCAGCGAGGAGGTCGCCGACGCCGTCGAAGAGGCGCGTCGTGACGGCGAGCTCCTCGGCGTAGTAGGCGAGGAACGCGCCGCGCAACGCGACGTAATCCGGATGATCCGGCGCGACGCCCATGCCCGCACCGAGCAGTCCGCGCGCACCGGCGGAGGCATGCGCACGCAGTTGCCCCGCCGGCACGGGTGGAAGGCCGCGATCGGCGCGCACGCGGTTCAGCGCCGCGGCGAGATCGCCGGCCGTGTCGGCCAGCGTGCCGTCGAGGTCGAACAGCACCGCGTCGAGGGCCAGCGGGCGCGGCGCCGGGCGCGGCATGCCGTCAGGCATCGCTCGCGGGCCGGCGGCACGCCATCAGGTAGTTGACCGACGTATCGGGCGTGAGTCGGTAGATGCGCGTCAGCGGGTTGTACGCCATGCCGACGATCTCGTCGACGACGAGACCCGCGCGACGCGCATGACGTGCGAGCTCCGAGGGCTTCTGGAAGCGCGCCCAGTCGTGCGTGCCGCGCGGCAGCAGCCGCAGGACGTATTCGGCGCCCAGGACGGCCAACACGTACGAGCGTGGATTGCGATTGATCGTCGAGAACAGCACGCGCCCGCCGGGCCGCACGAGGGCGGCGCACGCCGCGACCGTCGACGCAGGCTGCGGAACGTGCTCGAGCAGCTCGAGGCACGTGACGACGTCGAACGACGCGGGCGTCGCTGCGGCCATCGCCTCGGCGGACGCAAGCCGGTAATCGACCTCGACGCCCGATTCGAGCTGATGAAGCCGCGCGACGCCGAGTGCCTTCTCGGACAGGTCGATCGCGGTGACGCTCGCACCGCGCATCGCGAGCGATTCGGCGAGGATGCCGCCGCCGCAGCCGACGTCGATCACGCTTCGTCCGGCGAGCCCGCCGACGGTCGTGTCGATCCAGTCCAGGCGCAGCGGATTGATGTCGTGCAGCGGCTTGAACTCGCTCCCAGGATCCCACCACCGATGCGCGATGGCGGAGAACTTGCTGACTTCGGCGGGGTCGGCGTTGGTGGTCGTCGTCATCGTGAGCGGAGCGAAGGACGCTTTTCCATTCGATTATTGCAATCGCGCCTGCCACGCCCGCGCACGCGCGGTCAGCGCCTCGGTGTCGAGCGACGCGAGCCTGCCGTCCGTCACGAGCGCGAAGCCGGCGACCCACACGTGCGCCACCTCGGCGCGCCCGGCAACGTTCACCAGGTGCGACACGGGATCGTACACCGGCAGCGCTTGCGGCGAAGAGAGGTCGACGGCGACGATGTCCGCCTGCTTGCCGGGCGCGAGCGACCCGATCTCGTCGCTCATGCCGAGCGCGCGTGCGCCGCCCAGCGTGGCCATGTGCACGATGTCCGCGGCGGGCAGCGCCCCGGCGTCGCCGCTGATCACTTTCGCGAGAAGGCTCGCGAGTCGCATCTCCTCGAAGACGTCGAGGCGGTTGTTCGAGGCGGCGCCGTCCGTGCCGAGCGCGACGTTGATGCCGCGTGCACGGAGCGCTGCGACCGGCGCGATGCCGCTCGCGAGCTTCATGTTCGACGCGGGGCAATGCACGACGTGGCAGCCGTGCGTCGCGAGGAGCTCCATGTCCGCGTCGTCGACGTGCACGGCATGGATCGCGATGAAGTCGGGTCCGGTGGCCCCGAGCTTCGCGAGTCGTGCGAGCGGCGACACGCCGGTCTGCGCGCGCGCTTCGTCGACCTCGGCGCGCGTTTCGGCCACGTGGGTCTCGATAGGCAGCTCGAGCTGGCCCGCGTACATCACGACTTTGTGCCAGGTCGCGTCGCCAACGGTGTACGGCGCGTGCGGCGCGAGCGCGAAGCGCAATCGCGGCGCGTCCTTGAACGCGTCGCGCGCGGCGAGCCCCTGCTGAAGGTATGCGTCCGCGTCTGCGGCATAGGGCGTGGGAAAGTCGAGGATCGGCACGCCGATCAGCGCGCGCATGCCCGCCGTCTCGTAAGCGCGCGCGGCGGCGGCGGGATGGAAATACATGTCGTTGGCGCAGGTGATGCCGCCGCGCAGCATCTCCGCCGCACCGAGCAGCGTGCCGTCGTACACGAAGTCCGCGGACACGAAGCGGGCTTCGCGCGGCCAGATGTGCTCGGTGAGCCAGGGCGTGAGCGGCACATCGTCCGCGACGCCGCGCAGCAGGGTCATCGCGGCGTGCGTATGCGCGTTCACGAGCCCGGGCATCAGCACGTGGTGCGGCAGCGAGAGCTGCCTGCGCGGCGCATAGCGCACCGTGTCGGTCAGCGCCACGATGTCGACGATGCGGCCGCCGTCGACGATCACCGCGTGGTCGACGAGCACGCCCGCCGGCTCGACCCGCACGATCCACGTGGCATCGATGCGGAGGTCGACGATTCGCGGAGCCATCGCCCAATTGTACGGCGCACAAAGCAAAAGCCCCGCCGAAGCGGGGCCTTTGCCGGAGCAGGCGGAGCCTATCGACGCATCGCGCCTTCGCCCTTGACCTCGATCTCCACGCGGCGGTTGGGCGCCAGGCAGGCGATCAGTTCCTTGAGCGCCTTCTGGTTGCAGACGACGCCCGGAACCGGCTGCGTCTTGCCCATGCCCAGCGTCTCGATCTTGTCGCGCGGCACGCCCTTGCTCACGAGGTAATCGCGAACGGCGTCGGCGCGGCGCTCGGACAGCCGCTGGTTGTACTGCTGCGTTCCGATGCGGTCGGTGTGACCGGTGACCAGCACGAGCTCCAGCTTCTGCACGTCGCGCAGGCGGCTGATGATCTCGCTGTCGATCGCGGCCTTGCCGTCCGGACGCAGCACCGCCTTGTCGAAGTCGAACAGCGCCTTCGATGCCAGCGTGATCTTCTGCACCTGCGGCGCCGGTGCCGGTGCCGGCGGCGGCGGCGGGGGCGGCGGAGGCGGCGTCGGAGCGGGCGGCGGTGGCGGCGCCGGCGGCTTCGGCACGAGATCCGGGTCGCAAGCCTCGATGGCCATCTGCGGCGTCCAGTAACCCGTACGCCAGCAGAGCCCGCCAGCCAGGCCCAGCGCGCCGTTGTAGACGCCGCTGCGAACGACGTTGTTCGCGTCTCCGGACTGGATCGCTCCGGCGCCGAGCACGTACGCGCAATTCGTCGGATCGCACTTGGCGGGACCCGCGACGTAGCCCTTCGGATCGGCTTTCGGCTGCGCGGCGAGGCTGCCGGCGAATGCCGCCGCGAGCGCCCCAACCACGACACCGGAAACGAGACGTCGACTCATTGTTTCACCCCTTTGGCTTTGGTTTTAGAACAGGTTTGTGTGAAGAACGAAGACGTGTGCGCGCAAGACACCTAACTGCCTGACGCGCCGTATCCTTTTTGCGGCCCAGCCCAATATAGCACACGCATTTTTGCGCTAGCAAAGAAAACCCCCCCCGAAAAGTGCCGTGATGAAAGACTGTCGCGGCAATACAACGGCGTGCTAAAATTCATGTTTATCAAGGGCCTCCATCATTCGACACCGAAATGAGGGTGCGCGAAGCCGCGCCCGAGGCCCGGACCCCGCCGCGCATGCAGAAAACCTCCCGCGCGCCCGCTTTTTCACCGGCGGCACCAAGGTGAGCCGTCGCCAGCCAGGATCCTGAGCCCACGCCATGGAGCAGTTCGCCAAAGAAACCCTGCCGGTCAGCCTCGAAGCCGAGATGCGGCATTCGTACCTCGATTACGCCATGAGCGTGATCGTCGGCCGGGCGCTCCCGGACGTTCGCGACGGCTTGAAGCCGGTCCACCGGCGGGTGCTCTACGCCATGCACGAGGCCAACATCACGTTCAACCGGCCCTACGTCAAGTGCGCGCGCGTGGTCGGCGACGTGATGGGCAAGTATCACCCGCATGGCGACATGGCGATCTACGACACGCTGGTGCGCATGGCGCAGGATTTCTCCCTGCGCTACCCGCTGGTCGACGGGCAGGGCAACTTCGGCTCGGTCGACGGCGACAATCCCGCGGCGATGCGCTACACCGAGTGTCGCCTCGAGCGCATCGCCAACGACCTGACGGCCGACATCGACAAGGAAACGGTCGATTTCGTGCCGAACTACGACGGCAAGGAGCAGGAGCCTTCGGTCCTGCCGTCGCGACTGCCGAACCTGCTCGTGAACGGATCGTCCGGCATCGCCGTGGGCATGGCGACGAACATCCCGCCGCACAACCTCGGGGAGACGGTCAACGCCTGCCTGGCCGTGCTCGACAAGCCGGAGGTCTCCATCGACGAGCTGATGGACATCGTGCCGGCGCCCGACTTCCCGACCGCCGGGATCATCTACGGTCTCGAGGGCGTGCGCGAGGGCTATCGCACCGGACGCGGCCGCGTGGTGATTCGCGCGCGCACCCACGTGGAGGACCTCGACAAGGGCAACCGGCAGGCGATCGTCGTCGACGAGATCCCCTACCAGGTCAACAAGGCGAACCTCCTCGCGCGCATCGGCGAGCTGGTGCGCGAGAAGAGGCTCGACGGCATCGCGGACATCCGCGACGAATCCGACAAGTCCGGGATGCGCGCCGTGCTCGAGCTCAAGCGCGGCGAGGTGCCCGAGGTCGTTCTCAACAACCTGTACAAGCTCACTCAGCTCCAGGACAGCTTCGGCATGAACATGGTCGCGCTGGTCGACAACCAGCCGCGGCTGCTCAACCTCAAGCAGTTCCTCGAGTTCTTCCTGCTGCACCGGCGCGAGGTCGTGCTGCGCCGCACGCGCTACGACCTCGCCAAGGCGCGCGAGCGCGGGCACATCCTCGAAGGGCTGGCGGTCGCGCTGTCGAACGTCGACGAGATCATCGCGCTGATCAAGGGCTCGCCGAGCCCCGCCGACGCGAAGGCGGCGCTGATGGCGCGCACGTGGCGCTCGCCGCTCGTCGAGGACATGCTGCAGCGGGCCTTCGCCGAGCAGGCGCGGCCGCAGGGACTGCCCGCCGACTTCGGCTGGCAGGCGGCGCTCGGCGGCTACAGGCTTTCCGATACGCAGGCGCAGCGCATCCTCGAGATGCGGCTGCAAAGCCTCACCGCGCTCGAGCAGGACAAGATCACCGCGGAATATCGCGAGGTGATGGACCTCATCGCCGACCTGATCGACATCCTGGCCAAGCCGGCGCGCGTGACCCGGATCATCCGCGACGAGCTCATCGCCATTCGCGACCAGTTCGGCGACAAGCGGCGAAGCGAGATCGTCGCGCAGGGCGAGGACCTGTCGATCGAGGACCTGATCGCGCCCGCCGACATGGTGGTCACGCTGTCACACGGCGGCTACATGAAGGCGCAGCCGGTCGCGGAATATCGCGCGCAGCGGCGCGGCGGCCGCGGCAAGCAGGCGACGGCGACGAAGGAGGACGACTTCGTCGACCGCATGTTCATCGCGAACACGCACGACTACATCCTCTGCTTCACCAACCGCGGCCGCGTCTACTGGCTCAAGGTCTACAACGTGCCGCAGGGCTCGCGCACCTCGCGCGGCAAGCCGATCGTGAACCTGCTGCCGCTGGTCGACGCGGAGAAGGTAACCGCGATCCTGCCCGTGAAGGAGTTCAGCGAAGGCCGCTACGTGTTCATGGCGACCGCCAACGGCACGGTCAAGAAGACTTCGCTCGCCGATTTCTCGCGCCCGCGTCCTTCGGGGATCATCGCCGTGGACCTCGACGAAGGCGATCGGCTCATCGGCGTGGCGCTGACCGACGGAAAGCACGACGTGATGCTGTTCAGCTCAGGCGGCAAGGCGGTGCGCTTCGACGAGAACGACGTGAGGCCGATGGGGCGCAACGCGCACGGCGTGCGCGGCATGTCGCTCGAGGAAGGCCAGACGGTCATCTCGCTGCTGGTCGCCGAGGACGAGACGCAGTCGGTGCTGACCGCGACCGAGAACGGCTACGGCAAGCGCACGCCCATCGTCGAGTACACGCGCCACGGCCGCGGGACCAAGGGCATGATCGCCATCCAGCAATCCGAGCGCAACGGCAAGGTCGTCGCGGCGGCGCTGGTGCATCCCGACGACGAGGTGATGTTGATCTCCACCGGCGGCGTCCTGATCCGCACCCGGGTCAGCTCGATCCGCGAGATGAGCCGCTCGACGCAGGGCGTCACGCTCATCAATCTCGCCGAAGGCGAGAAGCTGGCCGGCCTCGAGCGCGTGGTGGAAAGCGACGAGGACGAGAACGGGAACGGCAGCAACGGCAACGGCAGCAACGGCAGCCGTCACGCCGAATGAGGCACTCCGTCGTCCCTGCGAAGGTGACGAGCGACGGGCGTCATCCCCGCGAAACCGCGGACCCAGCGGCTCTTCGCCGCGGACGACGCTGGGTCCCTGCCTGCGCAGGGACGACAGCGTGAGACGCGTCTTCAACTTCAGCCCCGGCCCCGCGGCGCTGCCCGAGCCGGTGCTGCAGCGCGCGCAGGCCGAGCTGCTCGACTGGCACGGCACGGGCATGTCGGTGATGGAGATGAGCCATCGCGGCGCCGACTTCATGTCCGTCGCGGCGAAGGCCGAAGCCGACCTGCGCGCGCTGCTCGCCGTTCCACCGCACTACGAGGTGCTGTTCCTGCAGGGCGGCGCGCAGGGACAGAACGCCGCGGTGCCGCTCAACCTGCTGCCCGCGGGCGGGACTGCGGACTACGTCGACACCGGCCACTGGGCGCAGAAGTCCATCGCGGAAGCGCGGCGCTACGGCGACGTCGGCGTCGCCGCGTCGTCGGCAGATCGTAAGTACACTTACGTTCCCCGCCAGGACGCATGGAAGCGCTCGGCCGATGCCGCCTATGTCCACGTGACCACCAACGAGACGATCGGCGGCGTCGAATATCACTGGACGCCCGACACGGGAAGCGTGCCGCTCGTGGCGGACATGTCGTCGCACCTGTTGTCACGCGTCATCGATGTTTCGCGCTTCGGCGTGATCTACGCCGGCGCGCAGAAGAACGTCGGGCCGGCCGGATTGACGCTGGTGATCGTGCGCGAGGATCTGCTCGATCGCGCGCGCCCCGACTGCCCGAGCATCTTCGACTACGGCGCACAGGCGAAAGCCGGCTCGATGCTCAACACGCCGAACACGTTCGGCATCTACCTTGCGGGGCTCACGTTCGAATGGCTGATCGCGCAAGGCGGCCTCGCCGCGATGGAGCGGGTCAACATCGACAAGGCCGAGCGCCTTTATGCGGAGATCGACCGCAGCGGCTTCTATCGCAACCCCGTCGCGCGCGAGGACCGCTCCCGCATGAACGTCCCTTTCTTCCTTGCCGACGATCGCCTCGACGCGCCGTTCCTCGAGGGTGCGGCCGAGCGCGGCCTGATGCAGCTCAAGGGCCACCGGGCCGTCGGCGGCATGCGCGCCTCGCTCTACAATGCGATGCCCATGGCGGGCGTCACGGCGCTGTGCGCCTTCATGCGCGAGTTCGAGCAGAGCCATGGATGAGCCGATGGCCGAAGGCGACCACGACGACACCGACATCACGCTGAGCGCGCATCGCAAGGCGATCGACGCGCTCGACCGCGAGATCCTGGCGCGCCTCAATGCGCGCGCGGGGCACGCGCGTGCGATCGGCGAGCTCAAGGCGGGGCAGGGCGGCCCCGCGTATCGTCCCGAGCGCGAGGCGCAGGTGCTCGCGCGCCTCGCCGAGGACAATCGCGGGCCTTTGTCGAACGACGCCGTGCTGGGCGTGTTCCGGCAGATCATGTCGGCGTGCCTCGCGCTCGAGCAGAAGGTGCGCATCGCGTACCTCGGCCCCGCCGGCACCTTCAGCCATGCGGCGGTGCTGCGCCAGTTCGGCAACTTCGTCGACGGCGTGCCGCAGGCCAGCATCGACGACATCTTCCGCGCGGTGGAGGCGGGACAAACCGATTACGCCGTCGTCCCGGTCGAGAACTCCACCGAAGGCGCGGTGGGCCGCACGCTCGACCTGATGTGCACCACCGACGTCTCGGTGTGCGGCGAGATCAAGCTGCGCGTGCAGCAGAACCTGCTGTCCGGCGGCGCCGCGCTGGCCGAGATCACGCGCGTCTATTCGCACGCGCAATCGCTCGCGCAATGCGTCCAGTGGCTGGCCAGGCACCTGCCGGGAATCCCGCGCGTCGCGGTGTCGAGCAACGCGGAAGCCGCGCGCCTCGCCGCCGCGGAGGCGGGCACGGCAGCCATCGCGGGCGAGATCGCCGCGACGATCTATGGCCTTTCGATCGTCGCGCCGCACATCGAGGACGAGCCCAACAACACGACGCGCTTCTGGGTGCTCGGTCGCCAGTCGGTCGCGCCCTCGGGCAGCGACCTCACGTCGCTCGTGATGTCCGCGCCCAACCGGCCGGGTGCGGTGCACGGCCTGCTCGAGCCGTTCGCGCGCCACGGCGTGTCGATGACGCGCTTCGAATCGCGTCCCGCGCGAACGGGTCTGTGGGAGTACCTGTTCTTCGTCGATCTCGCGGGTCATCGCGAGGACGAGCCGGTCGCCGCCGCGCTCGCGGAGCTTGCGCAAAAGGCGCCCTTCCTGAAGCTGCTGGGGTCTTACCCGGCGGCATTGTCCTGAGACGAACGCACTCATGTCGACCGTCGCACTGGCCGCCCGGGCCCCGGAATACGTACGCCGCATCTCGCCTTACGTGGGCGGCAAGCCGATCGAGGAGGTCGCGCGCGAGCTCGGGCTCGCACCGGAGCGCATCGTCAAGCTCGCCTCCAACGAGAACCCGCGGGGCCCGAGCCCCAAAGCGCTGGCCGCGATCAGCGCTGCGGCAGCGGACCTGACGCGCTATCCCGACGGCAACGCGTACGCGCTGAAGCAGGCCCTCGCCGCGCGGCTCGCGGTCGGCGCCGAGCAGATCGTGCTCGGCAACGGCAGCAACGACGTGCTCGAGCTCGTCACCCACGCGTTCCTGCGGCCGGGCGACGAGGCCGTGTATGCGCAGCATGCCTTCACCGTGTATCCGCTCGCGACGCAGGCACGCGGAGCGACGGGCGTCGTCGTGCCGGCGCGCGACTATGGGCACGATCTCTGCGCGATGCTGGCCGCGATCACCCCGCGCACGCGCGTGGTGTTCGTCGCCAACCCGAACAATCCGACCGGAACGTGGATCGACCCGCAGCGCCTCGAGGCGTTCGCGGCCGCGGTTGCCCCCGATGTGCTGGTCGTGCTCGACGAGGCGTACAACGAATATCTCGACGCCGCGCAGCAGGCGAACGCGACGCGCTGGATCGCGCGCTATCCTAACCTCGTCGTCACGCGCTCGTTCTCCAAGGCGTACGGGCTCGCGGCGCTGCGAATCGGCTACGGCGTGATGGACGGCGCGGTAGCCGACATGCTGAATCGCGTGCGCCAGCCGTTCAACGTGAACGCGCTCGCGCAGGCCGCGGCGCTCGCCGCGCTCGACGACGCCGCGTACGTCGAGGACAGCCGCCGGCTCAATCGCGAAGGGCTTGCGCAGCTCGCCGCGGGATTCGCCCGGCTCGGCGTGAAGGCGCTTCCGTCGCACGGCAATTTCGTGCTGGTCGAGGTGGGCGATGCCACGCGCGTGTATGGCGCGCTTCTGCGCCAGGGCGTCATCGTGCGTCCCGTGGCGAACTACGAGCTGCCGACGTGGCTGCGCGTCACCGTAGGCCTGCCGCAGGAGAATGAGCGCTTCCTCGCGGCGCTCGCCACCGCGCTCGCCGCGTGACGCCGCCGCAATCCCTCGGCAAGCTCGTCGTCGTCGGCGTGGGCTTGATCGGCGGATCGTTCGCGCTCGCGTTGCGCGAGCGCTTCGCCGCCATCGTCGGGGTCGGCCGCACGCGGGCGAACCTCGACGCCGCGAAGGGGCGCGGCGCGATCGACCGCGGCGTCACGCTTGCGCACGACTGGACCGCCGAAGCGCGCGACGCGGACGTCGTGCTGCTCGCCACACCGGTCGCGCAGTATCCCGGGTTGCTGCAGGCGCTCGCGCCGCACCTGGGCGCTCGCACCATCGTGACCGACGCCGGCAGCACCAAGCGCGACGTGGTCGCGGCGATGCGCGCGGCGCTCGCCACGCATCTCGAGCATTGCGTGCCCGCGCATCCCATCGCCGGCAGCGAGCAGTCGGGCGCGCAGGCCGCCGATCCGGGCTTGTTCCGCGACCGCCACGTCATCGTGACGCCGCTGCCGCAGACCGATGGTCGCGCACAGGCGCTCGTCACCTCGCTGTGGCAGGCCGCGGGCGCGCGCGTGAGCACGCTCACGCCCGAGCGCCACGACGGGCTGCTTGCCGCGGTGTCGCATCTGCCGCACGTGCTCGCGTTCGCGCTGGTCGACGAGCTCGCGCAGCGCGACGACGCGCGAGAGCTGCTGGCGCATGCGGGCAGCGGCTTTCGCGACTTCACGCGCATCGCCGCGAGCTCGCCCGAGATGTGGCGGGACATCGCGCTTGCCAATCGCGACGCGCTTGGCGACGAGATCGCCGCGTACCGCGCGGTGCTGGATCGCATCGCGGCCGCGCTCGATCGCGGCGACGGCGCCGCGCTCGAGGACGTGTTTGCGCGTGCCTCTGCCGTGCGCAAGGCATGGGGCGCGGCCGCTCAACCGGCGCGTTCCGGCGACGACGAAGCATGACGCTCGCGTTGCAGCCGATGACCGCGGCACGCGGCACCGTCGCGTTGCCGGGCTCCAAGAGCATCACCAACCGCACGTTGCTCCTTGCCGCCCTCGCCGAAGGCGACACCACGCTCACGGGCGTGCTGGACGCCGACGACACGCGGCGCATGGTCGACGCGCTGCAGGCGCTCGGCGTCGATCTTCGGCACGACGCCGGCACGCGAACGGCCCGCGTGCACGGTTGCGCCGGGCGCTTCCCTTTTTCGCGCGCAGAGCTCTTCCTCGGCAATGCGGGCACCGCATTTCGGCCGCTCACCGCCGCGCTCGCGATGCAGGGCGGCGACTACACGCTGGAAGGTATCGCGCGCATGCACGAGCGGCCGATCGGCGATCTCGTCGACGCGTTGCGCACGGTGGGCTGCTCGATCGACTACCTGGGCCAGGCCGGCTATCCGCCGCTTCGCATCGGTCCATCGGCCGGCCACGCGGGCGCGGCGATTGCCATCCGCGGCGACGTATCGAGCCAGTTCGTGTCCGCGTTGCTGTTGGCATTGCCGCTGGCGCGCGGCAGCGAGCGCACCGCCACGCGCACGAGCGTGGTCACGCCGCTGATCTCGCGTCCTTACGTCGACATCACCACGAACCTGATGCGTCGATTCGCGGTCGACGTCGCGACGCCCGACGCGCAGACGTTCGTCGTGCCGGCCGGCGCGCGCTATCGGTCGCCCGGCACGCTCGCGGTGGAAGGCGATGCCTCGGCGGCCTCTTATTTCGTTGCCGCCGGCGTGATCGGCGGCGGCCCCGTGCGCGTCACCGGCGTCGGGCGCGATTCGATCCAGGGCGACGTCGCCTTTGCCGACGTCCTGACCGAGCAGGGCGCGGACATCCGTTTCGGCGCCGACTGGATCGAGGCGCGACGCGGCACGCCGCTCGCGGGTGGGACCATCGACTGCACGGCGATTCCGGATGCTGCGATGACGCTCGCCATTGTCGCGCTGTTCGCGGCGCGTCCGACGCGCCTCACCGGCATCGCGAGCTGGCGCGTGAAGGAGACCGACCGGATCGCCGCGATGGCGAAGGAGTTGCGCAAGCTCGGTGCCGACGTGCAGGCAGGCGACGATTGGCTCGAGGTCGCGCCGCTGCGCGCGTTCCGATCCGCCGAGATCGAGACGTACGACGACCACCGCATGGCGATGTGCTTCGCGCTGGCCGCGTTCGGCGGCGCGGCGATCACCGTGCGCGATCCGGAGTGCGTGGGCAAGACCTTTCCGGAGTTCTTCGCGGTGTTCGGGAGCGTCGTGCAGTGACGGCGCGGGGCGCTCACCCCAACCCTCTCCCGCAAGCGGGAGAGGGAGCGCTTTCGCCGAAGCGATCCCTCGCCCCGCGAAGCGGGGGAGAGGGACTAGGGTGAGGGGCTGCGTGAACCCGACCCCCGTCATCGCCATCGACGGTCCCGCCGCTTCCGGCAAGGGCACCATCGCCGCCGGGGTCGCCGCGGCGCTCGGCTTCCACTATCTCGACAGCGGCTCGCTGTACCGGCTGGTCGCGCTGGAGGCGCTGGAGCGAAACGTCGATCCGGGCGAGGAAGCGGCGTTGAGTCCCCTCGCCGCAAGCCTTGGCGTGCGCTTCACCGGCAGCCGCGTCGAGCTCGGCGGCCGCGACGTCACCGACCTCATCCGGGCCGAAGCGGTGTCGAAGACGGCTTCGGCGGTGGCGGTGCACGCCGGGGTGCGGGCCGCGCTCCTGGCCCGGCAGCGAGCCTTTCGCCAGCCACCCGGCCTGGTCGCCGACGGCCGCGACATGGGCACCGTGGTGTTCCCGGACGCCATGTTGAAGGTGTTTTTGACCGCCAGCGCCGAGGAGCGCGCCAGGCGTCGGCATAAGCAGTTGATCGAAAAAGGAATCTCCGTTACACTCGAAAGTCTTTTGCGCGATATCCGCGAGCGCGACGCGCGCGACGCGGCCCGGCCGGTGGCACCGCTTCGGGCCGCGCCCGACGCCGTGCCGCTGGATACCACCGATTTGTCGATCGCTGCCGCAACCGACGCCGTGCTGGCGCTCTACGCCTCGCGGACCGGCGACGGCAGCGCGTGAGAGAAGGGCACACGCAAAGGGCCGTTTCGCCGCGCTCTCAAAGCCGGCGCCGTGAAGCGGAGATGCGAGCGGGTCGCGATGCGGCCCGGCTCACCCACCAACCCGCCGCGACGAGATACAGGGTTCTCGTCGCGGCGGCCCATGTGAAGGAACCAACCCGTCATGGCTAACGCAACGCAAATGCCTGCTACGCAACCCCAGTCTTCCGTCCCGGCCGAGAACTTCGCGGCGCTGTTCGAGGAATCCCTCGCGCGCCAGGAGATGCGGCAAGGGGAGCTCATCACCGCGGAAGTGACGCGCGTCGACTACAACGTCGTCGTCGTCAACGCGGGCCTCAAGTCCGAGTCGTTCATTCCGATCGAGGAGTTCAAGAACGACCAGGGCACCGTCGAAGTGAAGCCCGGCGACTTCGTCACCGTCGCGATCGAGTCGATCGAGAACGGCTACGGCGAGACGAAGCTGTCGCGCGACAAGGCCAAGCGCCTCAAGGCCTGGCACGACCTCGAGCAGTCGATGGAGCAGGGCTCCATCGTGCAGGGCATGGTCACCAGCAAGGTGAAGGGTGGCCTCACCGTCATGATCGAAGGCATCCGCGCGTTCCTGCCCGGATCGCTGGTCGACATCCGCCCGGTGAAGGACACCTCGCCGTACGAAGGCAAGCAGCTCGACTTCAAGGTCATCAAGCTCGACCGCAAGCGCAACAACGTGGTCGTGTCGCGCCGCGCCGTGCTCGAGGAATCGCTCGGCGAGGAGCGCGAGAAGCTGCTCGCCACGCTGCAGGAAGGCGCCACCGTCAAGGGCATCGTCAAGAACATCACCGACTACGGCGCGTTCGTCGACCTCGGCGGGATCGACGGCCTGCTGCACATCACCGACCTCGCGTGGCGCCGCGTGAAGCATCCGTCGGAGGTCCTCTCGGTCGGCGACGAAGTGACCGCCAAGGTGCTCAAGTTCGACCAGGAGAAGAACCGCGTCTCGCTGGGCCTGAAGCAGCTCGGCGAGGATCCGTGGGTCGGCCTTTCGCGCCGCTACCCGCCGGGCACGCGCCTCTTCGGCAAGGTCACGAACATCACCGACTACGGTGCGTTCGTCGAGATCGAGTCGGGCATCGAGGGCCTGGTGCACGTCTCCGAGATGGACTGGACCAACAAGAACATCCATCCCACCAAGGTCGTGCAGCTCGGCGACGAGGTCGAGGTGATGATCCTCGAGATCGACGAGGACCGCCGGCGCATCTCGCTCGGCATGAAGCAGTGCATGCCGAACCCGTGGGAAGAGTTCGCCATGAACCACAAGAAGGGCGACCGGGTGAAGGGCCAGATCAAGTCGATCACCGACTTCGGCGTCTTCGTCGGCCTTTCGGGCGGCATCGACGGGCTCGTGCACCTCTCCGACCTCTCGTGGAACGCCGCCGGCGAGACCGCGGTGCGCGACTACAAGAAGGGCCAGGAGGTCGAGGCGGTGGTGCTCGCGATCGACGTCGAGCGCGAGCGCATCTCGCTCGGCATCAAGCAGCTCGAGGGCGATCCGTTCACCAACTTCGTCGCCACGCACGACAAGGGCAGCGTGGTGTCCGGCACGGTGAAGAGCCTCGACGCCAAGGGCGCGGTCGTCACGCTGAGCGGCGAGGTCGAGGGCTACCTTCGCGCCTCGGAGGTGTCGCGCGACCGCGTCGAGGACATCCGCACGCGTCTGAAGGAAGGTGACGCGGTGAACGCGATGATCATCAACATCGACCGCAAGAACCGCAGCATCAACCTGTCGATCAAGGCGAAGGACAACGCCGAGGAATCCGAGGCGATGCAGCGGATGAGCGCCGAGAACCAGGGCGCGAACACCGGCACGACCAATCTCGGCGCGCTCCTCAAGGCGAAGCTCGACAACAAGAACGGCTGAGAGACGAGCGCACGATGACCAAATCGGAGCTGATCGACCGCCTGGCGGCGCAGTTTCCGCAACTGGTCGCCAAGGACGCCGAGCTCGCGGTCAAGATGATCCTCGACGCGATGGCCGAGAGCCTCGCGAAGGGCGAGCGCATCGAGATCCGCGGGTTCGGCAGCTTCGGCCTCAACTACCGGCCGCCCCGCACCGGGCGCAACCCGAAGTCCGGCGAGAAGGTCCACGTGCCCGAGAAGCACGTGCCGCACTTCAAGGCCGGCAAGGAGCTGCGCGAGCGGGTCGACTTCAAGAAGCCGGCGGCCGACTAGACGGATGAGCAACTTCCCTCGGGGTCAGAGTAAGTGTCGCGAAACTTACTCTGACCCCGTTTCGTCATGCGCCTGATCCGCTGGATCGCCGGCGCGATCGTCTTCCTGATCCTGCTGCTGCTCGCGCTGCAGAATGCCGATCCCGTGTCGCTGCGCTTCTTCGACGTCGGCACGCTCGACGCGCCGCTGATCTTCGTCGTGCTGGTCGCGTTCGCGATCGGGGTGGGCTGCGGGCTGCTCGCCGGTGCTGTGAAGGTGGCGCGGCTGTCGCGGCAGCTCGCGCGAGCGCGGCGCGATTACGTCGCGCGCAAGCCGGCGCCTGCGCCGCATGGCGCGGCGCCGGGCACCGCACCGGCCTCCGGCCCGGGCTTCGAGCCGCCGACGGACGCCTTGTAGCACCATGCCGGACTTCGAGCTCTGGTGGCTGCTGCCGATCCCGGCGCTGTTCTTCGCGATGGGCTGGATCGCCGCGCGCATCGACATCAAGCATCTGCTGCGCGAGTCGCGCGCGCTGCCGCTCACGTATTTCCGGGGGCTCAACTTCCTGCTGAACGAGCAGCCCGACAAGGCGATCGAGTCGTTCATCGAGGTCGTCAAGGTCGATCCGCAGACGATCGACCTGCACTTCGCGCTGGGCTCGCTGTTCCGCCGGCAGGGCGAGACCGATCGTGCGATCCGCATGCACCAGAACCTGCTCGACCGCCCCGACCTGCCCGCCGACAAGCGCACGATGGCGACCTACGAGCTCGCGCAGGACTTCCATCGCGCGGGATTGCTCGACCGCGCGGAGAACCTGTTCAGCAAGCTCGAGGGGTCGCCGTTCGAGCCCACCGCGCTCGGGCACCTGATCGCGATCTACGAGACCGAGAAGGACTGGCCCAAGGCGATCGACGCGACCACGCGCATGGAAGCGCTTTCGCGCACGCCGTACTTCAAGGAGATCGCGCAATATCACTGCGAGCTCGCGCAGGCGGCGCTGCTGCGCTCGGACACCGCGAGCGCCATCGCGGAGATCGACCAGGCGCTCGCGGGCCACCGCGCCTGCGCCCGCGCCAACGTACTGCTCGGCGACGTCCGCGTGGCGCAGGGCGACTGGCGCGGCGCGATCGAGGCGTGGCAGCGCATCGAGTCCCAGAACCCGGTGTTCCTCGCGCTCGCCGCGGACCGTCTCGCCGATGCGTTCCGCAGGCTCGACGATCGGGCCACCGGCATCCGCCTGCTGCGCAACTACCACGGCCAATATCCGTCGCTCGACGTGCTGAACGCGTTGTTCAACCTCACGCTCGAGCAGGAGGGCGCGGCCGCGGCCGCGGATCTCATCAAGGACGAGCTCGCGCGCAATCCGACGCTGATCGGCCTCGATCGGCTGCTCGAGGCGCAATTACAATCGGCGCCACCCGAGCGGCGTCACGACCTCGAGCTCGTCAAGGGGCTGGTCGGCCAGCACATCAAGCGCCTGGGGATGTACCGCTGCGAGCAATGCGGCTTTCGCGCGCGACAGTACTACTGGCGCTGCCCGGGCTGCCAGAAGTGGGAAACGTATTCGCCGAAACGGACGGAGACGCCGGATGGTTTCGTATGAGCCGAGCGCGATGAGCGGGCCTCGCATCATCGTCGCGCTGGATTTCGCCGAATCCGACGACGCGCTGACCCTCGCGTCGCAGCTCGATCCGGCGCACTGCGCGGTGAAGGTCGGCAACGAGCTGTTCGTGACCGCAGGACCGCCGCTGGTGCGCACGCTGATCGGCCGCGGCTTCAACGTGTTCCTCGACCTCAAGTTCCACGACATTCCGAACACGGTGGCGCAGGCCTGCGCGGCGGCTACCCGGCTCGGGGTGTGGATGATGAACGTGCACGCGACCGGCGGCGCTGCCATGATGCAGGCTGCGCGCAACGCGGTGGACGAGGCGGCGCGGCAGACTCGTGGAAGCCGGCCGCGGCTCATCGCGGTCACCGTGCTGACCAGCCTCGACGATGCCGCGCTCCAGCAAACCGGGGTGACCCGGACCGCCGCCGAGCACGCGCTCCATCTCGCGCGCCTCACCCTCGAGTGCGGCCTCGACGGCGTGGTGTGCTCCGCCGCCGAAGCGCCGCTGCTGCGCACCGCGCTCGGACACGACCTGCTGCTCGTCACGCCCGGCATCCGCCCCGCCGGCAGCGCGAGCGACGACCAGACGCGCATCGTCACACCGCAGAACGCCATTGCGAACGGCGCCGACTACCTGGTGATCGGACGCCCCATCACACGGGCGCCCGATCCCCTGGCCGCGCTGGCCGACATCCACCGGTCGCTCGGAGCGAGCGCTTGAGAATCACCATCATCGGAACCGGCTACGTCGGGCTCGTCACCGGGGCGTGCTTCGCCGAGGTCGGCAACGAGGTGCTGTGCCTCGACGTCGACGCGCGCAAGATCGAGATGCTGAAGGCCGGCGACGTGCCGATCCACGAGCCCGGTCTCGAGCCGATGGTCCGGCGCAATGCGGCCGCCGGCCGCCTGCGCTTCACCACCGACGTCGACGCCGCGGTCGCCCATGGGACGCTGCAGTTCATCGCGGTCGGCACGCCGCCGCACGAGGATGGCAGCGCGGACATGCGCCATGTCCTCGAGGCGGCGCGCAACATCGGCCGCCGCATGACCGACTGGAAGATCGTCGTGGACAAGTCCACGGTGCCCGTGGGCACGGCCGATCGCGTGAGGTCGGCCATCGCGTCCGAGCTCGCGCAACGCAACGTCCGCGTGCCGTTCACCGTCGCGTCCAATCCGGAATTCCTGAAGGAAGGCGCGGCGGTCGAGGACTTCATGAAGCCCGATCGCGTGGTGGTGGGCGCCGACGACGAGCGCGCGATCGCCGCGCTGCGCGCCGTGTACGCACCGTTCCAGCGCAATCACGAGCGCCTGCTCGTCATGGACGTGCGCTCGGCCGAGCTCACCAAGTACGCGGCCAACGCGATGCTCGCCACGCGCATCTCGTTCATGAACGAGCTCGCGAATCTCGCCGATCGCCTGGGCGCGGACATCGAGCACGTGCGCCAGGGCATCGGCTCGGATCCGCGCATCGGCTACCACTTCCTCTATCCGGGGGTCGGCTACGGCGGCAGCTGCTTTCCGAAGGACGTGAAAGCGTTGCGCCACACGGCGGAGGAGCACCACACGCCGCTGCGACTGCTCGCGGCCGTGGAAGCGGCGAACGAGGCGCAGAAGAGCGTGCTGGTCGACAAGATCGTCGCGCGCCTGGGCCCCGATCTCGCCGGGCGCCGCTTCGCGCTGTGGGGACTTGCCTTCAAGGCGAACACGGACGACATGCGCGAGGCACCGTCGCAGGCGATCGTCGCATCGCTTGGCGCGCGCGGCGCGCGCGTCACGGCCTACGACCCCGTCGCCATGGACGAAGCGAAGCGCGCACTGGGGCCGCTCGCGCATCTCGACTATGCGTCTTCGCCGCAGGCCGCGTGCGAAGGCGCCGACGGGCTCGTCGTCGTGACCGAATGGAAGGAGTTCCGCAGTCCCGACTTCGATGCGCTGAAGCGGCTGCTGAAGGAGCCGCTGGTGTTCGACGGGCGCAATCTCTACGAGCCCGACATGGTGCGCGCGGCCGGCCTCGAGTACTTCGCGATCGGGCGACGGTGAGCGCGCAAAAGCCTGCGTCGTCCCTGCGAAAGCAGGGACCCAGCGGCTCACGCGGGACGACACTGGGTCCCCGGGTTCGCGGGGACGACCCGGCCGGTCGCTTCTCCGCCTGGCGCGAGCGCGTCGCGTCGGCGCGCGTGCTGGTGGTGGGCGACGTGATGCTCGACCGCTACTGGTTCGGCGACGTCGAGCGCATCTCGCCCGAAGCGCCGGTGCCGGTGGTGCGCATCGCGCGCTCCGAAGAGCGCCCGGGCGGTGCGGCGAACGTCGCGCGCAACGTCGTGGCGCTCGGCGCGCACGCGACGCTGCTATCCGTCACCGGCGACGACGAGGCCGGCGATGCGCTCGCGCGCCTGCTCGACGGCGAGCGCGTCGAGACGAACTTCCTGCGCGACCGGTCGCTGCACACGACGGTGAAGCTGCGCGTCATCGGGCGGCAGCAGCAGCTCCTGCGCATCGACTTCGAGAAGGCGCCGTCCAGCGAGGTGCTCGCGAGCAAGCTCGAGGACTTCGAGCGCATGCAGAACCATGCGCCGGTGGTCGTCCTCTCCGACTACGGCAAGGGCGGGCTCGCGCACATCGCGACGATGATCGAGCGCGCGCGCGCCGCCGGCAAGCGCGTGCTGGTCGATCCCAAGGGCGACGAGTGGGACAAGTACCGTGGCGCCACGGTGCTCACGCCCAACCGCAACGAGTTCCGCGCGGTGGTCGGTCGCTGGGGCGACGAGGCCGAGATGACCGCGAAGGCGCAGGCGCTGCGCGAGTCGCTCGCGCTCGACGCGCTTCTCGTCACCCGCTCGGAAGAGGGCATGAGCCTCTACACGGCCGACGGCACGCTGACGATACCCGCGCAGGCGCGCGAGGTGTACGACGTGTCCGGCGCGGGCGACACGGTCATTGCCGCGCTCGGAACGCTGCTCGCCGCCGGTGCATCGCTTGCCGACGCGGTGCGGATTGCGAACGCGGCGGCCGGCGTCGTCGTCGGCAAGCTCGGCACCGCGGTGGCGACGCCGGACGAGCTCGACTAGCCGCGTCGATGCCCAAAGCCAGGCCGGTCTACGCCTGCACGGAATGCGGCGGGCAGGCGCCCAAGTGGCAGGGCCAGTGCCCGCATTGCGGCGCATGGAACACGCTGGTCGAGAGCGTCGCAGCGCCGCCGTCCGTGCGCTTCCACAATGTCGCGGGCGCGCGCTCGGTCGTGACGCCGCTCGCCGCCGTCGAGCCGCAGGAATCGCAGCGCATCGCCACCGGCATGAGCGAGCTCGACCGCGTGCTGGGCGGGGGACTCGTCGCGGGTGGCGTGGCGCTCCTCGGCGGCGATCCGGGCATCGGCAAGTCCACGTTGCTGTTGCAGGCGTGCGCCGCACTCGGCGCGGCGCACCGCACGCTGTACGTCACGGGCGAGGAGTCGGTCGAGCAGGTCGCGCTGCGCGCCCAGCGCCTGGGTCTCGTCAACGCGCCGGTCGACCTGCTCGCCGAGGTGCAGCTCGAGGCGATCCTGGCGGCCGTCGCGAGCCACGCGCCCGAAGTCGTCGTCATCGACTCGATCCAGACGGTCTACACCGAGGCGCTCACCTCGGCGCCCGGCAGCGTGTCGCAGGTGCGCGAGTGCGCCGCGCAGCTCACGCGCGTGGCCAAGCAGCGCGGCATCATCGTCGTCTTCGTCGGCCACGTGACCAAGGAAGGCGCGATCGCCGGCCCGCGGGTGCTCGAGCACATCGTCGACACCGTGCTGTACTTCGAGGGCGACCCGCACTCGAGCTTTCGCCTGGTGCGCGCGATCAAGAACCGGTTCGGCGCAGCCAACGAGCTGGGCGTGTTCGGCATGACCGAGCGGGGCCTGAAGGGCGTCGGCAATCCCTCGGCGCTCTTTCTGTCGCAGCACAGCGAGGGCGTCGCAGGCTCCGCGGTGGTCGCGACGCTGGAGGGGTCGCGCCCGTTGCTCGTGGAAGTGCAGGCGCTGGTCGATCCGGTGCAGGGTGGCGTGCCCCGGCGCCTCGCCGTCGGCCTCGACGCCCAGCGGCTGGCGTTGCTGCTCGCCGTGCTGCACCGGCATGGCGGCATCGAGACGGCGGGCTACGACGTCTTCGTCAACGCCGTGGGCGGTGTGCGCATCAACGAGCCGGCGGCCGATCTCGCGATCCTGCTGGCGGTTCAATCTTCGCTACGAAACAAGCCGTTGCCGCAAAAACTTCTCGTCTTCGGCGAAGTCGGGCTGGCAGGCGAGATCCGCCCTGTGCAGCGCGGGCAGGAACGCATTCGCGAAGCGGCCAAGCTGGGTTATCGCTCGGTGTTGATACCGGGCGCGAACAAGCCCAAGCAAGGCATTGACGGAATGAAGATCATGGCGGTCAAGCGCGTGGAGGACGCGCTCGACGCGATTCGCGACGACCTGTCGTCCTGAGGCGCGACACGCCGAAGGGACCGGCAATTGCCGCGCGAGCGTCCTTCGCCTCAGGAGGAAGTGCCGATGCGTATCGGTTCGCGCACCCCGCGCCGGTACTGCTCCGCCATCGCCTGGTACGCCGCTTCCAGCGCGCGCGTGGTTGCGACGGTGTCGAACAACGCGCTCGAGCGTCCCGATCCCTCGAGATACGCACGCAAGCGGGCGCGCTCGCCGGCGTTCTTCGCGAGGGCCGTCACGGTGTCGACGTAGGCATCGACGCTGTCGGTGACGAGCTCCGGCAACCCGACGGCATGAAGCAGGCTCGCGGCAACACGCCCGGCGAATGTCTCGCCGCGCAGCGTCACGACCGGGCAGCCGGCCCACAACGCGTCGCTCGCGGTCGTGTGCGCGTTGTACGGCCACGTGTCGAGGAAGAGGTCGGCGTGGCGATAGAGACCGAGGTACTCGGGATTCGCACGCGCGGCCGCGAACACGAGGCGGCGCGCGTCGATGCCGCGGCGCACCGCTTCTCGGCGCATGTGCCCGACCGCGGGGTGGTCGTGGTCGCGCACGAGCAGCCACAGCACCGCGTCCGGCACGTCGGCGAGGATGCGCGCCCACGCGTCGAACACCTCGGGATTGAGCTTGTAGGTGCTGTTGAAGCAGCACAGCACGACGGCGTCGCGCGGAAGCTCGAGCGCCTCGCGTGACGGTGCCTCGGCGATCGGCCGCTCGCGATCGTTGACCTGGTAGCTTCCCGGCAGCAGGACGAGCGTCTCGGCATAGTCGGCCGCGTGAAGGGACGGCGTTACGATCGCGTCGCCGATCACGTAGTCGACGAGCCGCCCCCCGAGCGTGCCGGGGTAGCCGAGGTAATGCGCCTGGATCGGCGCCGGGCGCGCGCCGAGCACGGCCGGCATCGCGCGCTCGGTGTGCCCCTTGAGATCGACCAGGATGTCGACGGCGTCGTCGCGGATGCGCTGCGCGATGCGCTCCGCGCTCCATCCGTCGGCGTCCACGAAGCGGTCGAAGGCGCGCACGAGACGGCGGCGCATCGCGCTGCCGTCGTCGGGTCCGGTGGAATACGCGACGACCTCGAAGCGCTGCCGATCGTGCGCCTCGAACAGCCCGGCGGCGAGGAACGCTGTGGCGTGCGTGTGCAAGTCGGCGGACAGGTAGCCGAGACGCAGGCGTGCGCCGCTCAGCAGGCGGCGCGGCGGCTCGGCGGTTATCGGAATGCTCGCGGCCCAGCGCTCCGCGCAGCGGCGCTGCAACGCACGCGAGCTGCAATTCGACAGCAGCACGAACGGCGAGAGAAGCGCGTCGCCCGCAACGCCGGCCTCGAAGCGCTGCCGCAGTTGCGGGAGGTCGTGCCAGTCGGCCTGCCGCTGGCGCACGAACAGGAGCTGCGCGAGTGCCGGCCCGTGCCCGGGATCGATCCGCGTCACCTGCTCGTACGCGTCGGCCGCCTGCGCCAGCTCGCCGCGCGTGTCGAGCAGGGTCGCGAGCTGGAAGCGCAGCTGCGCATTCGTCGGCGCACGGCTGAGCGCGGATTCCAGCGTCGCGTGCGCCTTGTCGAGGCCGCCGATCGACGCTTCGATCTGGGCCTTGAAGCCCGCATAGGCCGCCTGCCCCGGTGCGATACCGGCTGCGCGCGACGCGGCGTCGAGCGCTTCCAGTGTTCTTCCCTGGGGCGCGAGCGCCTGCCCGAGGTTGTACCAGGCGGGTGCGTAATGGCCGTCGGCCGCGAGGGCCTTGCGCGCGGACGCTTCCGCATCCTGCCAGCGGCCCAGGGCGGTCTCGCTCCCGGCGAGGTTGCTCCAGATCTCCGCCGACCCCGGCGCGTGGCGCGTCGCTTCCTTGAGCGCGTTGACGGCCGCTTCGCGCCGTCCGACCGCGTCGAGCACGAGCGCGAGGTTGGACCATGCGTCGGGTTGCGCCGGCTCCACCGCCAGCGCGGCACTGATCCGCTCCGCGGCTTCGGCGTGCTTGCCCGCCTGGTAGAGCACGACGCCGGAATAGTGCAGGGCGCCGGCGTGCGACGGCTGGGCCTTCAGGATCGCGTCGTAACGGTAGAACGCTTCGCGCAGCTTGCCCTGCTGGTGCAGGCGCAACGCGCGGTCGAACTCGGTGCCGATGCTCATCGCGCCGAATTGTAAGTCGTGTGCCTGCGCCGCCCTGGATGGTATGCTCGCGACGAACGAACGTTCGCCGCCCCGCATGACCGTCGCAGCCGCCATCCGCCTGGAAGATCCCTTCGCCCACCTGAATGCGGAGCAGCGCGCCGCCGTCGTGCATGGGGCGGGAGAGCGAAAGCCCGGCCCGCTGCTGGTCGTCGCCGGCGCGGGCTCGGGCAAGACCAACGCGCTCGCGTGCCGGGTTGCGCACCTGGTCGCGCACGGCGCCGATCCGCAGCGGCTGCTGCTGCTCACGTTCTCGAGGCGCGCGGCAACGGAGATGGAGCGGCGCGCCGGCCGCATGCTGCTGCGGCTGCAGGGCGCACGCGGAGGCGGTGCGCCGCCCGCGTTGCCCTGGGCGGGCACCTTTCACGGCGTCGGCGCGCGGCTCCTGCGCGAGTACGCGCCGCGCATCGGCCTGCCGGAGACGTTCACGATCCACGATCGCGGCGACTCCGAGGACCTCGTCGCGCTGGTGCGCCACGCGCGCGGGCTCGCGAGCACCGAGCGACGATTTCCCGGCAAGTCCACGTGCCTCGCGATCTATTCGCGCGTCGTCAACGGCTGCGTGCCGCTCGACCAGGTGCTGGGCGACGCGTTTCCGTGGTGCGCGGCGTTCGAGGCGGAGCTGCGGGGCCTCTTCGATGCCTACGTGCAGGAGAAGCAGGCGCAGCACGTGCTCGACTACGACGACCTGCTGCTCTACTGGGCGCACGTGATGGGCGACGCGACGCTCGCCGGCGAGATCGGCGCGCGCTTCGACCACGTGCTCGTCGACGAGTACCAGGACACGAATGCGTTGCAGGCGCTGATCCTGCGCGGGCTGAAGCCGTCGGGCGAAGGCGTGACGGTCGTGGGCGACGATGCGCAGGCGATCTATTCGTTTCGCGCCGCCACCGTGCGCAACATCCTCGATTTTCCCGCGCAATTCGACCCGCCCGCGCGAATCCTCACGCTCGAGCGCAACTACCGGTCGACGCAGGCGATCCTCGACGCGTCGAACGCCGTGATCGCGCTGTCGACCGAGCGCTTCGGCAAGAGCCTCTGGACCGAGCGAGGCGCCGGCGCGCGGCCGCGCCTGATCAGCGTGCGCGACGAAGCCGACCAGGCGCGCTGCGTGGCGGAGACCGTGCTCGCGCACGCGGAAAGCGGCATCGCGCTACGCGCGCAGGCCGTGCTGTTCCGCAGCGCGAGCCACAGCGCGGCGCTCGAGCTCGAGCTCGCCCGGCGGGGCATTCCGTTCGTGAAGTACGGCGGCCTCAAGTTCCTCGAGGCCGCGCACGTCAAGGACGTGCTGGCCGTCCTGCGCTGGGCCGAGAACCCGCGCAGCCGGCTCGCGGGATTCCGCGCCGCACGGCTGACGCCCGGCGTCGGCGCGCGCCTCGCGACGCGCCTGCTCGATGCGATGGCGGAGCGCGCCGACGCGGCCGCCGCATTGCATGCGTTTCGCATGCCGGCGGCGGTCGACGAGGAATGGGCGCGCTTTCTCGCGCTGCACGGCGAGCTCACCCGCGCGCCGGCGTGGCCGGCCGACGTCGAGCGCATCGTGCGCTGGTACGAGCCGCACCTCGCGCGCATGCACGACGACGCGCACGTTCGCCGCGGCGATCTCGCGCAATTGCAGCAGATCGCGGCGACCTATGCCTCGCGCGAGCGCTTCCTGACCGAGCTCACGCTGGACCCGCCGGGGGCCACGAGCGACGAATCGGACGAAGGCGGGCGCAACGACGACTACCTGGTCCTGTCGACGATCCATTCCGCCAAGGGCCAGGAATGGAAGGCCGTTCAGGTGCTCAATGTCGTCGACGGCTGCATGCCGTCGGACCTCGCGACCGGCTCGCAGGCCGAGATCGAGGAAGAGCGGCGACTGCTCTACGTCGCCATGACGCGCGCGAAGGACCACCTCGCGCTGCTCGTGCCGCAACGCTTCTACGTCTCGCAGCAGGGACGCAGCGGCGATCGTCACGTCTACGCGTCGCGAACGCGCTTCATTCCCGAAGCGTTGCTCGACAGGTTCGACTGCGATGCATGGCCGCGCGCGGCCGACGAGTCGCCGACCACCACGTTGCGCGCGGCCGAACCGGTCATCGACCTCGCCGCGCGCATGCGCGCGCTGTGCCGCTGAAGCGCCGTCACGCCGTGGGCAACCGGTATTCCTTGTAGCGCTCGCGCAGCGTCTTCTTGGAGAGCTTCCCGGTCGCGGTGTGCGGCAGCTCGTCGACGAACAGGACGTCGTCCGGCGTCCACCATTTCACCACCCTGCCGTCGTAGAAGCGCAGCAGATCCTCGCGCGTGACGCTTGCGCCTTCGCGCTTGACCACCAGCAGCAGCGGGCGCTCGCCCCACTTGGGATGCGAGACGCCGATCGCCGCGGCTTCCATCACCGCGGGATGGCCCACCGCGATGTTCTCGAGCTCGATCGAGCTGATCCACTCTCCGCCGCTCTTGATGATGTCCTTGGAGCGATCGGTGATCTGCAGGTAGCCGTCGGGATCGAGCGAGCCCACGTCGCCGGTCGGGAACCAGCCGTCGCGCGTCAGCGGGGAGGCTGCGCCGCTTTCGAAATAGTCGCGCACGACCCAGGGCCCGCGTACGAGCACGTTACCGGTCGCGACACCGTCGCGCGGCAGCTCGCGCCCTTCGGCGTCGACGATCTTCATTTCGACGCCGTAGAGGGGCCGTCCCTGCTTGAGCGACAGCGCGAGCAGGTCCTCGCGCGGCAGGCCCCGGTGCCTCGCCTTGGGGCTGCCGATGGTGCCGACCGGGCTCATCTCGGTCATGCCCCAGCCGTGGCGCACGCGCACGCCGAACTCCTCCTGCAGCGTGGCGATCATCGATTGGGGCGCGGCGGCCCCGCCGATGGTGGTCGACTTGAGCGTCGAGAACTTCAGGTTGTGCTGCTTCATGTACTGAATGACGCCGAGCCACACCGTCGGCACGCCCGCGGAGCTGTCCACGGCCTCGCTTTCGAACAGCTCGTACAGGCTCTTGCCGTCGAGGCTGCACCCGGGCAGGACCAGCTTCGCGCCGACGATGGGCGCCGAATAGGGAATGCCCCACGCGTTGACGTGGAACATCGGCACGATCGGCAGTATCACGCTGTTCGACGAATACGCCTTGGCGTCCGGCAGGCAGGTCCCGAGCGCGTGCAGAACCGTCGAGCGGTGGCTGAACAGCACGCCCTTGGGATTGCCCGTCGTGCCCGAGGTGTAGCAGAGGCCCGCGGCGGTGTCCTCGTCGAACGTGGGCCAGTCGTAGTCGTCGGTCTCGCCCTCGACGAGCTCCTCGTAGCAGAGCAGGCCGGTCAATTCGACGTCGGGCATGTGCGCGCGATCGGTGAGCGCGACCCAGTGCTCGACGCGCGGGCACGCCGGCGCAAGCTTCTCCACCAGCGGCAGGAACGTCAGGTCGAAGAAAACCAGCCGATCGGACGCATGGTTGACGATGTAGGCGAGCTGATCGTGGAACAGGCGGGGGTTGACCGTATGGGTCACCGCACCCATGCCCGACACCGCGTAGTACAGCTCGAAGTGGCGATGCGTGTTCCATGCCAGCGTGCCCACGCGCTCGCCCGATGCGACACCCAGCCGGGTCAGCGCATTGGCGAGCCTGCGCATCCGCGTGTGCGCGTCGCGATAGTTGTACCGGTGGGTCGGCCCCTCGACGGTGCGCGATACGATCTCGCGCTCCGCGTGGTACAGGTCGGCGTGCCGGATCAGCGACGAGATCATCAGCGGCCAGTCCATCATCAGCCCGAGCATCGTTGTCTCCCCTTGGCTTGGCGGCATGCTGCACCGCGACATCGCGGCGCGCTTGCTCCTTTCGGCACCGGGCGATTAGCATCGCGCGCAACGACGGCACTCGCACGCGCGGGGTGGCCGCCGGCTAAGCGAGGAGGCACCATGAGGGCAGGCACGCGCACCATCGTCGCTCTGGGATTCGTCATCGCCTGTGCCGCCGGGCCCGCCGGTGCGGACGTCAAGATCGCCTTCATCGATCCGCTGTCGGGGGGCGCCGCGAGCACGGGCATTCTGGCGCAGAAGACGCATCAGTTCTACATCGACGCGATCAACGCTGCGGGCGGCCTGAACGGCGAGAAGCTGGAGCTGCTGTCGTACGACAACAAGGTCAATCCCCAGGAATCGCTGATCCAGCTCAAGCGCGCGATCGACGAAGGCGCGCGCTACATCGTCCAGGGCAACGGCAGCGCGGTCGCGCTCGCGATCAGCGACGCGGTACAGAAGCACAACGAGCGCAATCCCGGCAAGGAGGTCGTCTACCTCAACTACGCGGCAGTCGATCCGGCGCTCACCAACGAGAAGTGCAGCTTCTGGCACTTCCGCTTCGACGCCGACGCCGACATGAAGATGGCCGCGATGACCGACGTCATCGCGCGCGACAGGAACGTCAAGCGCGTCTATCTCATCAACCAGGACTACTCCTTCGGCAAGGCGGTGGCCGCTGCCGCGCGCAAGATGCTGTCGGAAAAGCGCCCCGACGTGCAGATCGTCGGCGACGAGCTGCATCCGCTGCAGAAGGTCAACGATTTCTCGCCCTACGTCGCCAAGATCAAGGCCGCCGGGGCCGACACGGTGATCACCGGCAACTGGAGCAACGACATGGTGCTCCTGATCAAGGCCGGCAAGGATGCGGGCCTCAAGGTCGAGTGGGAGACGTACTACGGCGGCAGCCCGGGCACGGTGACCGCCGTCGGCGAGGCGGGCGTCGATGCGCTGAAGCAGGTCTCGGAGTGGCACCGCAACGCCATGCCCGACCTCGACTCGACCGTGGCGGCATTCAGCAAGCGCTTCCCCGGCAAGGAGAACGAGTACGCGTACTGGCGCGTGAAGACCATGTGGGAGATGTTCGCCGCCGCGGCGAAGAAGGCGCAATCCAACGACCCGGTGAAGGTCGCACGCGCGCTCGAGGGACTGAAGATGTCGACGTCGCTCGGCGAGGTGGAGATGCGCGCCGACAATCACCAGATCCTGCAGCCCCTGTACGTGTCCACGCTGGAGCGCAACATGAAGTACGACAGCGAGGGCTCGGGCCTCGGCTGGAAGACCGACGCCAAGGTCGAGGGCAAGGCGACGGCGCTGCCGACGACGTGCAGGATGGAGCGGCCGAAATGACCGCGCAGCGGTCATCCCCGCGAAAGCGGGGATCCAGTGTCGCCAATCGATAACGCCACTGGGTTCCTGCTTCACGCAGGAACGACGACATGCTCGAGCTCCTCACCGTCTCGCTGCTGAACGGCGTCGTCTACGGGCTGCTGCTGTTCATGCTGTCGTCGGGGCTGACGCTCATCTTCAGCATGATGGGCGTGCTCAACTTCGCGCATGCGAGCGTGTTCATGCTCGGGGCGTACTTCTCCTATCAGCTCGGGCGCTGGATCGGATTCTGGCCCGCGCTGATCATCGCGCCGCTCGTCTGTGCCGCGGTCGGGGCGGCCATCGAGCGCTACGGCCTTCGTCGCGTGCACGCGAACGGCCACGTCGCGGAGATCCTGTTCACCTTCGGCCTCGCGTACGTCATCGAGGAGCTGGTGACCATGGCGTGGGGCCGCAACGCGGTGTCGAATCCGGTGCCTGCCGCCATCGACTTTTCGCTGTTCACCGTGTTCGGCAGCACGTTCCCGGCCTACAAGGGACTGATGATGGCGATCTCGGTCGCCATGTTCGTGTTCCTCTACGTCGCGCTGCGCCGCACGCGCATCGGCCTGGTCATCCAGGCCGCGCTGACGCACCCGCGCATGGTGAGCGCGCTCGGCCACAACGTGCCGGCCGTTTTCGTGCTGGTGTTCGCGATCGGAAGCGGCCTTGCGGGCCTCGCGGGCGTGATCGGCGGCTTCATGCTGCTCACGCAGCCGACGCTCGCGCACGCCATCGGGCCCATCGTGTTCGTGGTCGTGGTGGTCGGCGGCCTGGGCTCGCTCGCGGGCGCGCTCATCGCGTCGATGCTGATCGGCATCCTGCAGACCTTGGCGGTGGCGGTCGACTACTCGCTCCTCGACCTGCTGCATGGCACGGGCGTCGCGGTGACGCGTGCCTCGCCATTCGGCGAGCTCCTCGGCATCAAGCTCGCCACGGCGGCACCCGTCGTGCCGTACCTTCTGCTCGTGCTGATGCTGATCGCGCGCCCGCGCGGCCTGCTCGGCACGCGGGACGTGTGAGCGACGCCGGGCCGCCCCAAGTCGCGAACTGCGTGGGGATCACATCTTGAGCGACGCGGCAATCGCACAGCCGGTGAAGGCATCGACGTCGAGCGGGTCGAGCCGCCGCGTGTGGGTGTTCGCCATCGTCGCGCTGCTGATCGTGCTGCCGCACGTGCCCGGCCTCGACGCCGACTTCGGCCGCTCGCTGCTGACGCAGATGGGCATCGCGGCGGTGTTCGCGCTGTCGTTCAACGTGCTCTTCGGCCAGACCGGATTGCTGTCGTTCGGCCATGCCGTCTATTTCGGGATGGGCGGCTACGTGGCGGCGCACGTGATGCGCGCGATCAATCACGGCCTTCCGCTTCCGATGGTCCTGGTCCCGCTTGCCGGGGCCGCGGGCGGCCTCGCGTGCGGCGCCGTGCTGGGCGCACTCACCACGCGCCGCGCGGGCACCATCTTCGCGCTGATCTCGCTGGGCGTCGGAGAGCTGTTCTATGCCGCCGCGTTCATGCTGCCCGGCTTTTTCGGCGGCGAGGAGGGCATCACCGCGAGCCGCACGCGCGCGGCGATCGACCTCGGCATTCCGCTGGCGACACAGCTCGATGTCTATTACCTGGTCGTGCTCTGGGCGCTGGTTGCGGCGGCGCTCATGTATGCGTTCCAGCGCACTCCGGTCGGGCGCATGTGCAATGCGGTGCGCGACAATCCGCAACGCGCGCAGTTCGTCGGGTACAGCACGACGCGCGTACGCTTCGTCGCGTTCGCGGTGGCGGCCACGTTCGCCGGGCTGGCCGGCGGCCTTCACGCGATCAACTACGAGATCGTCGCAGCGGATGCGCTGAGCGCGCAGCGTTCCGGCGCCGTGCTGATCATGGCGTACATCGGGGGCAGCGCCTGCTTCATCGGGCCCGTGCTCGGTGCGATCGTCATCACGTGGCTGTCGAGCAGCCTGAGCGCCTATACGCCGGCGTGGCAGCTCTACCTCGGCGTCTTCTTCATCGTGATGATCCTGTACGCCCCGCAGGGATTGGCCGGCCTGGTGCTGCGCCATCGGGCGATCGCTCGCGCGCCGGCGTTCGGGCGCGTGCTCGGCGCGTATGGCGTTGCCGCCGTGCCGCTGGCGGTCGCGCTCGCGGGCGCCGTGCTGGTGATCGAGATGAGCTATCGCGTCTCCACGCAGGCCGAGCTCGGCACGCGCATGCGCGTGCTCTCGATGAACGTGGACGCGGCCTCGCCATGGCCCTGGGCGCTGGCGACGCTCGCGCTGGCCGGCGGTGCGGTGGCGTTCCGCCGCGCGCTGCCGATCGTCGGGCGCGCATGGAGCGCGGCATCATGAGCGCCGCCCTCGCGCTGCGCGGCGTCGACAAGCGGTTCGGCGCGACGTCGATCCTGCACGACGTGACTCTCGACGTCGAAAGCGGCGAGCGCCACGCGATCATCGGTCCGAACGGCGCGGGGAAGTCGACCCTCTTCAACGTGATCAGCGGCGCGCTGCGCCCCACCCGCGGCTCGATCCGTCTCAACGGGGCGGAGATCGCCGGCGCGCCGCCGTACGCCATCAACCGGCGGGGCCTTGCGCGGAGCTTCCAGGTCACCAACATCTTTCCGCGCCTGTCCGTCTTCGAGAACCTGCGCTGCGCGGCACTGTGGCCGCTGGGCCATCGCTATTGCTTCTGGCGCAGCGTCGATGCGCTCGCCGATGCGCGAGCGGCGGCGCTCGCGACGCTCGAGCGCATCGGGCTCGCGGCGCGGCGCGACGTCGCGGCCGGGGTGCTCACGTATGCGGAGCAGCGCGCGCTGGAAGTCGGCATCACCATCGTCGGCGGCGCGAGCGTGATCCTGCTCGACGAGCCGACCGCGGGCATGAGCCGCGCCGAAGCCGACCGCACCGTGGCGCTGATCCGCGCCGTATCGGAAGGACGCACGCTGGTGATCGTCGAGCACGACATGGGCGTGGTGTTCGGCCTCGCCGATCGCGTGTCCGTGCTGGTGCGGGGCGAGGTCCTCGCCACCGACACGCCCTCGCGCATCCGCGACGCGCGCGCGGTGCAGGAGGCCTATCTCGGCACGCTGCCCGATGCTTGAGGTCGACGACCTGCACGCGTACTACGGCAAGAGCCACATCCTGCAGGGTGTGACGTTTCGCGTGAACGCGGGCGAGATCGTGAGCCTGCTGGGGCGCAACGGCGCCGGCCGCTCCACCGCCGTGAAGACCGTCATGGGCGAGGTGGCGCCGGTCGGCAGCATCCGCTTTCGCGGCGAGCGCATCGACGGCCTCGCGCCCCACGAGATCGCGCGCCGCGGCCTGGGCTACGTGCCGGAGGACCGCGCCATCTTTCCGACGCTCACCGTGCGCGAGAACCTCCTGCTCGGCATGAAGTCGACGCGCGCGCGCGGCCGCTGGTCGGTGCGCGACGTATTCGCGCTGTTTCCCGTGCTCGAGGCGCGCGCCGATACGCCAGGCGGGGTGCTGTCGGGCGGCGAGCAGCAGATGCTCACCATCTGCCGCACGCTGATGGGCGATCCGGAGCTCGTGATGGTCGACGAGCCGACGGAGGGCCTCGCACCGCGGGTGGTGCACGACGTGCGCGAATTGCTGACGCGCATCGCCGCGCGCGGCGTGGCGATCCTGCTGATCGAGCAGAAGCTCGCGATCTCGCTCGCCATCGCGCAGCGCGTGTACGTGATGGGCCAGGGCCGCGTCGTGTTCGAAGGCACGCCTGCCGATCTGCGCGACAATGATGCCGTGCGCAGGGAATGGCTGGAAGTCTAGCCGGCCGCATCAGGAGACGATCATCGGCGCTCGTTACGACATGAAGGACCGCGTGGCAGTCATCACGCTCGACAACCCGCCGGTCAACGGGTTGGGGCACGACACGCGCAGCGCGCTGATCGACGGCGTGGACCGCGCGAACGCCGATCCCGATTGCGATGCCGTCGTGATCACCGGCGCCGGCAAGGCGTTCTCGGGCGGCGCGGACATCCGCGAGTTCAACACGCCCAAAGCGACCGCCGAGCCGACGCTGCACACGGTGATCCGCGCGGTCGAGGCGAGCGCCAAGCCGGTCGTCGCGGCTATCAACGGCGTCTGCATGGGCGGCGGCCTGGAGCTGGCCCTCGGCTGCCACTATCGCGTGGCGAGCGCGCGCGCGAGCGTTGCGCTGCCCGAAGTGAAGCTCGGCCTGTTGCCGGGCGCCGGCGGCACGCAGCGCCTGCCGCGCGCCGTCGGCGTCGAAAAGGCTTTGAGCATGATCGTCACGGGCAACCCCGCGACCGCGGCCAGCCTCGCGCAAACGGCGCTGCTCGACGCCGTCGTCGACGAGGACGTGGTCGAGGCGGCCGTTTCGCTGGCACGACGCGTCGTGAGCGAACGGCTGCCGCACACGCGGCTGCGCGACGTCGCGCTCGACTACCCCAACGCCGAGGCGTATTTCCAGTTCGCGCGCAACACCGTGAAGGCGATGGCCAGGCACCTGCCGGCGCCGGCGAAATGCGTGGACGCGGTGCAGGCCGCAGCGTCGATGCCCTTCGAGCAGGGGCTCGCGCTCGAGCGGCGCCTGTTCCTCGAGCTCGTGCAGACGCCCGAGTCGCGGGCGCTCCGCCATGCGTTCTTCGCGGAGCGCGCGGCGGCGCGCGTCGAAGGCGTGAGCGACGCGACGTCCGTGCGGCCGGTCGGGCGCGTCGCGGTCATCGGCGGCGGGACGATGGGCGGCGGCATCGCGATGTGCTTCGCGTCGGCAGGATTGCCGGTGACGCTCGTCGAAAGCGACGACGCGGCGCTCGAGCGCGGCGTCGCGAGGATCCGTGACAACTACGCCCACTCGGCGCAGAGGAAGCGCATCACGCGCGACGACATGGAACGCAGCCTCGCCCGCATCGCGCCGACGCTCGAGTACGAGGCCGTGCGCGACGCCGACCTGATCGTCGAGGCGGTGTTCGAGGACATGGCGATCAAGCGACAGGTGTTCGAGCGTCTCGACGCGCTGGCGAAGCCCGGCGCGATTCTCGCCACCAACACGTCGACCCTCGACGTGAATCGGCTGGCGGCGTCGACGAGCCGTCCGCACGACGTGGTCGGCACGCACTTCTTCAGTCCTGCGAACGTGATGAAGCTGCTCGAGGTCGTGCGCGGCGACGCCACCGCTGCGGAGGTGCTCGCGACGGTCATGCAGCTCGCGCGCCGCATCGGCAAGACCGCCGTGGTGGCGCGCGTGTGCGACGGGTTCATCGGCAACCGCATGATCGAGCACTACCTGCGGCAAGCCCTTTTCCTGCTCGAGGAGGGCGCGTCGCCCGGCCAGGTCGATCGGGCGCTGGAGAGCTTCGGCATGGCGATGGGGCCGTTTCGCATGAGCGACCTCGCGGGCAACGACGTCGGCTGGCGCATCCGCCAGCGGCGCTATGTCGAGCGCCCGCACATGCGCTATTCGCGGATCGCGGATCGCCTCTGCGAGCAGGGGCGCTTCGGCCAGAAGACGGGCGCCGGCTGGTATCGCTACGAGGCGGGACGCCGCGACGCGCTGCCCGATCCCGCCGTCGACGCGCTCATCGCGTCGTATCGCGAGGAAATCGGCGCCACGCCGCGCAAGGTCGGCAACGACGAGATCGTCGATCGCTGCATTCTCGCGCTGGTGAACGAGGGCGCGCGCATCGTGGAGGAGGGCATCGCGCAGCGTGCCTCCGACGTCGACGTCGTGTATCTCATGGGTTACGGATTTCCGCTGCATCGCGGCGGTCCGATGCTGTACGCCGACATGCAGGGGCTGCGCAACGTGGCGCGGCGCATGCACGAGCTCGCATCGCTGCCGGGCGCCGACTCGGCGTTCTGGACACCGGCGCCATTGCTCGCGCGCCTCGCGGGCGAGGGAAAGACATTCACATGATCGAAGCCGTCGTCGTCTCCACCGCGCGCACGGGGCTGGCGAAGAGCTGGCGCGGCGCGTTCAACATGACCCACGGCGCTACGATGGGCGGCCATGCGGTCGCGCACGCCATCCAGCGCGCGGGCCTCGATCCCGCGGAAGTGGACGACGTGCTGATGGGCTGCGCGCTGCCCGAAGGGGCAACCGGCTGGAACATCGCGCGCCAGATCGCCTTGCGCGCGGGCTGTCCGGTGAGCGTGCCCGGCGCCACGGTGAACCGCTTCTGCTCCTCGGGCCTTCAGACCATCGTGCTCGCCGCGCAGCGCATCATGGCAGGCGAAGCGGATGCGATCGTCGCCGGCGGCGTGGAGTCGATCTCGTGCGTGCAGAACGAGATGAACACGCACATGCGCCGCGAGCCGTGGCTCGAGGCGCACGAGCCGGCGGTCTACTGGACGATGCTCGAGACCGCCGAGACGGTCGCGAGGCGCTACGGCATCCCGCGCGAGCGGCAGGACGAATACGGCGCGCGCAGCCAGCAGCGCGCGGCGGCGGCCGCCGCCGCGGGCAAGTTCGACGACGAGATCGTGCCGATGACGGTCACGATGGGCGTGGCCGAGCCGGAAACCGGCCGCATCTACACCAAGGAAATTACCGTCGACGCCGACGAAGGCATTCGCCCCGATACGACGTACGAAGGCGTGGCGAAGATCAAGCCCGCGCTGCCGGGCGGCACGGTTGCGGCCGGCAACGCGAGCCAGTTCTCCGACGGCGCATCCGCGTGCGTCGTCATGAGCGCCGCGACGGCGGCGCGACGCGGATTGAAGCCGCTCGGCGCTTTCCGCGCGTTCGCCGTTGCCGGATGCGAGCCCGACGAGATGGGCATCGGCCCGGTGTTCGCCGTGCGCAAGCTGCTTCAACGCACCGGCACGCGCATGGAGGACGTCGGCCTCTGGGAGCTCAACGAGGCGTTCGCCGTGCAGGTGATCTATTCGCGCGACGCGCTCGGCATTCCGGACGACCGCCTCAACGTCGACGGCGGCGCGATCGCGGTCGGCCATCCTTACGGCGTTTCCGGCTCCCGTCTCACCGGGCATGCGCTCATCGAGGGGCGACGGCGCGGCGCGAAACACGTCGTGGTGACCATGTGCATCGGCGGCGGCATGGGCGCGGCCGCGTTGTTCGAGGTCGCCTGACGCTTATTCGTTGCGTTCCAGCGTGAGGCTGAAGGACGCCTCGACGCCCGCCGTCGCGATGCCGATGCTGCCCTCGGCGCTGATGGCGAGCCCGATCTCGATGCTCGCCACCGAGAATTTCCCGCCTTGCTTCTCCTGCAGCGCGGCGGCGATCGCCGAGACCTGGTCCGACAGCTTCGCGATGTCGTTCTTCATGTCCTCGAGCGTTCGCTCGGACTTGCGGCTGAAGATGCCCCCGAACGCGCCCGTTTGCAGCTCCCCGCCCGCGCGGTCGCGCGACGCGGCGGACGCCCCCGCGACGATCAGCGTCACTTCGTCGCTCGCCCGTGCTGCCGCCTGCTTCTCGTCGGCCATGTCCGTCTCCCGTCGTTTGAAAGCTCAAGTCCAGATGTCGGCGTCGAACCATTGCGTCGCCTGCCACAGCCCCTGCGAGACGCCGTCGCGCGGTGCGCCGCTCGTGCTCGGTATCGTACCGATGTGGATCCCGAGGCCTTGGCGCACGGCCCGGTCGGCGACGAGGCCGCCGCTGTCCCCGGGTACCCCGGGCGTATCGCACACGAGACGCTCGGCCAGCATGGGTCCGAAGTAGCCAGGATTCTGGTTCACCCGCAACACCGTGCCGGTGGCCGACGTGTGGCGACCCGAGAGCTGCATGAGCGTCCCGGGTGCGATGGGCGTGGTCGCGGGGTCGAGGAGCGCGAGCGCGCTCAGCGCCGACGGCGTCGATGCGACGCTCAACAGTGCGGCGTCGATCGGGCAGGTGCCCAGGTCCACCAGCGTCGACGTGGCGGGCGAGCGATGATGCGCCGACGGCGACAGCGCCACGGCCGACCCGAGGCCTATGGCGCTCACGACATGGCCGGCGGTGATGATCCCGTCGCTCCACGTGCCGGCCGTCTTGCGCGCCCTGGCCCAGCATGCCGACGTTCCCGCGTTGTGGACGTGATTCGGATTCGGCGGCGCGCCGGACGGCTGCACGGTGCCGGTGATCTCGACGAGCGGAAATGCCTGCCCCGCCACCGTCAGCATGCGCAGCAGGCGCTGCCTGCCTTCCTGGTTGCCGCGCGACACGAGGATGGCGGCGCCGAACGTGAAATCGCCGGCCAGCACGGCGAAGCCCGGCTGGTTGGCGAGCTGGCCGGCCACGTCCCGGTCCATCGCGATGAAGCCGAACGTGGCGTGCTCGTGGATCGGCGGCAGCGATGCGCTCGGAAGCTGATGGAGCTGCCACTGCAAGGACAGGCTCGCCGCGCAGGTCTTCTGCAGCAGCGGATCGGTCAGCGTGCTCCACGGCGTGATGGCGCCCGGCCCGACGCCGGTATGGCGCGTCACATCCGGCAACAGCCCGGCGATGTCGCGAAAGATGAAGTCGGGCAGCCGCACGGCTGCCTCAGGCGAGCTTCACGAGCTGCTTGCCGAAGTTCTCTCCCTTGAGCAGCCCCATCAGCGCGCGCGGCGCGTGGTCGATGCCTTCGACGATCGACTCGCGGTACTTGAGCTTGCCTTGCGCGAGGAGCTCCGCGAGGCCGGCGAGCGCTTCGCCGTAGCGATCCTTCCAGTCGAACACGATCATGCCCTGCACGCGCAGGCGATTGACCAGGATGGCGCGCAGGCGCGTATAGCCGTAGGGCTGCGCCGCATCGTAGTCGGCGATGAGCCCGCACACCACGACGCGGCCGTTGCGATTCATCCGTCGCAGCACCGTGTCGAGCACGACGCCACCGACGTTCTCGAAGTCGACGTCGATGCCGCCCGGACACGCTGCTTCGAGCTGCTCGTGGAGCGCGCCGGCACGGTGGTCCACGCACGCGTCGAGGCCGAGCTCGCGCACGACGTAGTCGCATTTCGCCTTGCCGCCTGCGATGCCGACCGCCCGGCAGCCCAGGGTCTTCGCGAGCTGGCCGACGACGCTGCCGACTGCGCCCGACGCGGCCGACACGACGACCGTTTCGCCGGGCTTCGGCTGGCCGATCTCGCGCAGGCCGAACCACGCGGTCATGCCCGGCATGCCGAGGATCCCGAGGTAGTACGAGGCGGGCGCGCGCCGCGCGTCGACCTTGATCACCTCCGCGGCCTTCGCCACGCCGTACGTCTGCCACCCGAGCTGGGTCAGCACGACGTCGCCGACCGCGATGCGCGGATCGCGCGATTCGACCACCTCGCCGACGGTCTGGCCGACCATGACGGCATCGATCGCGACCGGCGCGACGTAGGACTTCGCCTCGCTCATGCGCCCGCGCATGTACGGATCGAGCGACAGCCATTGGTTGCGCACCAGCACCTCGCCTTCCGCGGGGCGCGGCACCGGCGCCTCGACGATGTGGAAGTTGCTTTCGTCGACGGGGCCCCGTGGCCGGCTCGCGAGCAGCACCTGGCGATTCGTGGTCATGACACATTCCCGGTTGGCGCGTGGAGCGCGGCAAAGCGCGCCAGATGATGATCGGCGTCGCCGAACTGCTGTGCGAGGACCGTGAGGCGGCGGAACGTGTGGCTCACCTTCATCTCGTCGCTCATGCCCATGCCGCCGTGGAGCTGGATCGATTCCTGGCTCACGCGCCGGCACGCGTCGGCGATGCGGATCTTCGCGGCCGACACGGTGCGCGCGCGTGCGCGCGAATTCCCTTCGTGGTCGACCGCGCTGCACGCCAGCGCCGCCATGGAGCGCGCTTGCTCGAGCTCGATCGCGAGGTCGACCATGCGATGCTGCAAGGCCTGGAACGATCCGATCGGCACGCCGAACTGGTGCCGCGTCCGGAGGTATTCGAGCGTCGCCGCGTTGGCCGAAGCGATGGCGCCCACGGCCTCGGCGCAGATCAGCGCAGTGGCGAAGTCCATCACCTCTTCGATGACCGCCAGCGCATCGGGGGCACGGAGCAGGGCAGCATCGTCGACGCGGACGCCGTCGAGCGCGATGTCGGCGGCGCGGGTATCGTCGAGCATGCGTAGGGGCGTGATGTTCACGCCGGGCGCGGCGCGGTCCACCAGCGCAAGCGCGACGACGTCGTCGACGCGGAACGACACGATCAACCGATCGGCCGACGCACCGTGCAGCACGGTGCGCTTCTCACCCGACAGCGCGTAGCCGTCCTTCGCGCGCGTGCCGCGGGTCGTGACGTGCGCCAGGTCATGGCGTGCGCCGGCCTCGGCGTGCGCGAATGCGAGCTTCAGCGTTCCGTCGATCACCCGCGGCAGCAGGCGTGCCTGTTGGTCCCCGCTGCCCGCGCGCGCCACGGCGCGCGCGCCAAGCGCGACCGTCGCGAGCCACGGCTCGACGACGAGTGCATCGCCGATCGCTTCCATGAGGCTCATGGCGTCCGTTGCGCCGCCGCCCAGGCCGCCGTGCTCGCCCGGCAGCGTGAGGCCGAGCAATCCGAGCTCCGCCATCGTGCGCCACACGTCGTCGCTCCAGCCCTGCTCCGAGGCGACGATGCGTCGTCGCGCCTCGAACGTGTAGTCGCGCGCGACGAAGCGCTCGATCGACGCCGCGACGAGCTGCTGCTCTTCGGTGCGGTCGAAGTTCACGTCGGTCGTGCGGGCTTCACAATCCGAGCGCCTGCTTGGCGATGATGTTGCGCTGGATCTCGTTGGAGCCGGCGTAGATCGTCGTCTTGCGCATGTTGCAGTAGCGCCGGGCCAGCGCGGCGCGATATGGATCCGCGGACGCGCTGCCGTCGGCGTGCTCGATGGCGAGCGCTTCGGGCCCGGCGGCTTCGAGCATCAGCTCGGTGAGCGCCTGCTGGATCTCGGTGCCCTTGATCTTCAGCATCGACACGTCCGCGCCGGGCGCGCGTCCGCCGCGCAGCGCGTCGAGGAAGCGCAGGTTGGTGACGGCGAGCGCGGTGAGCTCGATCTCGAGGCGCGAGACCTTGTCGCGAAAGCGCGTGTCGTCCATCAGCGAGCTGCCGTTGCGGCGCTGCGCGGCCGCGAAGCGCTCGAGCTGCGCCAGCTCGCGCCGCGACGTGCCGATGCGCGCGGTGTTCATGCGCTCGTAGCCGAGCAGGTACTTCGCGACCGTCCAGCCCCTGCCTTCGTCGTGCACGCGCTGCTCGACGGGGACCTCGACGTCGTCGAAGAACACCTCGTTCACCTCGTGGTGCCCGTCCATCAGCATCAGTGGCCGCACCGTGATGCCGGGCGTTCGCATGTCGATCAGCAGGAAAGTGATGCCGTCCTGCTTGCGCTCCGGCGCGGGATCGGTGCGCACGAGGCAGAATATCCAGTCCGCCATGTGCGCCATGGTGGTCCAGATCTTCTGGCCGTTGACGACATAGCGATCGCCGCGGCGCACGGCCGAGGTGCGCAGCGACGCGAGATCCGAGCCCGCGCCCGGCTCCGAATAGCCCTGGCACCAGAAATCCTCGCCGCGATAGATGCGCGGCAGGAAGCGCCGGCGCTGTGCATCGGTGCCGAACTTCAGCAGCACGGGCGCGCACATCATCAGCCCGAAGGGGATGAGCGGCGGCGCGCCGGCGTAGCCGCATTCTTCTTCGAAGATGTAACGCTGCACGACGTTCCAGCCGGTGCCGCCCCATTCGAGCGGCCACGCGGGCGCGATCCAGCCCTTGTCCGCGAGGATGCGGTGCCAGGCCAGCAGGTCGTCGCGCGTGAGCGGCGCGTACTGCACCACCTTGTCGCGCAGCGCCGAGGGCAGATGCTCGCGCAGCCAGGCGCGCGCGTCGTCGCGAAACGCGCGCTCTTCGGCGGAGTATTCGAGGTCCATGGCCGGGTTCGCCCGCATTATGGTCCAATCCCGGGTTCGGGATGCGGGGACTCTCATGGGCGTGAAGTCGTTGCTCGATCTCACCGGGCGCACGGCGCTCGTCACCGGCGGCTCGCGCGGCCTCGGCCTGCAGATCGCCGAGGCGCTCTCCGAGCTGGGCGCGCGCGTGGCGCTCGTCGCGCGCAAGGACGACGAGCTTGGCGCGGCGAAGGCGCATCTCGCGAGCGCGTGGCATGCCGACGCGCTGACGCTGCGCTGCGACCTTGCCGACGCCAAAGCCATCGCACCCATGGTCGCGCGCGCCGAGGAAGCGCTCGGGCCCATCGACATCCTCGTCAACAACGCGGGGGCGACGTGGGGTGCGGCGACGGTCGATCTGCCCCTCGAAGCATGGCACAAGGTGATCCACCTCAACCTCACCGCGATGTTCCTCGTGACGCAGGAAGTGGGACGACGATCGATGCTCCCGCGACGGCAGGGCAGGGTGATCAATGTCGCGTCGATCCTGGGCCTGGGCGGCGGTCAGCCGGACGAGCGCCGGGCGCCGACGCTCGCGTACAACACCAGCAAGGCGGGCGTGGTGAACTTCACGCGCTCGCTCGCAGTGGAATGGGGAGGCTACAACGTCAACGTGAACGCCATCGCGCCGGGCTTCTTCCCGACCAGGATGACGCGCGGCGTGCTGCAGGCCATGGGAAACGATCTCGCGCGGCGGGTGCCGCTGCAGCGCGTCGGCGGTGCCGAGGACTTGAAGGGCATCGTCGCCGTGCTCGCCTCGGATGCAGGTGCTTTCATCACCGGCCAGACGATCGCCGTCGATGGCGGCGTGACGGCGATGTGATCGACATGCGAACGCTGCTGTCGATTGTCCTGGCCTTGATCGCGACGCTCGCCTGCGCGGAGGAACCGCAGCCGCCCGCGCTTCGCCTTCCTTCCGACGCGCGACCCACGCATTACGCGTTGACGCTGACGGTCGTGCCCGGTGCGCAAACGGCTGCGGGCGAGATTGCGATCGATGTCGCGCTCGCGAGCCCGCACGCCGTGCTGTGGCTCAACGCCGAGGATCTGAAGGTGACGCACGCGAGCGTCGGCGACGCCGCGACGCGCGTCGGTATGGTCACCGGACATGATCAATTCCTCGGCCTGACCTTCGATCCGCCCTTGCCGGCCGGCTCGCACCGCGTCGAGCTCGCGTTCGAAGCCGGGCAGAGCGGCAACTCGACGCGCGGCATCTTCACGCTGCAGAACGACGGGGCGTGGTATTCGATGACGCAGTTCGAGCCGACATCGGCGCGTCGGGCGTTTCCCTGCTTCGACGAGCCGGGATTCAAGGTGCCGTGGGACATCACGCTGCGCGTGCCCGCCGGGCAGGTCGCGCTGGCGAACACGCCCGCGGCCGGCGAGTCGCCGGACGGCGAGGGCATGAAGCGCGTGCGGTTCGCGACGACGCGACCGTTGCCGTCGTATCTGGTGGCATTCGCCGTGGGACCCTGGGAGGCGGTGGACGCCGGCCGCGTCGGTTCGAGCCACACTCCGATGCGCATCGTCGTGCCGCGCGGACACGCCACCGAAGCGCGTTTCGCGGCGCGCGCGTATCCGCAGCTCTTCGAAGAGCTCGAGCGGTGGTTCGGGATTGCGCATCCCTATCCCAAGCTCGACCAGGTCGCCATTCCGCTGACCGTGGGTTTCGCGATGGAGAACGCGGGCCTGATCACGTACGGCATGCCCAACGTCCTGGCGAAGCCGGATGCCGAGACCGCGTATTTCCGTCACTGGAGCGTGAGCGTGGCGGCGCACGAGATGGCGCACCAGTGGTTCGGGGATCTCGTGACGCCGGCGTGGTGGGACGACATCTGGCTCAACGAGTCGTTCGCGACCTGGATGGCCGACAAGGTCGTCGACCGCTGGCGCCCGGAGTACGAGCACGGCGCTGCGGGCGTCGAAGCGCGCGCGCATGCCATGGCCGAGGACGCGCTGTCGTCGGCCCGGCGCATTCGCGAGCCCATCGTCGCGCGCGGCGACATCTACAACGCCTTCGACGCGATCACCTACGACAAGGGCGCGACGGTGCTCGGCATGTTCGAGCGCTGGATCGGCCCCGAGCCGTTCCGGCAAGGCATCCGCCGCTATCTCGAGGCGCGCGCGGACGGCACTGCGACGCTCGCCGATTTCACCGCCGCGCTGTCGCAGGCGAGCGGGCGTCCGGTCGCACCGGCGCTCTCGACCTTCCTCGACCAGAACGGCGTGCCGCGGGTCGCCGTCGAGCTCGCGTGCGAGCGCAAGCAGGCGAGGCTCGAGCTGACGCAAAGCCGCTACACGCCGGTCGGCGCCGTCGCGGCGGGCGGGCAGCGCTGGCAGGTTCCCGTCTGCGTGCGCTACGAGAGCGGCGGACGCGCGCACGAGGCGTGCACGCTGCTCGACGGCGCGTCGACGAGCCTCGCGCTCGGCAATGGCTGCCCGGCGTACGTCTTTGCCAATGCGGGCGGGCAGGGCTACTACCTCGCCGACTATCGCGGAGACCTGCTCGCGCGCTTGCGCGCCCACCAGGCCGCCCTGCCGGCAGCCGAGCGTGCGAGCCTCATCCACGACCTGCGCGAGCTGTTGCGTGCGGGTGCGGTCGACCCGCGCGAGGCGCTGCGCTGGCTGCGCATCGGTGCGCGCGCGAAGGAGCGGCACGTGGCGATGGCAGCCATCGATCTCGCGCAGTTCGTACGCGACGACCTGGTTGCCGACGACGAGCGCGCACGCTTCACGGCGTTCGTGCGCGCGACCTTCGGACCGCGGGCCCGCAAGCTCGGGTTCGCGCCGGTACGCGGCGAAGACGACGATGCGCAGTTGCTGCGGCGGGCGCTGGTGCGCTTCGTCGGGCCCGACGACCCGAAGCTCGCGGCCGAGGCTCGTCGCCTCGCGCACGCATGGCTCGCCGACCGCAAGGCCGTCGATCCGACGATGGTCGACAGCGTGCTGGCCGTTGCGGCACAGACCGGCGATTCGGCCTTGCTCGACGCGATGCGCGCCGAACTTGCGCGCACGCGCGACGAGGTCGACCGGCGCAACCTGATGGTCGCGCTGTTCTCGTTCGCCGATCCGGCGCTGTTGCGGCGTTCGATGGGCCTGCTGCTCGACCCCGCCATCGACATCCGCGAAAGCCTCACGGCGCTGCGCTTCAGCATCGGGCCGTTTCGTCCCCAGCGGACCGTCACGGATTTCATCGCCACGCACTTCGACGCGCTCGAGGCGCGCGTCGAGCGCGACCGGCCCGGCGGCTGGCCGGGCTACGCCGAGCGGCTCTGCACGGCGCGCGAGCGCAACGACGTCGAGGCATTCTGGCGCCCGCGCATCGAGCGCTACGCCGGCGGTCCGCGCAACCTCGCGCAGGCGCTCGAATCGATCGACCTGTGCGTGCAGGCGCGCGCCGCGAACGCGTCAGGCGTGCGCGCCTTCCTGGCGGCCTGGTGAGCGCGCCGCTTCGAGCGGCCGCGCCTCGATGTAGATGCGCGTGATCTTGGGATAGCGCGCGCGGATCGCGTCCTCCATCGACGCGACCGCGGCCGCAACGGCGGACGCCGGCGCGTCGGGGTCGAACTCGACGTCGACGGTCAGAAGCACCTCGTCGGGGCCGATGTACATCGACAGCGGTCGCGCGACTCGGCGCACGACCGGGTTTTCGCCGATCAGGGTGCGGATGTCGACCGCCGTCTCGGGACGGATGCCTTCGCCGATGAGAAGGCCGCGCGCCTCACGGATCAGCACGATGGCGACACCCGCGAGCAGCGCGCCGATGGCGATCGACGCGGCGCCATCCGCGATCGCGATGTCGAAGGTGGTGCTCGCGAACACGCCCGCTGCTGCGAACGCCAGCCCCACCAAGGCGGCCGAGTCCTCCGCCAGCACCGTGTACGTCGTCGGGTCCTTGCTCGCGTGCAGCGCCTGCCAGAACGGCCGCGTGCCCGCTTCGCGCCGGAACGCGCGCAACGCAATGGTGAAGCTCGCGCCCTCGAACACGGCGGCGAGCGCGAGGACGAGGTAATTCCAGCCCGGGTCGCGGATGTGCGGCGGGTCGATCACGTGCAGCACACCCTGCCAGGCCGACGTGACACCGCCCACGCCGAATATGACCACGGCGACGATCAGGCTCCAGAAGTACAGCTCCTTGCCATGACCGAACGGAAACTCCGGCGTGGCCTCGCGCTCGCTCAGCCGAAGGCCGACCAGCAGCAATGCCCCGTTGCCGGTGTCGACGGCCGAATGGATGCCTTCGGCCATCATGGCCGAGCTGCCCGTGATGCCGGCGACGGTGAACTTGGTGACGGCGATCGCGACGTTGGCCGCGATGGCGCCGTAGACCGCGATGCGGCTTCCGGCCACGACGGTCCTCCTCAATGGATCGGACGGCGCCCGCTCGCCGTCGTTCCTCCATGCCGCGGATACGCCATCACGCGCGCGGCGTGGTGCGCGCGAGCGCCGGCATGGCGCCGGGATAGAGCGCATCGAGCACGGCGACTGCGCTCGCGCGCAGTGCCGCGGCGACGCGCGGCGTATAAGCCGCGGCATCACGCCCGGCGGAGTCGCGCCACATCGCGACCCAGTCGGCCTTGTGCGCTTCGATCTCGCGCACCGCAACGTCGCGCCAGAACGCGGGGTGCTCGGATTGCGTCCAGTCGCCGCGGCCTCGGCCGTAATGCGCGACCGCGAGATAGCGGAGCAGGGCGCCCACGACGAGGCTGTCGAGAAAGGCGTCGCTCCAGCGAACTTCCGTGCTGGTCGTGCCCCGCACGACGTTGTAACCGCGCGCGAGGCCCGCACCGCCCAGCGCGCCGAGCAGCCCGCCGGCAACCATCCCGGCGCCGAACGTCACGCCGCCCGAGGCGAGATCGGCGACCAGGCCCGACAGGGCGCCCGACACGACGCCGCCGACGACGGCGGCCTTTCCTTCATGGACGGGCGCGCTCGTCGTGAGGTTCGCCGCGAGGCGCGTCACCACGTCCTGCGCGGCGCGTCCTGCGAGGCCATGGATGGCGATGAGCGCATCGGTGCTCGCGCGAATCGCGGCGTCGAGACGCGAAGCCATCTCGCGCATCGCCTGCGAGGCCGCGTCGTCGGGCTCGCCCTTGCGCAGGCCCACGGCCCTGCCCACCGTCTGCCAGGCGCTTCGCAGGCCGATGCCGGCAAGCGTCACGCGATCCAGCGCGGCGTTCGCGATCGGCCGCGCGAGCGCGTCCATCGCCGCGTCGAATTGCAGGATGCGCTGCGCTTCCCACGCGCCTGCGAGGGTGTCGAACACGGCCTCGCGCGATGCGGGCAGCGCCTCGCGCACCGCGCGCAACAGCACCGCCTCCTGCACCCAGCAGCGCGCGAATGCGTCGAGCGGCAGCACGGCGCGAACGAGCGGATGAGGCTGGAGCGCATCGCGCCAGCGATCGACCTCGGCGGCTTCTTCCTCGCGCGGCCTGGGACGTCCGGTCTGGTTCAGCAAGGCGACGACCGGCTTGCCGATCCAGGCGAGGATCTCGAGCTCGGGCTGGAGGTAGCCTGCGTCGCGCGGGACCTCGGTCGCGTTGACGAGGTAGAGGACGACATCGGCCCGCTCGCGCACGCTGCGCACCGCCTTTTGCGCGAGCCACGACGGCCGCTCCCGAAAGCGGTCCCAGACCTCCGCGAGGAACCAGCCGATGGGGTCGCCGTGCGCGGCGAGCCGCCGTGCAAGCCGCGCGCTGTCCCCGAAGCCCGGCGTGTCCCACAGCTCCAACCGATCGCCCGCCGGCGTTTCCGCGACGACATAGGCGGCGGATTCGATCGTCACGTGCGCGGCGTCGCGCACCTCGCCGACGTCGCGCGCGAGCAGCGTGCGCGCGAGCGTCGTCTTGCCGGTGTTCGTGTGCGAGACGAGGCACAGCGCGATGGTGTCGGGCATGCTAATGCGCCGATCGCGCGGCTGCGCGCGTGATGTCGATCTCCGCAGCGGGCAAATCGGGCGAGGCGAGATCGACGAACGCGCACGCGACGCGGGCGCCGTCGAGCACCTCGCGCCACGCCGCGCGGCGCCGCTCGAGCCGCGCGGCGTCGTCCGGCCAGCGCGCGCGAAGCGCGCTTTCGTCGACCAGCGCGAGCACGTCGCGGCCCTCGGCGGTCAGCGCGCGCGCGAATGCGCCGTGCGCCTCCGTCTCGGGCGTTGCCGCCGCGTTGAAGAGCGCGATCACGAGGCTGGTCTCGGGCGGCACGACAGCGGCGGACGGCGCGTCTTCGGCGCCGTATGCGACACCTTCCGCCACCGTCGCCTCGCCGAGTGCGCCGAACCCGCGTGCGATCACGGCTCGCAAGGCGTTCTGCGCGAGCGGCGTGAGCGTGAAGCTGTAGGGAACGACGCGGATCCGATACGGGCCGGCCTCGAAGCTTCGCAGCAGGGCGCGGAAATACGGCTCGCCGAGCGGGAGCGCGAGCGCCTTCGCGCGGCGCCACTCTCCGATCGCGGCCATCAGCGCGAGCGCCAGGCGCGGAACGATCACCACGATCGCTACCGTGGCGGCATAGAGATGGACCCAACGCGCCGCATTCTCGCTTCCCGGATCGGCGCCGGCGCGTATCGATGCGATGTGCGCGACGTCCGGCACGGCGAGACCCGTGAGCCACGCGCCCGGCGCAAGCGCCGCGGCAACGATCGTGTGCACGGCATCGGGCCCGAGAAACGTGCTCTGCCAGCTTGCGCGGTACTCGAAGGCGAGGCCGCGCAGATACATGCCGGCGAGCAAGCCCGCGGCAAGGAAAGCGGCCCCGAGATGCAGCGTGCGCGTCGCGCGTGCCGCGTACAGCGACGCGGTGCGATGCGTCCAGGTCGCGATGAACGCCGCTATCGCGCGGCGCAAGGGCGCGGTCGCGGGGCCACGCGCGGCGCGCGGCGTGTGCACGGCAAGCGCCGCCAGCGCGCGGCGCAATGGGCCGGGACGGTCCGCGGACCGGGCGCGCCATGGGCCGACGTGGCGTACGACCAATGCGATGTAAACCGCGATGTTCCAGGCGAGCACGCCGAGGACCGGGGGCGCCAGCACGTTGACGCGACCGGCGGCGCCGATGTGGTCGACGGCAAAGCCTGCGACGAAAGCCGCGGCCAGCAGCGTCGGCGTGATCCACGGTCGCCATGCGAACGCGCGCACCACGCGCGCCCACGCG
>DASXAF010000028.1:0-75844 GCA_036406955.1 Casimicrobiaceae bacterium
CGGGCTGCCTCGGCCTCCTCGGAGCGCCGGTGAATCGGCTGGCCTCGCGTGGTCCTGCGCATCGGCTCCCCGCAGTACCCCGCGTCGCGCCTGGCGCCGCTGCAGTGCGGCGGACCGCCTCCTCGACTTGCCGCGGCATGCAAAGGTGGAAAAGCGCCCATTTTCACCGTCAGTTCGCGGCAAATCGAACGTTCGTCCAGCCGACGAGCGGTAGACGCTTGTTTTTCTTCCCAAAATACATCGTTTTTATGCGCTAAGTGCTTCATTTAACGGCGCTTTCGCTAATGTTGCATTTTTTGGCTTAAGTCCTTGTTCCGGCGATGAAAAACTGTTGACCGACGTTCCGGGCGCCGCGTATAGTGCTTCGAGGTGGGAAAAAGTGGGTTGAAGTGGGCAACTACCGACGCGTTACCGACGCGCGTTAGTGAACGCTCACTGCCAACCCAAAGTCGAGGCGCGGGATGGGCGGCGGGGAGGCTGAGACGGTGACGGGAAACGGGTCCGGAGCGGGCGCGCCGCTGCCTGTCTTCCGCGGAGTGACGCAGATCGCCCTCGACGCCAAGGGCCGGCTCGCGGTTCCCACGCGCCACCGGGAAGCGCTGGCGGCCGTGAGCGGCGGCCGCATGGTGCTGACCGCCGACCCCAGCCGCTGCCTGCTGCTCTATCCGCTGGCGGCGTGGGAGCCCATCCAGGCGCGGCTCATGTCGCTGTCGTCGTTCAACGAGCGCATTCGCGGCCTGCAGCGGCTGCTGGTGGGCCATGCCGACGACGTCGAGCTCGATGCCGCGGGACGCATCCTCGTGCCGCCGGCGCTGCGTCGGTACGCATCGCTCGACAAGCAGGTCGTGCTGGTCGGACAGGGCCAGAAGTTCGAGCTGTGGGACGAGGCGCAATGGTCCGCGCAGACCGCGCAGACGATCGCGTTCCCCGCCGAGGGCCTGCCGCCCGAGCTCGACGGCGTTTCACTGTAGACCGATGTGGAACACGTCCCCGTCCTGCTGCACGAAACGATCGCGGCGCTGGCGATCCGTGCCGGGGGCACCTACGTCGACGCCACGTTCGGCCGCGGCGGGCATGCACGCGCGATCGTCGAACGGCTCGGAGCCGACGGGCGCCTCGTCGCGCTCGACCGCGATCCTGCCGCCGAAGAGAGCGCGCGCGCGTTCCGCGATCGCCGCTTCACGTTCCGGCGCGCATGGTTCTCCGAGCTCGGTGCCGTGCTCGACGAGCTCGGCGTGGCGCGCATCGACGGGGCGCTCCTCGACCTCGGCGTGTCGTCGCCGCAGCTCGACGATCCGTCGCGCGGCTTCTCGTATCGCTTCGACGGCCCGCTCGACATGCGCATGGATCCCACGCGCGGGCAGAGCGCGGCCGAATTCCTCGCGCGCGCCGACGTGCGCGAATTGACGGAGGTCATCCGCGACTATGGTGAGGAACGGTTTGCTCAATCGATTGCAAGAGCAATTGCGCAGGCGCGCGGGCACGCACCCATCCAGACGACGCGGCAGCTCGCCCGCATCGTTGCCCAAGCCGTCGGCGCGCGCACGCGGGGTGATTGGGGTCAGGATCCGGCTGCGCGGACGTTCCAGGGGCTCCGCATCGCGGTGAACCGTGAGCTCGACGAGGTGTCCGCCGCTCTGCCGCGCGTCGCCGCGCGCCTCGCGCCCGGGGGGCGGCTCGCGGTCATCGCGTTCCACTCGCTCGAGGACCGCCGCGTGAAACGCTTCATCGCCGCCGCGTCCAAGCCCTTCGGCGGCGACAGCCGCCTTGCCCGCGTGCCGCTGCGCAGTGCGGACCTGCCCGACCCGCCGCTGGCCGCGGTGGGCCACGCCATCCGGCCGAGCGCGGAGGAAGCCGCGCGCAATCCGCGCGCGCGAAGCGCCGTGCTGCGCGTCGCCGAGCGCACGGAGGCACCGCTGCCCGCCGACTGGCCGCGCGGCATCGAGGCGTTCCTGCAATGACCCGCGTCAACATCCTGCTGCTGATCGTGCTCGTCGGATGCGCGCTCTCGCTCGTCACGTCGCGACACCAGGCGCGGCGCCTGGTCGTCGAGCTCATGCGCGAGCAGGACCAGGCGCGGCAGTACGAGACCGAATACGGCCAGCTTTCGCTCGAGCAGTCGACGTGGGGCATGCCGGCCCGCGTCGAGAAGATCGCGCGCGACGCGCTGCGCATGCAGCTGCCCGCGCCCAATCGCGTCGAGGTGGTCGACGTGCCGGCGGCCGCGCAATGAACGCGTCGTTCGCCCGCCGGGTGCGCCCCGTGCCCGTCACGGAGATGCTGTCGCGGCCGCGCGCGCTGACGCTCTTCGGCACGCTGGCCCTGCTGTTCCTGGTGCTGCTCGGCCGCTCGTTGTACCTGCAATGGCTCGACAACGACTTCCTGCAGGAGCAGGGCGCGGCGCGCTCGTCGCGCGCGCTCGAGATTCCCGCGCATCGCGGGCGCATCGTCGACCGCTTCGGCGACGCGCTCGCGATCTCGACCCCGGTCAAGTCGCTGTGGGTGTTCCCCGATCGCGTGGAGATCTCGAAGAGCGACCTCGCGGCGCTTGCGAAGGTCCTCGACACGACGCCGCAGAAGCTCTCCGCGCGCCTCGCCGAGCACGACGACTTCGCCTTCCTCGCGCGCGGCGTCGCGCCGGAGACGGCCGAGCGCGCGATGGCGCTGCACATCAAGGGTCTCAACGAGCAGAACGAGTACCGACGGTATTATCCCGGCGGCGAGGTGACGGCCCACATCGTCGGATTCACCGGCGACAAGGACCAGGGCCAGGAAGGCATGGAGTTGTCGCAGCAGTCATGGCTCGGTGGTGCGCCCGGCAGCCGGCGGGTCATCATCAACCGGCGCGGCGACGTGGTGGAGGACGTGGCGGCGATCCGCGCGCCGCGTGCAGGACGCGATCTCGCGCTGTCGATCGACTCGCGCCTGCAATACCTGGCGTTTCGCGAGCTGAAGGCCGCGGTCGCGCAGCAGAAGGCGAAGGCCGGCAGCCTCGTGATCCTCGATGCGCACAGCGGCGAGATCCTGGCGCTCGCGAACTGGCCGACGTACAACCCGAACAGCCGCAACAAGGCCGCGCGCGACGCGATGCGCAATCGCGCGCTCACCGACACGTTCGAGCCGGGATCGACGATGAAGCCGTTCACCATCGCGACCGCGCTCGAGGCGGGCGTGGTGCGTCCCGACTCGGTCATCCACACCGAAGCGGGGCAGCTCACCATCGGCCCGAACACGATCCACGATGCGCATCGCGCGGGTCCGCTCACGGTCGAGCAGGTGATCCAGAAGTCGTCGAATGTCGGCGCGGCGAAGATCGCGCTCTCCATGCCCGCGACGACGCTGTGGCAGACGTTTTCCGCCGCCGGCTTCGGCACGCCGCCGGCCACGGGCTTTCCCGGCGAGGTGTCCGGACGCCTGCGTCCCGCGAAGAGCTGGAAGCCGATCGAGCAGGCGACGATGTCGTACGGTCACGGGCTGTCGGTGAACCTCGTGCAGCTCGCACGCGCGTACACGATCTTCGCGACCGACGGCGAGCTCAAGCCCGTGACGCTGCTCAAGACCGACGGTCCCGTCGCCGGCCGTCCCGTGATCAAGGCGCAGACCGCGCGTGCCGTGCGCCACATGCTCGAGCTCGCGACCAAGCCCGGGGGCACCGCGCCGCAGGCGCAGATCCCCGGCTATCGCGTCGGCGGCAAGACGGGCACCGCGCGCAAGAACGAGAACGGCGAGTACACGCACAAGTACGTCGCCTCGTTCGTCGGCGTCGCGCCCGTGTCCGATCCCCGGTTGATCGTCGCCGTGATGATCGACGAGCCGTCCGCCGGCGACTACTACGGCGGCAGCGTCGCCGGCCCGGTGTTCTCGCGCGTGATGGGATCGGCGCTGCGCCTGCTCGGCGTGCCCACCGATGCGCCGGTCGACAACGTCGTGCTGCCGCCGCCGGGGGACGACCTGCGCGAGGAAACATGAACGACGTCGCGGCCATCCTGGCGCGCCTCGGCGCGTATCCGCGTCGCATCACGGCGGACAGCCGTCGCGTCGAGCCGGGCGTCGCGTTCGCGGCCTATCCCGGCACAGAGAGCGACGGCCGTGCGTTCGTGGGCGACGCGATCGCACGCGGCGCCTCCGGCGTGCTGTGGGAGCCGCACGACTTCCACTGGAATGCGCAGTGGCATGCGCCCAACGTGGCCGTGCCGCATCTCAGGCAGGCGGTCGGGGCGGTGGCCGACTTCGTCTACGGCAGCCCCTCGTCCTCGCTGTGGACCATCGGCGTCACGGGCACCAACGGCAAGACGTCGTGCACGCACTGGATCGCCGAGGCGCTGGAGCATTGCGGGCGATGCGCCGCCGTGATCGGCACGCTGGGCAACGGGCTCGTCGGCGCATTGGCCGCGTCGCCGAACACGACGCCCGACGCGTGCGTGCTGCACGAGCTGCTCTCGCAGTTTCGTCGCGCCGGCGCACGCGCCGTCGCGATGGAGGTGTCGTCGCACGGCCTGGATCAGGGACGCGTAAACGCCGTTGCCTTCGACGTCGCGCTCTTCACCAACCTTTCGCGCGATCATCTCGACTATCACGGCACGATGGCGGCCTACGGTGCGGCCAAGGCGCGGCTGTTCGCGTGGCCGGGGCTCACCGCTTGCGTCGTCAACGTCGACGACGCGTTCGGCCGCAACCTCGCCGGCGACGCGCAGGCGCGCGGCCAGCGGGTGATCACGTACGGATCGTCCGGTGCGGACATCACGGCGGGTGGCATCGCGATGGGACGCGACGGCCTTGCGCTGTCGCTGCGCACGCCGTTCGGCAGCGCCGAGATCGAGACGCGCGTGGTCGGCGCGTTCAATGCGTCGAATCTGCTCGGGGTGCTGGGCGTGCTGCTCGCAAGCGACGTGCCGCTCGCTTCCGCCCTCGACGCGTTGCGCCGCGTGGCGCCGCCGGCGGGACGCATGCAGCGCATCGGCGGCGGCGATGCGCCGCTCGCCGTCGTCGACTACGCGCATACGCCGGACGCGCTCGAAAAGGCGCTCACCGCGCTGCGGCCCATCGTCGCGAAGGATCGCGAGCTCGTTTGCGTGTTCGGATGCGGCGGCGATCGCGACAAGGGCAAGCGCCCGCAGATGGGGCGCATCGCGGCGTCGCTCGCCGATCGTGTGATCGTCACCAACGACAACCCGCGAAGCGAGGATCCGCAAGCCATCGCGAACGCGATCGCGCAGGGCATTCACGAGGCGGGCAATCGCCGCTATCGGGTCGAGCTCGACCGTGCCGCGGCGATCCGCTTCGCGCTTGCCAGCGCCCATGCGGGCGATGTCGTTCTCATCGCAGGCAAGGGCCACGAGCCGTACCAGGAGATCGCGGGAAAGCGGCTGCCGTTTTCCGATCTCGCGATCGCCCGCGAAGCCTTGCAGCCCGAGAGCGTCGCATGATGGACACGCCGACCGCTGCCGCCGCGATGCAGGGTCGCGCCATGGGACCGGCGGTCGCGTTCGAGCGGGTGGCGACCGACACGCGCACCCTGCAGCCGGGCGACCTGTTCGTCGCGCTCAAGGGCGAGCGCTTCGACGGTCACGATTTCGTCGCGGATGCGCTGCGGCAGGGCGCGGTAGCCGCGCTCGTGGACGAGGCGCATGCGAATGCGTTCGACGGCGCCCTCATCGCCGTGCCCGATACGTTGCGGGCGCTCGGCGCGCTGGCCGCGCACTGGCGCCGGCGCGTCGATCTGCCGGTCGTCGCGATCAGCGGCAGCAACGGAAAGACGTCGACCAAGGAGATGCTGGCAGCGGTCTTCCGCGCCGCCGTTGGCTCCGGGCGTGTCGCCGCAACCAGCGGCAATCTCAACAATGAGATCGGCGTTCCGTTGACCGTGCTCACGTTGCGTGCGCATCACCGGCTGGCGGTGTTCGAGCTCGGCATGAACCACCGTGGCGAGACCCGCGCGCTCGCAGCCATCGTGGCACCCAGCATCGCGCTCGTCACGAACGCGCAGCGCGAGCATCAGGAATTCATGCGGTCGGTCGCCGAAGTGGCCGAGGAGCACGCGGACGCCGTCGCGGCGTTGCCGCCGGGCGGCGTCGCCGTGGTCAACGCCGACGATCCGCACGCCGAAGTGTGGCGCACCGCAGCGCGCAGCGCGCGGGCGACGGTCGCGACCTTCGGGCTCGCGCGCGGCGCGGATGTCGGCGGCAGCTTCGAGCTGCATGCCGACCGCAGCGAAATCGAGATCCGCACGCCGGAAGGCGCATTCGCGGTGACGCTTCACGTACCCGGCCGCCACATGGTCGCCAATGCGCTCGCCGCCGCCACCGCGGCGCGCGCGGCCGGGGTGACGCACGAAGCGATCGCGCGCGGGCTGTCGGCGTTTCGTCCGCTCGCCGGCCGACTCGTTCCGCGCACTAGCACGCACGGCGCCGTCGTGATCGACGACACCTACAACGCCAATCCGGATTCGGTTCGCGCGGCAATCGACGTGCTGGCCGCCGCGCCCGGCGAGCGATGGCTGGCGCTCGGCGACATGGGCGAGGTGGGCGAGCAGGGGCCGGCATTCCATCGGGAGATCGGTGCGTATGCGCGCGACTTCGGCGTCGCGCGGCTCTTTGCCGCTGGCGAGCTGGCGCGCGAGGCGGCGCAGGCGTTCGGCGAAGGCGCGACGCATTACGAGTCGGTCGACGCGCTCGCTGCGGCCATCGAGACCGCCGCCACTCGTGGCGTCACCGTGCTCGTCAAGGGATCGCGCTTCATGCGCATGGAACGCGTGGTCGCAGCGCTCACCGGCGCGGCAGCGGGCGGGGCGCACTGATGCTGCTCTACCTGTCCGAATGGCTGGGACGCGACGTGCGCGCGTTCAACGTGTTCAGTTACATCACGCTGCGCGCGGTGCTCGGCACGATGACCGCGCTGGTCATCTCGTTCGTCATCGGGCCGAAGATGATCGTGTGGCTCGCGCGCATGAAGATCGGGCAGGCGGTGCGCGACGACGGCCCGCAGACGCACCTCACCAAGGCGGGCACCCCGACCATGGGCGGCGCGCTGATCCTCGTGTCGATCGGCATCACCACGCTGCTGTGGGGCGACCTCGACAACCGCTTCGTGTGGGTCGTCCTGCTCGTCACGCTCGGATTCGGGGCGGTGGGCTGGGTCGACGACTGGCGCAAGGTCGTCTACCGCAATCCCAAGGGGTTGTCCGCGCGCGCGAAGCTCGCGTGGCAGTCGTTGATCGGCCTTCTCGCGGCGCTCTACCTCGCCTTCTCGGTGTCCGCTCCGGACAACGCCACCTTCATCCAGCTCTTCGTGGCGTGGCTGAAGTCGGGCTTCGCGCTGAACCTGCCGCCGAAGGCCGACCTCATCGTGCCCTTCTTCAAGACCATCAGCTACCCGCTCGGCGTGTGGGGCTTCATCGCGCTGTCGTATTTCGTGATCGTCGGGACGAGCAATGCCGTGAATCTCACCGACGGCCTCGACGGCCTCGCGATCATGCCGACGGTCATGATCGCCGGCGCGCTCGGCATCTTCGCCTACGTCACCGGCAACGCGATCTTCGCGCGCTACCTGGGCTTCCCGCACATACCCGGCGCGGGCGAGCTCGCCGTGATCTGCGGCGCGATCGCGGGCGCCGGACTGGGCTTCCTGTGGTTCAACGCCTATCCCGCCGACGTGTTCATGGGCGACGTCGGCGCGCTGGCGCTCGGCGCCGCGCTCGGCGCCATCGCGATCATCGTGCGCCAGGAGATCGTGCTGCTGATCATGGGCGGCGTGTTCGCGATCGAGACGCTGTCGGTGATGATCCAGGTGGCGTCTTTCAAGATGACCGGCAAGCGCGTGTTCCGCATGGCGCCGCTGCATCACCACTACGAGCTGAAGGGGTGGAAGGAGAACCAGGTCGTGGTTCGCTTCTGGATCATCACCATGCTCCTCGTGCTGTTCGGTCTTTCCACGCTGAAGCTGCGCTGATGCGATATCACGGACGCAACGCCGTCGTGCTGGGACTCGGGATCACCGGGCTTTCGCTCGTGCGGCACCTCGTGCGGCACGGCGCGCGCGTGCGTGTCGCGGACACGCGCGTCGATCCGCCCAACGCCGAGGCGCTGCGGCGCGATTTCTCCGGCGTGCCGCTCGAGACCGGGCCGCTCACCTCGCGAACCTTCGAAGGCGCCGACCTCGTCGCCATCAGTCCGGGTGTCGCCAAGGATCAGCCGTCGATCGAGCAGGCAGTGAGCGAAGGCGCCGAGCTCGCGGGCGACGTCGAGCTCTTCGCGCGCGCGCTGCCGGCCGGCCAGAAGGTGCTTGCCATCACGGGCACCAACGGCAAGACGACCGTGACGGCATTGACGGGTGCGCTCACGCGCGCGGCCGGCCTTCGCACGGTCGTCGCCGGCAACATCGGCGACGCGGTGCTCGACGCGCTCGCGCGCCACGAAAGCGGCGAGCCGTTTCCCGACGTGTTCGTGCTCGAGCTGTCGAGCTACCAGCTCGAAACGACGGACACGCTCGCGCCGGTCGCCGCGACGGTGCTCAATCTCTCGGCGAACCACATGGACCGCTACGGCGGCCTCGCCGACTATGCGGCTGCCAAGGCACGCATCTTCGCCAGGGCATCCGTGCAGGTGCTCAATCGCGACGATGCGATCGTGCGCCTCATGCGCCTGCCCGGCCGCACGGTGCAGACGTTCGGCGCCGGCGTGCCCCACAGCGAGGAAGAGTGGGGCGTGGTGGTGCGCGACGCAGATGCATGGCTCGCGCGCGGCGGCGAGCTGCTCACGTCCGCCGCACGCCTGTCGCTCGTCGGCGCGCACAACGTCCAGAACGCGCTCGCGGCGCTCGCGCTCGCGTCGTCGGTGGCGAACGTCGACGCGCGCATGCTCGCCGCTCTGGCGGCATTCGCGCCATTGCCGCATCGCATGGAGCACGTCGGGGACGTCGGGGGCGTGAGGTTCATCAACGATTCCAAGGGCACGACGGTTGCGGCGACGCAGGTGGCGCTGGATGGACTGGCCCCCTCACCCGCCCTGTCGGGCACCCTCTCCCCGCTCGCGGGGAGAGGGCAGGGTGAGGGGGGGCCGCGCATCGTTCTCATTGCGGGTGGCGACGGCAAGGGTCAGAGCTTCGCGCCGCTGCGCGCATCGGTCGAGCGCAGCTGCGGGGCGGTGCTGCTGATCGGGCGCGACGCGCCGCTGATCGAGCGTGCGCTCGCCGGCCTGCGCGTGCCGGTGGAGACGGTCGGAACGCTCGATGCAGCCGTGGCGCGCGCGCTCGCGCTCGCGCAGCCTGGCGACACGGTGTTGCTGTCACCGGCGTGCGCGAGCCTCGACCAGTTCCGCAACTACGAAGCGCGCGGCGATCGTTTTCGCGCGCTCGTGAGCGCGCACATGGCGGAGCCGGCGGATGCGTAGGCGCCTCACGCAGACGGCAAGCCTCGCCGGGCGGCTCGGTGCGCCGCGCGCCCCGTCGCGCAGCATGCTGACGTTCGACGTGTCGCTCGCGTGGAGCACGCTGATGCTGCTCGCGCTGGGGCTCGTCATGGTGTATTCGGCGTCGATCGCGATGGCCGAGGCGTCGTCGCACACGGGCTATCACGCGTGGTATTTCCTCGTTCGCCACGGCGTGTTCATCGCGGTCGGGCTGGCGGCCGGCGCGGTCGCGTTCCAGATGCCGGTCAAGGTCTGGCAGCGCCTCGCGATCTGGCTCTTCGCCGTCGCTGCCGTGCTGCTCGTGCTGGTGCTCGTGCCGGGCATCGGCAAGGTCGTCAACGGTTCGCGCCGCTGGCTGCCGCTCGGAATCGTCAACATGCAGCCGTCGGAGTTCATGAAGCTCGCGGCGGTGCTGTACGCGTCGAGCTACGCGGTGCGCAAGGCGGCGTTCCTGCACGCGGAGCAGCCGCTGCGGCAGACGCTCGTGCGCGGCTTCCTGCCGCTGTTCGCGGTGATGACCGCGATTGGCGGCCTCCTGATCCTCGAGCCGGACTTCGGCGCGTTCGTCGTGATCGTCGCGATCGGCTTCGGCATCCTGTTCCTCGGCGGCCTCGACTGGCGGCTGTTCGTCGGGTTGTCGGTGCTGCTGCCCATTGCGCTCGGCGCGGTGCTCGTGGCGGCGCCGTATCGCATCCAGCGGCTCACCACGTTCCTCGACCCGTGGGCCGATCCGATGCACAAGGGCTATCAGCTCTCGCACTCGCTGATCGCGTTCGGGCGCGGCGAATGGCTGGGCGTCGGCCTGGGATCGAGCGTCGAGAAGCTGCTCTATCTGCCCGAGGCGCACACCGACTTCCTGCTCGCGGTGATCGCCGAAGAGCTCGGCTTCGTGGGCGTGACGGCGGTCATCGTGCTGTTCGGCTGGCTGCTGTATCGCGCGCACGCGATCGGCCGTCAGGCCGTTCGCCTCGACCGTGCGTTCGCCGCGCTCGTCGCCTGGGGCATCGGCGTGTGGCTCGGCGTGCAGACGTTCATCAACATGGGCGTCAACATGGGCGTGCTGCCCACCAAGGGCCTCACGCTGCCCTTGCTGTCGTTCGGCGGCAGCGGGATCGTCGCCAATTGCGTCGCCGTTGCGATCCTCCTGCGCATCGATTGGGAGAATCGCCGCTTGCTGCGCGGGTTCACCGTATGACCACGACGGTGATGATCACCACCGGCGGCACGGGCGGGCACGTGTTCCCCGGCCTCGCGGTCGCGGCGAAGCTGATCGCGCGCGGCGCGCGCGTGTTCTGGCTCGGAACGCGCGAAGGCATGGAAGCGCGGCTCGTGACGCAGCATGGCGTCGACTTCGAGGCCGTCTCGTTTCGCGGCGTGCGCGGCAAGGGCGTGCGCACGCTGTTGCTCGGGCCCTACGCGCTGCTCGCCGCGTGCATCCAGAGCCTGCGCATCATTCGGCGGCGGCGGCCGGATCTCGTGCTCGGCTTCGGCGGCTTCGCGTCGTTCCCGGGTGCGCTGATGGGCGTCGCAAGCGGCAAGCCTCTGGTGCTGCACGACGCGAATGCCGTGGCGGGACTCGCCAATCGGGTGCTCGCCTACGGCGCCGACAGGATCCTGCTCGGATTCCCGGAGGCGATGAAAAGCCGCAACGCGCAATGGGTCGGCAATCCCCTGCGCGACTCCATCACCTGCCTGCCGCCGCCGGCGCAGCGATTCGCGGGACGCACCGGGCCGCTGCGGCTGCTGGTGGTCGGCGGCAGCCTCGGCGCGCAAGCGTTGAACGACCGCGTTCCCCGTGCGCTGGCGACGATGCCCGCAGTCGCGCGGCCGCAGGTCGTGCACCAGGCCGGCGAGCGGCACATCGACGCGCTGCGTGCGGCGTATCGCGAGGCCGGCGTCGCGGCCGATTGCGTCGCGTTCATCGACGACATGGCGGCGCGCTATGCGTGGGCCGACGTCGTGCTGTGTCGCGGCGGTGCGCTGACCGTCGCGGAGATCGCCGCCGTGGGACTGGCGGCCATCGTCGTGCCGCTGCCCGGCGCGATCGCGGACGAGCAGACGGCGAACGCACGCTTCCTGACTGAGGCGGGCGGCGCGTTCACCGTGCGCCAGGACGACCTGACCGCCGAGCGCCTCGGCGCGCTGCTGTCGAGCTTCACCCGGGCGCAGGCGCTCGCGATGGCGAACGCCGCGTATCGCATCGGCAAGCGCGACGCCGCGGACCGGGTCGCCGATGCCTGCCTCGCGCTCGCGCCATGAGCCCGACGCGCCGCCCCGGAGGCAGGTCAGGCCCCACGCGCGCAGCGCGGAGGGCAAGCCGGTGAAGCACAAGGTCAAGCACGTGCACTTCGTGGGCATCGGCGGCGCCGGCATGAGCGGCATCGCGGAAGTGCTCGCGAACCAGGGCTATCGCGTGTCGGGGTCCGACGTGCACGCATCGGCCGTCACCGAGCGCCTCGTGCGCCTCGGCATCCGCGTGACCCTCGGCCATCGTCCCGAGAATGCGCACGGCGCCGATGCCATCGTCGTGTCCACTGCGGTGCCGGCGGACAACGCCGAGGTCGCGGCGGCGCGCGAGCGCGGCGTGCCGATCGTGCCGCGCGCGCTGATGCTGGCGGAGCTCATGCGCCTGAAGCAGGGCATTGCGGTCGCCGGCACGCACGGCAAGACCACGACCACGAGCCTCATCGCTTCGGTGCTCGCCGAAGGCGGCCTTGACCCGACGTTCGTGATCGGCGGGCGCCTGCTGTCGGTCGACGCGCACGCGCGACTCGGCACCGGCGACTTCCTGGTCGCCGAGGCGGACGAATCCGATGCGTCGTTCCTCTATCTGTCGCCGGTGCTCGCGGTGGTCACGAACATCGACGCCGACCACATGGAGACCTACGGCCACGACTTCGGGCGCCTGACGCGCGCGTTCGTGGACTTCGTGCAACGCCTGCCGTTCTATGGCGTCGCGGTGCTGTGCATCGACGATGCGAACGTGCGCGACATCGTTCCCCAGATCGCGAAGCCGCTGGTCACGTACGGTCTCGCCGAGGACGCGCAGCTGCGGGCGGTCGACGTCGCGAACGTCGGCGCGCGCATGCGCTTCACCGCGCGCGCGGCGGGCGCGAGCGACCTGAACGTCGAGCTCGCGCTGGCCGGCGAGCACAACGTGCAGAACGCGCTGGCGGCCATCGCGGTCGGACGGGAAGTCGGCGTGCCGGATGGCGCGATCGCCAAGGCTCTCGCCGAGTTCACCGGCGTGGGACGGCGCTTCCAGCGCTACGGCGACATCGGGCTCCGCGACGGCGGGACGTTCACGCTCATCGACGATTACGGCCATCACCCGGCCGAGATGCGCGTCACGCTCGACGCGGTGCAGGCCAGCTTTCCGGGCCGGCGCCTCGTGCTCGCGTTCCAGCCGCATCGCTACAGCCGCACGCGCGACCTGTTCGAGGACTTCGTGCGCGTGCTCTCCACCGTCGACGCGCTCGTGCTCGCCGACGTGTATCCCGCCGGCGAGGCGCCGATCGTCGCCGCCGACGGTCGCGCGCTCGCCCGTGCTTTGCGCGTCGCGGGCAAGGTCGAGCCGGTGTTCGTCGAGAACGTCAGCGACGTCGCCGAAGCGATACGCGCCGTCGCGCGCCCGGACGACGTCGTGGTGACCATGGGTGCCGGGTCCATCGGCACCGTACCCGCACAGCTCGCCGCCGCGTGATGATGCTCGAGCCCATGGCCTTCGACGGACTGCGCGGGACGCAGGCACAGCGCGCGCCGCTCGCGCGCTACACGTCCTGGCGCGCGGGCGGTCCCGCCGACCTGCTGTACGTGCCTGCCGATCGCGACGATCTGGCGAGCTTCGTGCGCCAGACGCGCGCGTACGGACCTCCCACGGTGATCGGCCTCGGCAGCAACCTGCTGGTGCGCGACGGCGGCGTGCGTGGCCCGGTGGTGGTGCTGCACAACCCGGGCGCGGCGCTCGCGGTCGCGGACGGTCTCGTCTACGCGGATGCCGGTGTCGCGAGCCCGAAGCTCGCGCGCTTCGCGGCGATGCACGGCTGCACCGACGCCGAGTTCCTGGCCGGCATTCCGGGCACCGTCGGCGGTGCGCTCGCGATGAACGCCGGCTGCTACGGCGGAGAGACGTGGCGGCACGTCGCGCGGGTGGAGGTGCTGCTGCCGAACGGGACGTTCGTCGTGCGCACGCCTGCCGATTACGCGATCGGCTATCGCAGCGTGATGCGCGCGGACGGCACGCCGCCGGACGGCATCTTCACGGCGGCATGGTTCCGCTTTCCACTGGGCGACGGTGCAGCGGCGCGTGCGCGCATCAAGCAGCTGCTGCAGAAGCGCATCGCCACGCAGCCGCTCGGCCTGCCCAACGCAGGCAGCGTGTTTCGCAATCCCCCGGAGGATCACGCCGCGCGGCTCATCGAATCGTGCGGCCTCAAGGGGCGCTCGCGCAGCGGCGCGCAGGTCTCGCCGAAGCACGCGAATTTCATCGTCAACCCGAAGGGCGCGGCGCGCGCTTCGGACATCGAAGCGCTGATCCAGGACGTGCAGCAGGTGGTTTACAGGAAGACGGGCGTGCTGCTGGAGCCGGAGGTGCGCGTCATAGGTGAAGCGGCATGAGCGACTTCGGAAAGGTGGCGGTTGTGCCCGGCGGGCGAGCCCGACTCGGTGCCCGCGGAGCGGGGGGTGCGGGAGGGCGAAGCGGACGCCGAGCGACGCGATGCGCGAGCGAGAACGAATGACACCGACGGACGACTTCGGAAAGGTGGCGGTTCTGCTCGGCGGCCCCAGCTCCGAGCGCGAGATCTCCTTTCTCTCGGGCAATGCGGTGCTGAAGGCCCTCCGCGAGCAGGGCATGGATGCTCATCCCTTCGATCCCGCCGAGCGCGACCTGTGGGACTTGAGGCGCGAAGGCTTCGCGCGCGCGTTCATCACGCTGCACGGCCGCTTCGGCGAGGACGGCACGGTGCAGGGCGCGCTGGAGACGCTGAGGATCCCGTACACCGGAAGCGGCGTGATGGCCTCGGCGCTGGCGATGGACAAGTGGCGCACCAAGCTCGTGTGGCTCGCGAGCGGCATCCCGACGCCGCGCTATCGCGTCGTGGACGCGCGCACCGACTGGATGCGCGTTGTCGCGGAGCTCGGGCTGCCGCTGATCGTCAAGCCGGCACGCGAAGGCTCGACCATCGGCTTGACCAAGGTGAGCAGGGTGGACCACGACGAGCTCGCGCTCGCGCATGCGGAAGCGGCAAAGCACGATTCGCTGGTGCTGGTCGAGGAGTTCGTCGCCGGGGTGGAGCTTACGGCGTCGATCGTCGGACGGAAGGCGCTGCCGCTGATCCGCATCGAGGCGCCGCAGGGCAACTACGACTACGAGCACAAGTACTTCTCCGACGAGACGAAGTACTACTGCCCGAGCGGCATCGACGCCGACGTCGAGGCCCGCATCCGCGCCGACGCGCTCGCCGCGTTCGACGTCGTGGGTTGCGAAGGCTGGGGCCGGCTCGATCTGATCCTGCGGCCCGACGGCCGTTACACGTTCCTCGAAGTCAACACCTCGCCGGGCATGACCGGTCACAGCCTCGTGCCCATGGCGGCCAGGCAGTCGGGCATGGAATTCGCCGAGCTCTGCGTCGAGATCCTGAGGAGCGCGCATGTGGGATGACCCGCGGCAGCTCAACGCCACTTCGGCCACGCTGGCCGTCATGGCGTGCGCCGCGATCCTCTACGCCGCTCTCGCGTGGCTGGTGCGCCAGCCGGTGTTCGCGTTTCGCGAAGTGGTCGTCACCACGCCGCTCGCGCGCGCCAACGCGGCGTACCTCGAGGCCGTCGTGCGCTCGGAGCTGTCGGGGACGTTCTTCACGCTCGATCTCAACCGCGCGCGCCAATCGCTCGCCCGCGTTCCCTGGGTGCGCAGCGCGGGGCTGCGCCGCCAGTGGCCGCGGCGGCTCGAGATCGAAATCGAGGAGCACGCGCCGCTCGCCCGCTGGAAGGACGGCGGCCTCGTGGGCACGCAGGGCGAGCTCTTCGTCGCCGACTGGAACGGCGATCTGCCGCACTTCGCCGGGCCGCAGGGCACGAGCGGCGACGTGGCCGTGCGCTATCGCGAATGGTCGCGCCTGCTCGCGGCGCTCGACATTCAGGTGCGCGGCGTGAGCCTGAGCGCGCGCGGGGCCTGGGAGATCCGTGCCGACGCGCGGGGCGCCCCGCTCGCGATCGAGCTCGGCCGCGACGATCCGGACGCGCGCCTCGCGCGGCTCATCGCGGCGTATCCGCGCACGCTCGACGCGCTCGCGCGCGCCGGCAAGCCGGTCGAGCGCGTGGACATGCGGTATCGCAACGGCTTCGCCGCCCGCATCGCCGGCGTGACCGACAAGAGCCACAAGAGCTGACCACCAGGAACGGGAGAGCGGGTGACCGCATGGTGAAGGACAACAAGAACCTGATCGTCGGCCTGGACATCGGCACGTCGAAGATCGTCGCCATCGTCGCGGAAATCACCGACGACGGCGACCTCAACGTCATCGGCCTCGGCACGCAACCCTCGCGCGGGCTGCGCAAGGGCGTGGTCGTGAACATCGACGCCACCATGGCGTCGATCCAGCGCGTGCTCGAGGAAGCGGAGCTGATGGGCGACTGCCGCATCACCGAGGTCTACACGGGAATCGCCGGAAGCCACATTCGTTCCTTGAATTCCAGCGGAATGGTGGCTATCAAGGAGAAGGAGGTCACGCAGGCCGACATCGATCGCGTGGTCGAGACGGCGAAAGCCATCGCGATCCCGAACGACCAGCAGGTCCTCCACATCCTTCCACAGGAATTCATCATCGACGGACAGGAAGACGTGCGCGAGCCGCTCGGCATGAGCGGCGTGCGCCTCGAGGTCAAGGTCCACATCGTGACCGGGGCCGTGTCCGCCGTCGAGAACATCACGAAGTGCGTGCGCCGCTGCGGCCTCACGGTCCGCGACGTGATGCTGCAGCCGCTCGCCTCGGCGAAGGCCGTGCTCAACGACGACGAGAAGGAGCTCGGCGTCTGCCTGATGGACATCGGAGGCGGCACGACGGACATCGCCGTGTTCGCCGGCGGCGCCATTCGCCACACCGCGGTCATTCCCATCGCCGGCGACCAGGTGACCAACGACATCGCCATGACGCTGCGCACGCCGACCAAGGAAGCGGAGGAGCTCAAGGTGCGCCATGGCTGCGCGCTGCGCCAGCTCGCCGACGCCAACGACATCATCGAAGTGCCGGGCGTCGGCGATCGCGGCCCGCGCAAGCTCTCGCGGCCCATGCTGGCCGAGGTGATCGAGCCGCGCATCGAGGAGCTGTACACCCTCGTGCAGGCGGAGCTGCGTCGCTCGGGATTCGAGGAATTGCTCTCGTCCGGAATCGTGCTCACGGGGGGCTCGGCGCTGCTGCAGGGCATGACCGAGCTCGGCGAGGAGGTCTTCCACCTTCCCGTGCGAGTCGGCATTCCCGCGTACGTCGGCGGCCTCGCCGACGTCGTGCGCAGCCCGCGCTACGCCACCGCGGTCGGGCTGCTCCTCGAGGGACGCGACCAGTACCTGCGCGGCGCCGCCGCGCGTGCGCAAGTGACCGGCATCGGCGGCGTGGCGGAAAGGATGAAGCAGTGGTTCAAGGCGAATTTCTAGTCAGGGATCGGGAATCAGGGATCAGGGATCAGGGATCAGTTGCGGCAATGGGGAATCAACGAGCGCAGTTAAACCAAGCGGGCGGCGGCGGGGCCGGAATCTCTTCTGATTCCTGATCCCTGACCTCTGATCCCTGTACACAGGAGCATCGCAAATGTTCGAAATCATCGACCAGCAGGACCCCGAGGGCGCGATCATCAAGGTGATCGGCGTCGGCGGATGCGGCGGCAACGCCGTGGAGCACATGATCGCCCGCGGCCTGTCCGGCGTGGAGTTCATCTGCGCGAACACCGACGCGCAGGCGCTCAAGCGCTCGACGGCGCGGACGCAGCTTCAGCTCGGCTCCACGCTCACGCGCGGCCTCGGCGCAGGCGCCAAGCCCGAGATCGGGCGCGATGCCGCGATGGAGGACCGCGATCGCATCGCCGAGCTCATCGAAGGCGCCGACATGCTGTTCATCACCGCCGGCATGGGCGGTGGCACCGGCACCGGCGCGGCGCCCGTGATCGCCGACATTGCCAAGAGCCTCGGCGTCCTGACGGTGGCGGTCGTCACGCGGCCCTTCAAGTTCGAGGGCAAGCGCCAGCGCGTCGCGGCGGCGGGCATCGAGGAGCTCACCAAGAAGGTGGACTCGCTCATCATCATCCCCAACGACAAGCTCATGGACGTGCTGGGCGAGGACGTCTCGGTGATCGACGCCTACGCCGCCGCGAACGACGTGCTGCACGGCGCGGTATCGGGCATCGCCGAGGTCATCAACAACCCGGGCCTGGTCAACGTCGACTTCGCCGACGTGCGCACCGTCATGGGCGAAGTCGGCATGGCGATGATGGGCTCCGCCACCTCGGCCGGTGCCGATCGCGCGCGTGCGGCGGCGCAGGCGGCGGTGAAGAGCCCGCTGCTCGAGGACGTGAACCTCGCGGGCGCGCGCGGCGTCCTCGTGAACATCACGGCATCGGCGGGTCTCAAGATGAAGGAGTACCACGAGGTCATGAACACCATCAAGGAGTTCACCGCCGAGGACGCGATGGTGATCGTCGGCACCGTGATCGACGACGCGATGGAGGACCGGCTGCGCGTGACCATGATCGCGACGGGCCTCGGTGGCGCCGCGGCGCAGGTCAAGCGTCCACCCAAGCTGGAGGTGTTCGAGACGGTTGTCGAGCGCACCGGCACCGACAACGTGGGCATGACGATCACCGAAACGATCGACTACGACAAGCTCGACCAGCCCGCGGTCGTGCGGCGCGGCCGGCAGCCGTCGTCGCTCAGCGCGGCCGCATCGGCCTTCGATCCGTCGGATATTCCGGCGTTCCTGAGGAAGCAGGCGGATTGATGCAAGGAGCGAGGAGTGAGGATCGAGGGGCGAGGGAGCATCGAGCGCATGTATGCGGCCTGCAGACGGCGCGCATGCGCACGACGCTCCCTCGTCCCTCGCCCCTAACCCCTCGTAGCCAAACGCTATAATGGTCGATTAGGCTCGCCATGCTCAAACAGCGCACGCTCAAGACAGCGATCAAGACGACCGGAGTAGGCCTCCACACCGGCGCGCGGGTCGAGATCAGCCTGCGCCCGGCGACCGCGGACACCGGCATCGTGTTCCACCGCGTCGACCTGCCCACCGCCGTGTCGATTCCCGCGCAGGCGCAATACGTGGGCGACACGCGGCTGTCGTCGACGCTGAAGCTCGACGGCGCGAGCGTGTCGACGGTCGAGCACCTCATGTCGGCGCTTGCCGGGCTCGGCATCGACAACCTGCACATCGACGTCGCCGGACCCGAGCTTCCGATCATGGACGGCAGCGCGGGCCCGTTCGTGTTCCTGCTGCAGTCCGCAGGCATCGCGGAGCAGGGCGCCTACAAGCGCTATCTGCGCGTCGAGCGGCCGGTCGAGGTGCGCGATGGAGACAAGTGGGCGCGCTTCGAGCCGTTCCCCGGATTCAAGCTCGATTTCACGATCGACTTTCCGCATCCGGTCTTCGGCTCGGAGAACCGGCACGTCGTCGTGGACTTCGCCGAGCACTCGTACGTGAAGGAAGTGGCGCGCGCGCGCACCTTCGGCTTCATGCAGGACGTCGAGTCGCTGCGGCAGGCGGGCTTGATCCAGGGCGGCAGCCTGCACAACGCCATCGTGCTCGACGAGACGCGCGTCCTGAACAGCGAAGGCTTGCGCTACGACAACGAGTTCGTCAAGCACAAGGTGCTCGACGCGATCGGCGACCTGTACCTGCTCGGTCATGCGCTGATCGGCCAGTACACGGCGTTCAAGTCCGGGCATGCGTTGAACAACGCGCTCGCCCGCGCGCTCCTCGATGCGCCCGACGCATTCCGCCTCGTGACGTTCAAGGCGGACGGCGACGTCCCGCTCGCTTTCCACCACTGGGTCCCGGCCGCAGCCTGACGACGTGGTCGTCGTCCGGCTGCTGCTGTTCCTGGCGCTCGCGGCAATCGGGGTTGCCCTCGTGCTCTACGTGATCAAGCGCGACCGCCGCTATCTTCGCTTCGTCGGGCAGGTCGTCGTGTTCACGATCGTCCTGCTCGCGGCCGTGCTGGTCATGTTCGGGGCCGAGCGCCTGCTCGCCCCCATGCTCGGGCCGATGTTCTAGCGCCCGCGGGTGCGCCGGGCCCAGCGCGCCAGGGAGCGGCGCAACGGTCCGTCGGAAAGCCGCTCCGCGAGGTCGAAGAGCGATCCGGCGTTGCTCGCATCTACCTGATTCAAGACCGTTTTCGTTCGGGTAGGGGCGTTGCCCGCAACTTGCACGCGCACCCGTATTTCAGTAAAGTCCAAACCCTCGCGCCGCAAGGCGGCGAGCAGGTCCGGCGCCCGTTGCCGCAGTACTGCGGCGATGGCGCCGGCGCCCGCGGCAAGCTGCAGGCATTTCGCGTCGGCGCCGGCGACCCGCACGTGCGGGGCGACGGCGCGCGGCAACTGCGCCCGGAGAAGCGCGGTGAGCCGCGCCTCGATGCGGGCCCGCTCGGACCAGCCAGCCAGCGTGGCGTCACGCTCGAAGACCTGGGCAAGCGAAACGGGACGGGGCAAGGCGGCGCTCGACTGAAGTTGCGATCGTGGTGCGCGGTGCGGGGGACACCGCGTCGCTGTCATGGTAGCCGACGGCAGCGCACGATCGCGAATCCGAAGGCGCGTCGCGTTGCGGCGCACGTAGCAGCGAAGGCTCTTGCGTCGCGTGGCGCGAAGGCCGGGACAGGGAGGTACGACGTGAACATCATCCTGGTGACCGGAGCCCATGCGCGGGCGCGAACGCTGACGCTCGATTGGCGCCACTGGCTGGGCGGCGGTCTCGCGCTCTTCGCGCTGTTCGTCGTCTTCACCTTCGGCTTCAACTTCGTGACGCTCAAGTGGGCGGCCGCCGTGCAGCATCCGTGGCTGCAGGCGATCGTGCTCGCCGACCAGCGCGCCGAGATGGAGCGCGTGCAGGAGCGCGTGCAGGGCCATCTCAACGCCATGGCAGTGCGTCTCGGCGAGTTGCAGGCGCAGATGCTGCGCCTCGACAACATGCGCGACCGCCTCGCCAAGGCGGCCGGCCTCAAGCCCTCGGAGCTGCAGTCGCTGAAGGCGGCGGACGCCGTCCCCGGCCGTGGCGGCGCCGAGTCGTCTGCGTTCCCGTCGCGCAGCCTGACGTTGCTCGAGTTCACCGAGATGCTGGACAAGCTCGCGCGCGAAGTGGACGCGCGCACCGACCAGCTCAACGTGCTCGAGGCCCTGCTGCTGCAGAGCTCGGCCAATCGGCGATTCATGCCGACGCTGCGGCCGATCCTCGACGGCTGGTTCTCGTCGAATTTCGGCTATCGCATCGACCCGTTCACCGGCCAGCGTGCGTTCCACGAGGGCATCGACTTCCCGGCCGAGACCGGCACGGCCATCCAGGCGGCCGCCAGCGGCACCGTGGTGTTCGCGGGCACGCACCCCGAGTACGGTAAAATGATCGAGATCGATCACGGCAACGGCCTGGTGTCGCGTTACGCGCACGCTCAGCAACTGCTGGTGAGGGAAGGCGAGCTGGTCGTGGCCGGACAGAAGATCGCCACCGTCGGCACGACGGGCCGCTCGACCGGCCCGCATCTGCACTTCGAGGTGCGGCTGCGCGGCGTGCCGCAGAATCCTGCGCGGTTCCTGGCCAAGGGCGCGGGATAGCCGCATCGAGTGCCGCGCGGCGTTGGCGCCGCATCCACGTTTCCCGGAACGTTCGACGGCCGCAGGCGTCCAGACGGAGCGCAAGCGGCCGTCGGCCTGACCGGCCCATGAGAACTCGACGGCCCTTGCAATCCGCGGCATCGGGCACCAGCTAGGCATATCGGCTTCTTCGCGATGATCACCAACCTCCTCACACGCATATTCGGCAGCCGCAACGAGCGGCTGCTCAAGCAGTACGCGCAGGCCGTGCGCGACATCAACGCGCTGGAGCCCGCCGTCGCGGCGCTTTCCGACGAGGCGCTGCGTGCGAAGACGGCCGAGCTCAAGCAGCGCGTCGCCGACGGCGCGGCGCTCGACGAGGTGCTGCCCGAGGCGTTCGCGGTCGTGCGCGAGGCGGGCAAGCGCACGCTCAACATGCGTCACTTCGACGTGCAGCTGATCGGCGGCATCGCGCTGCACAACGGCAAGATCGCGGAGATGCGCACCGGCGAAGGCAAGACGCTCGTCGCCACGCTGCCCGCGTACCTCAATGCGCTTGCCGGCAAGGGCGTGCACATCGTCACCGTGAACGACTACCTCGCGCAGCGCGACGCGGACTGGATGGGCCGCATCTATCGCTTCCTGGGCCTCACCGTCGGCGTGAACCTGTCGCAGATGAGCCATCCGGACAAGCAGGCCGCGTACGCCGCCGACATCACCTACGGCACCAACAACGAGTTCGGCTTCGACTACCTGCGCGACAACATGGTGTTCTCGCCGGGCGAGCGCGTGCAGCGCGGCTTGAGCTACGCGATCGTCGACGAGGTCGACTCGATCCTGATCGACGAGGCGCGCACGCCGCTCATCATCTCCGGCCAGTCCGACGACAACGTCGAGATGTACTACCGGCTGAACGAGATGGCGCCGAAGCTCACGCGCCAGGCCGAGGAGAAGGGACCGGGCGACTACTGGGTCGACGAGAAGGCGCACCAGGTCCTGCTCTCGGAAGAGGGCCACGAGCACGCCGAGGCGCTGCTCGCGCAAGCCGGCCTCACGCCGCCCGGGTCGAGCCTCTACGACACGCACAACATCACGCTGGTGCATCACCTCTACGCGGCGCTGCGCGCACACGCGCTGTATCACCGCGACCAGCAGTACGTCGTGCAGGACGGCCAGGTCGTCATCGTCGACGAGTTCACCGGGCGCCTGATGCCCGGGCGGCGGTGGTCCGACGGGCTGCACCAGGCAGTCGAGGCGAAGGAAGGCGTGCCGATCCAGCGCGAGAACCAGACGCTCGCGTCGATTACGTTCCAGAACTACTTCCGGATGTACCAGAAGCTCGCCGGCATGACCGGCACGGCGGACACGGAGGCGTTCGAGTTCCAGCAGATCTACCATCTCGAGACGGTCGTCATCCCGACGCACCTGCCGATGATCCGCAAGGACGAGAACGACCTCGTCTTCCGCACCTTCGACGAGAAGGTCGGCGCGATCATCGGCGACATCAAGGACTGCCATCACCGCGGACAGCCGGTGCTCGTGGGCACGACGTCCATCGAGAACTCCGAGCTCCTGTCGAAGCACCTCGACAAGGAAAAGCTGCCGCACCAGGTGCTCAATGCGAAGCAGCACGCGCGCGAGGCGCAGATCGTCGCCGAAGCGGGCAAGCCCGGCGCGATCACCATCGCCACCAACATGGCCGGCCGCGGCACGGACATCGTGCTCGGCGGCACCATCGAGCCGCAGATCCTGCGCATCCGCGAGGACGAGACGCTGACGCAGACCGAGAAGGACCTGCAGATCAACACGCTGCGCGGCGACTGGCAGGTGCGCCACGATGCGGTGATCAAGGCCGGCGGCCTTCACATCGTGGGCACCGAGCGGCACGAGTCGCGGCGCATCGACAACCAGCTGCGCGGCCGCGCGGGACGCCAGGGCGATCCGGGAAGCTCGCGCTTCTACCTGTCGCTCGAGGACCCGCTGCTGCGCATCTTCGGCGGCGAGCGCCTCGGCGCGATCATGCAGCGCCTCAAGATGCCGGAAGGCGAGCCGATCGAGCATCCGATCGTCAACCGCAGCATCGCCAAGGCGCAGACGCGCGTCGAGGCGCGCAACTTCGACATCCGCAAGCAGCTGCTCGAGTACGACGACGTCGCGAACGACCAGCGCAAGGTCATCTACCAGCAGCGCAACGAGCTGCTCGAAAGCCAGGACATCGCCGATACGATCCGCAACATGGTGCGCGGCGAGATCGAGGACACGGTGCGCCGCTTCATGCCGGCGGAGTCGGTCGAAGAGGAATGGGACGTTCCGTCGCTCGAGACGACGCTTGCCGCCGAGTTCCAGCTCAAGGTGCCGGTCGGCGAATGGGTGAAGGCCGATCCCGAGCTCGACGAGGCGAAGATCCGCGAGCGCATCGCCGATCTGGCCGAAGGCGTGTGGAAAGCGAAGGAAGCGCAGCTTGGCGCCGATCTCATGCGCTCCGCCGAGCGCGGCGTGATGCTGCAGACGCTCGACCACAACTGGCGCGAGCACCTGGCCGCCCTCGATCACCTGCGCCAGGGCATCCATCTGCGCGGCTATGCGCAGAAGAACCCCAAGCAGGAATACAAGCGCGAGGCGTTCGAGCTCTTCTCCGACATGCTCGACCGCATCAAGCAGGACGTGGTGAAGTTCGTGCTGACTGCGCAGGTGCGCACGCGCGAGGACGTGCAGGCCGTCGAGCCGCCGCCCGAGGCGCCGGTGGTCAACGTGCGCTACCAGCATGCCGACTACGACGAAGCGCTCGCGAGCGCGGGAACGGGCGGCGACAACGGCGACGTCGCGCTCGCGCCGCCGCCGCCTTTCGTGCGCGCGGGCCAGAAGGTCGGCCGCAACGACCCGTGCCCGTGCGGATCGGGCAAGAAGTACAAGCACTGCCACGGCAGGTTGGCCTGATGTCCCTCTCCCTCCGGGAGAGGGATTAGGGTGAGGCCATGCCCGTCCGCTACACGCCGGCTGCCGCCGAAGACATCCATCCCGTCCCCGGCATCGCGCTCGGCACGGCGCGCGCGCGCATCAAGAGCTGGGATCGCGACGACGTCGTGCTGATCGTGGCGGACCCGGGCAGCGTTGCGGCAGGGGTGTTCACGCAGAACCGGTTCTGCGCCGCGCCGGTGCTCGTGTCGCGGCGCCATGTGGCCGAGCAGCACGCGCGCCGCGTCGATTTCCGCGGGCTCGTCATCAACGCCGGCAACGCCAACGCGGGAACCGGAGAGCGCGGCATCGCGGACGCGCAGGCGGTGTGCGCGGAGACGGCGCGCCTGATCGGCTGCGATACCGCCCAGGTGCTGCCGTATTCCACCGGCGTGATCATGGAGCCGTTGCCGGTGGATCGCCTGATCGCCGCGCTGCCGTCGGCGCGGGCTGCCACGCGTGCCGACGGCTGGCTCGACGCGGCGCGCGGCATCATGACCACCGATACGGTGCACAAGGCGAGCTCGCGCACGCTCGACGTCGACGGCCGGCCGGTCACCGTCACCGGCATCGCGAAGGGCGCCGGGATGATCCATCCCGACATGGCCACGATGCTCGCCTTCATCGCCACCGACGCGCCGCTCGATCGCGCGCTGCTGGCGTCGCTCGCGCGGGACGTCGCCGACGTGTCGTTCAACGGCGCGACCGTCGACGGCGACACGTCCACCAACGACAGCTTCGTGCTCGCCGCGACGGGCAGGTCGGCGATCGCGCCGCTCGCCACGGCCGCCGATCCGCGCTACCCCGAGATCTCGGCCGCCATCGAGGCGGTGGCCGTGGATCTCGCACAGGCCATCGTGCGCGACGGCGAAGGCGCGACCAAGTTCATCGCGATCCGCGTGGCGAACGGCCGCGACGCGGACGAGTGCCGCCGCATCGCGTTCGCGATCGCGCATTCGCCGCTCGTCAAGACGGCGTTCTTCGCGTCCGACCCCAATCTCGGACGCATCGTGTGCGCGGTGGGCAACGGCGCCGCGGCCGATCTCGATCCGTCGCGCGTTTCGTTCTGGCTCGACGACGTGCTCGTGGTGGATCACGGCGGGCGCGCCTGCGGCTATCGCGAGGAGGACGGCGCGCGCGTGATGAAGCAGGACGAGATCACCGTGCGCGTGGACCTGGGGCGCGGCAACGCGAGCGCGCAGGTATGGACCTGCGACCTTTCGCACGCGTACGTGACGATCAACGCCGAATACCGGTCGTGAAGCGGGACAGCCCCTCACCCCAGCCCTCTCCCCGCGCGCGGGGAGAGGGAGACCCAGACGCGAGCCTCGCGCAGCTCCTTGGCCGCGCCGAGGCCGTGCTCGCGCGTGTCGAAAGCCTGTTGCCGCCGCCGCAGCCGGACCCCGACTGGAAGCGCATTGCGGCGGCGCGCTGGCGCAAGCGCGGCGGACGAGGATACCTGCAGGCAGTCGCGCATCCGCATCTCATCGACCTCGCGGACCTGGTCGCGATCGACGAGCAGAAGAAGGCCATCGACCAGAACACGCGGCAGTTCGTCGCGGGGCTGCCGGCCAACAACGTGCTGCTGACCGGCTCGCGCGGCACCGGCAAGTCGTCGCTCGTGAAGGCGATGCTCGCGAAGTATCGCGCGCGCGGGTTGCGCCTGATCGAGGTCGACAAGGCCGATCTCACCGACCTGCCCGACATCGCCGAGCGCATCGAGCAGGTTCCGCTGCGCTTCGTCGTGTTCTGCGACGACCTGACGTTCGACGCCGGCGAGGCCGGCTACAAGGCGCTGAAGGTCATGCTCGACGGCTCCATCGCGGGCGCCACGTCCAACGTGCTGATCTACGCGACGTCGAACCGGCGCCATCTGCTTCCCGAATACTTCGCCGAGAACCTCGAGACCAAGCACGTCGGCGAGGAGGTGCACCCGGGCGAATCGGTCGAGGAGAAGATCTCGCTGTCCGAGCGGTTCGGCCTGTGGATCTCGTTCTATCCCTTTTCGCAGGACGACTACCTCGCCGCCGTCGGCGGGTGGCTCGAGCATTTCGGGGTCAAGGCCGTCTCGGGACGCGACGCGGAAGCGCGCACGCGCGAAGCGCTGCAGTTCGCGCTCGGACGCGGCTCGCGCAGCGGCCGCGTGGCGTGGCAGTTCGCGAGGCACTACGCGGGCTCGCGCGGCCTTTCGCGCAAGGCGTGACGCCGGCTGCACCGCACACGCGCATCGTGCGCGTCGCCGCGGCCGTCGTCGTGCGTGCCGACGGCGAGGTGCTGCTCGCCCAGCGCCCGCCCGGCAAGCCGTACGCGGGTTACTGGGAGTTTCCCGGCGGCAAGCTCGAGCCGGGCGAGAGCGCGGCGGCAGCGCTCGCGCGCGAGCTTCACGAGGAGCTCGGGCTCACCGTGCGCCGCGCCGCGCCGTGGATCACACAGGAGTTCGTCTATCCGCACGCGCACGTGCTGCTGGAGTTCTTTCGCGTGTTCGAATGGGACGGCGAGCTGCACGGGCACGACGGCCAGGCGTTCGCGTGGCAGACGCCCGGCCGCTTCAGCGTCGGTCCGCTGCTGCCGGCGAATACGCGCGTGCTCGCGGCCCTGTCGCTGCCCGCCGTTTACGGCATCACCTGTGCGCAGGACATGGGCGAGGACGCGTTTCTCGCCCGCGCGTCGGCCGCGCTTTCGCGCGGCCTTCGCCTGATCCAGGTACGCGAGAAGGATTGGCCCGTCGAGCGGCGCAACGCGTTCGCGGCACGGCTGCGCGACCTGGCGGCGCCCTTCGGTGCCACGCTGCTCATGAACGGCGACGAGGGCGCGGCGCGCGCACTCGGTCTTTCCGGCGTGCACTGGACCGCGGCGATGCTGAACGCGGCAGAGCAGCGGCCGCGCGATCTCATCGTCGCGGCCTCGTGCCACGAGCGCCGCGAGGTCGATCGCGCGGCAGCGCTGGACGTCGATTTCGTGGTGCTCGGGCCGGTGAAGCCCACGCCGACCCATCCGCACGCGTCGCCGCTCGGGTTCGAGCGGTTCGCGGAGATAGTGGTGGGCACGCGCGTGCCGGTCTATGCGCTCGGGGGATTGACGCCGAAGGATCTGGACGCCGCGATCGATTGCGGCGCGCATGGCGTGGCGCTGCGCCGCGCCGCCTGGGCCGTTTGAGCAATCATCGCTTGCACGTCTGCGGCGTGTCCGGCGCGCTTTCGCTCATCGTGCCGTCGTCGGGCGCGTCGGTCGCCGGGATGCGATACGCCTCGCTCGCCCAGGCGCCGAGGTCGATCATCTTGCAGCGCTCGGAGCAGAACGGACGCCAGCGCGACTGGGGCGTCCATTCCACCGGCTCGCCGCATTGCGGGCACTTGACGATGCGCGGGGTGCTCATGCTGCATTGGAGCGCCGCGAGGCGCCCGTGTTCCGCCGCATCAGGCGACGCCGACCAGGGCGTTGCGGATCGCATCGACCATCGCGTGCCCCAGGGCCGGCAGCACGAGATTGCCCGTGCGGCGCCACGCGTAAGACAACGCGACGCCGAAGGGCATGTGTATTGCAACGAGCTGCAGCGCCGTCGCCACGCCGGCGCTTCCCGCGATCGGCAGGTGCCACAAACCCCAGAGCGCCGAAATGTACACCCCGGAGGGCAAGCCACGCCATGTCGCCTCGGTGTCGAGGTGCCGGTCGAGCGCGCGAAAGGCGACTTCCTCGACCACGAAGGCGACCGCGAAATACTCCAGCAGCGACAAGGCGCCGATCGCAATCCGCTGCCCTATGCCGCCCGGCATGACCGACAGCGACACCGAACCGTTTGCGAGCAGCGCGCTCCACAGAACCGCCGACATGGCGACGATCAGCGTCATGTAGCCCAGGGCGAAGCGCCAGCGCACGGCCAGGTGTGACAACGCGTACGCTGCCGCGCCCGCGCCCACGATCGCGGCAGCGAAGAACACGATGCGAATCACGTCGCGCTGCACGCACGCGACAACCAGGTCCGCGAGCGGCACGAGCGCGAGCAGGGTTGCGATGACGATGGCGCGGCGTGTAAGCCGCAGTGGAGGCGCGTCCACGACCCACAGTGCGCTCAGCGGCAGGCGCCGCACGCCGAGGTGAAATGCAACGACCAGCGGGATGCCGAGCAGCAGATACGCGTTCGCATCCAGGCCCAGCCACCAGCCCGCAAGCATCCACACGCCAACCAGCGCCGCGACGGTGGCGTAGCGCCACGCGGGCGGCGCGGTCACGGCGTGCGCACGGGACGATGTCGTGCCGTCCGGCACGCTACAGATTGCAGAACGTGAGCTCGAACTCGACGTCGCGGTCGTAGACCGTGCCGCGGTCCATGCCCGACACGCCGATGAACCGGATGTTGAGCGCGTACTTGTTGGCGCTGATCTCCGGAACGCCGGGGAGGTCGCGGGCGAGCGTGAGGCGCAGGAGCTGCGCGACCTTGGTGGTGGTGAGCATCAGCTGGAAGACGCCGCGATACGCGACGTGGCGGCTCACGTGCGCATTCTCGCGCAGGAGCCGCAGGATGATGGTGAGCCCGGCGTGTATCGGCTCGAACGGCTCGAGCCAGCTCGCGAGGTCGCGCCTTCGCACGGCGGCCGGCTGGTGCAGCCAGTAGTGATACGCCGGCAGGTCGAACTCGGACACGCCGCCGGGGATCGCGCTGCGCTGCTTGATCGCCATCAGCCATTCGTTGTCGCGCAGGTGCTGGCCCACCTTGCCGGTGGTGGCGAAGAGCCGCGCGTTGACCGCGTCCATGTCGGCGAGCAGCGCCTCGAGCGCGCGCGGCTCGATCTGGGGGTTGTTGCGCAGCGGTGCGAGGAGCTGCTTCTGGCGCTCGAGCTCCTGCAGGAGGTCGGTCTTGAGATCGGCGCGCGCGGCGACGTCCGTGATCTCGAACAGCGACATCAGCGCCGCATGGTGCTCGGGCGGGTCCTCCTGGCCGGCGAAATGGCCCGCGCGCGCGAACAGGTCCTCGAGGCGCATCATCGTGCGAATGCGCTCGTTCAGCGGATGCTCGTAACGGATCACGGGAGTCGACGCGGGCGGGACAGACGACATTCTGCCAAAACTCACGCGGTGCCCGGTCGAAGGGCTGCAGCGAGCGCGCGGTACGCGCGATCGAGCTCCGCCACGCGTGCCTGCATCGCCGCGAGCGTTCCGCTGTTGTCGATCACGTCGTCGGCCTGGGCCAGGCGCACGCCGCGCGAAAGCTGCGTCGCCATGATCCGTTGCACGGCCGCCGACGTCAGGCCGCTGCGCGCCACGACGCGGCGCACCTGCTCGTCCTCGGGGCAATCGACCACCAGGACGCGGTCCACCCGCTCGCGTACCCCGCCGCGCTCGAGGAGCAGCGGCACCACCAGCAGGCCGTAGGGCCCGCGCCACGCGCCCACCGCAGCGTCGATGCGCGCGCGAATGAGCGGATGCAGCAGCGCTTCGAGGCGCGTGCGGAACGCCGCGTCGCTGAACGCACGGCCGCGCAGCCAGTCGCGGTCGAGCGAGCCGTCGGCGCGCATGGCCTCGGCGCCGAAGGCCTCGACCACGGCGCGATGGCCGGGCTCGCCGGGCTCGCTCAGGGCGTGCGCGACGGCATCGGCGTCCTCGACGTCGACCCCGAGCGCCGCGAACGCGCGCGCGACCTCCGACTTGCCGCTGCCGATCCCGCCCGTGAGGCCGACGATCACGGATGTCAAGGCGTCAGGGAAAGAACGTGCGCAGGAGCTGCGGCCCGAAGAACAGTGCGATCGCGCCCGCGATCGCGAGGTAGGGCCCGAAGGCCAGCGGCACGTTGTGGTCGCGGCCCTTGAACACGATCAGCGTGAGGCCGATCGCGGCGCCGACCACCGATGAGAGCAGCACGATGATCGGCAGCATCGACCATCCGAGCCACGCGCCGAGCGCGGCGAGCAGCTTGAAATCGCCGTAGCCCATGCCTTCCTTGCCGCGCACCAGGCGAAAGATCCAGTAGATCAGCCACAGCGACAGGTACCCCGCCACGGCGCCGATGACCGCCGTTTGCAGCGGCACGAACAGGCCGAACAGGTTCGCGACGAGACCGGCCCACAGCAGCGGCAGCGTCAGGTCGTCGGGCAGGAGCTGCGTGTCGAGATCGATCACCGTCAGCGCGACCAGCGTCCACAGCAGCACGCACGCCGCGAGCGCCTTCCACGTGAGCCCGAAGCGCCACACCGCATACGCCGCGAGCAGCCCTCCGATCAGCTCCACCACCGGATAGCGCGCGGAAATGCGCGCGCCGCATGCCGAGCACTTGCCGCGCAGCGCGAGCCAGGACACGACGGGCACGTTCTCGTGCGCGGCGATCCTGTGCCCGCACGACGGGCACGCGGAGCGGGGCACCACCAGGTTGTACGCGGGCTCCGCGGCCGGCGTGCCGCCCGCGAGCTCCGCGCATTGCGCACGCCAGCCGCGCTCGAGCATCTTCGGCAGGCGATGGATCACCACGTTGAGGAAGCTGCCGACGCAGAGCCCGACGACCAGCGCGAGGCCGATCGCCAGGGGCTGCGACAGCGCGATCAGCGGCTCGCTTTGCATGGCCGCACGGGAGCAGGGCGCGCGGCCGCGCGAGCAGCGCTCAGATCACGGCTCCCAGCTTGAAGATCGGCAGGTACATCGCGACGACGAGGCCGCCGACCACCACGCCGAGGAACACGATGATCAGGGGCTCGAGCAGGCTCGACAGCGCGGCGACCGCGTCGTCGACCTCGCGCTCGTAGAAGTCCGCGATCTTGCCGAGCATGTTGTCGAGGGAGCCGGATTCCTCGCCGATCTGCGTCATCTGGATGACCATCGACGGGAACAGTCGCGTGTTGGTCATGGCGTTGGTGAGGCTCACGCCGGTCGCGACCTCGGTCTGGATGCGCTTGGTCGCCTGGACGTAAACGGCATTGCCCGATGCGCCCGCCACGGCGTCGAGGCCCTCGACCAGCGGCACGCCGGCCGCGAACATGGTCTGCAGCGTGCGCGTCCAGCGCGCGATGACGGCCTTCTCGAGGATCGCGCCGACCACCGGGAACTTCAGCATCAGCCGCTGCACGGTATAGCGCAGCGTCTCCGATCGCCGGTACATCACGCCGAAGCCGATCACGGCTCCGGCGGCGAAGATCGCCATCAGCCACCACCACGCGACGAACCAGTCGGAGATCGCGATCACCACCAGCGTGGGCATCGGCAGCGTCGCGCCGAAGTTCGCGAACACCTGCTTGAACGCCGGGATCACGAAAATCATGATGATGAACGTGACGACGATGGCCACGGTCACCACGGCGATCGGGTAGAAGAGCGCCGACTTGATCTTGCCCTTGATCGCGAGGATCTTTTCCTTGTACGTCGCGAGGCGGTCGAGGATGCCGTCGAGCGTGCCGGAGGCCTCGCCCGCCGCCACAAGGTTGCAGTACAGGTCGTCGAAATGCGCGGGATGCTCGCGGAACGCCGCCGACAGGCTCGAGCCCGTCTCGACCTTGTTCTTGATGTCCATCATCAGGCGCGAGAAGCGCGGATTGCTGTGCCCGCGCGCGACGATGTCGAACGCCTGCAGGAGCGGCACGCCGGCCTTGAGCATCGTGGCGAACTGCCGCGTGAAGAACGTGATCTCCTTCTCGCCGACCTTGCTGCCGCCGCGGAACGTCTGGCGCTTCAGGCGCGTGACGCGGATGCCCTGGCGGCGCAGGTTCGTGCGCACCACCGTCTCGGACGCGGCCTTCGTCTCGCCGCGCACCTGCCGGTTGTTGCGATCGACACCTTCCCAGGTGAACGTGTATTCCTTGACGCGAATGTCGCGGCGCGCAGCGGTTGCAGTCGTGGTTGCCATGGCGATCCCGAAGCGCCTTACGCGGCGCGGCTATTCATTGGTGACCGCCTCGATTTCCTCGAGAGAGGTCACGCCCTGCTTCACTTTCAGCAACCCTGACTGGCGCAGGTTGCGGACGCCTTCCTTCTGACCCTGCGCCGCGATCTCCAGCGCATTGCCGTTGCGCATGATCAGCTGGCGCATGTCGTCGCTGATCGGCATGACTTCGTAGATGCCCACGCGCCCCTTGTAGCCGCTGCCCTTGCACGTGTCGCATCCGACGGGACCGAACGTCTGCCAGCTTCCGTCGAGGTCGGCCTCGCTGAATCCGGCGCGCAGCAGCGCCTCGGGCGGAATGTCCTCGGGCTTCTTGCAGTGGCACAGCCGCCGCCCGAGGCGTTGCGCGGTGATCAGGATCGCCGAGGACGCGACGTTGAACGGCGCGACGCCCATGTTCAGCAGGCGCGTGAGCGTGCTGGGCGCATCGTTGGTGTGCAGCGTGGAGAGCACGAGGTGGCCGGTCTGCGCGGCCTTGATCGCGATCTCGGCGGTCTCGAGGTCGCGAATCTCGCCCACCATGATGATGTCCGGGTCCTGGCGCAGGAACGACTTGAGCGCCGCCGCGAAGGTGAGGCCCGCCTTGTCGTTGACGTTGACCTGGTTGACGCCGGGAAGCTGGATTTCCGCCGGATCCTCGGCCGTCGAGATGTTGATGCCCGCCTGGTTCAGGATGTTGAGGCAGGTGTACAGCGACACCGTCTTGCCGCTGCCGGTGGGACCGGTCACGAGGATCATGCCGTAGGGCCGCTGGATCGCGTCGAGCAGGGCCTTCTGCTGGTCGGGCTCGTAGCCCAGCGCCTCGATGCCGAGCTTCACGCCCGACGAGTCGAGGATGCGCATCACGATCTTCTCGCCGAAGAGCGTCGGCAGCGTCGAGACGCGGAAGTCGATCGCCTTCTGCTTCGACAGCACGAGCTTCATGCGCCCGTCCTGGGGCACGCGCTTTTCGGCGATGTCGAGCTTGCTGATGACCTTGATGCGCGACGCGACCTTGTCCTTGATCGCGAGCGGCGGCTGCGCGATCTCGGAGAGCACGCCGTCGACGCGGTAGCGGATGCGAAAGAACTTCTCGTACGGCTCGAAGTGGATGTCCGAGGCGCCGCCGCTGATGGCGTCGAGCAGGATCTTCTGGATGTACTTGACGACCGGCGCGTCCTCCACCTCGCTGTCGTCCTCGACGCTCGGCGTCGCGCCGCCTTCCTCCAGCCCGATCTCGATCTCGTCGAGGCCGGCCACGTCCTTGAGGCTGATGCCGCTCGACTCGACCAGCCTCGCGATGGCCTGGGCGAGCTTGTCGTCCTCGACGACGACCGGCTCGACCACGAGGTTGGTCTTGAAGCGGACCTCCTCGAGCGCCTGCAGGTTGGCGGGATCGGACGTCGCGACGAACAGCCGGTTGCCCCTGCGGTGCAGCGGCAGAACCCGCCGCGTTTGGGCCATCCGCAGGTCGACGTATTCCTTGTTGACGCTGTCGAGGTCGAAGGCGGTCAGGTCGAGCAGCGGCACCCCGAACGCGCGCGAGGCGAACACGGCGAGCTGCTGGGCGGACATCCGCTTGCCCGCGAGCATCTGCTCGACGAACGCCACCCCGGCGCTCTGGGCTTGCGTCTGCATCGCCTCCGCCTCGTGCTCCGACATGACGCCGTGCTGCGCGAGCGCGCGAGCGAGGCCGCTGATGTTGCGGGTGGCGGCGGCGTGCGTGGCCATGCGGTCGTTGGGCGGAATGCGATCAAAAACCAGCGGGAAGCAAGGCTTATGCCGCGAGCGCCCCGCCCCGCCCGATTTATCTTGCGATACCGGGGGTTATTCCATTTGCATGAAACTTAACTGGAGGATGATGCCCGCTCGGGTCGGGCTTGTAAAGGCGCCGCCGGGCGGCCAACCGGGGCGAGCAGGCGTACGACCTTCACGGCGCGGTCCTGGGTCTGGAGGATCTCCAGGCCCTGGTCGCCGATGCGAAAGCTGACGCCGGCGTCCGGAATGTCGCCCAGATGCTCGACGATGAGGCCGTTGAGCGTTTTCGGCCCCTCCAGGGGAAACTGGGTGCCCAGGCGCCGGTTCAGGGTGCGCAGCAGCGCCATGCCGTCGACGATGACGCTGCCATCGGGCTCGCGGCGCACGCTCTCGCCGGTCCCCGGCGCGCTGGTCGTGAACTCGCCGATGATCTCCTCGACAATGTCCTCGATCGTCACCAGTCCCTGCAGCTCGCCGTACTCGTCGACCACGAGCCCCAGGCGCTGGCGATCGGACTGGAACTGCTGGAGCTGCGTGAGGAGCGGCGTGCCGGCCGGCACGAAATAGGCGGGCCGCACCAGCTCGCGCAGGCGCTCGGTGTCGATCTCGCCTCCGATGCACACCTGCACCACGCTCTTGATCGGTAGGATGCCGACGATGTCGTCGAGCGCGTCCTCGTACACCGGCACGCGCGAGTGGTACGACGTGGCGAGCTGCTGGCGCAGCATCTGCGGCTTCCCGTTGATGTCGAGCGCATGGATCTGGCTGCGCGGCGTCATCACGTCGTCGACGGTGATCGCCTCGAGGTCCATGAGGTTGGCGAGCATCGTCTTGTGCTTGCCGCGGAAGTACTGGCTGCCCTCGAGCACGAGCGAGCGCAGCTCCTCCTGCGTGAGGGTCGTCGACTCGGCTCCCGTGGGTTGCAGCCGGAAGACCTTCAGCACGGCCTTGACGAACAGGTTCACGAACCAGACGACGGGCCGGGCGACGCGCAGCAGCGGCGTCAGCACGTAGCTCGTCACCGGGCCCAGCAGGTCCGCGTAGTTCGCGCCGATGACCTTGGGCGTGATCTCCGAGAAGACGAGGATCAGGAACGTGATCACGATCGTGCCGAGCGCGAGGAACACCTCGCCCTGGCCGAAGAGGCGCACGGTGATCACGCTCGTCAGCGTCGCGGCCGCGGCGTTGAGCAGGTTGTTGCCGAGCAGGATCACGCCGAGGAGCTGGTCGGTTCGCGCGAGCAGCGCCATGGCGAGCCGCGCCCCCCGCTCGCCGCGCTCGGCGCGGTGCTTCAGGCGATAGCGGTTCAACGCCATCATCGCCGTCTCCGCGAGCGAGAAGAACGCGGAGACGAGCAGCAGGACGGCGAGGACGATGCCGAGGGTCGAGAGGGGGATGGAGTCCATGGACGCGAGGGCTAGGAGCGATGATCGAGGGACGCGGGCCCCTAACCCCTATGAAGCAACACCTCCAGCACGAACTTGCTCCCCAGATAGCCGAGCACCAGCAGAACGGTTCCCGCGAGGATCCATTTCAGCGCCACGCGCCCGCGCCAGCCGTAGCGCCAGCGTCCGACGAGCAGCGCGGCGAACGTGAGCCAGCCGGCGACCGAGAACACGTTCTTGTGCGTGAGCGTCACGGGCTTGCCGAACAGCTCCTCGGAGAACACGAAGCCGCTGATGAGCGTGATGGTGAGCAGCACGAAGCCGATGGCAATCAGCCGGAAGAGATAGCGCTCGAGCGTGAGCAGCGGCGGCGCGTGCTCGCCCGCGGCAGGGGCCGCGCCGCGATGGAGGCGCTTTTCCACGCCCGTCAGCACGACGGCCTGCATCGCGGCGACCACGAACAGCGCATAGGCGATCAGCGCCACGCTGATGTGCGCGGCCGCGAGCGGCGCGTCGGCGTACGCGAACAGATGCGGGCCGCGCGCGAGGCTCGGCAGCGCCGCGCACAGCGCCGCGACGGGAAGGATCATCGCCGCGACGCCGGGAAGGATGCGCAGCGCGCCCGAGATCCATGCGACGAGCACGGCGAGCCCCGCGACCAGCGACAGCGCGTTGACGAACGACAGATCGAGACCGTTCGGCCGCACGATCGCGTGCGCGATCACCGCGGCGTGGACGGCCAGGGCGACCCCGATCGCGACCGACCGCACCGGTGCCGGCGTTTCGCCTGCCCGCGACGGCCGGCACAGCCATGCCGCGACGACGTAGAGCGCCGCAACGACCACGTGCAGTAGAATGTCCAACCTGGCTCCGGAGCGTCGGCCGCTTTCTTGTCGACGGGCGCGCGGCACGACGCACGTTCACCGGTTCAGTGTACCCCACGCGCGCGGACGCTCGCGCCGCGTGCATCGCCGCCCAATCATGCTCGAGAACCTCACCGATCGACTGTCGCGTGTCGCGAAGACGCTGCGCGGCGAGGCGCGACTCACCGACGCCAACATCCAGGAAGCGCTGCGCGAAGTTCGCCTCGCGCTGCTCGAGGCCGATGTCGCGTTGCCGGTCGTCAAGGACTTCATCGGACGCCTGCGCGACAAGGCCATCGGCCAGGAGGTCGTGGGCTCGCTCACGCCCGGCCAGGCGCTGGTCGCCGTGGTGCAGCGCGAGCTCACCGCGCTCATGGGCGGCACCGCCGAGCCGCTCGACCTCGCGACGCGCCCGCCCGCAGTCGTGCTGATGGCCGGCCTGCAGGGCTCGGGCAAGACGACCACGACGGCGAAGCTCGCGCGCCTGATCGCGGGCGAGCGCAAGAAGGTGCTGCTCGTGTCGGCCGACGTGTATCGTCCGGCGGCCATCGAGCAGTTGCGCACGCTGGCGCAACAGGTCGGCGTCGACTTCCTGCCGTCGCAGCCTTCGCAGCAGCCGGTCGACATCGCGCGCGCGGCGCTGGACCACGCGCGGCGCCATTACCACGACGTTCTGATCGTCGACACGGCCGGGCGCCTCGCCATCGACCAGGAGATGATGCGCGAGATCGCCGACCTGCACGCCGCGCTCGCTCCGGTGGAGACGCTGTTCGTGGTCGATGCCATGCAGGGCCAGGACGCCGTCAACACGGCGCGCGCGTTCCGCGACACGTTGCCGCTCACCGGCGTGGTGCTGACCAAGCTCGACGGCGACGCGCGCGGCGGCGCCGCGCTGTCGGTGCGTCACGTCACCGGCGCGCCGATCAAGTTCGCGGGCGTGTCGGAGAAGATCGACGGGCTCGAGGTGTTCCATCCCGAGCGCATGGCTTCACGCATCCTCGGCATGGGCGACGTGCTGTCGCTGATCGAGGAAGCGCATCGCACGGTCGACCTCGAGCAGGCGAAGAAGCTCGCGAAGAAGGTCAAGACGGGCAAGGGATTCGACCTCACCGACTTCAAGGCGCAGGTCGCCCAGATGCGCAAGATGGGCGGCATCGCGGGCATGCTCGACAAGCTGCCGGCGGAGCTCGCGCGCGCTGCGCAGAGCACGCAGGTCGACGAGCGCAAGATCGCCCGTGTGGAAGGCATCATCGACTCCATGACGCCGCACGAGCGCGCCAAGCCGGAGATCATCAAGGCGTCGCGCAAGCGGCGCATCGCTGCCGGCGCCGGCGTGACGGTGCAGGAGGTGAACCAGCTCCTGTCGCAGTTCGAGCAGACGCAGAAGATGATGAAGATGGTCGCGAAAGGCGGCGTGCAGAAGATGCTGCGCGGCATGCGCGGCATGCTGCCCGGAATGCGCTAGCGCGGCACCGGGCGCATCGTGCCGAGGCCGAGCAGCAACAGGTACACCCAGGCGGCGAGTCCGGTGGAAGCGCCGATGGCGATCTCGACGAACGCGGCCGCGACACCGAGCAGGACCACGCCCATCGCCGCTTCGTAGCGCTTGCGCACGACGCGCCACGTCAGCGCGGGATCCTCCAGCGACTTGTTGGCGAGGCGATGGCACACGCGGTGCCACAGCAGCATCTCGCATCCCAGCATCAGCAGCAGGTTGCCGCCGTACAGCACCGCCGGGCGCGGCAGGTCGGGATGGTCGCCGAGCAGCGTGGTGAACGGCGGCACGAGGGTGACGAGGAACAGGAACACGAGATTGATGGTGACGAACCGCGCATCGGCTTCGCTCACGCGCCGCATGACGCGCAGATGACCCATCCAGAACACCGCGAGCACCGCGAAGCTGATGACGTAGTTGTCGAGCCGGTCGACCAGCCGCAGGAAGGCGTCCAGCAGCGTGCCGCCGCTGGAGGGCTCGGGCAAGTGGAGGTCGAGCACGAGGAGCGTCATCGCGACGGCGAAGATGCCGTCGGTGAGGGCCTCGAGGCGGGCCTTGGGCAGGGGAGGCGTCGGGGTCAAGGGGCGGCAGCCGCGCGGCTTGCCACGCGGCCGCTTTTCATAGTAATATCAACGTCTTTTTCCGGGCAACCCCGGTAACCCAGGACAAATACGCATGGTCGTCATTCGCCTCGCCCGCGGAGGCGCCAAGAAGCGCCCCTTCTACAACGTCGTCGTGGCCGACTCGCGCAACCGGCGCGACGGCCGCTTCATCGAGCGCGTCGGCTTCTACAACCCCGTCGCGGCGGCGCACGAGGAGGGCCTGCGCATCGAGCAGGAGCGCGTCGCCTACTGGGCCTCGCGCGGCGCGAAGCTGTCGGACACCGTCGCCATGCTGGTCAAGCGTGCCGCCACGTCGTCGGCAGCCGGCGGAAACCAGACCGCGCCCCAACCTGCGCCGGAAGCTGCGCCGCAGGCCGCGCCCGCGCAACCCGCCTGAGCGCAACGCCCAAGAACACGAGGCGCGCCGCGTCGCCCAGCATCGCGCGCGGCATCGTCACGATGGGCCGCGTCAGCGCGCCGTACGGCGTGCGCGGCATGGTGCGCGTGCAGCCGTGGTCCGAGGACCCGCTGGCGCTCACGCATCACCGGCAGTGGTGGCTGCGGCCGCGCGACGCCGACGCCTGGCAGGCACGCGGCGTGTCGCAGGCGCGCCTGCACGGCGCGGCGCTGGTCGCGGCGATCGCCGATGTCGCGACGCGTGACGACGCCGAGGCCCTGCGCGGCGCCGACGTCGGCATCGCACGCGACGATCTGCCGCCGCTTGCCGACGACGAGCTGTACTGGGCGGACCTCGAAGGTCTCGTGGTGGTCAACCGCGACGGTGCACGGCTCGGAGAGGTGGCAGGCGTGATCGACAACGGCGCGCACGCGATCCTGCGCGTGCGCGACGCGCAGGGCAGCGAGCGGCTGATCCCCTGGGTGCCGGCGTACGTGGACGACGTCGACGTCGCGGCGGGCCGCATCGGCGTCGACTGGCAGTCGGATTACTGAGGACAGCGTCGTGCGCATCGACGTCGTGACGCTCTTCCCCGAGATGGTGGAGCACGCGACGCGCTTCGGCGTCGCGGGACGCGCGCGCGAGCGGGGGCTGTGGCGCCTGGGCACGTGGAACCCGCGCGATTTTGCGACGGACAACCACCGCACGGTCGACGATCGCCCGTACGGGGGCGGGCCGGGCATGGTGATGATGGCCGAGCCCATCGCGCAGGCGATCGGAGCGGCGCGCATTGCGCAGCGTGAAGAGGGATGCGCGGCGATGCGCACGATCTACCTCTCGCCTGCCGGTGTGCCGTTGACGCACGAAAAGGTCGTCGCTCTCGCAGGTGAGGCGAACGCCGGCTACGTGCTGCTCGCCGGCCGTTACGAAGGCGTCGACGAGCGGCTGGTGAGGATGCTCGACGAGGAGATCGCGGTCGGCGACTTCGTGGTCTCGGGAGGCGAGCTGCCGGCACTCATGATGATCGACGCGCTTGCGCGGCAGCTGCCCGGTGCGCTCAACGACGCCGAGTCGGTCGTGCAGGAGTCGTTCGCGCAGGGGCTGCTCGATTGTCCGCATTACACGCGGCCCGAAACGTATCGCGGCGAAGCGGTGCCGCCGGTGCTGTTGTCGGGGAACCATGCCGCGATCGCGCGCTGGCGTCATGAGCAGGCGCTGCTGCGCACCGCGGCGCGCCGGCCGGACCTCCTGGCGCGCCGCACGCTGACGAAGGAAGAGCAACGGCTGCTGGAGGCGGGGTCGGAGTAAGGACCCCGACCCCGCATCGGTCAACGGGGTCGGAGTCGGTACTCTGACCCCGTTGTTGGCGCGTTGGTACAATTGCAGATTCGACAACCAGGCCGTCCACGTCGCGTGGTCTTCCACCCGACCTCTGGCGAGAGCCGACAAGGAACCAGGAAATGAACGTCATCGACATGATCGAGCGCGAGGAGATCGCGCGCCTCAACAAGACGATCCCCGACTTCGCGCCGGGCGACACCGTCATCGTCAACGTCAACGTCGTCGAAGGCGAGCGCAAGCGCGTCCAGGCCTACGAGGGCGTGGTCATCCGCAAGCGCAACCGCGGTCTCAACTCGGCGTTCACCGTGCGCAAGATCTCGAGCGGCGAAGGCGTCGAGCGCACGTTCCAGACGTATTCGCCGCTGATCGCGTCGATCGAGGTGAAGCGCAAGGGCGACGTGCGCCGCGCAAAGCTCTACTACCTGCGCGGCCGCTCCGGCAAGTCGGCGCGCATCCGCGAGAAGCTCGGTGCGCGGGAGAGCGCCAAGACCGAGGAATAGGCTTCGAGCAAAGCCTGGGATGAGGCATCCCATTCGGTCACAGCCCCCCAAGGGGGCGCGCCGGTCGCAACGTCCCGCTGCGCGCCCGCCACGAGGCGGGCCGTGCTTTTGCCGACATCCGGCGGCCCGGCGCCACTGACGACCAACGGCACATGAAAGCGGCCCTGCGGGGCCGCTTTTCATTGGCGCGGCCCGCGCAGCCGGCGATTTTTGCGTGGCCCGCTTCTTGCTGCTCGAACTTGTCAGCCTTGCCCTTTTAAACGAACATTCCGCCGGCAATCCCCGCCGCCAGACCGCCAGGCGACATGAAGGCCACGCTCTACGAAGCCCTCGCGATCGCACCCACGTCCTCCGACGAGGAAGTGCGCGCGGCCCTGCGGCGCGTCATCCGCAAGTATTACGCGAAAACCCGCGACGGCCAGGGCAACGTCGAAGAGGCGCTGCGTTTCATCAATCATGCCAGCCGCATACTGAGCGACCCCGCGCGCCGCTCGCGCTACGATCAGGAGCTCGCGGTGTCGGCCGGCAGCACCGAGCAGCAGATCGCGCACGTGGTGAGCAACGCCGTGGCCGAGGCGGGCGAGCAGACCGACGTGGGCACGCAAAGCGTTCCCGCCGTCGAGGATCTGCTGGCCGAGGAGCTCGACACGAGCACGCCCGAGGAAAAGCCGGCCGAGCTGCCGTTCCATCACCCGGGCCTCACCGAGCGCGTCGCATCGTTCAGCCGCTCGCCCATCGTGACCGTCGGACTGTGCGCGCTGTTCGGCGCGTTCATCGCGGCGGCCATCGTGTTCGTCACGCCCGCCGATGCGGTGCTCGTGGCGAAGCAGGTGCTCGTCTGGCTGACGCTCACGCTCGTCGTGCTCACCGCGATCTACGGCATCGTGCACGGCGTCGCCTTCCTGCGCCGCCGTCACGGCGCCGCCGCAGGGCCCCAGGCGCTGGCGCCGCAAACCGATCTCGCGATCCTCAACTGGCGTCGCGAGAAGAGCGTGTTCCTCGGCACCAACCAGCCGCAGGAGGACGCGTCGTGGATCTTCCAGCTGCGCATGGCGGAGCTCGAGCGCGCGAAATCGGGACGCACCAGCGAGCCGCGCCCGTGGCATCGTCTGGCCGCGCGCCTTTTCGACTACTCCATCTGGGGCCTCGTGCTCGCGCTGCTGCTCTCCGAGGTGCGAGCCTCGGGCGTCATCCCGGCCCATCTCGCGTACTGGCTCGGCCACCCGCTGGTCGCGCCGATCGTCATTACCGCGTCGTTCATCCCGATCGAGGCGTTGCTCATCGCCGCGCTCGGCACCACGCCGGGCAAGTGGCTGTTCGGCGTGTACCTGCAGTTCTCCATCTCGGACGCGTATGCGCGGCGCGATACGCGCGCGCAGCTCGACCGCGGATTCCGCCGCGCATTTCGCGTGTGGTGGGAGGGCGTGGGCTGCGGCTTTCCGCTGCTCGCGCCCGTGCTGATCGCGGTCGCGTACGAAAAGATCGCGCAGAACCAGGAGACCGATTGGGACTTCGCGCAGGACGTTCTGGTCACGCACGGTCCCGCGGGTGTGCTCAACACGGTCACCGGCGTGTGCGGCCTCGCCGCCATGCTGTGGCTCTACGGCGTGGCGTGGCACGAGCCGATGGCGGAGTCGATCGCGTGGGCCCGCACCACGCTCGCCGAGGCGCTGCCTTCGCCCGGTCGGTTGACAGGAGGCTTTGCCGCGAACGCCGGACGCATCGGCACGCTGGTCGCGCCCTCGAGCGGCGGCGCGTCGCAGGGCACCGCCACGGCGAGCGTGCAACCCTCGCCATTGCCGCAGCCGACGGTGACCGTTCCGCCGGGCAGCGTCGCGCCCACGGGCGAGGCCCTCGACCGCGACGTCGCGTCGATCATGGATGCCCGACGTGCGCGCATCGCCGTCCTGCGCGTCGAAGGCCCGCGCATGCTGAACGCCGGCAACTACCGGCGCGCCGCGGAGCTCTGCGGCGCATGGGCCGACCTCGAGCTCGCGAGCGTCGAGGCGTTGCGCTGCCTCGGCCAGGCGCTGCAGGGACAAGGCTATTACCAGGACGCGATCAACGCGTTCCGCAAGGCCAAGCAATACGACCCGAACGACCGCTCGCTCGACATCGCGATCGACCGCGCGCAGCGCGGCATCGTCGCGGACTTCCTCAACCGGTATCGCCGCTAGACGGCGCTGAGCCACAGCGGCAGGGTCACTGCCGCGATCAGCGTGCCGCTCGAGACGAGCAGCGCGACCGGCGCACCGACGCCATTCATCTGCACCGCGAGAATATAGGCCGACGTCGCCGTCGGCACCGCCGCCATGATCACGGCAACCTGGCGCTCGACGGCGGTCAGTCCGGCGAGGTTGGCGAGCGCATACGCGATTGCCGGCAGCACGCCGAGCTTGACCGTTTGCCACCACGCGAGCGCCGGCCAGGGCAGCGTGCCGCGCGTGAAGCGCAACGCCGCGCCGACAGCGAGCAGTCCGAGCGGCAGGGCCGCAGCAGCGAGCAGCTCCAGTATTCGCGCAGGCAGCGCGGGAACCGATGCGTGCGTGAAGTTCCACGCGATGCCGGCCGCGCACGCGAGCACCAGCGGGTTGCGCGCGAGCGCCGGAAGGATGCGCGCATCGCCGCCGCGCACGAGCATCGCGACGGCAGCGATGTTGACCACCGGCACGAGCACGCCGATCAGCAGGCTGATCGCCGCCACGCCGGTCGCTCCCGCCACGCGGCTCGCGGCCGCGAGCGCGACGTACGTGTTGAAGCGGAACGCGCACTGGAAGCACGCCGCGAAGGTCGCTTGCGGCAATCGGAAGAGCGGTGCGGCGAACGCGGAGAGCACCATGCCCGCCGCGGTGAACGCCAGGCCGACTGCGACGAGCCGGCCCGCTTCACCGAGCGCGAGCGGCGACGTCGCGAGCGAGCGGAACAGCAGCGCAGGAAACAGCACGTAATAGACGAGCCGCTCGATGCCGTTCCAGAACGACGGCGCGAAGGCCGGCAGGCGAGCGAGCCCGGCGCCGAGCGCGATCAGCAGGAAATCGGGAAGCAGGAGGAGCGCAGCGCTCACGCGCCCCTCACAGGATCATCGCCGGCGCAGCAGGAACCAGAACGTGCCGTCGGTCTCGCCATGATCGAGCAGCGCATTGCCCGTCTGGCGCGCGAAGGCCTCGAAGTCGCGCACGCTGCCAGGATCGGTGGCGACGATGCGCACGACCTCGCCCGACTTCATGTCGTTCAGCGTCTTCTTGGTGCGCAGCACCGGCAAAGGGCAATTGAGCCCGCGCGCGTCGACTTCGCGATCGAACGTCTGCATGCCGGAAATTATAGCGAACGGCGCTATCCGCGAATGCGCTTCACCAGGGCCGTGGTGGAGCGATCGAAGCGAAAGGGAATCGCGACGAAGCGGCCTCCGGCGGCGATCACTTCGGCGGCGCCCGCCGTGGTGCCCGCGCTGTAGTCGCCGCCCTTCACCAGCACGTCGGGGCGGCACGCGACGATGAGATCGCGCGGCGTGTCCGAGTCGAACGGCACGACGAGGTCCACCGATGCCAGCGCGGCGAGCACCGCCATGCGATCGGCGAGCGGATTGAGCGGGCGGTCCGCGCCCTTGCCGAGACGGCGCACCGATTCGTCGGTGTTGACCGCGACGGCGAGCGCGTTGCCGAGACCGCGCGCCTGCTCGAGATACGTGACGTGCCCCCGATGCAGCACGTCGAACACGCCGTTGGTGAAGACGAGCGGCCGCGCCAACGCGGCGAGCCGTGCGACGGCGTCGTCCGCGGAGGCGATCTTGCGCGGATAGCGCGGCTCGGGGAGCGGGTCCGTCAAGCGGCCGGGTGCGCCTAGGTGTACTCGAACAGCTTCACCACCCGCTGCACGCCCTTGGTGGTGGCGGCGATCTGCGCCGCGGCATCGCCTTCGTTGCGGCTCACGATGCCCATCAGGTAGACCACGCCGCGCTCGGTCACGACCTTCACGAACGTCGCCGGGAACTTGTTCTCCTCGACGAAGCGTGATTTCACGAGACCGGTGAGATACGTGTCGTTGGTGCGCTCCGACATGGGCGTGTTGGGCCGCACGGCGACCTCGTCGTGCACCACGCGAACCTTGTCGATCGCGCGGGCCATCTGCTCGATCTCGGCGCGCGTCGCGTCGTCGGGCACCTCGCCGGTGAGCAGCACGATGCCGTTGTAGCACGTGACGTTCACGTGCACGCGATCGCCGTACTTGTTGCTGCGATTGTTGGCGAACTTGAGCTCGATCGCCTCGTCGTCGGCCTGCGCGCCGACGGAGCGGCGGTCGGTGGCGACGAGCGCCGTGCCGGCAACCGCGCCGCCCACGACCAGCGGCACGCAGCCCGACAACGCGACGGCGCTGCACGAGGCCGCCAGCATCAACGCGAGGAGTGGGCGCAATCTCATTCGTCGTCTCCCAGAAGCGTCGCATCGATGGCGTCGCACAGGCAATGTATGGTCAGCAAGTGAACCTCCTGGATGCGTGCGGTGCGCTCGTGTGGAACGCACAGATGGACGTCGCTCGCGCCGAGCAGCTCGCCGATGCGACCGCCGCCCTTGCCCGTGAGCGCGACGACGCGCATCTCGCGTTCCTGCGCGGCCTGCACCGCGGCGACGACGTTGGCCGAATTGCCCGACGTCGAGATCGCGAGCAGCACGTCGCCCTTGGCGCCGAGCGCGCGCACCTGCTTGGCGAAGACGTGCTCGAACGAATAATCGTTCGCGACCGCCGTGAGGAGCGAGGTGTCGGTCGAGAGCGAGATCGCAGGCAGCTCGGGCCGCTCGCGCTCGAAGCGCCCGACGAGCTCGGCGGCGAAGTGCTGCGCGTCCGCCGCCGAGCCGCCGTTGCCGCAGGCGAGGATCTTGCCGTCGGCGAAGAGGCAGTCGGTCAGAAGCGCGGCGGCGCGGGCGATCTGCGGCGCCATCGCGTCGGCGGCGGCCTGCTTGAGCTGCGCCGAGTCGGCGAACTGCGCCTTGATGCGCTTCTGGTGATCGATCATCGGCGTGGATTGTAGCGTGCCCCGCCAACAGACTGCCTCTCCCGCAAGCGGTGAGGGTCGGGATGAGGGGTCAACCCATCTCGATCACGTTGCGCCGCCAATCGACGCGCCCCGCATCGAGGCCGTCCAGCAGGATCGCGTCGAAGCGGCAGGGCGGGTCGCCGCGCTCGTGCAGCAGGTACGCCTGCGCCGCCGCGAAGAGGCGCGCCTGCTTCGCGGCCGTGATGCTCTCGGCCGCGCCGCCATGGCTCTGCGAGCGGCGCAGGCGCACTTCGACGAAGACGAGCGTGTCGCCGTCGCGTGCGACGAGGTCGATCTCGCCGCGCCGGGCGCGGAAGTTGCGCGCCACGATGGTGAGTCCCTGCGCCTCGAGAAAGCGCCCGGCGAGCGCTTCGGCCGACACGCCGCGCTGCGCGCGCCGGGCCGCCGCACGGCCGCCCGAAGGCGGCCCGCGCTCTTGACAACACTCAACGCGGGGCGTCGAGCGGGACGACTTCGCCGTCACGGTAGATACCCATGCGCCCTTCGCGCAGGAACTGGCGGCGCTCGTCGAGCGTCAAGTGGCCGGTGGCCCCGTCGAGCTCCAGCGTGCGCGGCACGCCGCTCTCGAATGCCTGCGCGACGCGGAACGCGTCCAGCCCGAGCGCGTAGAGGCGCGTCAGCGCGGGGGCGCCGAAGTCGCGGCGCGGCAGGCTCGCGAATTGCGGCGCGTCGGGCGTGAGGATCCACGGGATGTCCACCACGCGTATGTCGTCGAGGTCGTGCGCAGCCGCGGCAAGCGGGCGCTGGAACACGAGCGCGCTCGCGTAGGCCACGACCGTGGGCAGGAACGGCTTGACGAGGGCGGCATTCTGCACGTCGAGCGCGAGCAGCACCGCGTCGGGCGTGGCACGCAGCAGCGCCTTGCGCAGGTCGGTGAGCGATTGGCGCGACGGCTGCACGCTGAAGACGTCGGGCACGCTGCCGCCGGAGGCGACCCATTCCGAGGCGAATGCAGCCGCAAGGCGATGCACGAGCGGGCCGTCGCCTTCGACCACGTCGATCTTCCTCATCCCGTCGGCGAGCGCGCGCCGCGCCAGCACGCGCGCGTCGTTCTCCACGGTGAGCGCCAGCGAATACAGGTTGGGCGGCATCGGCGACGCGTCGTCGAGCGCGTTGAGCGCGATGGTCGGCGGCCATTCGCCGCCCGCAATCGCGAGCGTCTTCAGGTCGTCGCGTACGAGCGGGCCGACGATGACGGCGGCGCCCCTGCTGCGCGCGTCGTCGAATGCGCCGATCACGCCGTCCTCGCGATGGCCGATCACCATGCAGCGGTCGACGGCACCGGCTGCCTGCGCGGCGGCCATGAAGCCCGCGCGCACGGCGTCGGCGGCGCGTGCGTACGCCGGCGCTTCGAGCGGCAGCACGAGCGCGATGCCGACGCGGGGGGCGGAAGGCGCCGGAGCCGGCGTGTCGGCTGCAGCGGCGTCGCTTGTCGCGGGCGCCTGCGCGCCGCACAATGCCGCGGCCATCACGAGCACGACGCCGAGTGCGCGGGCTGCTGTGCGCGGCATCGTGAGCAGGGATCGGGACATCGAGAGGAGCACTGTGGCGCAGACCGGCACGTCGGATGCGTCGTCCGAAGCGCCGGGGGCCATTCCCCCGTTTCGCGCCGAGGCCGGCGCATTATATGTGGTCGCGACGCCGATCGGTAACCTGCGCGACGTGACGCTTCGCGCGCTCGACATCCTGCGCAGCGCCGACATCGTCGCGGCCGAGGACACGCGGGTCACCGCCACGCTCCTGCGCCGCCACGGCATCACCACCAAGCCCGTGTCCGTGCGCGCGCACAACGAGGCGCAGCGCGCGTCGGACATCGTCGCCGCGCTGGCGGCAGGCCGCAGCGTTGCGCTGGTGAGCGACGCGGGCACGCCGGCGGTGAGCGATCCGGGTGCGCGAGTCGTTCGTGCCGTGCGCGACGCGGGACATCGGGTGGTGCCGGTCCCCGGTGCGTCGGCGGTCGCGACCGCGGTGGCGGCAGCCGGTCTGCGCGCCGAGCGCTTCGTGTTCGTCGGCTTCCTGCCGGTGCAGGCGAAGGCACGCCGTGCGCTCCTCGATGCGCTTGCGCCGCTGCCGCTCGCGCTCGTCGTGTACGAGGCGCCGCATCGAGTGCGCGAGACCGTCGTCGAGCTCGCGCATGCGCTCGGTGCACGCGACCTGGTGGTCGCACGCGAGCTCACCAAGGCTTTCGAGACCATCGCTGCGATGCCGCTTGCCGATGCGGCGCGCTGGTTCGCAGACGACGAGAATCGCTCGCGCGGCGAATTCGTGCTCATCGTCGACCTGCCCGCGCAAGCGTCGGCCGGCACGCTGACAGCCGATGCGGAGCGCTGGCTCGAAGCGCTGGCCGGCGAGCTGCCGCCCGCGCGCGCCGCGCGCGTGGTGGCACACGTCACCGGCGCACCGCGCGACCAGTGCTACGCGCGTGCCCTGGCGCTTGCCGCTAGACGCCGAGGTGGCGCGTGAGCATGGCGCGATCGCGCGCGAGCTCGGCGGAGGAGCCCTCCAGCACGATCGCGCCCTTTTCCATGACGTAGGCACGGTCGGTGTGCGCGAGCACCGCCGCGAAATTGCGATCCACGATCAGGGTCGCGATGCCCGCGGCACGTATGTCGCCGACGATGCGCCAGATCTCGCGCACGATCATCGGCGCCAGGCCCTCGGTCGCCTCGTCGAGCAACAGCACGTCCGGGTGCATCATGAGCGCGCGCCCGATGGCGAGCATCTGCTGCTCGCCGCCCGAGAGTTGCTGCCCGCCCTGGTCGAGGCGCTCGCGAAGGCGCGGAAACGTCGCGAGCACGCGATCGAGCGTCCATGCGGGCCCGTTGCGGGGGCCGGGCCGCGCGGCGAGCAGGAGGTTCTCGCGCACGGTGAGATTGGGAAAGATGCCGCGGCCCTCGGGCACGTACGCGACGCCGAGGCGCGCGATCGCATCCGGCCGCGTGCGCGTGCAGTCGCGGCCCCGCACGCGCACTTCGCCGCGCGTTGCGCGCACGTGCGCGAGCAGCGTGCGGATCAGGGTCGTCTTGCCCATGCCGTTGCGACCGAGCAGGCCGATCGCTTCGCCGCGCTCGATCGCGAGCGAAACGCCGCGCAGCACGTGGCTCTCGCCGTAGTGCGCATGGACCTCGCGGGCCTCGATCAGCGGTGCCATCACGCGACTGCTTCACCGAGGTACGCCGCCTGCACGTCGACGTTCGCGCGCACCGCCGCCGGATCGCCGCTCGCCAGCACGGCGCCGTCGACCATCACCGTGATGCGGTCGGCAATGCGGAACACCGCGTCCATGTCGTGCTCGACCAGCAGGATGGCGTGGCCTTCCCTGAGCGATGCGAGCAGCGCGAGCATGCGCTCGGTCTCCTCGGGGCCCATGCCGGCGAGAGGCTCGTCGAGCAGCAGGACCTGCGGCGCGGTCGCGACGCACATCGCGATTTCGAGCTGCCGCTTCTGTCCGTGCGCGAGGCCGCCGGCGATGCGCGAGCCGAAATCCGCGAGGCCCGTGCGCGCGATCGCGTCGTGCGCGAGCGCGAGCGTTGCGTCGTCGCGATCGGCGCGCGTCCAGACGGCGCAGGGCCGCTGACGGTGGGCCTGCGCGGCGAGGCGGCAATTCTCGAGCACGGTGAAGCGCGGAAAGATCGTCGTGCGCTGATAGGTGCGCCCGAGGCCCGCGCGCGCACGACGCGGCTGCGTCCAATGCGTGACGTCGTCGCCGAGCAGCGCCACGGACCCCGCGGTCGCCGGGATCTCGCCCGACAGCACGTTGATCAGAGTCGACTTGCCCGCGCCGTTGGTGCCGATGACGGCGTGCACCGCGCCGCGCTTCAGCGTGAGCGACACGCGGTCGACCGCGGTGAGCCCGCCGAAGCGACGCGTGATGTCGCGCGCGTCGAGCAGAACGTCGGCCGCGCCGGGCCGCCCCAAGCCCCTGACGGGCCCGCTCGAGCGGCTGCCGCGCGCGAAGGGGACGTTGATCCTACCGCGCATGCGCGACCTCCGCCGGCGTGCCGCGACGCGCACGGCGCAACTGCGACGCGACGCCGATCAGTCCGTTCGGCATCAAGGCGACCGCGGCGATGATGGTCAGGCCGAGCGGGAGCTGCCAATGGCGCGCGAATGCCCCGAAGATGGCTTCCGACTGGAAGAGCTCCTTCAGCAGCACGAACGCGAACGCCCCGATCACCGCGCCGCGCCAGCTTCCGATCCCGCCGAGGATGACCATCAGGAGCACGCTCCCCGATTGGTGCCAGGCGACGATCTCGGGATTGACGAAGCCGTCCTTGACCGCGTAGAGGAACCCGGCGAGGCCGGCGAGCGCACCGGCGAGCGTGAACGCGGCGAGCTTGTAGGGATACGTCGAGAATCCCGCGGCGCGCATGCGCTGCTCGTTCGCGCGTATGCCGGCGAGCGCGTGGCCGTACGGCGATCGCGAGAGCGTCACGAGGAAGCCGAACACGCCGACCAGGCACGCCAGCGCGAAGTAGTAGAACGCGAGCGTGCCGTCGAGGTCGAGCCGCACCGTGCCCAGCGCGAGCACGGGCTTGACGTACAGGTAGATGCCGTCGCTGCCGCCGCCGAGCTTGGTGTCGTGGAACACGTAGTAGGCCATCTGCGCGAAGGCGAGCGTCACCATGATGAAGTAGATGCCGCGCGTGCGAAGCGACAGCGCGCCGACGAGCGCCGCGAAAAGCGCCGCCGCGAGCATCGACGCGGGCAGCAGCCAGAGCAGCGACGCGGCCGCGCCCTTCGACGACAGCAGCACGGCCGCATACGCGCCCACGCCGAAGAACGCGGCATGGCCGAACGACACGAGCCCCGTGCGGCCGACCAGCAGCTCCAGCGACAGCGCGAAGATGGCCAGGATCATCACGGTCATCGCGAGATCGACGTAGAACTTGCCGCCGAACCAGGGGAAGGCGGCCAGGACCACGACGACGAGCGCGACCGGAAGCGTGCGCAGGTTTGCATGGCCCCCCCCGTAGCGGCGCTGCGCGCCGCCTCCCCCCACAGGGGGGCGAGCGACTTCGGGCGGCCGTGCGTCGCTCATGCGTGCCGGAACAGCCCTTCCGGCCGCCACAGCAGGATGGCGGCCATCAGGACGTACACCAGCATGCCGGCCGCCTGCGGAAAGAAAACCTTGCCGAACGTGTCGACGAAGCCGACGAGCAACGCGGCGACCAGCGCGCCGCGGATCGAGCCGATGCCGCCGATGACCACGACGACGAAGCAGATGATCAGCACCTGGTTGCCCATGCCCGGATACACCGACGTCACCGGCGCGGCGATCATGCCGGCCAGGACGGCGAGCGCGACGCCGGCCGCGAACACGACGCGATACAGGAATCGGATGTCGATGCCGAGCGACTGCACCATCTCGCGATTGCTCGCGCCCGCGCGGATCGCCATGCCGAGTCGCGTGCGCGTGATGACGGCGAAGAGCGCGATCGCGACGACGATGCAAATGGCGGACATGAACAGCCGGTAGACGGGGTAGGTCATGAGCTCGCCGAGCGGCACGGTCCCCGCGAGCCATGCGGGCGGCGCGACGCCGTGCACGTCGTCGCCGACCAGGAGGCTCCGCAGCTCCTCGAACACGAGGATGAGCCCGTAGGTCATCAGCACCTGCTGCAGGTGCTCGCGCTCGTACAGGTAGCTGATGAACAGCCATTCGAGCACGTAGCCGAATGCGACCGACAGCACGAGCCCGATGGCCAGCACGGCGAAGAAGCCGCCGCCCAGGTGCGTGGCGACCCACGGCGCGAGCGCGTACGCCATGTACGCGCCGATCATGTAGAAGCTGCCGTGCGCGAGGTTGATCACGCCCATGATGCCGAAGATCAGCGTGAGGCCGCTCGCGACCAGGAACAGCAGCAGGCCGTACTGGACGGCGTTGAGACACTGCACGAGGAAGGTCGCGTAATCCATGCGCCTACGGCGGCTGCAGCGCCGCTTCGCTGGCGCGCCAGCGCATCGCCGTCATGACGCGCTCGGCGTCGCTCGGGTGGTCGTAGAACAGCGCGTATTCGAGGGCACTCGGCGCGAGGCGCGCCGTGTCCGCGTCGTGGATCATGAACTCCGCCATGCCGTGCGGCGCACGCGACGCGTTGAGGCCGTAGAGATCCGCCTGGCGCTCGTACACGCGTGATATGGCGTTGGTCGCCGGTACCGCGATGAATCCCCACAACGCGAACAGGCCCCAGAACAGCGGCAGTGACGCGATGTCGCCTTCGCCGCGCACGCCGAAGCGTGCGCCGTAGCGGCGCACCAGCACCCGCAGCGCCCATGCGATCGCCAGGAACCCGACCGCGGTGACGAGCGTGTCGGAAACGACCGCCGCGATGTCGTGGTGCATCACGAAATGCCCGATCTCGTGTGCGACCACCATGCGCAGCATCGGATCGCTGGTGGCGCGCAGCGTCGTGTCGTCGAGGCTGATGCGCGCCGTCGCGCCGAAGCCCGACACGTGGGCGTTCAGGAGGCGGCTACGCCGGGACGCGTCGGAGGTGACGACCGAGGCGTCCTCGATGCCGTTGGCGCGGGCGAGCGCAAGGACCTGGTCCTTCTGAGCGCCGTCGGGAAGCGGCCGGAAGTCGTTGGTGAGCGGCTCGATGACACCCGGTGAGAGCACGGCATACAGCGTGCGGAGGACCAGGTACACCACGATTGCCCACAGGGCCCAGGTGCGCGGCCTGCGCCGCATGATGCCGTAGATGGCCAGCATGCCCACGACGTAGAAAGTCGTGAACACGCCGAAGTTCGTGAGGTCGTCGGCGAGCCAGCCCGCGAACGACTGGGCGGAGAAGCCGAAGCGGTGCGGCCGCACGAACGAGGCGTACACCTCCGCCGGCAGCGACAGCGCATACAGCGCGATGAAATAGGCGAGAGCGACGGCGGCGTCGATCACGGGCTGTCGTCGGAACGCGGCGCCGGCGGCGTCGCGCACGCGAGCGCCGAACGCGGTCGCGCACAGGAATGCCGTCGCCGCGATCAAGGTGATCACGCGAAGCGCGAATGCGATCAGGCGCGTGTCGCTGTAGGCCTTGCCGCGCGCGCGCATGTCCGGGGGAATGCGTGCGAGATAGGCCGCGGTCGCCGCTGCGGGATCGAGCGGCAGCGCGTCGTACCACGCGGCGTCGACGCGAGCGACCAGGTCGGCAGGCCGCGGGGGGGCCGGTTCGCGCCCGACCGACCAGCCCCACAGCAGCGCGATCGCCGCGACCGCCACGATCACGGCGCCCGCGAGTCGGGCAGACGTCACATCTTGCATCCCGGCGAGGGATCCGCGAGTCCCTTCACCGCCACGCCCACGACCTTGTTCTGCGTGCCCTCGACCTTGCGCAGGTACATGTCCTGCACCGGCTCGTGCGACTTCGACAGCGTGAACGCGCCGCGCGGGCTGTCGATCTTCGCTTTCTCCATGGCCGCCTCGAGCTCCTTGCGCTTCGAGACGTCGCCCTTCACGGCGCTCAACCCGGCGCCGAGCAGCTGCGCCGAATCGTAGCCCTGCACGGCGTACACGTCGGGCGCGCTCTTGTACGCGGCCTGGTATGCCGCGCGGAACGCCTTGTCCTTGGGGATGTCGAGGCCGTCGGCGTAGTGCAGGGTGGTGAGCAGGCCTTGCGCGGCTTCGCCTTGCGCTTCGAGCGTGCCGTCGGTGAGGAAGCCGGGGCCGTAGAGCGGGATCGTCTTCGACAATCCGGCCGCGGCGTAGTCCTTGACGAACTTGACCGCGCCGCCGCCGGCGAAGAAGGCGTACACGGCGTCGGGCTTCGTGGCCGCGATCTCGGTGAGCAGCGGCTGGAACTCGACCTGCGGGAACGGCAGCGTCAGCTCCTTCACCACCTCGCCGCCGCTGGCCTTGATGCCGTCCTTGAAGCCCTCGACCGACTCGTCGCCCGCGGCGTACTTCCAGGTGATGGTGACGACTTTCTTCTTGCCCCGCTCGCCTGCGACCTTGCCCATCGCGTAGCCGGGCTGCCAGTTGGAGAACGACGCGCGGAAGATGTTGGGCGCGCACATCGGTCCCGTGACGGCGCGCGCGCCGGCGTTGGGAATCACGAGCAGCGTGTCGGTGTCCTTGGCGACCTTGGCCATGGCCATCACCACGCCGGAGTGAACGGTGCCGACGACGACGTCGACGTTGTCGCGCTTGATGAGCTTGTTGATGTTGTCGACGGCCTTCGAAGGCTCCGACTCGTCGTCGACCTTGTAGTACTCGATCTCGCGCCCGCCGAGCTTGCCACCCTGCTCCTGGACGTACAGCTTGAACCCGTTCTCGATCGCATTGCCGAGCGCCGCGTAGGTGCCCGTGTAAGGCAGCATGAAGCCGACCTTGACCTTGCCCTGCGCGTACGCCGGCACCGCAGCGCCGCCGATCAGCGCCGCGGCTGCGACGGCGAGGGCCGCGCGATGGATGCGATTCATGATGCTCCTCCTCCTCGGTTGCCGGCCGTGTGACGGCCGATGAAATCGATGATGGCCTGCGTCAGCGCTTCGGGCCTGTCGCGGTGCGGGGAATGGCCACATCGCTCGAGCACGAGCAGCTCGGTCTGCGGCGCGCGCCGCCGGATGCCCTCGATCTGCGCGAGCGTGCCGTATTCGTCGTCCACGCCCTGGACCGCCAGCACGGGACAGCGCAGTTCGTCCAGCATAGCTTCGATCGACCAGTCGCGGAATTCGGGCGCGAGCCACGCGTCGTTCCAGCCCCAGAACGCGGAATCCGGGTCGGCATGATACCGAGCGAGGCGCTGGCGCAGGTCGGTGGTGCGATAAGCGTCGCGCGCGCGCTCGATGCTCGCGATCGAAATGTCCTCCACCCGGATGTGCGGCGCGATCGCGACCACGCCGGATACCGCGTCGGGGTGGCGCGTGGCGTGAACGAGCGCGATGGAGGCGCCGTCGCTGTGGCCCACGAGCCAGGGCCTGCGGCCGCCGAGGCGCAGGGCGGCGAGCAGGCTCGGCAGCGCCTGCTCGGCCTGGTCGTGCATGAATCGCGGCGACCAGCGCTCGTGCGCGGGGCGCGGCGTCGAGCGTCCATAGCCGTAGCGCGAATACACGAGGCCGGCATATCCGGCCGTTTCGCACAGCGACGCGGGCCAGTCGCGCCACATGGCGACCGAGCCCAGCCCTTCGTGCAGGAAGACCAGCAGCGGAACGTCGTCAGCTGCGGCGCCGACCCACGCATGCTCGATCTCGATCGTCCTGCCCGCGAACGGGATCGCGACGCGGTGCGACGCCATTCAGCGCGCCGCGTTCTCGCGCTCGCGCAGGCGAAAGCGCTGGATCTTGCCCGTCGCGGTCTTCGGCAGCTCGGACACGAACTCGAGGTAGCGCGGATACTTGAACGGCGCGAGCTTGTCCTTCACGAACGTCTTCAGCTCGTCCTCGAGCGGCCCGTTGCCCGCGTGCCCGGGCTTGAGAACGACAAAGGCCTTCGTGCGCGTCAGCCCGTCGGCGTCGATGCGCCCGACCACGGCCGCCTCGAGCACCGCGGCATGGCGCATCAGCGCGGCCTCCACCTCGAACGGCGAGACGTACTGCCCGCTCACCTTCAGCATGTCGTCGCCGCGGCCCGAGTAGACGTAGTCGCCGTCCGCGTTGCGCACGTACTTGTCGCCGCTCTTCACCCAATCGCCCTGGAACGTCGCGCGCGACCTCTCGCGATCGCACCAGTACATCAGCGCCGCGCTCGGGCCGCGTACGAAGAGGTCGCCGATGTCGCCGTCGGCCACGGTGCGGCCGTCCTCGCCGCGCAGTTGGATGTCGTAGCCGGGGACGGGCACGCCGGTGGTGCCGTAGCGCACGGCGCCCGCGCGATTGGACAGGAAGATGTGCAGCATCTCGGTCGAGCCGAGGCCGTCGAGCACCTCGCAGCCGAAATGCGCGGTGAAGCGATCGCCGATGTCGCGCGGCAGCGCCTCCCCCGCCGACACGGCGAGGCGCAGCGCCAAACGCTCGCGCGGCGGCAGCTCGGGCGACGCGAGCATCGCGGCATAGAGCGTCGGCACGCCGAAGAACACCGTGGCGCGTTGCGCGACGAGCTGCTGGAACACGGCTGCGGGTGTCGGACGGTCGGGCAGCAGGACCGTCGTCGCGCCCGCGTACAGCGGGAACGTCAATGCGTTGCCGAGCCCGTACGCGAAGAAGAGCTTCGCCGCCGAGTACACGACGTCGTCCTCGCGCAGGCACAGCACCTGGCGGCCGTAGAGCGCGTCGGTCCAGTACAGGTTGCCGTGCGTATGAACGGCGCCTTTGGGCTTGCCCGTGGACCCGGACGAGTACAGCCAGAACGCGGCGTCGTCGGCGTGCGTGGCTGCGGGCGCCGCAGCGGGCGCGGCGGTGAGGAGCGAATCGAACGGCCGCGTGCCGTGCGCATCGGTGCCGGGGCGGATCACGACGACGTCGCCGACTTCGTGCGTGCCGCGCGCCATGGCCTGTCGCAGCGTCGGCAGCAGCGCGCCCGAAACGATCGCGGCGCGCGCGCGGCTGTGCGCGAGCATGTAGGCGTAATCGTCGGCGGTGAGCAGCGTGTTGACGGCCACCGGCACCACACCCGCGTACAACGCGCCGAGGAATGCCACGGGCCACTCGATCGTGTCATGCGCGAGCAGCAGCACGCGCTCCTCGCGCCGCAGCCCGAGCGCGGCGAGGCCCGCCGCGAACCGGCGCGCGCGCTCGGCCAGCTCGCCGTAGGTGAGCCGCGCGCGGTCGTCGAGATACGCGACCCTGCCGGCGCGGCCGGCGTTGCGCTCGAGAACGTCGGCTGCGAAATTGAAGTGCGCAGGCGGCGGCGTGGCGGTCGTCATGCTCGGACGTGCGAAAGGGTTGCGCGCGAAGCTAATGCTGGGGCCGCTCGGCTGTCAAGCACTATAATGCATGTGCGCGGCAACCCCGGACATGACGCATGGACGAGCGACGCGACACCACGACCACCGACATCGCGGAAGGCCGGCGCGGGCGCGACGACGCCTTCCTCTCGGCCCTCGGCGAGCGGCTGCGCCTGCTGCGGGCGCGCCGCGGCCTGACCCGCAAGGCGCTCGCGCGCGAGGCAGGCGTGTCCGAGCGTCATCTCGCCAACCTCGAGACCGGTGTCGGCAATGCCTCGGTGCTCGTGATGCGCCAGGTCGCGGCGGCGCTCGGCAGCCCGCTCGCCGAGCTTCTGGGCGACGAGACCACCGCGTCGCCGGACTGGCTGATGATCCGCGACCTGCTGCACGGACGCAGCGATGCCGAGCTCGAGCGTGCGCGGGCAGCGCTCGCATCGCTGTTCGCGAGCGGCGACGATCGCGCGGGGCGCGAGGATCGCATCGCGCTGATCGGCCTGCGCGGCGCGGGCAAGTCGACCCTCGGGCACATGCTCGCGGACGATCTCGGCGTGCCGTTCGTCGAGCTCAATCGCGAGCTCGAGCGACTCGCAGGCTGCAGCGTCGCCGAGGTGCACGCGCTCTATGGGCTGTCGGCGTACCGCCGCTACGAGCGACGCGCGCTCGAAGCCGCCGTGCGCCTGTATCCGCGGGCGGTCATCGCGACGCCCGGCGGCATCGTGTCGGACCCGTCGACCTTCGGATTCCTTCTCGCGCACTGCTACACCGTCTGGCTCCAGGCCGCGGCCGAGGAGCACATGAATCGGGTGATCGCGCAGGGCGACCTGCGTCCCATGTCCGGCAATCGAGAGGCGATGGAAGACCTGAAGCGCATCCTCGCGGGCCGCGAAGCGTTCTACGCCAAGGCGGACGTCGCCGTCTCGACCCGCGGCAAGACGCTCCCCGAGGCATTCGCGGACTTGCGCCGGGCGGTGCCGGACCCGTCGGTCGTGGTGGCGTAACGCCTTGACCCGCCCGCGGCGCACGCACTATCGTTCATCTTTTGAGATGCACTAAAATGCCAGAAGCAACCGCGACCACGCTGCTCGCCGAGGCTGCGCCCGAAGCCCGCGCACGCGTCGACTATCGCACCGATCCTTCGCGCTACCGCCACTGGAAGCTCGCCGTGGACGGCCCCATCGCGATGCTCACGATGGACGTGGCGGAGCAGGGCGGCCTGCGCCCGGGCTATGCGCTCAAGCTGAATTCCTACGACCTCGGCGTCGACATCGAGCTTCACGACGCGATCCAGCGCATCCGCTTCGAGCACCCACAGGTGCGCACGGTGGTCGTCACGAGCGCCCGGGATCGCGTGTTCTGCTCGGGCGCGAACATCTTCATGCTGGGCGTGTCGTCGCACGCGTGGAAGGTGAACTTCTGCAAGTTCACCAACGAGACGCGCAACGGCATGGAGGATTCGAGCCGCCACGACGGCCTTCGCTTCCTCGCGGCGGTCAACGGCTCGTGCGCGGGCGGCGGCTACGAGCTCGCGCTCGCGTGCGACGAGATCCTGCTGGTCGACGATCGCTCGTCCGCGGTGTCGCTTCCCGAAGTGCCGCTGCTCGGCGTCCTGCCCGGAACCGGCGGTCTCACGCGCGTCACCGACAAGCGCAAGGTGCGCCGCGATCGCGCCGACCTGTTCTGCACGACCACCGAGGGCGTGCGCGGCCAGCGCGCCAGGGACTGGGGTCTCGTCGATCATCTCGCGAAGCCCGCGGCGTTCGCGCAGGCGGTGCACCGGCACGCTCAGGCGCTCGCTGCCACGAGCGACCGGCCCGCCGAGGCGCGCGGTGTCGCGCTTTCGCCGATTGCACGCGACGACAGCGCCGACCGCCTCGCGTACGAGCACGTGGACGTTGCGATCGACCGCGCCGGACGCCTCGCCACGGTCACCGTCCGCGCGCCGACGTCGCCGCCGCCCCAGGACATCGGCGGCATCGAAGGACAGGGGGCGGCCTGGTGGCCGCTCGCGATGGCGCGCGAGCTCGACGATGCGATCCTCACGATGCGCACCAACGAGCCGGCGATCGGCACGTGGGTGCTGCGCACCGAAGGCGACATCGGCGCGGTGCTCGCGGTCGACGCGAGCCTGCGGCAGCACGCGCAACACTGGCTCGTGCGCGAGACGGTCGGCATGCTGCGCCGTACGCTCGCGCGCCTCGACGTGTCGTCGCGCACGCTCTTCGCGCTGATCGAGCCCGGCTCGTGCTTCGCGGGAACGCTGCTCGAGCTCGCGCTCGCCGCGGACCGCGCCTACATGCTGGCGCTGCCCGGCGAGCCCGAGCGCGCGCCGCGCATCGCGCTCGGTGAGCTCAATTTCGGCGCGTATCCGATGGTCAACGGCAAGTCGCGTCTCGCGGCGCGCTTCTACGATGCGGATGAGCCGATCGCGGCCGCGCATGCCGCGATCGGCCGCTCGCTCGACGCCGGCGAAGCGGAGGCGCTCGGCTTGATCACCGCCGCGCCCGACGACATCGACTGGGCCGACGAGGTCCGTCTCGCGCTCGAGGAGCGCGCGAGCCTTTCTCCGGACGCGCTCACCGGCATGGAAGCCAACCTTCGCTTCGGCGGCGACGAGACGATGGAAACGCGCATCTTCGGGCGGCTGTCGGCGTGGCAGAACTGGATCTTCATCCGCCCGAACGCCGTGGGCGAGAAGGGCGCGCTGAAGGTCTACGGCAAGGGCACCAAGGCCGCGTTCGACTGGGACCGCACATGAGCAGCATCAACTACACCGACCGCATTCCCAACAACGTCAACCTCTCCGAGGACCGCGCGCTGCAGCGCGCGCTCGAGCACTGGCAGCCCAACTACCTGCAGTGGTGGCGCGACATGGGGCCGGACGGCGCGCAGGGCTTCGACGTGTACCTGCGCACCGCCGTGAGCGCCGAGCCCGGCGGCTGGGCGCATTTCGACTACGTCAAGATGCCGGACTATCGCTGGGGCATCTTCCTCGCGCCGCAGGAAGCCGACCGGCGCGTGAACTTCGGCGAGCACAAGGGCGAGCCCGCGTGGCAGGAGGTGCCGGGCGAGCATCGCGCGAACCTGCGGCGCATCATCGTCACGCAGGGCGACACCGAGCCGGCGTCGGTGGAGCAGCAACGGCATCTCGGATCGACCGCGCCGTCGCTGTACGACCTGCGCAATCTCTTCCAGATCAACGTGGAGGAGGGCCGTCACCTGTGGGCGATGGTGTACCTCCTGCACCGCTTCTTCGGGCGCGACGGCCGCGAGGAGGCCGAGGCGCTGCTCGAGCGCCGCTCGGGCGACGTAGACAACCCGCGCATCCTCGGCGCCTTCAACGAGCGCACGCCCGACTGGCTCGCGTTCTTCATGTTCACGTACTTCACCGACCGCGACGGCAAGTTCCAGCTGAACGCGCTCGCCGAGTCGGGCTTCGATCCGCTCGCGCGCAGCACGAAATTCATGCTGACCGAGGAAGCGCACCACATGTTCGTCGGCGAGTCGGGTGTTGCGCGCACCATCGCGCGCACCTGCGAAGTCATGCGGGAGCTTGGGACCGACGAGCCGGACAAGGTTCGCGCGGCGGGCGCGATCGACCTCCCGACGATCCAGCGCTATCTCAACTTCCACTACTCGGTCACGATCGATCTCTTCGGCGCCGACCAGTCGTCGAACGCGGCGACGTTCTACAGCGCGGGGCTCAAGGGCCGCTTCGAGGAGACGAAGCGCAACGACGACCACGCGCTGCAGGGCGCGAGCTACGGGATCGTCGAGGTGCAGGACGGGCACCTCGTCACGCGCGAGGTGCCCATGCTCAATGCGTTGAACGAGGTGCTGCGCGACGATTTCATCAAGGACTCCGTCGCGGGCGTCGAGCGGTGGAACAAGGTGATCGCGAAAAGCGAGCTGCCGTTCCGCCTCGCCGTGCCGCACAAGGCGTTCAATCGCAGGATCGGCTCCTTTGCCGGCCTGCGCGTGAGCCCGGACGGCCGCGTGGTTTCCGAAGCCGAATGGCACGCCCATGAAGCCCAATGGCTGCCGAGCGTCGGCGACCGCACGTTCGTCGCGTCGCTCATGGGCCGCGTGGTCGAGCCCGGCAGGTTCGCCGCCTGGATCGCCCCGCCGCCGATGGGCATCAACCGCCAGCCGGTCGATTTCGAGTACGTGCGCTTCGCCTAGTTGCTTCTTCGTCCCTGCGAAAGCAGGGACCACGCGTCTTCCAAGATGAACGCAGCCACCGACCTCCTCAAGCAGCACCTGATCGACCCGGAGATCTGCATCCGGTGCAACACCTGCGAGGAGACGTGCCCGATCGACGCGATCACGCACGACAGCCGCAACTACGTCGTGCGCGCCGACGTGTGCAATGCGTGCATGGCGTGCATCGCGCCGTGTCCCACCGGCGCCATCGACAACTGGCGCTTCGTGGCGAAAGGCGGCGCTTACGGCATCGAGGAGCAGCTCGGGTGGGACGTGCTGCCGGCGCAGGACGTGCCGGCACCGGACAACGGCGATGCCGTGCCCGAGGAGGTGATTCGGCTCACCGACGAGGCGCACGCCGGGTTGCGCAACGCCGTTGCGCCGCGCTCCGCGAGCAAGCCGAGCGTCAACCTCTACACGCCGTCGCGGCCCGCGGTTGCCACGGTCACCGGAAACTTCCGTCTCACCGCCGAGGACGGCGAAAGCGACATCCGCCACGTCGTGCTCGACTTCGGCACGCAGGCGTTTCCCGTGCTCGAGGGCCAATCGATCGGCATCCTGGCGCCGGGCACGGACGGATCGGGAAAGCCGCACTACGTGCGCCTTTACTCGATCGCGAGCCCGCGCGACGGCGAGCGTCCGGGCTACAACAACGTCTCGCTGACGGTGAAGCGCGTGAACAGCGACCACGCCGGCAACGCCGTTCACGGTGTCTGCTCCAACTTCGTGTGCGACCTGCGCAAGGGCGAGCGCGTGGATGTCATCGGCCCGTACGGCGAGTCGTTCCTGATGCCCGACGATCCGGCAGCGCATCTGCTGATGGTGTGTACCGGAACGGGATCGGCCCCCATGCGCGCAATGACCGAACGTCGCCGGCGCGGACGCGGCGCCGCCGGCGAGGGCCGCCTGATGCTCTTCTTCGGCGCCCGCCGGCCGGCCGAGCTGCCGTATTTCGGCCCGCTCACCAAGCTCCCGCGCGACTTCATCGACGTGAACCTCGCGTTCTCGCGGCTTCCGGATCAGCCCAAGCGCTACGTGCAGAACCTCATACGCGAGCGGGGCGACGACGTCGCGGCTCTGCTCGCCGACGCCCGCACGCACGTGTACGTGTGCGGGCTCAAGGGCATGGAAGCGGGCGTGGTGGATGCATTGCGCGACGTGTGCGCGGCGCATGGCCTGGACTGGGATGCGCTCCTGCCCGCGCTGCGCGACGAAGGCCGGCTGCACATCGAGACGTATTGAGGGTCCATGCCGCTGCGGGTCGTTCTGCGGTCGGGGCAGTTCTGGGGCGGCTATCGCGTGGCGTCGCTCTGCGTGCCGGACAGCGGCATGCGCGCGAGCGTGTCGCCGGCGCACCATCGCGTCGCCTTCGTGCGGCGCGGCATCTGCGACATCGCCTGGCGCGCGCTGGGACACGAGGCGCGCCAGCGGCTGACGCCGGGCGCGTTCTCGTTCACGAGCCGCGGCTTCGTGTTCGAGCGCGTCGAATGGAGGAGCAGGGGCCTGGAAGTCGTGTTGATCGACATCGCGGACCTCGGCGGCGACCCCAATCCGATCGACGCGTACGGCCGCAGCGATGCGCTGTTCGACATGTCGATGGGCGTCGACGACGCGAGCGTCGCCACGCTCGTCGATCTCATGTGCGTCGAGATCGCGGCGGGCTGCCCGACGGGCCGCAGCTACGGGGAGGCGCTCTCGCTCGCGCTCGCGTCACGCGTGGCGTCGCTCTGCGCCGCCATGCCAGGGTCGCGTCGCCGCGCGCCCGTGCTGTCGGCGCAGCAGTTGCAGTGCGTGAACCAGCACATCGCGCGCCACCTCGCCGAGGAGCTCACGATCGAGCGCCTGGCGGCGACGGTGCGCATGAGCCCCTTCCATTTCGCGCGGTGCTTCAAGCAGGCGACGGGCACGAGCCCGCACAAGTACGTGACGCGGGAGCGCATCGAGCGGGCACGGGAGATGATCGCGCACGGCCGTCTTTCCATCGGCCAGATCGCGCTCTCGCTCGGGTTTGCGAGCCCGAGCCACTTCGCGGACGTCTATCGCCGCACGACCGGCACTTCTCCCGGTCGCGACAAGAGCACGGCTTGAACCACGCATCGCGCGCGGACGCCGCAACGAAGCGCAAGATCGCGATGCAGTCGAGCAAGGATGCGGAAGCGCGCGCGCGAATGCGCCGGTAGCATCGCATCGCGGTTCACGCATCCAACAGGAGGAGCATCCCATGAGACATCGTGGCCTGGCGCTCGGCGCCGCCATCGCATCGTTGCTCGCGGCTGCACCGGCGGCCATTGCATTGCCGACTTGCGAGCAGCTTGCAACCGATCCCGCATTCGGGTTGGCTGGAAATCCGCAGGTGAGCGATCTCACGGCGGTGCTGCTGCCGGCCGGCAACGAGCCTCCGCCGTTTCCGGGATTTCCGGGCGCGGCGTATACCGCGTACTGCAAGGTCGATTTCACGTTCTCCGGCGAATCGGGTCCGTCGGCGGGCTACCTTCCCGGACAGAGCCAGCATCTGAAGATCCGCGTCGGCTTGCCGCCGAACAGCGTCGACCTCGCGAGCCCAACGGCCGCCGGCGCGACGCCGTGGAACGCGCGCAACCGGGATCTCGGCGGCGGCGGCTATGCCGGCGCGGTCGGCAGCGTCGTGTCGTCGACCAACCGCGGCTACGTCGGCACGTCGACCGACACGGGCCATACCGGTGGAAGCGGCAGCTTCGCGCTCAACCCGGACGGCACGCTGAACTACGGATTGATCGAGGACTTCGCGGCGGACGGCATCCACGAGCAGCACCGGTGGGGCGTGACGCTCGCGAAGGCATACTACGACGCAAGGCCGGTGCGCACGTACTGGATGGGCTGCTCGACCGGCGGCCGCCAGGGGCACTACCAGGCGCAGAACTACCCGGCTGATTTCGACGGCATCCTCGCGGGCGCCAACGCCTTCAACTGGGACCGTTTCATCACCGCGGAGCTGTGGCCGCAGATCGTGATGAACCAGGAAGTCGGCGCGCCGATTTCAGCCGCCAAGCTCAATGCCGTGAGCGCGGCCGCGAACGCCGCGTGTGACGGTCTCGACGGCATCCAGGACGGCCTCGTTCAGGAGCCGCGCGCCTGCACGTACGACGCGCGCGCATTCGTGTGCGCGGCCAACGGCGGACCCTCATCGGATCCAAACTGCCTCACGCCGCCGGAAGCGTCCGCCGTCGACAAGATCTGGGACGGCCCGACCGATGCGAAGGGTCGGCGCGTGTGGTACGGCCTCGAGCGCGGCACGTCGCTCGGCGGCCTGGCGGGCGCGAATCCGTTCCCGATCGCGACCGATCATTTCCGGTACTGGATCCACCAGGACCCGGCGTTCGACTGGCATACCCTCACGGAAGCCTCGTTCGTCGCCGACATGCTCACGTCGATCGCGAAGTTCAACGACGTGATCGGCACCGACGACGAGCTCAAGGACTTCCGCAAGGCCGGGGGCAAGATGATCACGTATCATGGCCTCGACGATCAGCTCATCTTCCCGCGCGGAACGTATCACTACTACGACAGCGTCCTCCACGGGAACTACAAGGAGACGCAGAAGTTCTACCGCTTCTTCCCGTATCCCGGCAACGCGCATTGCGGCGGCGGCACGGGGCCGCAGATCGACGCCGAGGCGCTCTTCTCCACACTGGTCGACTGGGTCGAGAACGGCATCGCGCCGGACTATGTCGTCGCCACGCAGGCGAGTCCCGCGCGCACGCGCAAGATCTGCATGTATCCCGACGTGCCGGTCTACAACGGCAGCGGCAGCACGGACGTCGAGTCGAACTTCCATTGCGAGGCCCGCAAGAAGGACGACCTCATCGACACGCTCACGATCGGCAAGCCGTACGAGACGAGCACGAAGGCGCACACGGACCCGGGTCCCGACTGAGCCCGGGTGCCTCGTCGACCGAAGCGGCGCGGCCTCGCGGCCGCGCCGTTTTTCGTCCTGCGTAGAATCAGGCTCGACAAGCACGGCTTTCGAGCGGTGAATCCGTGAAATTCGCCGATTTCCATGCCGGGCAGCGCATCCGCGCGGGCCCGGTCACGTTGAGCGAGGACGACATCGTCGGGTTCGCGCGCGCATGGGACCCGCAGTGGTTCCATACCGACCCGGCGCGCGCGGCTGCGAGCCGCTGGCAGGGCGTGATCGCGAGCGGCTGGCAGACGTGCGCCATCGCGATGCGGCTTGCCGTCGACACGGCGCTCACGGATTCCGAATCGTTCGGCTCGCCGGGCCTCGAGTACGTGAAGTGGCCCAATCCCGTGCGGCCGGGCGATGCGCTGACGCTGGACGCCGAAGTCCTGGAGGCGCGACGCTCGCAGCGCCAGCCGCGGCTCGGCATTCTCGAGTGGCGCTGGCAGCTCTTCAACCAGCACGGGCAGCCGGTGCTCGACCTGGTGGCGACGAGCCTGTTCGACCTGTCGTGAGCACGCGGCACGTCGCGCCGCGGTGCGACGTTCAGCGCGGCGCGACCGTCGTGTGTGACGGGTCGTACGATTGACCGCGCCGCGCCGCGAACTCGCGCCCGATGTCGGCGAGATCCGCCTCGGTAAGGCGCTCGCTCGCGACAGGCAGGATGTGCGCTTCCTCGTGATCGATATGCGCGAGGTACGCGTTGCACACGTCGTGCACCAGCCCCGGTGGCAGGCCTTCGTTGCGGCCCACCGCGATGCCCGATAGCAGCCCGCGAATCTTGCGCCATAGCAGCTCGAGGTCGCGATGCTCCACCGTGATGCGCGCCGCCGCGGGCGCCAGTTGCGGCGCGCGCTCGACCAGCCGCGGCAACAGGCTCTGATCCTCGTCGGCGTGATGGTTCACGGCGGCCTGGTCGAAGTAGCGGATGATCGCGCTCGCGGCCGCTTGCGCTTCCGCGTCGGCGCCGTACACCGGCACGTGGCGCTGCAAGCGCTCGAGCGTGCCGAGCTGGCGGCGCATGCGCACGTGGCACGCGAGCAGCATGCCGATCGGGTCGTCGAACGAAGGTGCCGGTGCGGGGTGGAGCAAATTCGCGGGAGAGGCCATGGCGATGTTCGGTTCGGGTGGGCCCGGCTGGCTTCGAACCAGCGACCAAACGATTATGAGTCGTCTGCTCTACCCCTGAGCTACAGGCCCGTCAGAGTGTAAATCGGTGCAAATCGGTGAGGCTCGGTGCATCGGCATCCCATCATGGGCCCATCCAGAATACGATTCTTTCGTTTCATGTGGAACTAGCCCAGCCGGGCCATTGCCTTCTCGAGCGTGCCCGTCACCAAGTGGGCGTAGCGCTGCGCGGTCTGTAGGGTATCGCCGAGAATCTTGGCGACGGTGTACAGGTCAACGCCCTCATTGATGAGCCACGACGCGCAGGTATGCCGCAGGTCGTGGATGTTGACGTGCGCAAGGCCGGCGGCTTCCTTGGCGGCGCAGAACTCGTCATAGAACGCCTGATAGGTCGGGTAGGCGTCCGCGAGCGGCAAGCACCATAGGTGCTTCTGCGCAGCCTTCGGGACGGGCACGATCCGGGCCGTGCTGTTCTTCGTGGTTCGCTTGGGGAAGTGCAACCGGTTGTCGCGCGCCTTGGGGTGCGCGAGCAGTTCCGAGATTCGCGGACCGCAGTAGGCGAGCAGCCCTACTGCCGCCTTGCCCTTGTCCTGCGCCATGCCCTTGGCGAGCTCCGCGACCTCCTGTTTGGACAGGAACACTTCGCGCGCGTTGCGCGGATCGGATAGTTTGATCCGCCGCGATAGCCCCGCACCGCCTAATCCGGCATCCTCCGCGTGCGCGAGGACGGCCTTCATGCAGGCTAGGAGGGCGTTAATCGTCGCCACGGCGCGCGGCTTGCCCTTGGATGCATCCTTGGGCCTGCGCCACTCCCTGACGGCCTCTAGGGCCACTTCCGGGCCTTCGCGGAGCAGTCGGGTGCCGATGTAGGGTTCCCACTGCTTCGCCTCACTCGCGGCCTGCTTCTGGTTCTTGCGGTCGTTGTCGAGCAGCCACAGGTCAAACGCTTCCCTCAAGGTCGCGTCGGGGCGCTTGTCGAGCGCTACGCGGTCGAAGATTTCCCGGCGCTTTCGCCTTTCCCATTCTTCCGCCTGCGGGCGGGTAATCCCTTTTGGGAAACGCTTGAATACACGCTCGCCAGCTTGCTCGAATTCCGAGTACCAGGTGCGCCGCTTGTCATCGTATCGGACCATCCGTCCCTCTCGTAAGCCTCTACGGCGGCCAGCGGAATGCCGATCCGGCCCGCTGAGATGCGGACTGTAGGCAGCGCGCCCTGCGCCGTCAACGTGCGGACGGTCCGAAGGCAGACGCCCAGGCGGGCGGCCACGTCTTTGGCTTTCAGCATCATCGGCTCATACCTTCCGCGCCATATCCTCGGTCATGCGAACATCCGCTTTTGCCGGTAGGCGTTGTCGATACGCTCGCAGGCGATGTCGAAATACTTGCGCTCGATCTCGATGCCGATGAACTTGCGGCCGAGATTGGCGCAGGCGACTCCGGTGGTGCCGCTGCCCATGAAGGGGTCGAGGACGGTGCCGTCCGGGTCAGAGAAAATCTGCGCACAACGGCGCGGAATCTCTACCGGGAAGGGGCATGGGTGGTCTATGCCCTGGGGGCTAGCGTGAACGCGCCACACCGACGTAAGCCCGATGTCATTCCACACCGGCGGCCGAGAGCTTAGGACGTAGATGCGCTCATCGGCGGGCACCGGCCGACGGCTGTTCTGCGCGGGGCCGCCGCCGCGATCCCATATCTCCGACAATTCGTAGCACTTCCGGCCAGAGGTTCGCCGCGGTATTTCGCCCGCGCGCTGCACTGCTGGCAAATTGACAAGGAAAGCCCGCCGATACCACGTCAACAAGGCCGTTCCAAGGTCTTCCGTCAAAGGTTGTAACGTCATGCCAAATCGGGAATGGTGGCAGGCATCCGTCGTTCTGACGGGCCAGGAGCACCCGCTGACAGTAAGGATCGTTCTCCACGGCGCAGACGGTTCGGTGGCCCACAAGCAGCCCGCCGAGAATTCCGCCACCAGCGCCCGCGAAAAGAGCCAACTCATTCATCGCGCCTCATGCTGTCTCTGTCACCGCTCTAGCTTTGATAGGGCGGCTCATCGTTCACCTTGCGGGGATGCGAGCTTGCGAATGCGCTCTGCTAGTCGAATGCCAGCAATCGCCGTGCTTCCGTCCGACATGCGATAGTCGTCGCACACCCTCGCGCATTCCTCCACAATCGCAGCGCGATCTGCTCCTTGTGGCACATCCTTGACCGGCGCGGCGCGCAGCGATAGCGACTCGATCACATCCGCCGCCCGCAGCATCAGCGGTCCGAGCAGCGCATCCGTCTCGGCATGCTCGCGCAGGTCGCGGATGAGCTCGTCGTGGTCAGTGTCCGCTGGCGGCGAATTGCTCATCAACACATGCCTTGAAGTGAGCACGCTGCTCGGCTCTTTTCGCGTCCGCTGCGGCTTCCGCTGCGGCGTCCGCTGCGGCGTCCCATGCGGCGGTCCGGTCCACTGTGGTGGCCCATGCGACAGCCCATGCGGCGTCCCATGCGGCGGTCCGTGCGGCGTCCGCTGCGGCGTCCGCTGCGGCGTCCCATGCGGCGGCCCGCGCGGCCCATGCGGGGTCCCGTGCGGGACCCCGTGCGGCCCGTGCGGCGGCCCGCGCGGCGGCCCGTAAAGACTCGTCGCCGGTTTCAAGGAACTTGCGCACGACATCGGGCGCGTTCCACAAATCAATCACACCCAAAGCAGCCCAACGCGCAAACGCAAATAGCATTTCGGTCGCATCGAACCGCGCGACGATCTTGCGGCGGCGACAGACGAACTTGTTGTCCTCCTCCGCAACGACGTCGTCGCATTCCACAAGACACAACGTCTGTCCGGGCGCGTAGGCCAGAGCATCGAACGGACACTTGCTCGCATGCAGACCGGATTTGCAGAGGACTGCTTCGCCTTCATGCGTCAGCCATTCCCCATCAGCGGGGATCGGGCGTCCATCGAGAAGCGTCCCGCCCACAAAGTGGTATGCCGTAATCACGCTTTCCTAGCCTCCGTGGTTTACCGCGTGGGCATGAAGTACAGGGGCAAGCTGTAGCGCGGCAGGGAGAAGATGCCGCCGAGCTCGTCCCAATACTGCAAGCGGTGGTAGATGCCATTCGGAGCGGCGGGGAGGTTGGGCATACTCGAGCACACCCCGGTGTCCGGGTCGATCTTGGCGAAGACGCCGTTCGTGTTCTGCGCGACATACACATCGTTATGGGTGTCGTGCACGAACCCCGGTTGACCGCCGACCGAGAAGCCCGCCGGAACGCCAGTCAGCGGGATGTTGGTCACTGACAGCGTTCCGGTGGACAGCCCGTCCACGCAATGCAGGTGATTGGTCCCGCCGTAGTTGCTCAGATACGCCAGCCGGTCGCGCTTCACGTCGCGAACGAACGCGAAGGGCCAGTTCGACTGCAAGCCGGTGAGCGTCTGATAGCTCGCTACCAGCACGGTCTTTGCCGTCTTCGCGACCCACTTGTACACAAACGCGTTCTGCAGCGTCATGTACACGTCTTGGGTGACCGGGTCTTGTGCCATCGGCACCCACTGGCCCGATGTGGGAAGACGAGGAAGGGCACTAAACGTGCCTTTAGGCTCCCACTCGTTCAGGTCTACGCGGAACCCGTTGACGTTCATGCTGGTGCCGTTTCCACCCGGCCAGAGCGACATATCGCCAAGGCGCATGATGCGTTGGTTGCCGTCGTGCGAGTTCGCGGCGTCCACGTCATGCAGCGACCATTCGGAATGCGGAGAGGCTGGGCGTCCGTCACAGTAATAAGTGGGGTAGTACTGCACGCCTACCGCGCTGATGGGCGCGGTGATCGTCACCCCGGAGAACGGGACTAGCGTATCGGCACCATCGTAGGTCGGGACACCATTGACCTTGCCCGCCTCGGTATAGCCTCCAGCGTGCTGGAAGCTGAGTCCACGGCCATTAGGGAATGACGACCGCGCGTCGGCGCCTTTTACCTTGAACTGAGCCGACGACACGAGCTGGAACTTTCCTGCGGGCGGGGGTCCGTAAGGGCCGCACTGGGAGTTCGGGTAGAGCAGATACGGCGGGGGAACGTCCTTCCACTGTGAGCCCGGGTGAATCTCGCGGAATGCGGGCGAGTCGGCAAAGAGATCAATCGCGACCTTGGACGTTTGCCACGTCAGGTGTCCCGCCGCGAGACCGAGCCCCAGCATGTTGCGGACGCTCGATCCGGGGCTGCGGTAGCGAAATGCACCGTTCCAGTTGTCGATGATGCCCTGCGTGGACCCGCCTTGTTGCGGCGCGGGCCACTCGTAACCGCTGACCTGCGCCGTTCCGGGGAGCGCGTACCACAGGCCCACCGGAAGCCCCCGCCTCCATGCTGGATACGCCGGACCCTCCGCTGCTTGTGCTTCTGCGATAGCGGCATTGATCGCTGTCACTACGGAGGCGGGCGCGCCTACCGCTGCGCCCTTGGCCTCCTGCCAGCTGTCTGCAATAGTCTGAAACGTGACGCTCATGCCAGGTCCGCCTGCGCCTTCGTGATCTTCGCCGTCAGGGCGTCAATTTGTGCCTGGAGCGGAGCGGTCGCGGTCTGAGCGGCGGCAAGCTGGGCTTGCAGGGCCGTGATCTGCGCATTCAGCGCCTCAACCGTGGGTTGATTGTTGAACGTCGCCGCTTCGTCAAAGGCGGCGAGAGACTTGGTGTATACGGTTGCGGCGTCGGCCATGTCAGTTCCTTCGGTTGTCCAATCAATATCCTGATCGGCGTGGATAAGCCCGTTGTACCAAACCTGCGCCAGCGGGTGGTCAAAAGTGGGATCAAGGTCGGTGCAGTACGGGAAGATGTATGCCGTACCGATCAACTCGTTGGCTGCGACGGGGCCACAGGGAAACGGGAAGTAACCCCGCACGCCAGGGTGCCAGTCGATCAACTGGACCGGCGCGGACTCGGTCTCGCGCCATATCCACGCGCGGTAGTGAACGTCCCATGCGTCGAGGTTCGGCCCTACGCGGTCGCCGATCTCGCACGTCTCTTTAAACAGCGTCCGCACCCCCGGCTGCATGCAGTCGAAGCCGGCTGGGCGGATCGTCGCGTACCCGCCTTGCTTGATGAGCGACTTGTAGTCGGACGTGCGAATGCAGTTCTGGAACAGCATGTTCTGCGTCGAGGTGCCGTCCGGCGGCAGGTATTCGCGTAGCCCCTCGTTCTGCGGCTGCCCGTTGGGATTGTTCGGGATCGTCGTCGGGAAGGTCGAGCCCGCCTCGCCGACGTACACCTGCATCGCGCCGGTACGCCCAAGGCTCTGCTTGACGATCTTGGTCCGCGTAGACGTGCGCGGGTCACCGGTCTGGTAGTAGCTCAGGAAAGCGTTGGAGGGCTTCGTCTGATAGCCCGTCCCTACGTCGAAGAACTTGAAGCCGCCGGCAAACCCGCCACCCGACCCGCGCCATGCGGTGTTGCACATCGCGTCATCCCACATCACCCCGAAGATGTTGCAGAACGTGCTGCGCACGCCGTACTGCTTCGGAAGCCTGAAGTAGACGTAGCCTGATGCATTGCCGGGAGTCTTCGTCGGGCGGTCGAAGCGGATCGACTTGTCAGACCAGAACGCTACGGAATCAACGACCGGCCCGAGATTGCTCGGCGCTGGAGCCCACCCGAACTGCTCGAGCGGATAGCCCCGATACGGAGAGCCGACGTAGCGAGCTCCGATTGCCGATCCGTCATAGGCACACTGCACGCCAGGCAATGCTTTGAGTCGGGCGAATCCCGCGGCGTCGAAAGGTCTCAGCATGCAAGCGCCTCCAGTGTCATAGCGAGCAGGTCGAGCTCGCTCAGGTTGTAGCGGAGCCGCAGCCCCTTCTCCTTCAACGTATGAACGCCGCTTTTGCCGACGTGGTGTTCCGGGCAAAGCGCGATGGTTAGGAAATCGCTGGCACGATCGGATGCACCGGTCCCGTACTTCATGTGATGCACGACGACGGGCGAGTCATCAGCTAAACCTAAGTGTCTGCACAGCACGCAGGGAACGCGCGCAACGCGGGCCATGTGATACGAGGCCCTGGAACTCTTACTCATCGAGCCATACTCCGCGCGAATTCGCCCATGCCTCTACCTGCATCATAAAGTCCGAGAATTCATCCACCGACAGATCAGCGGTGCTTCGCGGAACGCTTACCGTCGTCCCGTCTGGTAACTTCAAGTCCTCGCACCCAAGCCAGTACTTCTTGCATTGCAGATGCCAGACTTCCGGCGAGAAGGTTTGACCGTCCGGCGTATGCGTGCTCGAGATGCATGACAGCAGTTTCCAGTAGCGCGCATTGGCGTCCGAGCTCCGCTTCGGTAACCTCCCGCAGCTTGGGCACCTAGAACGGGATGTCGTCGCTGGGGGCATCGCCCGCTTGCTTGCTGACGGGCTTGGCCTGCTCGTCGTCCGGCTTGGCAGAAAGCGACATGAACTTGCCGTTCTTGCCGTTCTTGATCCAGGCCGCGAGGCGATAGACCGTGCCGTCGATGAGCACCTTGCCGGTGTAGTCCGGCTGGTTCTCCGCTTCCTTGCGGTCGTTTTTGAACAGCGACCCTTGACCGTCTTTCATGACGAATGCCATTACGGTTGGCTCCCTAGTGCTTCTGCGAGTGGTTTGGATAGCGCGGCGAGCTTCTGTTTCTTGAACGCGCTGCGGACGTTGGAGGGAAGTAGCGACCAAATCGCCAATTCCTCGTCTTTGCTGATGTGCGCGTGGTCCCGTTGCCACCAGGCGAACATGTCGGATTCGGCGGCGTGCAGGTCGATAAGGGTGTTTGCCTGCTTGCGGCACCAGTCCTGTTCGGCTGCGTTCATGGCGTCGAACGTCTCGACCGCCACATCCTTCGCGCTCATGCCGATCTTCGCGGGCTTCGCAGCAGCAGCCGCGTTACCGTCGTCATCCTCCGGCGCAATCCCGGTGATCGCGCACAGCCCATACCGGCGGGCGTAGGTCAGCGCGGAGCCGTAGCCTTGCGCGTCGGCCTTGGAGACAGGGACGGCCAGTTCCCCTTCTATCCATTCACCGGAGGTATGCGCGAGGCGCGTCACAACGATCACCTGCTCCTCGTCGCTGACCCTGGTGGTCTGGATCACGCAGAGCCCGTTGTCGGGCAGGGCAGGGCGAGTCCGATGCAGTGGTCATGGTCACTGGCGAGCAGGGGCTAGGTGACGAGATCATGGCAGCGGGGGTTGTACCGCAGGCGGTACAGTCCTGCAAGAAGTTCATCCTCGACTGTGACGAGCGGCTGGGAAGCCTGTTCGCGCGGTCGTTCCCGAATGTCTTGGTCACGCCCACAAGGCGGAGCCAGACGGTCCACCTCCCGGTCGTCCCGACGCACCACAAGAGTCTGTTCGGGCTGGGTGAGTTGTTCAGGAGAGGCGATGCGGAATTCCCCCGCAAACCGTATCTGCAACCGAATAATGAATACGTGTCGATGTTCAAAGACCTGTTCGGGGGCCAGCGAACCATCGGCATCGCATGGTCAGGCGGGCTCCCAAGAACCGGACAAGAGCCTCGGGCCGCTGGCCTTAAGGCGTTCCTGCCCCTGCTCCGTCGAGGGGACGCCGAATTCGTGTCGTTGCAGTACAAGCCCGACGGCGACGAAGTAGCGCAGTTTCAGAAGGACACCGGGATCAGGGTCAAGCGGTACCCGTGGGCTGCGCAGGCTCAAGACATGGACCTCGTTGCCGGGATGATCGCGGCGTGTGATGAAGTGATCGGCGTGCATACGACAGCACTGCACGTTGCCAGCGCGATGGGCGTGCCAACCACCATGCTGACCCACAAGGGCTCAGGATGGCGCTACGCTGGCTCGGAACTGCTCTGGTATCCCGAGTCCACCATCATGCATAGGAAGCGTCAGGGCGAGTCCTGGCGCGACTGTATCGCCCGTCTCGTAGAGTTGCGCAAGGATGATCGGTTACTGCGTCGAGCCGCAGCCTAAGCTCGCCAGCTACCGTCTCCGAGTCGCAATCCCTGCTCCGCTGCTGGGTCGTCCCCACGCGATCGGCTGTACGGGCAATGTCACGTTCTTCTACAAGAACGGCAATCAGTGGCTCGCGCGGGCACTGAATACCGGAGTTGTGTACGACGTGGTGAACGACCACTTTTCCGGGCAGCACGCGGCCGAGTATCACGGAATGTGCGCGGCAGCGGATGTCATTACCTGCGCCTCTCCGGTAATGGCCGAGATCGTCAAGGCGCGGACGGGCAAAGACGCGATCGTTATAGACGATCCGTATGAGAACGACGAATCGCCGGCAGAAGTTGTCGGTGACCGCGTGGTCTGGTTCGGCCATCAGGCGAACTACGCGAGTCTCAAGCCCTACGAGGACCTGGACCCCTGGGTCTTGACCGGGGACGACTGGAGCCTCGAGCGCGAGAAGGATGCGCTCTATGTTGCTGCCGTCGTCATGCTGACGGGCAACAACCCTGGAGCCTCTGCTAACCGTCCGGTGAAGGCGATTCGGGCGGGGCGCTTCGTGGTCGCTCCTGAAGACAGCCCTTCATCGTGGAAAGACCTCCGCGACTACATGTGGATGGGCGATGTTCGCGAGGGCATCGACTGGGCGCTCAATAACCGAGAGGATGCGTGCAGCAAGATAAGAGCAGGGCAGAAGTACATTGCGGAGAGATTCAACCCGACAAAGATCGCCGCCCAGTGGACGGCAGTATTCGACTCGATCTAGGCGGGGGGCATAAGCGGCAGGAAGGTTGGATGTGCGTTGACCTCGCGACTACGCGGGTTGACGTAGCGGGCGACGGCCACACGATCCACATGAAGCCGGACGTGGAGACCGATCTTCGGAAACTCCCGTTCCCAGACGACTACGCGGACGAAGCAAGGGCAATCCACGTCATCGAGCACTTTTGGGTGTGGGAGGCCCTCCCTCTGCTTCAAGAGTGGGTGAGGGTGCTCAAGCCCGGCGCGAAGCTGGCGATCGAGTGTCCGTGTCTCGAGAAGGTTCTAGCCCTCGCGCAAGTCCCCGAGTGTCCCCCGGCAATGACCTACTGGGCGCTGTACGGAGACCCGAGATACCAAGAGCCCGCGATGATGCATCGTTGGTGCTACGGGAAGATGCAGCTCGGGAAGCTGATGTCGCAGGCCGGTTTGGTAAACGTTCACGCCGAGCCCGTGCAATTCCATCAACCCATCAGGGACATGAGGTTGGTTGGGTACAAGCCCGACGAAAGCCGGATTCTCGTTGAAGGCCGTACAGGAGTTTGAGCTGCTGCACGTCAGGCCGAAGCCTGGACGTGTCCTGATCGCCGGTTCCCGTCTCTACCAGAACAAACCCGACCGCCGGCTGCTGCACGCGGATGCGGTGGGCGTGGATATGGCCGATGGACCGGGCGTAAACGTCGTCGCTGACCTCGAGACAGAGCAAATCGGCGCGTTCGCGCACATTGAGTGCATGAGCGTTTTGGAACATGCCAAGCGTCCTTGGAAGATCGCCGCGAACCTCGAGCGGATGATGGTCAAGGGCGGCACGATCTACATAACCGCGCCCTTCGTCTGGAAGCTACACGGATACCCGGACGACTACTGGCGCTTCACCATAAACGGGATCAAGCAACTGTTCCAGAAGATTAGCTGGGAGGCGGAAGCCTACGCGATACACGGCGACCTCCTGCAAGACCTGCCCTTCATCCGACATGACGACTGGCCGCACGCGCCGGTCACTGAAACGTGTCTATTCGGCCGGCGGTGATCCCGGTTTTCATCGGATATGACCCGAGAGAAGCCGTTGCGTACCACGTTTGCGTCCAGTCGATTCTGGACCAGACAAAGGAAGAAGTGAGTTTCCACCCCGTCTCCGGGGAGATGCGGGACGGGAGTAACGCTTTCATCTACGCGCGGTTTCTGGTGCCGTGGCGCATGGGCTTCCGGGGTCACGCGATCTTCATGGACGGCGACATGATCGTCCGCGGGGATATCGGGGAGTTGTGGGACTTGCGTAGTAGCCACGTCGGGGCGCAGGTCGTGAAGCACGACTACAAGACCAAACACCCGGTCAAGTATCTCGGCAACCCGAATAACGACTACCCGCGGAAGAATTGGTCCAGCGTAGTGCTGTGGTCTTGTGGATTCTTCCCTAACCGCATGCTGACACCGAAGTTCGTATCCGAGGCTCCGGGGTCTTACCTGCACCGCTTCCAGTGGCTGAAAGACGACCAAATCGGGGAAATCCCGGAGGCGTGGAACAAGTTGGTCCTCGAGCAGACGCTAGAGGCAGACGACAAACTGCGGCACTTCACCATCGGCACCCCCTGCTTCTCGGAGTACGCCGACTGTGACGGTGCAGAGGACTGGCACAGCACGTTGGGCCGCGCGCTGGCCCCGATAAGGCGCTAATGGGCCTCAGAGCGTTCGGGTTGCACACCCTCAAGCCCTAC
>DASXAF010000029.1:0-12294 GCA_036406955.1 Casimicrobiaceae bacterium
CGTCGGGCAGATCGTCACCGAGCCCATGCTGATCCACGGCATCGGCGCGAATGCGCAGGAGCGCACCGACATGGCGTTGGAGCTCCTGCAGAAGGTCGGATTGCCGGAGGCGTCGTTCTACAAGTACCCGCACGAGTTCTCGGGCGGGCAGCGGCAGCGCATCGCAATCGCGCGCTGCCTCACCATGAAGCCCGACATCCTGATCTGCGACGAGTCGGTGTCCGCGCTCGACGTTTCCGTGCAGGCGCAGGTGCTGAACCTGCTGCAGGACCTGCAGGACGAGTTCGGCCTCTCCTACATCTTCATCTCGCACGACCTCGCCGTGGTCAAGTACATCTCCGACCAGGTGATGGTGATGAACGAAGGCGAGATCGTCGAGATCGCCAACTCAGACGAGATCTATCGCAACCCGCACCAGCCGTACACCAAGCGGCTGCTCGCCAGCATCCCGAAGGGCTGGCACCCGCAGGCGCACGCGTGAGTTAGTCGCCCCTGCGAAAGCAGGGGCCCAGTGTCGTGGAAACAGTCACCGGGTCCCCGCGTTCGCGGGGACGACGAAGGTGACGAGCGTCACTGGGTCCCCGCGTTCGCGGGGACGACGAACGCTAGCGCCGCGTCCCCGTGCCGAGACTTTCCGTGTTCACCGCGACGCCGAGCTCGAACACCATCTTGCCGCCGAGCCAGCCCGATATGGCGAGCAGGATGATGGAGATCAGCGAGAGCCACACGGTGCCGGTGCCCGCCGCGCCCTGGTCACCCGCGGACACGCGCAGCCAGATGTTGATGATGAACAGCACCACGACGAGCAGGTTGATCGACATGTGCGCGATGGCGGTCTTGCGCGGTTCCGGCGGCAGCGACAGCAGGTCGATCAGGCCGGGAATCGCGGCGCACAACGCGCCGATGAGCCCGCCGACCATGGTGTACAGCGCGACGGTCTTCAACACCGGGTTGCCGGAGCCGAACGCGAAGATCAGGTCGCAGATGAACGAGAAGATCCACAATCCGATGGGAAACGTAACGAGCATGGGGTGGATCGGGTGACGCGCGATGCTGGCAGGTGTGCGCATGGAACCTCCCAATGACAGGTGGTGTCCGGCCAGGCGGCAGGACGCACGCGCATGGGCGCGCTGGATCATTGGTGCGGAACCGGCGTGCGCCGTTCCGGCGCCGTCCGGCGTGTTCGGCAGACGGCTGACACGAGCCTGGCCCGCGACGGGCGCTGGAATGGATCGATGCCTATGCCACGAACGCGATCAGCATGGCGATCGACACGCTGAAGACCGCCGACAACCTCACCCGGGCCGGCATGCCGGAGGCTCAGGCTCGCGCGATTGCCGAATCGCTGCGCGAAGTCGAGGACGACGCGCAATGGATCACCAAGCCCTGGCTCGCCGAGCAGCTCGCGCCCGTGAAGACCGACGTCGCCGTGCTCAAATGGATGTGCGGCGCGAACACCGGCATGCTGATCGCCGTGCTCGCCCTCCTGCTGCGATTCCTGATGCGCCCGGGGTAAAAGCCCGACCCCGCTACCGCGCGTAGTCCGCAAACAACTGGTCGAGCTGCGCCTTGGTGAGCGGCGCGGGGATGAACTTGGCGGCGACCGCGTCGGCCATCGCCTCGTCCACGCCCGAGAGGCGATCGAGGCGAAGGTTCTCCTTGGGGTAGAACTTGTCGCGCACTTCCCTCGCGAGGGATTCGGGCACGTTGACCCATTCGGCGTAAGCCTTGAGCGCCGCGGGATCGCTGTACATCCAGTCCAGCGTTTCGCGATACGCGGCGAAGTAGCGCTGCAACGCATCGCGCTTCTGCGCGGTGGTCTGGGCGGTCGCGATCATGACGCGCACCGTCTGATTGCGAAACGACGGCACTTCAGATTCGCGCGCGACGATGCGGATGCGACCGTCCTGCAGGTCCTTCACACCGAACGGCGGCGACGACCAGCCGATGTCCACCTGGCCGGACATCGTCTGCGTGAACGTCGACGCGGGGCTTCCGGTGGCGACGGGTTTCATGGCGACGCCGAAGTGCTTCACGAACGCCAGCACCGCGAGATTGGTCGACGATCCCGTGGTCGAGTACGCGATCGTCTTGCCGGCGGCATCCTTCAACGAGTGGATCGGCGAGGTGGCGGGCACGTACCAGAAGAGGTCGTCGGCGCCGGTCGTGGAATTCGCGATCGCGCGCACGGGCGCGCCTTTCGCGAATGCGCCCATCGTGCCCGCGGTGCCCACGCCCACGCCGATGTCGACGCTGCCGGACAGCACCGCCTGCAGCGTCTCGCCCGCCCCTTGCGTGTACAGGATCTCGAGCGTGAGGCCGTGCTTCTTGAAGATGCCGGCCCTCTGCCCGAGCTCGGCCGGCGCGTTCTCCCAGTTGCCGCGCTGGCCGATGGCGAGCTTCAGCGTGTCGTCGGCGTGCGCGATGCCGATCGCGAGGGCGGCGACGATCGCAAGCGTGATGCGCAGTCCTGCCATGGCCGACCTCATAGCGTGAACGTCATCTCCCGCAGCAGCGCCCCGGGCAGCGTCGTGCTGGTCAACGCGCGCGAGCCGTAGCTGCTCGGGTCCAGCATGAGCTCGGTCTCCCGGGTGAGCGACTCCAGGTTGTCCCCGAGCATTCGATAGATCGTGTCGTCGAAGCGCATCACGTCCACCGGCGCGACGACGCGGCCTCCTTCGACCCAGAAGGTCGCGAAGCGCGTCATGCCGGTCATCCGGCACGCGGGTCGATCCGAGTAGTTCAGGTACCACAGGTTCCCGATCGCAAGCCCGGTATCCAGCGCAGCGAGGGCGTCGCGCATGGGAAGATCGCCCCCGTGCATCGACAGCGCTTCGGGCGATTCGCTGCCGTTCGCGCCGTTCTGCGTCAGCTCGAACTCGCGCGCGGTGCGCGGCGCCACGAGCGAGCCGACGAGCGCGCCGGCTTCGACGAGCGGCACGCGCGGCGGGCGGGCGAAGCCCTCGCGCTGGAAGGCGGGCGCGACGCCGGCGGCGATGTCCTCGGCGATGAACACGCGCGGATCGAGCCGCGCGCCGCCCTGCATGCGCGCGAGCGGGCTCTGCCGGGTCGCGAGCGCGCGCCCGGAGAATCCGCCCCAGCTCAGCATCCCCGCGATCTCGTCCATCGCGCTTGGCGCGAGGTAGACACGATAGGCGCCGGGCGCGAGCGTGCGCGCCGGCCGGCTGACGAGCGCCAGCTCCTCGCGTGCATCGCGCATCTTCCGCGCAAGCTCGCTCGCGTCCCATGCGAAGCTCGCGTAGCTGCACTTCACCGCCTTGTCGGCGCGGAAGTACAGGCTCCACTGAAGGTTGAACGTCGTCGCCTCGTGCCAGTTGCGCTGGCCTTCGGAATTCGCGAAGCCGCGCTGCACCGGGCCTGCGGCGAGCATGCCGACGAGGTCCTCGCCCGACGCGGCGTCGAGCACGGCATCCACGATCTGCGCGGTGTCCGGCAGCGGACCGCCGTGCGCGCTGCGGCTCGACCTCGCCGTGTCGGGCAGCATGAGGTGTGGGTCCTCGGCCAGATCGGGCGTCACGCTGCGGAGCCCGACGAGCGCGTCGCGCGCTGCGGCCCGGTCGGTCGCCGCATCGCCGCTGAGGCCCAGCGTATGCGACGCGTGGCGCGCGCCGCGCACGAGCCGTACGCTGAGATACCGCTGCGCGACGTGCCCGGGCTGGCGCACCTTGCCGCGGTTCATGCGGACGAAATCGGTGCTCTCGGATGCGAACGACGCGGTGTAGCGCTCGCCGGCGACGAGCGCGCGGTCGAGCGCGCTCGCGATATCGCTGAAGTACGCCTCCATGACCGCGGCGCCTGGCGCTTCGACGACGACGCTCACTGGTCGGCCTCCGTGGACGCGATTGTCATGCTGCGCTCGGCGTGTCGGCCTCGCTTCGATCGCGCGGCGACGGCCGTGCGGGTCTTGGCTAGGCCCGCCGCGCTCATTCGGCACCCCCGAAGACGTCGACGCCGGTGAACACGCAGGCGGGCGATGCGTGCCCGACGCGTATGGTCTGTCCAGGCTCGCCCTTGCCGCAGTACGGCGTGCCGAGCACCTGCAGCGTGCTCGCGTCGCCCACCTTGGCGAGGCTGCGCCAGAAGCTCGCGCTGATGCCGCGATAGTTCGGGTTCTTCACGACGTGGCCGAGCCTGCCGTTCTCGATCACGCGCCCGCGCTCGCAGCCGAACTGGAACTTGTTGCGCGAATCGTCGATCGACCAGGAGCAATTGGTCTCCATGAGCACGCCGCGCTCGATGGAGGCGAGCATCTCCTCGAAGGTCGAGGTGCCGGGCTCGAGGTTGAGATTGGCCATGCGATCGATCGGCGGACGGTTCCAGCCGTCCGCGCGCGCGTTCGCCACGCCGGGGAGCCCTGCGCGCGCCTGCGAGATCGCGCCGCCGAGCGGTCGCTCCAGAAGGCCGTCGCGGATCAGGTATGTCTTCTCCGCCTTCGTGCCCTCGTCGTCGAAGGCGTACGTGGCGAGCTCCTCCGGGCGCGACGGATCGAAGGTGATGTTCAGGAGCTCCGAGCCGTAGCGATACGAGCCGAACATGTCGGGCGTGACGAAGCTCGTGCCCGCGAAGTTGCGCTCGTCGCCGAGGATGCGGTCGAGCTCCAGCGGATGCCCGATCGACTCGTGGATCTGCAGCACCATCTGGTCGGGCAGCAGCAGCACGTCCATGCGGCCCGACGGACAGTTGGGCGCCATGACGAGCTCCAGCGCCTCCTCGGCGACGCGGCGCGCGCTGCCGACGAAGCCGAACCGCGCCAGCACTTCCATGCCGCCCTGCTGGCAGATGCCGCGCTGGCCGTTGAGCGAGCGCTGTTGCGTGTCGCCGTTGTCGTGCGCGGTCACCGTCACCGAAGGAAGCAGATAGCGGTGGCGCTGCGTCACGTCGCCGCCCTCGCTGGTGAGGAAACGATGGGTCGCGGTGACCACGTCGACCGACGCCTCCCAGTCGACGATGCGCGCGTCGATGGCCGCTTCGCGCGACTCGTGCATCAGCAGGTCGTACCACTCGTGGCGCGACGGCAGCGGCTGGTCGAACCCGGGTGAGGTGTAGTTGCCGCGAGGATGCGGGCGCGGCAGGGTGCGAGCGTCGACGAGGGCGTGACGTGCGGTCGCATGCGCCCAGCGCGCGGCGCGCTCGAGCGCGTCGCGCAAGCCGGCGGGCGACAGGTCGGCGGTCGCCGCATAGCCATAGCCGCCGTCGACGTAGACGCTGGCCATCGCGCCGGCATCCGTCGACACGGCGAAGGGTTGGGGAACGTTCTTGCGCACCGCATAGGCTTCGCAGGTCTCGCGCAGGAAACGCAGCGACCAGAAATCGGCGGCGACGTCGAAACGGGGAAGAGCACCTTCGAAGGGCATGAGCGCGTGCTGTTGAAGGCGACGTTCGCGAAGCGCGGCGCGCTGCGGGTGGCTGCGCGCGGCATCGGCGTGCCGTGCCTGGATCTCGTGGAGGAGCGAATTATCGCAGACGGGCCAGGCGCTCGATCGCGTCGCCCGTCATGCGGCAGATGCGCCAGTCGGGAAGCACGCTCGCGCCGAGCGACTCGTAGAACGTGAGCGCCGGCGCGTTCCAGTCGAGCACCGCCCATTCGAAGCGTGCGCAACCGCGCTCGAGCGCGAGCGCGGCGAGCTCTCCGAGCAGCGCCTTGCCGATGCCCAGCCGGCGGTGCTCGGGCCGGACGAAGAGGTCCTCGAGCCAGAGGCTGCGCCGGCCGGTGAAGGTCGAGAAAGTATGGAAAAAAAGGGCGAATCCGGCTGCCGGCGCGGGATTCGCCGCAAGACGGGCAATCAGGACCTCGGCGGCAGGCCGCGGGCCGAACAGCGCGGCATCGACGTCGTGCTCGGTGGAGACGCAGAGATGCGTGAGCCGCTCGTAGTGCGCGAGCTCGACGATCAGCGCATGAATGTCCGCGACGTCACGCCGCGCTGCCGGCGCGATGGAAAACGAACGATCGTTCACGCGGCGCCGACCGATTGTTGCATTGCCGCAACAGGCAGGGCGACGGCGTCGATCCGCCGCCGGTGGACTCGGGCCTGCGCAAACTCCGGCCGCGGGGCACGCCGTGCAAGGAACATGAACGAGTTGTAGATCGCAACGGCCGGGGCAGAAGCCGTAAGCGCCGCACGGCGCAGGCGCACTCTTTGGCGGATTTGCAACAGACCGGGCGCCGATTGTATCAACGGCCCCCGTTTCCGTTGCTGGTGAAAAGTTCGGTGTTGTAACGTCGCTACTGTGTGCCGAAAGGCCGACATAACGTCCCTTTTCGAAGCCACTTTCTCTGGGGGTTTCTAAATGAATTTCCAACGCAAGAAGGTCGCGACGGCGCTCGCCTATATGCTGGGCGCAAGCGGCACTATGTCGCTATCCGCGGCATATGCACAGACGTCGTCGCCGGACATCCGCGTCGAGGTAACGGGCACCAACATCCGGCGGGTGGAAGGCGAGGGCGCGCTGCCCGTACAAGTGATCACGCGGGAGGAGATCAACAAGACGGGCGCACAGAACGCCTACGATCTTCTGCAACTGATCTCGGTCAACGCGAGCTCCGGCGGCACGTCGTTCGGCAACGTGATCGGCGCCACCACGTTCAGCGCGCAAACCGCATCGCTGCGGGGCCTGGGCGGCCAGGCGACGCTGGTGCTGATCAACGGCAAGCGCGTCACGCCGTTCTCGGGCGAGGTGCAGGGCGTCTACGGCGTCAACCTCGACATGATCCCGTTCCAGGCGATCGAGCGGGTCGAGGTGCTGAAGGACGGCGCGTCCGCCATCTACGGCAGCGACGCGGTGGGTGGCGTCATCAATTTCATCCTGCGCCAGGACTACCAGGGCGCGGAAGCGACGGCGTACTACGGCACGCCGACGCGCAGCGGCGGCGGCGACGTCTGGAACATCAAGGCCACGGCCGGCTGGGGCGACCTCAGCAAGGACCGCTGGAATGCGTTCCTGTCCGCGTATTACCAGGAAGCGAAGCCGCTCGACCAGAAGGACCGCGACTTCTCCCGGACGGCGTACATCCCGTCCGAGGGCTACAACACGACGTCGGGCAACACCTTCCCGGGGTACGTCAACACGGGCGGCATCGGCAGCCTGGAGTTCCCGAACTGCGAGGCCGCCGCACCGGGCAACATCGTCGTGGGCTCGCGCTGCCGCTTCGACCCGGCACGCGTACCGGGCGTGGAGAGCATTCCCGACACGAAGACGACGAGCATCTTCGGCTCGGGCCGCTTCCAGTTCACGCCGGACTGGCAGGGCTATGCGTGGGGCTTCTACACCAAGGAAGAGAACCGCTTCATCATCCAGCCGACGCCGATCTCCGAGCAGTTCTTCTACGGTCCGAACGGCGACATCCCGGCGACGATCCTCCTGCCCCCGACGAGCCCGTACTATCCGCATGCTCAGGCAGCCGCGCATGGCGTCGACGGCCAGCCGCTCAGCATCCTGTATCGCTGCTTCGTCTGCGGCCTTCGCGACCAGACCGACACCAACGAAGGCTGGCAGGGCGTCGCCGGCACGAAGGGCTCGGCGTGGAACTGGGACTTCGACTTCGACTTCTTCTACAGCGAGAACCAGACGAAGGAGCGCCCGAACGGCGGCTTCGTGCGCTACTCGCAGATCCTGCCGATCCTGAGCAGCGGCGTGGTCAACCTGTTCGGGCAGAACCCGCAGGCGGTCGACGACCTCGTCAACTCGACGCAGTACCACGCCGACGCCATCCAGGCCACGTCGAAGAATTACGGCATCGAAGCGAAGGCCTCGGGCGACATCTACCGGCTGCCCGCGGGCCCGCTGTCGATGGCCTTCGGTGCGATGGCGCGCAAGGAGGAGCTCAGCCAGAAGTTCGACGAGGCGCTGCGCACCGGCGACATCACCGGCTACGGCGGCAACTTCCCGGACATCGACAAGAGCCGCCGCAACGAGGCCGCGTACGTCGAGTTCAACATCCCGATCGTCAAGAACCTCGAGGGCGACGCAGCCGTTCGCTACGACCACTACAGCGACTTCGGCAACACGACCAACCCGAAGCTGTCGCTGCGCTGGAACCCGGTCCAGCAGCTCCTGCTGCGCGCGTCGTGGGGCACGGGCTTCATCGCGCCGACCCTCACGCAGTTGTACGGCGCCAACCAGACCGGGGTTTCCTCGCCGGGCCTCGACGACCCGATCCGCTGCCCGGTCACGGGAAGCACGTTCGACTGCGCCACGCAGTTCCCGGTGACGTTCGGCGGCAATCCGAACCTCAAGCCGGAGAAGGCGAACCAGTGGCAGGTCGGCTTCGTGCTCGAGCCGGTGCGCGGGTTCTCGGTCGGCGTCGACTACTTCGACATCGACCTCAAGAACCTGTTCGTCAATGGGATCCCGCAGCAGACGATCCTCAGCGACCTCGCCACGTACGGCAACCTCATCACGCGCGCGGCCCCCGATCCGCAGTTCCCGAACCTGCCGGGCCGCATCATCAACATGGATCAGCGCTTCATCAACATCGGCGAGAACCGGCTGAAGGGCTTCGACCTCGACCTGCGCGCGCGCCTGCCGCAAACGTCATGGGGCCGCGTCAGCCTGGGCCTGCAGGGCACGTATTACCAGACGAACGACGTGCAGCAGCAGGACGGCAGCTTCGCCGGCTTCGTGGCCAATGCTTATCAGGCGGTCGCGACGGGTATCACGCCGCGGTGGAAGCACTACGCGACGGCGACGTGGGACTACGGCCCGTGGACGGCAACCCTGGCGCAGTCGTTCCAGACGTCGTACATCGACAACCAGACCAACGCGGACGACGAGCTGCGCCGCGTGGGTTCCCTGAGCCTCTGGGACCTGCAGGCCAGCTACACCGGCTTCAAGAACTGGAACCTGACCGTGGGCGTGAAGAACCTGTTCGACACCAACCCGCCGTTCACCAACCAGCTCAACACGTTCCAGGCCGGGTATGACCCGTCGTATTACGATGCACGTGCGCGCTTCGTCTATGCGAGCATCGGATACACCTGGAAGCCGTAAGCGATCGAACGCCGGAAGCGGACGTTTCGCGGACGGCAGTCGATCTGACCAGGCGTCGTAGTCGAAAATGCCCGCAGGAAACTGCGGGCATTTTCTTTTTGGCGTTCACGCACGCGGGGGCGCGCGGGCGCAACGGCTAGAATCGCTGCATGCTCACGTGCAGCGAAACGACTCTGTTGGAGCATTGCGGCGCTGTACGGGATCCGCCGGCCGTCGCCCGATGAATCGCAACGAGCTCTGCCCCTGCGGAAGCGGGCGGCGCTACAAGCATTGCCACGGCGCCATCGAGTTCGTCGCCCCGCCCGCGCAGTACCTGGAAGCGCTGGCCGCGCATCAATCCGGCTCGCTGCGGCGCGCGGAGACGCTCTACCGCGAAGCGCTGGCGGCGAATCCCCGCGACGTCGATTCGTTGCACATGCTCGGCGTCGTGCACTTCGAGCGCAGGCGCTATCGCGAGTCGCTCGAGCTCCTCTGGGACGCCGCCGAGCGAACGGGCTGGAACGACGCGACCCTGCGGCAGAACCTCGGCCTTCTGCTCGCCAAGTTGCTGACCCCCGAAGCCAACGCGCGACAGGAGGCGCTCGTTGCGGCGTATCGCGCGCGCGTGCGGGAGATCGAAGCGGCGCCGGTCGTCGCTTCGCACGTCACCGTGGTCCTGGTTTGCGGGCAGGCCGCGACGCTCGGGCGCGCGATCGAATCGGTGGGCGCGCAGACATACGAGGACCTCGACGTCGTGATCGTTTGCGACGACCCGGCGCACGACCTCGATGACATCGCTCGCGCGTCCGCTTCCGGGCTCGCTGTTCCGTCGACCGTGCTGCGCGCCGAAAGCCGCGGTTTTGCGGCGGCCGCGAACCAGGGCGCGCGCACAGCGGCCGGGCGCTACCTCGCATTCCTCGATGGCGACGATCGCTTCGCGCCCGAGCGCGTCCACGCGATGGTCTCGGCCATGGGACGTTCGACGCCGTTGTGGGGATTTTCCAGGGTTCGGGCCGTCGGCGCCGTCGCCGGCGTGAATCCTTCGGCGACGCCCAAGCGGCTGCTGCCGCGCGAGTTCCTCGGACACGACCCGCCGAGCTTCACGCTGCTGACGCGCAACGCGCTGGAGTCTTCGGCGAACCTGTTCGTCGATCGGGCGCTGTTTCTCGAGCTGGGCGGGTATGGTGGCGACGCGCGCGATTGCGGCTGGGATTTCGCGTTGCGCGCCTCGCGCAAGGTGGAAGGCGTCGTGGTCCCGAGCGAGCTGTACGTACACGCGCAGCCGGCTTCGCCGCATGTGTCCGCGTCGACGACCGCCTTGTCGCCGGCCGCCGATCCGCGCGCCGCGCAGCGCTTCCTGGAAGCGGTGGCAGGCGATGCCGCGGCGACGAACCCGTTCTCTCCGCAATACCCGCCGAATCGCGTGCTGCTGATGCGCAATGAATTGCGCGCGGGCCACGGCGACCGTCTTCCGATCGATGTGCTCCGCGCGCTCGCGGCCGAATGGCGCGCGCGGCCGTCGGGGTCCGTCCAGCCGCGCGCGATCGGTACGGCGCAGGGCGGCCGGGTCGCGCTCGTCGTGCTCGGAATGTACCGCTCGGGCACGTCCGCGCTCGCGCGCGTGCTGAACCTCTGCGGTGCCTTCCTGCCCGAGCGCGTCATCGCGGCACGTCTGGGCATCAATCCCAAGGGCTTCTGGGAGGCGGAGGCGGTCACCGATCTCGATGCGAGGATGCTCCAATACCTCGGCGGGGACTGGAATCGTGCGGGCCTTGCGCTACCGGCCGGCGGTGCGCTCGTCGACGAGTTCGTGCACAACGCACGCGAAGTGCTCGCCATGGAATATGGCGATGCGCCGCGCATCCTCATCAAGGATCCCCGCGTTTGCGTGCTGGCGCCTCTGTGGGACCGCGCGTTGCGCGAAAGCGGCTTTCGTCCCGCGTACGTCGTCGTGGTGCGCCATCCGCTCGAAGTCGCCGGGTCGCTGGAAACCCAGGGCGACATGCCGATCGACGCGGGGCTCGAGCTGTGGCTCGACTACATGGCGCGCGTGGAGACGTTCGTCGCTTCGACCGACGTCGACGCGGTTCACGTGCGCTACGCCGATCTGCTCGACGACTGGGTCGGCGTCGTGCGGCGTGTCGGGCACCGGCTTCGTGTGCCGCTCGACTGGAACGAGCGCGCGCCGCAGATCGACGAGTTCCTCGAAGCCGGCATGCGCAATCACCGCACGAACGCGAACCTCGACGCAGCGAGGCATGGCGCACGCGTCGACGCGGTGAGCGCGCTCTACCAGCGCCTGCTCGAGCGCTGCGACGCCGACGCATCGCGCGACGGCGATGCGTGACTCGGCACAGGAGCGCGCCGCGAGCCGATCGCGCGCTCAGCGCACGAGCGGCAGCGACTGCGCGATGTCGTACGCCTCCACCGCGCGGATCTTCGATTCGAGCTGCAGATAGCGTGCCGCCTTGCGCGGCGGCAGTGCGCGCATGAGGCGGTTCTGCATCGTCTTGCGCGCGCGCATCTCGCCGTCGTCCACCGCGATCAGCTCGTTCATGAGCTGCTTCGCGTACGGGTCGCTGAGCGGGCGGTCCTGCCCGACGATGTCGATGACCGCGCGCGATCGGCGCCGGTCGGCGACTTCGAGCGCGCGCTGATAGGTATCGTAGATCGGCCAGAACTTCTTCGCTTCCGCGTCGGTGAGGTTCATCTTCGACGCGATGTACGCGCGCTTGTCGCGCTGGATGTCCGCGCGCAGTTGCTGCAGGTCCGTCACGTCGGCCGACTTGTCGGCCACCCTCGGCGGCGTTTGCGCGAACGCGGGCGCCGCGCCGAACGCGAAGACGAGGAGGGCCGTTGCGAGCATTGTTTTCATTGCATCTCCACTGCGCCGGTGTCGAGGCGAGGGCGTCTTTTTAACACGTTGTCGAATGGTCGCGCGAAACGCGGGACAATAGCGGGTTTGCGACGGCATGAGCGCGCCGGGCCGCGCGACTCCGGCAAAAGCACCGGCCGCCTTCGGGCGGCCGTGCGGCGACGGGTTGCGCGAATGAGCACGGAAGCGCGCAGCGCGGAGGGTCGTCAATGAGGCGCGCGCGTGAGGCGCGCGCGCGACGCATCCAGGCGCGTGCCCCGCGCCGTATCGCTTTCAGGGAGGCCGGGAACCCCCCGCAGCCGCTGCGGGACGCCGCAACACGGCGCCTCACGCGGGCGAACCCGCAGATTTTTTTGATTTTTTCCGTGGACGCCATTAGGATTCGCCCCCTGCGCCGGGAAAAGCAGGTCGCCTCACGCCAGCCCGTCCGG
>DASXAF010000030.1:0-14005 GCA_036406955.1 Casimicrobiaceae bacterium
GCCGACCAGGCGATCACGCTGTTCGGCGCGAACCGCGGCTACTTCGACGACGTGCCGATCGAAAAGGCGCTTTCGTTCGAGCGCGCGGTGCACCAGTTCATCCGCAGCAAGTACGCCGAGCTCTGGAACCGAATCGAGAACAACAAGGACCTGCCTGCCGACGACGAAAAGGCGCTCGCCGCGGCAATCGAGGATTTCAAGAAGACCGGAACGTACTAATCGTCGCCCCTGCGGAAGCAGGGGCCCAGCGCCGTTTACGACACTGGGTTCGCGCTTTCGCGGGAACGACAATCGGGAAGACACATGGCCGGTTCCAAAGAGATCCGCAACAAGATCAAGAGCGTCCAGTCGACGCGCAAGATCACCAAGGCGATGGAGATGGTCGCCGCGTCCAAGATGCGCAAGGCGCAGGAGCGGATGCGCGCGTCGCGGCCGTACGTGCAGCGCGCGTTCTCGATCGCGATGCACATCGCGAGGGCCAACACGGAGTACCGCCATCCTTTCCTGGTGAAGCGGCCGGTCAAGCGCATCGGCGCGATCGTCGTGACGACCGACAAGGGTCTATGCGGCGGCCTCAACACCAACGTGCTGCGCCTGGTGAACCAGAAGTACCGTGAATGGCGCAGCGCCGGCCACGAAGTCGACTTCGTGGCCATCGGCAGCAAGGGGCTCGGCTTCCTGCAGCGCCTCGGCGTCAACGTCGTGTCGAGCGTGGTGCAGCTCGGCGACCGTCCGCGTCTCGACAAGCTCGTCGGACCGGTGAAGGTGCTGATCGACCAGTACGCCGAGGGCCGCGTCGACGAGGTGTACGTCTTCTACACGACGTTCATCAACACCATGAAGCAGGAGCCGCGCGGCGGCCGCATCATCCCGGTGCCCGAGGAGTTCCAGGGCGCGACCGGCACGGTGACGGCCGAGGGCGCGCAGACCGGCAGCTGGGACTACATCTACGAGCCGGATGCGCGCGAGCTGCTCGACGGCATGATGCGCCGCTATGTCGAGGCGATCGTGTTCCAGATGGTCAACGAGAACATGGCCTCGGAGCAGTCCGCGCGCATGGTGGCGATGAAGGCCGCGTCCGACAACGCGGGCAAGATCATCAACGAGCTGCAGCTCATCTACAACAAGACGCGGCAGGCTGCGATCACCAAGGAATTGTCCGAAATCGTCGGAGGCGCTGCTGCGGTATGAGCACGACAACCGTGATCGACGACGATTCGGCGATCACCAACCTTCAGGTCATGAGATCGCCAATCGTCGGCGCCGCCGCCGCGGCTTAGCAGGATCTCTGCGAGGAAAACATGGACCAAGCGGTAACCCAAGCCACCGGAACCATCGTTCAATGCATCGGCGCGGTCGTCGACGTGCAGTTCGCGCGCGACAACATGCCGAAGGTCTACGACGCGCTGAAGCTCGAGGCCGACCCGACCAACAAGCTGGTCGAGCAGGGGCTCACGTTCGAGGTGCAGCAGCAGCTCGGCGACGGCGTCGTGCGCACGATCGCGATGGGATCGTCCGACGGCCTGCGCCGCGGCATGAAGGTCCGCGCGACCGGCGACAACATCAAGGTGCCGGTCGGCCCGGCGGTGCTCGGTCGCGTGATGGACGTCCTCGGACGGCCGATCGACGAGCGCGGCCCGGTGAGCGCCGAGGAATACCGGCCGATCCATGCGCCCGCGCCCAAGTTCGACGAGCTCTCGCCGTCGGTGGAGCTGCTCGAGACCGGCATCAAGGTGATCGACCTCATCTGCCCGTTCGCCAAGGGCGGCAAGATCGGCCTGTTCGGCGGCGCGGGCGTGGGCAAGACGGTGACGATGCTCGAGCTCATCAACAACATCGCGACCCAGCATTCCGGCTTGTCGGTGTTCGCGGGCGTGGGCGAGCGCACGCGCGAAGGCAACGACTTCTATCACGAGATGTCGGACGCCAAGGTCATCGTGCAGGAAGACCTGTCGAAGTCCAAGGTGGCAATGGTGTTCGGCCAGATGAACGAGCCGCCGGGCAACCGCCTGCGCGTGGCGCTCACGGGCCTCACCATGGCCGAGCGCTTCCGCGACGAAGGCCGCGACATCCTGATGTTCATCGACAACATCTATCGCTACACGCTGGCGGGAACGGAAGTGTCGGCGCTGCTCGGCCGCATGCCGTCCGCGGTGGGCTATCAGCCGACGCTCGCCGAGGAGATGGGCCGCCTGCAGGAGCGCATCACGTCGACCAAGGTCGGCTCGATCACGTCGATCCAGGCGGTGTACGTGCCGGCGGACGACCTGACCGACCCGTCGCCCGCGACCACGTTCGGCCACCTCGACGCGACCGTCGTGCTGTCGCGCGACATCGCCGCGCTCGGCATCTATCCCGCGGTGGACCCGCTCGACTCGACGTCGCGCCAGATCGACCCCAACACGGTGGGCGAGGAGCACTACACGACGACGCGCCGCGTGCAGGCGACGCTGCAGCGCTACAAGGAATTGCGCGACATCATCGCGATCCTGGGCATGGACGAGCTGTCGCCCGAGGACAAGCTCGCGGTGGCGCGCGCGCGCAAGATCCAGCGCTTCCTGTCCCAGCCGTTCCACGTCGCCGAAGTGTTCACCGGCTCGCCCGGCAAGTACGTGCCGCTCAAGGAAACGATCCGCGCGTTCAAGATGATCGTCGACGGCGAATGCGACGCGCTGCCCGAGCAGGCGTTCTACATGGTCGGCACGATCGACGAGGCGTTCGCGAAGGCGAAGACGCTGCAGTAACAGCACGCAACCACACCATGCCCTCCACGCTCCACGTAGAAGTCGTCAGCGCCGAAGAACAGATCTACTCCGGCGAAGCCGAGTTCGTCGTGCTTCCCGGCATGATGGGCGAGCTCGGCATCTATCCGCGCCATACGCCGCTGTTCACGCAGATCCGGCCCGGCGCCGTGCGCATCAAGGTCCCGAATCAGGCGCAGGAGGAGTTCGTCTTCGTGCAGGGCGGATTCCTCGAGGTGCAGCCGCACGTGGTGACCGTGCTCGCCGACACCGCGATCCGCGCCAAGGACCTCGACGAAAAGTCAGCGCTGGAAGCGAAGCGCGCCGCCGAAGAAGCGATGCAGAACAAGACGTCGAAGGAAGAGCTCGCGATGGCGGAAGCGGAGCTCTCCACCGCGCTCGCGCAGCTCGAGGCGATTCGCAAGCTCCGGCATCGCGCGGGCTGACGCGAGCGCGGTTGCGCCGCGGGTTCCATGCCGGGTTGCACCGGGCCGCCGCAGGCCCGCGATCGCCTGCGGGCGGCTCGAACGTTTGGTCCTAGAGCGTCGTCCAGCGATTCATCTCCCACACGGGCAGGCCGCGATTGTCTCCCGCCTTGGTGTCGATGAACGCCGCGGTGTCCGGAAACTTGCCGGTGCGCTCGTACGCTTCGCGCGCGAGAGGCGCCGCCTTGGCGAGCGTGCGCTTCACGAGATCGCCCGTCAGCTCCTGCTGATAGATCGATTTCACCTTCGACAGCCCGACCAGCGTGCGAGCGTCGCCATCGGTGATCCACGACCAGCCGCGGCGGCGATACAGGATGTTCTCGACGTAGGGCCGCTGCGCCGCGCGGTCGCTGTTCCAGTCCTGGCTCGCCATGTCGATGATCGCGTCGGGCGTCATCTTGGTGACGAGCGTCGTCGCCCGCTGGTTGGCGATCATCAACGCGACCACGGCCTTCGGATTCTTCTGCAGGAACTCCTCGCGCGCGACCCACCAGATCCGATGCGGGTAGTAGGCCTCCGGCGCGAACGGCGTCTTCGCGAAGCTCGCGATCTTGTGGCCCTCGCCCTTGCCTTCGGGGCCGTCGTACGCCGGACCCGTCGTTCCGTCGTTGCGCAGCAGGTTCACGAGCTGGCCCGAATTGACCGCACCCTGTGCCGCGGGCTCCACGCTCAGCACGGCGTCGATGCCCGGCTGCGCGCGCGTGAGCTCGGCGAACGCCTGGATGTTCTTGACGGTGATGCCGAGCGTCTTCGGATCGTCGGTGCCGAACTGCGCCTGCAGCATCAGGTTCAGCACCAGATGCAGGTCCGAGCCGACGATCGTCAGCACCGATTTGCCTTTCAGCCCCTCGAGGTTCCTGATCGGCGATCCCGGCGGCACCTGCAGCGGAAACTTGATGCCGCCGCCCGCGATGCCGATCGGGATCGCCGGCGTGGGCAGCGCGAGATTGCGTATCGTCGGCGTCGATCCGAGCATGCCGATGTCGAGCTGGCCCGCGGCGAGCCCCTGCAGCATGCGCAGCAGCACCGGGAAGTTCAGGTACTCGGCGTCGGTGCGAATGCCGAGCTCCTCGGCCGCCTTCTCCAGCAGCTTTTCGCGCTGCATGGCGAAGACGAGCGGCGCCCCGTCGTTGGTGAGCCCCACGCCCATGGTCATCTTCAGGGCCTGGGCGAGCGCCGGGCTCGCGGCGAACAGCGGCACGCCGAGCACTGATCCAAGAGCTGCAGCACCGCCTGCGGACAGCAGCAGGCGACGCAGACGCGACGGGTAGCGCATGACGTTGCTCCTCTCGTTGTTGGCGCGCCTCAGGCGGCTTCCTCGACGATGGCCCGGGCGGCCTCGTCGCGAATGAGGCTCCAGATGTAGTCGATGTAGCGGCCGGCCGGGGCCGAATTGCGAAGCTCCCTGCGCGGCCGCGGGAGATCGATGTCGACGATCTCCTTGATGCGGCCCGGCCGGCGCCCGAGCACCAGCACGCGGTCGGACAGGTACACGGCCTCGTCGATGCCGTGCGTCACGAACAGCACCGCGCGGCGCTGCGCCGCGTCTTCGCCGTCTCCCCAGAGGCGCAACAGCTCGTCCTGCAGGATGTTGCGTGTCTGCAGGTCCACCGCGGCGAGCGGCTCGTCCATGAGCCAGACCTCCGGCTCGTTCGCGAGCAGCCGCGCGAGCGCGCAGCGTTGGCGCATGCCGCCGGAGAGCTCGTGCGGATAGCGGTGCTCGAAACCCGTGAGGCCCACCAGCTCGACGTAGCGTTGTGCCACGGTGCGCATCGCTTCCCGCGACACGCCGCGCGCGAGCGGACCGAACTCGACGTTGCCGATGACCGTGCGCCACGGGAAGAGCGCGTAATCCTGGAACACGACGCCGCGTCGCGGATCCGGCCCCTCGACGGGAACGCCGTCGGCGAGCACGCGCCCCGAGGTCGGCGCCACGAAGCCGGCCACCAGCGAGAGGAGCGTCGACTTGCCGCATCCCGACGGCCCGACGATGCTGACGAACTCGTGCGGCAGCACCGAGAAGGACACGTCGCGCAACGCTTCGATGCGCTCGCCGCTGCGCGCCGACACGTACGTCTTGGATACGCCCTTCGCTTCGATCTTCGGCTTCATGGGGACCGCCACGGTGTGAGCGTGCGCTGCAGGCGGCGCATCGCGAGGTCGATGACGAGGCTGATCACGCCGATCACGATCATGTAGAGAACGAGGCCGTTGACGTCACGCCGCACGTAGAGCGTGCTCACCATGAGCTGGCCCAGCCCCACCGCGCCCGAGCCGCCCGACGTGACCTTGATGCCCATCGCGAGCTCCGCGGCGATGATCGAGCCCCACGCGAAGGCCATCGCGATGCGCGCGCCGGTGAGGATGGCGGGCAACGCGCTCGGCAGCACGACGGATCGGACGATCAGCGCGCGGCTCGCGCCGAGCGCCCGAGCCGCGTTCACCAGGTTGCGGTCGATGAGCCGCGCGCCCTGGGCGGCGTTGACCACGAACGGAAAGAACGCGGCATACGTCACGATGAACAGCGCCGCATCCCCGCGGATGCCGAGCCACAGCAGCGCCATCGGGATCCATGCGATCGGCGCGATGGAGCGCAATGCATCGACGATCGGGCTCACGGCGCGGCCGACCGGGCGAACGAACCCCATGAGGACGCCGAGCGGTACGCCGCACGCGGCGCCGATGGCGAAACCGATGAGCACCCGCAGCAGGCTTCGCGAGGTCGCCGTGACGAGCGATCCGTCCTCCAGCGTGCGCACGGCGGCGTCGAACACGCCGGTGGGATACGGGTAGAGCGCGCGTTGCCCCCAGTACACCACCGCAGCCTGCCAGACCAGCACGGCGGAAGCGAAGAATGCGAGCGGCACCCAGCCGCGCTGCGCTTTCATCGCGTCTCGTCCAGCGCGCTGTCGGGGCTCCAGCGCGTGATGTGCGACTGGAGCCAGCGCAACAGCGTGTCGAGCAGGTAGCCGAGCACGCCGATGGTGAGGATCACCGCCATGACCTTGTCCATGGCGAAGAACTCCTGGTACCAGAACAGGCGCCATCCGAGGCCGGCGTCCGAGCCGGTCAGCTCCGCGGCGACCATGGCCATCCAGGCGACGCCGAGGCTCAGGCGCGCGCCTGCCAGCACGTACGGCAACGCGGACGGTATGACGACGTGCGTGACGATCATGCGCGACGAGGCGCCGAGCGAGCGCGCCGCGCGCACCATCTGGACATCGACCTGCTTCACGCCCGCCACAGTGTTCACGAAGATGGGGAAGAGCGACGCATAGAAGATCAGGAACACGGGCACCCTGGCGCTCACGCCGAACATCAGGATCGCGATCGGGATCCACGCGATGGCGCTGATCGGCCGCAGCAGCTCGACGAGCGGATCGACGATCGACTCGACCGCGGCGAACCGGGCGCTCACCACCGCGAGAACGAAGCCCGTGCCCGCGCCGAGCGCGTAGCCGATGCCGAGGTGCAGCAGGCTCGCGAGCACGTCCTGGCGCAAGTCGCCGTGCAGCAGGTCGAGCCACGCGCGCGACACGCGAGCCGGGGAGGGCAGCAGCGTCGCGTTTCCGATCGCCATGCTCGCCGCCTGCCAGAGCGCGACCACGACGGCCAGCGCGAGCGGGACCTCCAGCGCACGAAGCAGCCATCGACCCGCCGCAGCGAGCGGCACGCTCGTCGCCTGGGCCGGCACTTGCCGCAGGCTTTGACTCGCGCGGTTCACGCCGCCGCCGAGTCGGGTGCGGACTGCGTCTCGAGCATCCGTCCGATGAGCGCCTGCTTGGCCTTGGCGGCGTGCGCCATGGCGAGACACGCCGACACCTCGGCATCGCGCGCAGCCAGCGCTTCGATGATCTGGCGGTGGTCGGATATCACGCCGGCCACGCGCTTCTCGCCATAGCCATACCGGTTCCACAGCGCCGCGATGACGTGCCAGTGGCGCTCGAGCATCCGCGCCGCTTCCGGGTTCTGCGCGGCTTCGTTGACGACGTCGTGGAAGTCGCGGTTGAGCGAGAGCAGGGCCTCGAAGTCGTGCTTGCGCGCGTGCGCTTCGAACTCGGCCTGGATCGACTCGAGTCGCGCGATGTGCCGGCTCTCGATCCGCTCCGCGGCGCGCCGCGCGAGCATCGCCTCGACCGCGATGCGCACGTCGAAGATGTTGCGCGCGAACTCCACGTCGACCGCGCGAACGCGTGCACAGCGATTCGGCGCGAGTACGACCAGGCCTTCGCCTTCCAGCTGGCGGAGCGCTTCGCGCACGGGCATGTGGCCCACCGAGTAGCGCCGGGCCAGCAGGTCGAGCGTGAGACGGCTGCCGAAGGGCAGCGTGCCCGCGACGATGTCCGCGCGAACCCGGTCGCGGATCGTCAGCGAGGCGGTGGTCAGGGCATCGTCCACGGCGAAGCAGTCTAGCGGCCGGCGGCGTTTTGATCAAGGCGCGGCCCAGGCGCAACGGCCGTCCGCCTACAGCCCAGTGCCGGTAGCTGTGTCTTGATCAAGGACGCGCTGCCGGGGCTTTGAGGTATAGTTGCTGCACTGCAACATCGACAGTCGCCATGCCTTCCCTGAATCGCTCCGTCGACCGTGCCGTCCATCTCTCCCGCGCCGTGGCGCACGTCCTCGAGCGCCGGGGGCGCGAGGCGCGCGAGCGGTATCTCGATCGCGTGCGCCGCGCGTGGGTCGTGGCGCAGGCGCGGCCGCAGCTCCCGTTGACGCCGCTCGAGACGGCACGCCAGTGGCAGGCCTACGCGACCGACTTCGCGCAGCGCTCGGTGCTGTTCTGGGACACGCTGCGCCGGCGGGGCAACGACTGGCTCGAGCACGAGGCGAAGGGCAAGCCGCCCGTGCTCGCATATGAATACGAGGTGCTCGCCGACGCGCGCACGTTCGAGCGCCCTGCGAACTACGCGCTCGTGCGCATCGTCCCGCCGAAGGACGTGCGGATCGACGAGCGCCTGCGCCCCTACGTGATCGTCGACCCGCGGGCGGGACACGGCCCGGGCATCGGCGGCTTCAAGGAGGACTCCGAGGTGGGCGTCGCGCTGCGCGCCGGCCACCCGGTGTACTTCGTGATCTTCTACCCCGATCCGGTGCCCGGCCAGACGATGGCCGACGTGTGCGATGCCGAGGCCGAGTTCATCCGCATCGTCGCGGAGCGGCATCCGTATTCGCCGAAGCCGGTGATCGTGGGCAATTGCCAGGGCGGCTGGGCGGTGATGATGCTCGCGGCCGCGCGTCCCGACATCACCGGCCCGCTGGTGATCAACGGCGCACCGATGTCGTACTGGTCGGGCAACGACGGCGAAGGCTGGATGCGCTACGCGGGCGGGCTCGCCGGCGGCACGTGGCTCGCGCTGCTCGCCGCCGACCTCGGCGGCGGCAAGTTCGACGGCGCCTGGCTCGTGCAGAACTTCGAGAGCCTCAATCCCGCGAACACGCTGTGGGAGAAGTACCACCACCTGTTCGCGCACATCGACACGGAGCCCGAGCGCTTCCTCGATTTCGAGCGCTGGTGGGGCGGCTTCTACCAGCTCAACGACGAGGAGATCCGCTGGATCGTCAGCAACCTCTTCGTCGGCAACAAGCTCTCGCAGGGCGAGGCGCGCCTCGGGCCCGGCCGCTACTTCGACCTCAAGTCGATCCGCTCGCCCATCATCGTGTTCGCGTCGATGGGCGACAACATCACGCCGCCGCAGCAGGCATTCAACTGGATCGCCGACGTCTACGGCTCGACGGAGGAGATCAAGGCCAACGGCCAGACCATCGTCGGCCTGTTGCACGAGGACATCGGGCACCTCGGGATCTTCGTGTCGGGCTCGGTCGCGAAGAAGGAGCACACGCAGATCGTCTCGGTGCTGAAGTACATCCAGGAGCTGCCGCCGGGCCTGTACGGCATGCACATCGACGAGGTGCGACAGGCCGACGGCACGGTGACCTACGACGTCACGCTGCACGAGCGAAAGCTCGAGGACCTGAAGCGCCTCCAGAGATACGATCGCGTCGACCAGAAGCCGTTCGAGGCGGTCAACGCACTGTCCGAGCTGGCCGAGCGCGCGTATTCGCTGCTGGTGCGGCCGATCGTGCGGGAGGCGATGCCGGAGTGGCTCGCGGCGACGCTGCGCGACTGGCATCCGCTGCGCGTCGAGCGGTGGATGATCTCCGACAAGAACCCCTGGCTGTGGCCGCTGCCGTACCTCGCGTCGGCGGTGCGTGCCGCGCGTCGGCCGCGCAACGAGGACAGCACGCCGGTCGCCGTCGAGCACTTCGCTTCCGAGTGCATTTCCGCCGCGCTGGACCTGTATCGAGACCTGCGCGACGCGGCCGCGGAAGCGGCGTTCTACCAGGTGTACGGCAACATGCTGTCGCTGTCGATGGCGGACGAGCGCGCGGAGATCCATCGCAGGACGCGCTTCGATCCGCGCTCGCTGCCCGCCGTGCGCCACGTGCTCGACTCGCTCGAGGAGGGCGGCCGGCGCGAAGGCCTCGTACGCATGGCCATGCTGATCCTGCGCGCGGGGCGCGGCAAGCTGTCGCTGTCGTACATGCAGCGCGTCCGCGACGTCGTGGTCAAGGAGATCGACATCGAGTCGATGTCGGAAGACGAGCGCCGTCGCCTGCTGCAGGAAGAGACGATCATCGTCGAGTTCGAGCCGGCGCGCGCCAAGCGATCGCTGCCGAAGCTCCTGCGCACCGCCGCCGACCGGCGCATCGCGCGCACCATGCTCGACAAGATCGAGGCACGCTTCAATCTCGACGAGCGACAGCGCGAGCTCGTGTCCGAGCTGCGTGCGCTGCTGCCCGCGATCGGCGCGCCGGCGTTGCCGAATGCCACTAAGCGCGCGCGCGGCAGAAGGATCGCTGCGGTGCCGGCGTAGGGGCCACAACGACCGGGTCAGAGCAACTACGGGGTCGGAGTAGGGCTACTCTGACCCCGTCGCAGCCACCGACACGGCGGGTCAGGGGAGTACCATTTCACGCATGAGCCCCGCGAACGTGCGCATCGAGAAGGACGCCCTCGGCGAGGTCGCCGTTCCCGCGGACCACTTGTGGGGCGCGCAGACGCAGCGCTCGATCGACAACTTCCCGATCGGCGTCGATCGCTTCAAGTGGAGTCGTCCGGTCATACGCGCGTTCGGGGTCCTCAAGAAATGCGCGGCGATCGCCAACGGCGAGCTCGGCGAGCTGCCGGCCGACAAGGTGCGGCTCATCGCGCAGGCGGCGCAGGACGTGATCGACGGGAAGCTCGACTCCGAGTTTCCGCTGGTCGTGTTCCAGACCGGGTCCGGCACGCAGTCGAACATGAACGCCAACGAGGTGATCGCGAACCGCGCGATCCAGCTCGCGGGCGGCCAGGTCGGGTCCAAGAAGCCCATTCATCCCAACGACGACGTCAATCGCGGGCAATCGTCGAACGACACGTTCCCCGCGGTGATGCACGTCGCCACGCTCGACGAGCTCGAGCATCGCCTCGTGCCCGCGATCGAGGCGCTGGAAGACACGCTGGAAGCCAAGGCGAAGCAGTTCGCGGACGTCGTGATGATCGGCCGCACCCATCTCATGGATGCCACGCCGGTGACGCTCGGGCAGATCATCACCGGGTGGGTCGGACAGCTCGAGGACGCGGGCGCCAACCTGGCGTGCTCGCGCGAGCAGCTCTTTCCGCTGGCGCTCGGCGGCACGGCCGTCGGCACCGGCCTCAACGCGCATCCGCGGTTCGGCGATGTCGTCGCCGCGGCGATCGCGAAGGAGACGGGCGAGCCGTTCGTTTCCGGCCGCAACAAGTTCGCCCTCATGTCCGCGCACGACGCGATGGTCAACGTGAGCGCCGGCCTGCGCACGCTCGCCATCGCGCTGATGAAGATCGCCAACGACGTGCGCTGGCACGCGAGCGGGCCGCGGGCAGGCCTCGCCGAGATCACGATTCCCGACAACGAGCCCGGCTCGTCGATCATGCCGGGCAAGGTGAATCCCACGCAGTCCGAGGCGCTCACGATGGTCGCCACGCGCGTGTTCGGCAACGACGCGACGGTGGCGTTCGCGGGCTCGCAGGGCAATTTCCAGCTCAACGTCTACAAGCCCGTGATGCTGCACGGCGTGCTCGAGTCGATCGGGCTGCTGGCGGATGCGATCACGTCGTTCGACGTGCGCTGCGCGCGTGGCATCGAGCCCGCGCGCGAGCGCATTCGCGACAACGTCGCGCGCTCGCTGATGCTGGTGACCGCGCTCAACCCGCACATCGGCTACGAGAATGCGGCGAAGATCGCGCAGACCGCGCATCATGACGGCAGCAGCCTGCGTGAAGCGGCGCTGAAGCTCGGGCTCGTGAGTGCCGAGGACTTCGACCGCTGGCTCGAGCCCGAGGCCATGACGCGCCCGGGATCCGGGCAGCGTTGATCCGTCGCACGCGCGCCGACGCGGCCATTCGGTAGAATCGGCCGCGTCCATGACGCCTGCGGTCCATGACCTGCTGATCGTCGGTGGTGGCATCAACGGCGTCGGCATCGCCCGGGATGCCGCCGGCCGCGGCCTCTCCGTCCTCCTGGTCGAGAAGGACGACCTCGCGGCGCACACGTCGTCGTGGAGCACCAAGCTGATCCACGGCGGGCTGCGCTATCTCGAGCACTACGAGTTCCGCCTCGTCGCGGAGGCGCTCGCCGAGCGCGAGGTGCTGCTGCGCGCGGCGCCGCATCTGATCGAGCCGCTGGCGTTCGTGCTGCCGCACGAGCCGCATCTGCGCCCGGCGTGGATGATCCGGTCGGGATTGTTCCTCTACGATCGTCTCGGCGGCCGCATGACGCTGCCGAGGTCGTACGGGGTGCGGCTCGATCGCACGCCGTGGGGTGCGGGGCTCAAGCCGCGGTTCCATCGCGGGTTCGTCTATTCGGATGCGCGCGTCGACGACGCGCGCCTGGTCGTCGTCAACGCGGTCGATGCGCGCGCGCGCGGCGCCGACATACGCGTCGGCGTGCGATTCGTCGCGGCCGAGCGCGACGACGGCGCCTGGCGCGCGACGCTCGAAGGCCCGCAAGGCGAGCAGACCGTGCGCGCGCGTGCGCTGGTGAACGCGGCAGGGCCGTGGGTGCACGACGTGCTGACGAGCGTGCGCGGCGTCACGCTCGATGCGCGGGTGCGTCACGTCAAGGGCAGCCACATCGTGGTGCCGCGCGTGCACCCGCAGCCGCATGCGTACATCCTACAGAACGCGGACCAGCGCATCGTGTTCGTCATTCCGTGGCTCGAGCGCTATTCGCTGATCGGCACCACCGACGTGCCGGTCGACGACTACGACGATCCGCCGATCAGCGAGGAGGAGGTCGACTACCTGCTCGGCCTCGCCAACGACTACCTTGCGCGTCCGCTCGGTCACGACGACGTCGTCTGGACCTACAGCGGCGTTCGCCCGCTGTACGACGACGGCTCCTCGGATCCGTCGGCCATCACGCGCGATTACGTGCTGAAGCGCGATGCGCTGCCGGGAGCGCCGGGCCCCGGTCGCGCGCCGCTCCTGTCGATCTTCGGAGGGAAGATCACGACGTACCGCAAGCTCGCGGAGCAGGCGCTCGACGAGCTGGCCCCGTTCTTTCCGCGGCTGGCGCCGCCATGGACGCGCGATGCGAAGCTGCCCGGCGGCGACCTGCCGAGCGGAGGACCCGCGGCGCTGCTCGCGGAGCTGCGCGAGCGTCACGCCGGCCTGCCGGGCGAATGGCTCGCCGGCATCGCGCGCCGCCACGGGACGCAGGCGCGCTCGATGCTCCAGGGGGTACGTGCCCCGCGCGACATGGGCGAGGACTTCGGCGCCGGCCTGACCGAGCGTGAGCTCGACTGGCTGGTCGACCACGAATGGGCCCGCACGGCCGACGACGTGCTGTGGCGGCGCACGAAGTGCGGATTGCCCATGAAGCCCGAGCAGCGCGCTCGCCTCGCGCAGCGCCTGGCGGCGCACGCTGCGGCATGACGTCTCCGGCGCCGTTGCGCACCATGCCGGAGGAGGTGCTTCGCGGCATCCGCGGCGTGCTCACCGACATCGACGACACGCTCACCACCGATGGCGAGCTCGCGTCGTCCGCGCGCGCTTCGCTCGACGGCCTGGCGGCGGCGGGCGTTCCGGTCGTCGCGATCACGGGCCGACCGGCGGGCCTGTGCGAGCGGCTCCTCGGCGAGTGGCCGCTCGCCGCGATCGTCGGCGAGAACGGAGGTGTCTGGATGCGCCGCGATCCGCGCACCGGCGCCGTCGCAGCGCATTACGAGCACGACGCGGACGAGCGCGCCCGCCAGCGCCTGGCCCTCGCGACGATCGGCGAGCGCATCGTGGCCGCGGTGCCGGGGGCTGCGCTCGCCATCGACGAGCATCGCCGCGAGACCGACCTCGCCATCGACTGGTCCGAGCGCGTCACGCCCCTGCCGCGCGAGGACGTCGACCGCATCGTCTCGATGCTGCGCGACGAAGGCCTTTCGACCGCGGTCTCCTCGATCCACATCCACGGCTGGTACGGTGAGCACGACAAGCTCGCGACCACGCGGCGGCTTTTTGCGGCAGCGTTCGGCGTGGACCTCGGCGCGGAGCGCGCGCACTACGTGTACGTCGGCGACGCACCCAACGACGCCCCGATGTTCGCGTTCTTCCCGTACGCGGTCGGCGTCGCCAACCTGCGGCGCTTCCTCGACCGCGTGCCGACACCGCCGGCCTACATCACCGACGGCGAGGCCGGCGAAGGCTTCGCGGAGATTGCCGAGAGGCTGCTCGCGTCGCGCGAACGGTGATTTGTCGCCCCCTGCGAA
>DASXAF010000031.1:0-38371 GCA_036406955.1 Casimicrobiaceae bacterium
GCCGGCACCCTGGTACGCGAGGATGCGCGCGGCGAGCGCCGTCGCCGCGGCGAAATCCGCCGCGGTGTACAGCGCGAGCACCGGCGAAAGCTTCTCGCCCGAGAACGGGTGCGCCGCACCGACCCCGCGCTCCTCGACCACCAGGAAGCGCGCTTCGCGCAGCGCCGGCCGCGCGAGCCCCGCGCGCGCGGCAATCGTCGGCGCATCCTGCGCGATGAACGGCGCGGCGAGATGGCCGTCGGGAAACATCGCGGCCTGCAGGCGCGCCGTCTCGTCGGCGTCGAGCGCCACGCCGCCCTGCTCCCGCAGCGCGTCGAGCAGCGCCTCGCGATTGGCGGCAAGCGCGATGACGTTGTTTTCCGACGAGCAGCTCGTCGCGTTGTCGAAGGTCTTCGACGCCGCGATCCTGGCGGCGGCATCGCGCACGTCGGCCGTCTCGTCGACGATCGCGCTCACGTTGCCGGCGCCCACGCCTATTGCCGGCGTGCCGCTCGAATACGCGCCGCGGACGTTCTTCTGCGAGCCGGTCGCGACGACGAGGTCCGCCTGGCGCATGAGCTCCTGCGTGAGCGCGCGGTCGCCCGCCGGCAACGCCTGCACGAGGTCGCGCGGCGCCCCGACGCGATCGAGCTCGGCGTGCACGTATTCGAGCAGCAGCGCGAGGGTCGAGCGGCCCTTGGGCGAGGGCGCGAGCACGATCGCGTTGCGGCCCTTGAGCGCATTGAGGATGTTGTTGGCGGGCGTGGCCGCGGGATTCGTCGAAGGCGTGATCGCCGCGACAACGCCGACCGGCCGCGCGATCTCGACCAGGCCGCGCTCCCGATCGTCGTCGATCACGCCGACCGAGCGCGCGCCCTTCAGATCGCGCAACAGCCCGATCGTCTTGCGGTGGTTCTTGGCGATCTTGTCGGCGACGTTGCCGAGGCGCGAGTCGCGTACCGCGAGCTCGGCCAGCGCGCGGTTGCGCGACGGCTCGACGATCGCCCATCCCGCGGCGGTGACGACCTCGTCCACCTGCGCCTGGCCGTAGCGCTCGAACGCCTGCTGTGCCGCGCGGGCGCGGGCGACGAGCGCGCCGACGATGGCGGACGCGTCGACGTTCACCGGGGCTCGCTTCGCATCGAGGTGCGCCGCGCGGAGGACCCGCGAACGACCGTCAGCCCTTGCGCGCCGCGGTCGACTTGTATTTCTCCAGACGTCGCACCGGCAGCGCGAGCGCGTCGCGCCGGAACGGATCGCCCAGCTCGCGCGTGACCATCATCTCGAGCACCGTCGTCCTGCCCTCGCGCTGCGCGGCGGCGGCCGCGCGCAGGGCGGGACCGACATCGGACAGCGACTCCACGCGCACGCCTTCCGCGCCCATCGCCCTGGCAACGGCCGCCCACGACGGTTGCTTGTCGAGGTTCACGCCGATGAAGCGGTTGGCGTAGAAGTCGACGTGGTTCTTCTTCTCGGCGCCCCACTGCCCGTTGTTGAACACGACCGCCGTGACCGGAATCTGCTCGCGCACGCACGTCTGCAGCTCGCCGAAGCTCATGCCCCACGCGCCGTCGCCGACATAGGCGATCGCCGGTCGATCGGGCGCCGCGACCTTCGCCCCGACGATGGTCGGGAAGGCATACCCGCAATTGCCGAAGCTCATCGCGGCGAACATCGAGCGGGGACGCTCGAAGCGCAGGTAGGAGTTCGACACCGAGCAGATGTTGCCGATGTCGGTCGACACCATCGCACCGTCGGGCATCGCCTTTTCCAGCTCGCGCAGCATCTGGCGCGGGTGCATGGCATCGACGCCCCGACTGACCTCTACCGACCACGCATCCTGCTCATGGGTCCAGCCGTCGAGCTCAGATTCCCATGCCTTCTTCTCGGCCTGCACGTCGGCCAGGCGCTGCGCTTCGTTCGCCTTGCACGCGAGGCGCCGCTGCGCGAGACGCGACGACAGCGCACGCGCGGCGGCCTTCGCGTCCCCGCAGATGCCGACCGAGATCGCCTTGACCAGCCCGAGCATCTTCGGATCGGCGTCGATCTGGATGATCCTCGCGTCCTTCGGCCAATAGTCGAGGCCGTGCTGCGGCAGCGTGCCGAAGGGGCCGAGGCGCGTGCCGAGGGCGAGCACGACGTCGGCCTTGCCGATGAGCTTCATCGCGGCCTTGCTGCCCTGGTAGCCCAGCGGGCCGCACCACAGCGGATGCTTCGCGGGGAACGCGTCGTTGTGCAGATAGCTCGTCGCGACGGGCGCCTGCAACTGCTCGGCGAGCGCGATCGCTTCGGCTCGCGCGTCGGCCATGATCACGCCGCCGCCGGCGAGGATCACGGGAAATCGCGCGCTCGCGAGAAGATCGGCCGCCTCGTCGAGGCTCTGCTCACCGCCCGCGCCCCGCTCGATCGCGATCGGCCGCGGGATCTCGCATTCGATGTCGCCGTAGAAGAAGTCGCGCGGAATGTTGAGCTGCGTCGGGCCCATCTCGAGCTGCGCCCGATCGAACGCGCGACTCGCGAGCTCCGCCATGCGGGCCTTGTTGTTGACGTGCGCCTGGAACTTCGTGATCTTCGAGAAGATGGGAAGCTGCTCGGTCTCCTGGAAGCCGCCGAGGCCCAGCGTCATGCTGCCCGTTTCGGGCGTGACGACGACCACCGGGGAATGCGCCCAGTAGGCCGCCGCGACGGCGGTGACGAAATTGGTGATGCCGGGGCCGTTCTGCGCGATGCACACGCCATGCCGTCCGGACACGCGCGCGTAGCCGTCCGCCATGTGCCCCGCGCCCTGCTCGTGCGCCACCGAGATGAAGCGGATGCCGGCCAGCGGAAACAGGTCGAGCGCATCCATGTACGCCGAGCCGACGATGCCGAAGACGTCCTTGACGCCCTGCGCCACCAGCGTCTCGACGAAGGCCTCCGAGGGGGTCATGTTCTGCCGTCCGGTCACCACCATGCGGCTCTGCTCCGTCATCGTGTTCATGGCACTCCTCGGTATGCGCAGCCGGATATTTTCGCGCAGCGCCGGTTGGGCCTATAGGGCCAGTTGACCGCGGCCGGAGGGCCAGGCGACGGGCATCGTCCCTGTGGCTTATTGGACCACGCGCCGATCTATGGTCATAATAGTGGTCAACCTGCCATCGGGGAGCAGTCCACCGTGAACACCATGCAGGCGTCCGAATTCAAGGCCAAGTGCCTCGCATTGATGGACGAGATCGCGCGCACCGGCGAGCCGCTCGTCGTCACCAAGCATGGCAAACCCGTCGTTCAGGTGACCGCGTACCGGCCGCCGCGGGCCAAATCGCTCTTCGGGCTCGAGAAAGGCAAGATCCAGATCCTGGGCGACATCATTTCCCCCATCGGCGCGGACCTGTGGGAAGCCATGAAGTGATATTGCTCGACACCCACGTGCTGATCTGGGTGGTAACGAACAGCCGCAAACCGGGCCGCGCTACGCGCGCTCTGGTCGAGCGCGCATGGGATTCCGGCGTGGTTGCCGTATCGGCGATCACATTCTGGGAAACGGCGTTGCTGCAGTCCAAGGGGAGGCTGAAGCTCGAGCCGACGCCGGCGGAACTGCGACATAACACACTGACGTCGGGACTCACCGAGATCGCGGTCGATGGCGCCATCGGCATTCGCGCCGTCGATGTGGAAGACCTCGGCGACGACCCGGCCGACCGCCTCATCGTTGCGACCGCCCTCGTTCACAACGCGACCCTCGTCACCGCCGACGAACGCCTGCTCGCCTGGCCGCATTCGCTCGAACGTCAGGACGCGCGCGTGTAGGACGCGTGAGCGTACGACGCGCCGGCGGTAGCGGAGCTCGCAGCAGCCGGCCTATACTTTGCCATCGCTCCGCCGGAGGTCGACATGGCTGCGCCCGCATGGCATGTCCAGGGTCAGTACTACGAGAACTGCAGCTGCGACTTCGTGTGCCCCTGCGTTCCCGGCCAGATGCAAGTCGCGCCGACCCGGGGATCGTGCACGTTCGTGATGGGCTTCCAGATCGAGCGCGGGCGTTACGGAGAAGTTCCGCTCGACGGGCTGGGTTTCGTGGTGATCGGCTACACGCCGGAAGCAATGGCGAAGGGCAACTGGTCGATCGGGCTCCTGGTCGACGAGCGTGCCGATGCCGCACAGCGTGACGCGATCACCGGCATCGCGAGCGGTGGTGCAGGAGGCCCGATGGCCGCGCTGAGCGGCCTGGTCGGCAAGTTCCTCGGCGCCGAACCCGCGGCGATCGAGTTCTCGCGCGACGGCAACGCCTGGTCGGTGAACGCGGCGAGCATGCGCATCGAAGGAACGGCTGCGTTCGGCCTCGATCCGTCGCATGGACCGATGCAGCTCACGAACACCGGCCATCCCGCCGCGGACACGTTCGCCCTCGCGCGCGCCGCGAACAGCCGCGTGTCGGCGCTCGGCGTGTCGTGGAGCGACACGAGCGGTCGCAACAATGCGCAATACGCGCCGTTTTCCTGGCGCAACGCGTAGCGCCTGTTTACAGGCCCTCGCGCAACGCGATCCACGCTGCGAGCGCGAGCAGCGCCACGCCGCTCCACTGCGCGATGCGCTCGCCGAGCGGAACGAACTTCTCGACGGCGACCCAGGCGGACAGCGCGACGATCACCGGCAGGTACATCACGCCGCCTGCGAACAGCACGAGCATCAACGCCCAGCAGCATCCGACGCAGTAGACGCCGTGCGCGAGGCCCATGCGGAAGGCACCCGCCGTGCCCGGGCGCCAATGCGCGAGCAGGCTCGCGAGCGGCGAGCGGCATACGCGCAGGCAGGCGCGCTTCTGCGGCGTGAGCTGATACAGGCCGGCGAGAGCGAGCGCGGCGGCGGCCGCGGCGGGCGTTGCCGGCTCCATCATCGGCGTGAGCAGCAACAGGTGCGCGAGGAGTCGCTGCAAGACCGTCGCGCCGACGCCGAAGGCGCTCCACACCGCGAGATAACCGGCAGCCATTGCATAGACCTGCCGCCCGGGACGACGCGCGCGCTGGCTGCGCACCGCGCCGGCGTACAGCAGCAGCAGGGGCGCCGCCGACGGCAGCATCATCGCCGTCATCATCGCGATCCACATCGCGCACAAGAGCAGCACGCGCGGCCAGTCCCATTGCGCCGTCATCATCCACGCCGCCGCGCCGCTCATGTCGCCGTACATGTCCTGCGTCATCGCGACGATCCACGCCCACGACGCGACGGGCAGCCCTATCAGCAGCGACGCGCCGACCCAACGCTCGTGCTTCAACGCGATTTCGAGCAGCGTACGCGCGTCGGATGCGTCGGGGCTCGTGTCGCTCGTCGACCGCATGCGCGGCGGGCCGTTGCCGTGGGTCCTATGCGAGAAGCGCCTGCGGCGGCTCGTAGCGATAGCCCAGCGCCTGCGCGACCGGCTCGCACGTGACCTTCCCGAACGCGACGTTGAGCCCGTTGCGCAGATGCGGGTCCTCGGTCAGCGCCCGCCTCCAGCCCTTCTCCGCGAGCGCCACCACGAACGGCAGCGTGACGTTGTTGAGCGCGTAGGTCGACGTGCGGGGCACGCCGCCGGGCATGTTCGCGACGCAGTAGTGCACGACGCCGTCGACCACGTACGTGGGGTCGGCGTGCGTGGTCGGACGCGACGTGGCGAAGCAACCGCCCTGGTCGATCGCCACGTCGACCACGACCGAGCCAGGCTCCATGCGCCGGATCAAGTCCGCCGAGACGAGCTTCGGCGCGGACGCGCCCGGCACCAGGACGCCGCCGATGACCAGGTCGGCGGCGGCGACGTGGCGCTCGATGGCGTGACGGCTGGAGAACGCGGTGGCGAGCCGCGTGCCGAACTGCGACCACAGGCGGCGCAATGCGTCGATGTTGCGGTCGAGCACCGTCACTTGCGCGCCCATGCCCAGCGCGATCTCCGTCGCGTGCGTGCCGACCACGCCGCCGCCGAGGATGGTGACGCGCGCCGGCGCCACGCCCGGGACCCCACCGAGCAGCAGGCCCTTGCCGCCCTGCGGCTTCTCGAGGAAATGCGCGCCCGCCTGCACCGCCATGCGGCCCGCGACCTCCGACATCGGCGCAAGGAGCGGCAGGCCGCCGTTCGCCGACGTGACGGTCTCGTACGCGATGCACACTGCTCCGCTCGCGATCAGGTCGCGCGCCTGCTCGGGGTCGGGCGCGAGATGCAGGTAGGTGAAGAGCACCTGGCCCTCTCGCAGCATCGCGCGCTCGGCGGCTTGCGGCTCCTTCACCTTGACGATCATGTCCGCCCTGGCGAACACCTCGGCCGGCATGCCCACGATCGTCGCGCCTGCGCGCTCGTAGACGTCGTCGGACTGGCCGATGCCGGCGCCCGCGCCGCGCTCCACCAGGACGGTGTGGCCGTGGTCGGCCAGCTCGCGCACCGATGCGGGCGTGAGACCCACGCGTTGCTCGAGAACCTTGATCTCCTTCGGTACGCCGATCTGCATGGTCATCGTTGTTGAAGTGATTGGGGGACGAGCTCGGCGCAAGCCGCCGCGAGCTCCGCGAGACCGGGCTCGATGCGATCCGGCGCAATCGACGCGAAGCCGAGGCGCGCGTAATGATGCGAAGCCTCCGTGTCGTCGGAGAAGAACACGTCGCCGGGCTCGATCAGCACGCCGCGACGCGCGGCGGCAGCGGCGAGCGCGCGCGTGTCGACACGCGGATCGAAGCGCAGCCAGAACGACGACGCGCCCGGCACCGTTGCGAACGTGACGCCGGGAAGATGGCGGCGCAGCGCCTGCGCCACGACGGCCGAGCGCTCGGCGTACGCCTGGCGCAGCCGGCGCAGCAGCGCATCGTGGTAGCCCATGGCGAGGAACAGCGCCGTCGAGCGCTCGTTGTTGGCGGCCGGGTGGCGCAGCATGAGACGGCGCAGCGCGCGCGCCTCGCGCACGACCTCGGCGCTCGCGACGATGAACCCGATGCGTATGCCGGGCGCCAGCGTCTTCGACAGGCTGCTGACGTAGATCACGCGCCCCGCGCGATCGAGGCTCTTCAGCGCCGGCTGCGCGCGGCCCTCCAGCCCCAGCTCGACCTCGTAGTCGTCCTCGACGAGCACGCGATCGTGCGCCTGCGCCCAGTCGAGCAGCGCTGCGCGGCGCGCGAGCGGCATGGTGACGTTGGTGGGGCATTGATGCGACGGCGTGACGTACACGTAATCGCAGTCGTCCAGCGCAGCGGAGAGCGCCAGCCCCTGGCCGTCGAGCGGCAGCGGCACGACGTTGCGCGTGCGCGCGCCGAAGATGTTGCGGGCGTCCGGGTAGCCGGGGTCCTCGACACCCACGCGCGTCCCGCCGTTCACGAGCAAGGTCGCGAGCAGGAAGAGCGCGTGCTGCGCCCCCACCGTCACGAGGATCTCGTCGGGGGTGGCGAACACGCCGCGCCGCGCGAGAAGGCGGCTCTGGATCTGCTCGATCAGCAGCGGATCGTCGGCGTCGATGCGATCCGCCGCCCAGCCGCGCACTTCGGTGGCGGACATCGCCTGCAGGCTGCATTCGCGCCAGCCCGCGATCGGCAGCAGCCCCGGGTCGATCTGGCCATAGATGAACGGATACGGATAGCGCTGCCAATCGGCGGGCTTGACGATGTTGCGCTGCGCGCTCACCGAGCCGCGCATGCGCGAGCGCCACGCCACCGGCTCCGCCGTCACGGTGTCGCGGCGCGGCAGCGCGACGCGGCCGATCGCCGCCTGCGGATCGACGAAATGGCCGCTGCGGCTCTTGGTGCGCAAGTACCCTTCCTGCACCAGAAGCTCGTAGGCGAGCGCGACCGTGTTGCGCGCGACGCCGAGCTCCGCGGCCAGCGTGCGCGTGGACGGCAGCGCGGCCCCGCCGGGAAGATGGCCGTCCAGGATGGCGCCGACCAGCATCTCGCGGATCTGCGCCTGCAGGCTGATCTTGCTGCGGAACGACAGCTGGAAGAGCTGGTTCCACAGGGGCTGGTTGCCGCGTCCCGCCATGATCGCCGTCGAAGGTCCCGAAGAGCGCCTGGCCCAGCGCGTCGGCGAATCTGGCTCTAACGCGACGCGAGTCGCCGGACTACAAAGGACTATGATGGCACAAGCAACCGCGGTCATAGGGCATGGAACGCTCGGGTTGCCGCTGCCCTGTGTCCCATGACCCATTACCCCCTTTCGGGAGACCCGATGGACCACGTCGAAACCACGCTGCGCGATCGTCCCGCCACACCGCTGTCGATGGACGAGTACTGGATGCCGTTCACGCCCAACCGCGACTTCAAGCACGAGCCCAAGATGATCGTGCGCGCGGAAGGCATGTACTACTGGAACGACCGCGGCGAGAAGCTGATCGACGCGTCGTCGGGCCTGTTCTGCGTCAACGCGGGGCACGCGCGCAAGGAGATCGCCGACGCGGTCGGCGCGCAGCTACGCGAGCTCGACTTCGCCGCGCCGTTCACGCGCGGCCATCCCAAGCAATTCCAGCTCGCGGCACGCGTGGCGGAGCTGACGCCGGGCGACCTCAATCGCATCTTCTTCGTCAATTCCGGCTCGGAAGCCATCGACACGGCGATGAAGGTCGCGCTCGCGTATCACCAGGCGCGCGGGCAGTCGGGCCGCACCATGTTCGTGTCGCGCGAGCGCGCGTATCACGGCGTCAACTTCGGCGGTGTCGCGCTGTCGGGCATCGTGAACAACCGTCGCCGCTACGGCAGCGGCGTCGCGGGCGTCGTGCACATGCGGCACACGCATCTCAAGGAGAATTACTTCACGAAGGGCGAGCCCGAGCGCGGCGCCGAGCTGGCCGAGGACCTGCTGCGCTTCGTGAACCTGTACGGTGCGGAGAACATCGCGGCGTGCTTCGTCGAGCCGATCGCCGGATCGACGGGCTGCCTCGTGCCGCCCAAGGGCTACCTCCAGCGCCTGCGCGAGATCTGTGACGCGCACGGCATCCTGCTCGTCTTCGACGAAGTCATCACGGGCTTCGGGCGCACGGGCCAGGCGTTCGCCGCGCAGAGCTTCGGCGTCACGCCTGACGTCATGACGATGGCCAAGGGCATCACCAACGCTGCGATACCGATGGGCGCGGTGGCGATCAGCGAGCGCATCCACGACACCATCATGAGCGCGGCGCAGGAAGGCTCGATCGAGTTCTTCCACGGCTACACGTACTCGGGCCATCCGACCGCCTGCGCCGCGGGCCTCGCGACGCTCGACATCTATCGCAAGGAAGGCCTGTTCGAGCGCGGCCGCGCGCTGTCGCCGTACTTCCTGGACGCGATGTTCAGCCTGAAGGGCCAGCCGGCGATCACCGACATCCGCGGCTACGGCCTGTTCGCGACCATCGACCTCGCGCCCGACGGCGCACCCGGCCGGCGCGGCCACCTGTTCCAGAAGAAGCTCTTCGACAACGGGCTGCATCTCAAGGCGACCGGCGACTCGGCGCTGCTCGCCCCGCCGCTCGTCGCCGAGAAGCAGCATATCGATGTGATCGCCGACATCTTGCGCAAGACGCTCGCGACGATCTAACTTACGCGGGCTGGTCCCCGCGAAGGCGGGGACCCGGCGTCGTTGCACCGAGACACCACCACATGGGGAGGCAGGCATGAAACGGCTGTTGACCTTGACCGGCATTGCGCTCGCGTTCGCGGCGAGCGCCGCGTTCGCACAAAAAGAAGTGACCATCGCGTACCAGGACATGCTGGATCCCTATCGGGTGGCGCAGGAGAGCAAGGAGGTCGAGAAGGCAACCGGCTACAAGATCAACTGGAAGCAGTTCGGCGGCGGCGGCGAGGTCATCAAGGCCATGGCGTCGGGTGCAGTGCAGGTCGGCGAGGTGGGGTCGGCCGGCATCGCGGCGGCGGTGTCGCGCGGCGAGCCCTACGAGCTGTTCTGGATCCTCGACGACATCGGCGACGCCGAGGCGCTGGTCGCCAAGAACGGCTCCGGCATCAACAGCGTGAAGGATCTGAAGGGCAAGAAGATCGCGATGCCGTTCAACTCGACGACGCACTTCCACACCATGGTGGCGCTCGAGCAAGCCGGCGTGAACCCCGCCGACGTGCAGATCCTCAACATGCGTCCGCCCGAGGTGCGCGCGGCATGGCAGCGGGGCGACATCCAGGCGACGTGGATCTGGGACCCGGTGCTCTCCGAGGTGAAGAAGGACGGCAAGGTGATCCTCACGTCCGGCAAGGTGTCGGCGGACACCGGCAAGGCGACGTTCGACGGCTACATCGTGAACAAGGAGTGGGCGAAGCAGCACCACGACTTCATGGTGCAGTTCGTCAAGGTGCTCGCCGCCGCGGACGAGAAGTACCGCGCGAACAAGGCCAGGTGGACGGCCGATTCGCCGGAGGTGAAGGCGGTCGCGAAGTGGTCGGGCGCCAAGCCCGAGAACGTGCCGGAAGGCATGGCGCTCTACCGCTTCCCGACGCTCGCCGAGCAGAACGGCAAGTGGCTGGGCGGCGGCAAGAACAGCATCGCCGCCAAGGCGCTCGAAGCGACCGCCAAGTTCCAGCTCTCGCAGAAGCAGATCGAGAAGACGCTCCCGGACTATTCGGTCGCCGTGACCGACCAGTACGTCAAGGACGCGATGAAGTGACCGTTCGCGGCCGCAAGGCCGGGACCGGTCATCGCTGCGCAAGTGACGGCGCAGCCCTCATCCGCGCGAAAGTGACGACGGAGTCGTCATCCCCGCGGAAGCGGGGACCCAGCGTCTTTTAAGTCGCTGGGTCCCTGCGTTCGCAGGGACGACGACGCGCGCATAATGCGGGCTTCGTCGCCTCGCTTCGCGCTCCGTGTCCAAGCTGGAAATCCGCCACGTCAGCGTCAACTACGCCGGCCAGGCCGGCCGGTCGACGCTCGCGCTTTCCGACGTGAACCTCGCGCTCGATCCGGGCGACTTCGTCGTCGCGCTGGGCGCTTCCGGCTGCGGCAAGACGACGCTCCTTTCCTGCATCGCGGGCTTCATGGAGCCGTCGGAAGGCGAGATCGTGCTCGACGGCGAGCCCGTGACCGGCCCGGGCGCGGAGCGCGGCGTCGTGTTCCAGAAGCATGCGCTCATGCCGTGGCTCGACGTCATCGACAACGTGGCCTTCGGCCTTCGCATGCGCGGCATGCCGAAGGCGGAGCGCGAGCGCAACGCGCTCGACAAGCTGCGGCTCGTCGGGCTCGACAAGTTCGTGCGCTACCCGGTGTACCAGATCTCGGGCGGCATGCAGCAGCGCGTCGGGCTCGCGCGCGCGCTCGCGAGCGATCCCGAGGTCATGCTGATGGACGAGCCCATGGGCGCGCTCGACGCGCTCACGCGCGAGCAGATGCAGGAGCTGATCCTCGAGCTGTGGTGGAAGACGCGCAAGATGTTCTTCTTCATCACGCACAGCGTCGAGGAAGCGCTCTTCCTCGCCACCGAGCTCATCGTCATGACGCCCTCGCCGGGGCGCATCGCGCATCGCTACCGCATCGACTTCGGCCGCCGCTACGTCGACTCCCGCGACGCGCGCAAGGTGAAGGCCGATCCCGAGTTCATACGCCTGCGCGAGGAGATCCTGCAGCTGATCCACACGGCGCCGGGCGGGATGCAAAGCGCGGCCGCGTGATGAGCGCCGCACGGCCGCCCGGAAGCGATCGCCCCCTCCTTCGAGGAAGGGAGAGGCGCCGGCGCAGCGGGCAAGCTCCGCAGGCGCTCATTCCGTGAGCAGCGTCCCCACCCCGGCAAGCGGTCCGGCGGATGCGGCAGCTGCGCAACCGCAGGAGGCGCGGCGCGCGGTGCGCACCGTCAAGGGCTACAGCATCCCCGGCGAAGGGCCGACCACGCTGATCAGCGTGATCACCGTGATCGCGCTCCTCGTGCTGTGGTGGGTCGCGACGCACTACGGCTGGATCAAGGACCTGTTCCTGCCCGCGCCCGAGAAGATCTTCTCGAGCTTCGGCGAGGCGTGGAAGGGCGAGATCCAGGGCGGCAAGCCGCTGTCCGAGCATTTCTGGTGGAGCCTCTATCGCGTCTTCGCCGCGTTCTTCTTCGCCGTCATCACCGCGGTCCCGGTCGGCATCGCGATGGGCGTGTCGCGCATCGCGCGCGGCGTGTTCGATCCGCCGATCGAGTTCTACCGCCCGCTGCCGCCGCTCGCGTACCTGCCGCTCATCATCATCTGGTTCGGCATCGACGAGACCGCGAAGATCGTGCTGATCTACCTCGCGTGCTTCGCGCCGCTCGCGATGGCAGCGCGCGCCGGCGTGCGCAGCGTGACCATCGAGCAGATCAACGCCGCGTATTCCATGGGCGCGTCGAAGTGGCAGGTGATCTTCCACGTGATCATTCCTGCCGCGATGCCGGAGATCCTCACCGGCATGCGCATTGCGATCGGCTTCGGGTGGACCACGCTGGTCGCCGCGGAGATGGTGGCGGCTACGGCAGGTCTCGGCCAGATGGTGCTGAACGCGTCGAACTTCCTGCGCACCGACGTCGTGATCATGGGCATCCTGGTCATCGGCGGTGTCGCGTACGCGTTCGACCTGCTCATGCGCTACGTCGAGCGCCTGGTCGTCCCGTGGAAGGGGAAGGTGTAGATCGTCGCCCCTGCGAAAGCAGGGGCCCAGCGTCGTGGAACGCCACTGGGTTCCCGCGTTCGCGGGAACGACGGTCTCAACCGTCCGTCCCCGCCCGCGCGCCGCTCGACCGGCGCGGCAACGCGCGCCCTGTCACGTCCGTCAGCATCGGTTGACAATGCGGTTCGGGATCGCCAACGTACCGCACCATGCATCCACGCCCGCAACTGCAGAAGCTCGTCGAGCGCGCACGGCGCGGCGCGCCGTTGCGCGCCGCCGTGGTGTTTCCGTGCGACCGCGACGTGCTGCAGCTCGCGCTCTCCGGCGCATTCGCGGGCTATCTCGATCCGACCCTCGTCGGGCCGGCGACGCGCATTCGCGACGTCGCCAATCGCGCGGGCCTCAACATCGCGCGCCTTCCGTTGATGGACACGCCGGACGATCCGCGCGCTGCCGCGTCGCATGCGGTCGGCCTCGCGCGTGACGGCGGCGTTCAGGCGCTGATCAAGGGCAGCCTCGGCAACGAGCAGCTGCTCGGCCCGGTCGCCGCGCCGGATTCCGGGCTGCGCACCGATACGCGCCTGTCGCACGCGTGCGTGATGGACCTGCCCGGAATGGATCGCCCGCTCGTCATGGCGGATGCGTTGCTCAACGTCGCGCCCAATCTCGCGGCCAAGCGCGACATCGTGCGCAACACTCTGCGCCTCGCGCAGGCCGTCGGCATCGACAAGCCACGCGTGGCGCTGCTCGCCGCGATGGACGGGCCGTCGCAGGCTTTTCCGTCGACCACCGACGCCGTCGCGCTGAAATCCATGGCCGCGCAAGGCCTCTTCGGGGCCGTGCAGGTCGAAGGTCCGATGACGCCCGACCAGGCGCTCGCGCGGTCGGAGGCACGCTCGGACGTCGCGGGGCACGCCGACGTGCTGATCGCGCCCGGCATGGAAGCCGCCATCATCCTGCAACGCACGCTCACCGCGCTCACGCAGGGATTGGCCGCGGGAATCGTGCTCGGCGCCTGCGTGCCGGTCGTCGTCCCGGGCCGCAGCGACACGCTCGAATCGCGCATGGCATCATGCGTGCTGGCTTCGCTGATCGCCATGCTGCCCGAGCAACCGTCGCGCGTCGCGCCGGTCGCCGCGTCGGAAGGCACGCCGCAGGGACGCGCCATCGCGGCCTGACGATCGCGCGAAGCCCCGAGCGCCGCACGCGACCGGCGCGCGCGTTGCGCCGACCGCCGTGCCGCCGATCCTCCTCAGACTGTTTCCGTTCCTCGCCTGGAAGTCGCGCATCGACCGCGCGACGCTGCGCGCGGACCTCGCCGCGGGTCTCGTGTCCGCGGTGCTCGTGCTGCCGCAAGGCGTGGCGTTCGCCACGCTCGCCGGCATGCCGCCGGAATACGGGCTCTACGGCGCGATGCTGCCGGCGATCGTGGGTGCCCTGTGGGGCTCCTCGTGGCACCTCGTGTCGGGTCCGACCAATGCCACTTCGCTGATGGTGTTCGCGACGGTCGGCGCCTTCGCGCCGCCGTTCACGGCCGCGTACGTCGCGCGCGTGCTCACGCTCAATCTCATGATCGGCCTGATCAAGCTCGGGCTGGGATTGGCGCGCCTCGGCGCATTGGTCAACTTCATCTCGACCACAGTCGTGGTCGGATTCACCGCCGGCGCGGGCCTCCTGATCATCGGCGCGCAGCTGCGCAACTTCTTCGGGCTCGCCATACCGCAGCATCCGAGCTTTGCGCCGGCGCTGACCGACTTCATCGAGCACGTCGGCGAGACGCATCCGCCCACGCTCCTGGTCGGTGTCGTGACGCTGGCCGCAGCCGTCGCGGGACGGCGATGGCTGCCGCGCATACCCTACATGATGACGGGCATCGTGGCGGGCAGCGTGGCGGCCGCAGCGCTGCGCTTCGCCGGCGTGACGGGCGTCGCGACGATCGGCGAATTGCCGTCCGCGATCCCGCCGCTGTCGTCGCCGGAATTCACGCTCGGCGCATGGCGCGAGCTCGCGCCGGTCGCGCTGGCGCTGACGGTCATCGGCATCACCGAAGCGATCTCGAGCGCGCGCGCCGTCGCGCTGCGCTCGGGCCAGCGCATCGACGCCAACCAGGAGTTCATCGGCCAGGGGCTCGCGAACATCGCCGGCGCGTTCACGTCGAGCTATCCCACCTCCGGCTCGTTCAACCGCACCGGCGCGAACTTCGAGGCCGGTGCCCGCACGCCGCTCGCCGCGATCTTCTCCGCCGGCTTCCTCGTGCTCATCCTGCTCTTCATACGGCCGCTCGCGGCGTACGTGCCGGTCGCCGCGATGGCGGGCGTCCTGTTCATCGTCGCCTTCCAGCTCGTCGACCTCGCCGCGATCCGCAGGCTGGCGCGCGTGAGCCGCGGCGAGGCGCTGACGCTCGCGGTCACCTTCATCGCGACGCTCACGATCCGCCTCGAGGTCGCGATCCTGGTCGGCGTGCTGGTATCGCTGCTCGTGTACCTCCAGCGCACCACGCACCCGCGCGTCACGCGCGTGCAGCCGCTGCAGGATGCCGCGCGCCACTTCCGTCCCGTGGACGAAGATGCTCCCTCGTGCCCGCAGCTCGACATCCTGCGCATCGACGGCTCGCTCTTCTTCGGCGCCGTCGATCATGTGCGCGACGAGCTCGAAGCGGCGCATCGCGTGCGTCCGGCGGTCCGGCACGAGCTGATCGTGATGAGCGGCGTGAACTTCGTCGACGCGTCCGGCGCCGCGCTGCTCGCGCAGCACGCGGCGGCGCTGCGCGATGCCGGCGTGACGCTGTTCCTGTGCAACGTGAAGCCGGGAGTGCTGGAGGTGCTCGAGAACGCCGGCTATCTCGACCCGATCGGCCTCGACCGCATCTTCGACACCAAGGACGCTGCGCTTCGCACGATCTACCGCGCGCTCGACGCGAGCGCATGCGCCGCATGCGCCGCGCGCATCTTCACCGAATGCCAGCACGCGCTGCCCGACGGGACGCTGCGCGATCCGCCGCGGCCCGCGCTCGAGCTCGCTCCGTCGCAACGACGATGAGGACCGCCGGCGGCGCCGGCGCGCACGTTGACCACGCGCAACGCCACGCGCATGATTCGCGACTCCGGCGCCCACCGAGGAGCATGCCATGACACTCCCTGCCTGCGATCCCCGCCGTCGTTCCCTGCTCAAGGCCGCCGCGGGCAGCGTCGTGCTGCCGGGCGCGCTGCTGACGCTGGATGCACGCGCGCAAGGCAGGACGACGCTCAATCTCCAGCTCGGATGGCTCGCCGGCAACAACCAGATCGGCGAGGTGGTCGCGAAGCAGCTCGGCTACTACGCGCAGGAAGGGCTCGACGTCGCGATACAGCCCGGCGGGCCGAACATCGACGGCGTGGCGATCGTCGCGTCGGGACGCTACGAGTGCGGCGAGGTCGCATCGAGCCCGTCGCTCATGCTCGCGGTATCGCAGGACATCCCGGTCAAGTGCTTCGCAACGGGACTGCAGCAGCATCCGTACACGTTCTTCTCGCTCAGGAAGAAGCCCGTGCACGCGCCCAGGGACATGGTCGGCAAGAAGATCGGCATCCAGCCGACGGGCGTGGTGCTGCTGCGCGCGCTGCTCGCGAAGAACGGGATCCCCGACAACGCGGTGGAGATCGTGCCGATCGGCGCCGACATGTCGCCGCTGCTCACCGGCCAGGTCGACGTCGTCACCGGATGGCAGACCAACGTCACGGCGCTGAGCGTGCTCGGTCCGGATCGCGTGGACCTCCGGCTGTGGGACGCGGACGTGCGCCTCTACGCCCTGCCCTACTACGCGACGGTCAAGACGCTGCAGGCGCACGGCGAGATGCTGCAGAAGTTCCTGCGCGCGACGGCGCGCGGCTATGCCTACGCCAATGCCAATCGCGACCACGCGGCCGACCTGCTCGTCAAGGAGTATCCGAACCTCGTGCGCGCCGACGAGAAGGTCGGCATCGACGCGATGATGAAGTACGCCTTCAACGACAACACGCGCGCCAACGGCTGGGGGGCGATGGACCCGGCGGTGTGGCAGGACCAGATCTCGCTCTATTCGCAGCTCGGCCAGTTCACCAAGCGCACGCCGAAGCTCGACGAGGTGATGACGCTCGACATCCTGAACGCGACGCGCGACGCGCGACTGAAGGCCGCGCAGGCGTAGGGCCGTGGCGCACGTCGCCGAGCACGAGGCCGTCTCGCGCGACGCGAGGCCCGCCGCCCACGACGGCGCCGCGATCACCTGCCGCGGAGTGGGCGTGCGCTTCTTCACCGAGCGTCGCAGCGTCACCGCGCTCTCGGGCATCGACCTCGACGTTCAGCGCGGCGAGCTGCTGACGCTGCTCGGCCCTTCCGGTTGCGGCAAGTCGACGCTGCTGCGCACGATCGCCGACCTGATGCGCCCGAGCACGGGCGAGATCGCGGTGCTCGGCGGCAGCGCCGAAGCGGCGCGCCGGCGACGCGACATCGGCTTCGTGTTCCAGGATCCCGCGCTGCTGCCCTGGCGCACGGCGTTGCAGAACGTGAGCCTGCCGCTCGAAGTGGCCGACGGCGCGCGCCACGCGGGCACCGCGACGCCGGTCGAGCTGCTGGACCTCGTCGGTCTCAAGGGCTGGGAGCACGCGTATCCGCACGAGCTGTCGGGCGGCATGCGGCAACGCGTCGCCATCGCGCGTGCGCTGGTCGGCGATCCGAACATCCTCTTGATGGACGAGCCGTTCGGCGCGGTGGACGAGATCACGCGCGACCGCCTGAACGAGGAGCTGCGGCGCATCTGGCGCGAGACCGGCACGACGATCCTGTTCGTCACGCACAGCATCTACGAAGCCGCCTACCTGGGCCAGCGCGTGCTCGTGCTCGCGGCGAATCCCGGGCGCGTGCGCGAGATCGTGCGCGTACCGCTGCCCGGCGAGCGCACCCTCGACATCCGAGAGACGGGGGCCTTCGTCGAGATCGCGGCGTACCTGCGCCGCGTGCTGGAGAGTTGCTAGATGAGCACGTCCAACCTCACCGTGCCGGCGCAGCCCGGCGCGCTGATCGACCCCGAAGCCGTCGCGTGGTTCGCCGCGCGGCAGCGCGAGCGCTGGCGGCGCCGCACGCTGCCCGTCCTCGGCATCGTGGGCATCGTGGTGCTGTGGTGGGCGCTGGTCGCGGGCTTCGACGTGAAGCCTTTCATCGCGCCGTCGCCCCTGCTGGTCGCGCAGACGATCGTCGCCAAATGGTCGACGCTGTGGCACAACCTCGTGCCGACCACGATCGAGGCCGTGGGCGGGTTCCTCGTCGGCAACCTGGCGGCGATCGTGCTCGCCACGCTTTTCGTGCACAGCAAGGCGATGCAGGAGGCGTTCTTCCCGATCGCGGTGATGATCAACACGATTCCGGTCGTCGCCAAGGCGCCGATCCTCGTGCTGCTGATGGGCAACGGCATGGAGCCCAAGATCACCATCGCCGCGCTGATCTGCTTCTTTCCCACCCTGGTGAACATGGTGCGCGGCCTGGAGTCGGTGAATCCGCAATCGATGGAGCTGATGCGCGTGCTCTCGGCGAGCAAGCGCGAAGTGTTCTTCAAGCTCCGGCTCTTCAACTCGCTGCCGTATCTCTTCTCCGCCCTGAAGATCGCCACGTCCACGTCCGTGATCGGCGCGGTCGTGGGCGAATGGATCGGCTCGACCATGGGGATCGGCGCGCTGATCATCCAGGCGACGTACAACTTCGACTCCGCGCTGCTCTACGCCGCGGTCATCATGAGCTCGTGCCTCGCGGGCGCGTTCTTCCTGCTCGTCACCATGCTCGAGCGGCTGATCGTGCGCTGGCAGCCGGCGAACGTCCATTGAAGGGAACGCGATGAAGCGCATCGGCGATTCGATCCTCGAGCCGGCGGGCGAAGCGCGTGTCGCAGCGCAGGCCGACGTGCTGGTGGTGGGCGGCGGCCCGGCCGGCACGGCAGCTGCCATCGCGGCCGCACGCAACGGCGCGAAGGTCACGCTGGTCGAGCGGTACGGCCACCTCGGCGGGCTCGCGTCGGGCGGCATGGTGCTCGTGCTCGACGACATGTGGGACAGCCGCCACGGCGAGGTCTCGGTGCGCGGCATCTGCGTCGAGATGATCGAGCGCCTGGCGCGATCGAAGCTCGCGGTGTTTCCGCGCCAGGACGAATGGGGCGACTCGCTCGACCGCTACCGCCGATGGGCGCGCTGGGGCACGTTCGACTTCCACAGCCACACGCAGCCGCATCCGATCATCTTCGCGGCGTCGTTCGATCCCGACGGCTGGAAGCGCGTGTCGCTCGAATGGATCGAGCAATGCGGCGTCGAGCTGCGGCTCCACTCGTGGTTCTCGCGCGCGCTGGTGGAGGACGGAAGGGCAGTCGGTGTCGTGTGCGAGACCAAGGCCGGGCGCGAGGCCATCCTCGGCGACGTGGTGATCGACGCGACGGGAGATCTCGACGTCGCGGCCTCCGCCGGCGCGCCGCACGTCAAGGGCAGCTACATCATGACCACGGTGTTCCGCCTCGGCGGCGTGGACACCGACGCCGCGGAGCGCTTCGAATACGGCGAGCCCGCGGCCTTCGCCGAGCTCGACAAGCAGGCGAAGAAGAAGATCGGCGGCTCGTGGCAGCACTGGTGGCTCAAGACCCCGCTGCCCGGCATCGTGTGGTGCAATTGCCCGCACATGCCGGGCCTCGACGGCCTCAAGGTCGAGGACCTCACGCGCGCCGAGATGCAGGGACGCAAGCATATCGGCGCGCTGCTCGACTTCGTTCGCGCCCATATGCCCGGGTTCGAGCGCTGCTACCTGGTGGACGTCGCGCCGCAGACCGGCGTGCGCCAGACGCGCCTGCTCGCCGGCGAATACGTCGTCGAAAAGGACGACCTGGCGGCGCGCACGCGCTTCCCCGATACCGTCGCGCGCGGTCGCGATTACACGACGCCGTATCGCGCGATGCTGCCGAGGAACGTCGAGGGTCTTCTGGTGGCCGGCCGGCACTATTCGGCCACGCCGTCGGCGCAGAAGGTCTCGCGCGAGATCCCGCCGTGCATGGCGATGGGCGAGGCGGCCGGTGTCGCCGCCGCGATGGCCCTCGACGCCGGCGTGCGCGTTCGCGACGTCGACGTGGCGGCGTTGCAGACGCGGCTGCGCGCGCAGGGCGCCGATCCGGGCGATCTGCCAGGGCCGAACCCGGACGTGCCGGCGATCGCGCGAGCGGAGAACTCGCTGGAGGCCACCGCGTGAACGCCCACAACAGGGCTGCCTCTCCCCTCAGCGGAGAGGGTGGGGGTGAGGAGCGCCAGGACCTCCCCCTCTCCGGCATCCGCGTGATCGACTTCACGCAAGTCATGCTCGGTCCGGTCGCGACGCAGATGCTCGGCGACTACGGCGCGGACGTGATCAAGATCGAGCGCAAGGGCTCGGGCGACCTGTCGCGCAGCACCTTCGAGCCGGTCGCGGGACACGACAACCCGGTGTTCTGCAGCCTCAATCGCAACAAGCGCAGCGTCGCGCTCGATCTCCGCGATCCGGAGCACATGGCCGCGGTGCGCGCGCTGATCGCCGATGCCGACGTGGTCGTCAACAACTTCCGCGCCGGCGTCATGGATCGCATGCGGCTCGGCTACGAGGATTGCCGCAAGCTGAATCCGCGCATCGTCTACGCGGTCGGCACGGGCTTCGGCGAGACGGGCCCGTACGCACACAAGGGCGGGCAGGACGTGCTCGCGCAGGCGTTGAGCGGGACCATGGCGCGTCGCGCCGACGAATCGCTGCCGCTGTCCGTCTATGCGACGACGTTCGCCGATTACTCCGCCGGCATGCACCTCGTGCAGGCCATCCTGCTCGCGCTGCTGCAACGCGAGCGCACCGGCGAAGGGCAGAAAGTGAGCGTCGCCCTGTACAACTCGATGCTCGCCGCGCAGATGCAGGAAGCGGCGGGCATCATGATGGCCGACATGGACGTGAACTGGGCGGCGATGCCGCTCACCGGTGTGTTCGAGACGCAGGACGGCGCGGTCGTGGTCGTCGGGGCGTTCAAGGACAATCCGCTGCGCGACATCTGCGCCGCGCTCGACATTCCCGACCTGTCGGCGGACGCGCGCTACGCGACGCTGCAAGGCCAGTTCGAGCACAAGCGCGAGCTGCAGGCGACGTTCCGCGAGCGCTACCGGACCAGCACGACGGCGTACTGGCTCGCCCGTCTCGAGGCGCAGGACCTGCTCTGCGCGCCCGTGCGCAACCTGCGCGAGGCGCTCGTGGATGGTCAGACGATCCACAACGCGATGATCCTGGAAGGCCACGACGGCGAGCAGGCGATGCGCGTCGTCGGCAGCCCGATCCACATGTCCGCGGCGCCCGTGACGATGCGCCGCACGCCGCCGCGCCTCGGCGAGCACACCGGGGAAGTGCTCGCCGAAGTGCGCGCGAAGCTCGATCGTCCTCCCCGCGAAAGCGGGGATCCAGCGCCGTTGCCCGCATGAGCGGACTGCGCTTCGAGGTGCACGACCACGTCGCGCGCGTGACGATCGATCGTCCCGCGTCGATGAACGCGATCGACCCGGACACCGAGCGCGCGCTGGAGGACACGTGGCGCGCCCTCGAGGCCGATCGCAACGTCCGCGTGATCGTGCTCACGGGCGCAGGCGACCGCGCGTTCTGCGCCGGGTCCGACATGAAGAGCGGCGATGCGCGCAGCGGACTCGAATACTGGGCCGCGCCGCGCCCCGGCGGCTTCGGCGGCATCGCGCTGCGCGAGACCCTCGACGTGCCCGTGATCGCGCGCGTGAACGGCGTGGCGCTTGGCGGCGGCTTCGAGATGGTGCTGGGCTGCGACATCGTGGTCGCATGCGAGGATGCGAGCTTCGGGCTCCCCGAGCCGCGCGTGGGACGCATGCCGCTCGACGGCGGCATGACGCTGCTCACGCGCCAGATCGCGTTTCGTCCGGCCATGGGCATCCTGCTCACCGGCCGGCGCGTGTCGGCGCGCGAGGCGCTGGCGCTCGGCCTCGTCAACGAGGTGGTCGCGCGGAGCGATCTCGACGCGGCCGTCGATCGCTGGGCCCGCGACATCCTGGCCTGTGCGCCGCTGTCCGTGCGCGCGATCAAGCAGGTCGTGCGGCGCACTGCCGGCCTGACCGCGCGCGAGGCGCAGGCGCACAGGCTGCCCGCGCTCGTCGAAGCGCTGCAGTCCGAAGACAGCCGCGAAGGCGTGCAGGCGTTCCGCGAGAAGCGCGCGCCAGTGTGGAAAGGCCGCTGACGACCCGTTGCTACCGTTCGCCTTCTACGAAGGCGGTCGTACGGAGCCGACGGCGACCCTAAGCCCAGCCTTGCCATCGGACGCTCCCGAAACGCTGATCCGGCCATCGAGTCGCGTAACGTCGTCGATAAGCTCGAAACCCTCGGTAACGAGCATTCGCCGATTGTGGGCCGCGGCCCGCCGGGCAGCGGGAGCGATGTCTTGACACCTCGGGCGCGCGAGGAACATCCTAGCCGCAACAACTATTCGAAATCCTTGCCGCCTCGTATCCAAGGAGAGGCGCCATGCCTGCCACCATTTCCAAAGCGCAGGAGTCCGTATGACCAAGCTCAGCATCAACGGCAAATCCTACGACGTCGACCTGCCTGGCGATACGCCGCTCCTGTGGGTGCTTCGCGATCAGGTCGGCCTTACCGGCACGAAATTCGGTTGCGGCATGGCGCTGTGCGGCGCGTGTACCGTGCACATCGATGGCGAACCGGGCCGCGCGTGCGTCACGCCTCTCTCTTCGCTCTCCGGGAAGAAGATCACGACCATCGAAGGTCTCGAGGCCGACAAGGTAGGCCGTGCGGTGCAGGCGGCCTGGGTCGACTTGGGCGTGCCGCAATGCGGCTACTGCCAGGCCGGACAGGTCATGTCGGCGACTGCGCTCCTGAAAAAGAAGCCGAACCCGACCGACGCCGACATCGACGACGCCATGGCGGGCAACATCTGCCGCTGCGGAACGTACGTCCGCATTCGCGCGGCCATCAAACAGGCCGCCGGTCAGCCGGGAGCATCGGCATGAACGCGCCCCTCGACATGCTTGCGGTCGACACGCAATTCATCGGCGCATCGAGCGATGCGTTTGTGGTCGCCAATGTGAGCCGTCGTCGCTTCATCCAGGGCTTGTCTGCGCTCGGCGCACTCGCGCTTGCGGTCGGAGTACCTGCTCCAGCGCGTGCGGAGGATCCCCCCAAGTATGGCGCGGACGGGATGGCGCATGGCTGGGTCGACAATCCACTCATCTTCGTCACCATTGGCAGCGACGGAATCGTGAGCATCGTCTGCCATCGCTCCGAGATGGGCCAGGGCGTGCGCACGAGCATGCCCATGATCGTTGCCGACGAGATGGAAGCCGACTGGTCGCGCGTGCGCGTCGTGCAGGCGACGGGAGACGAGCGCCGCTGGGGCAATCAGGACACCGACGGATCGCGCAGCACGCGGCATTTCTTCATGCCGATGAGGCATTGCGGCGCGGCGGCGCGCCAGATGCTGGAAGCGGCCGCGGCCGCACGCTGGCGAGTTCCGGTCGGTGAAGTGCAGGCGAAGAACCATGAGGTCGTGCACGCCAGGAGTGGCCGTCGGCTTGGCTATGGCGCGCTCGCCAACGATGCCGCGTCGATGCCGATCCCGGCGGCCGACGCGATCCGCTTGAAGGATCCCTCGCAGTTTCGCTACATCGGCGCGGGCAAGGTCAAGCTGGTCGACGCCAAGGACATCGTGACCGGCAAGGCGCAGTACGGCATGGACACGCGTCTACCGGGTATGCTCTATGCGGTGATCGCACGCCCGCCGGTCTACGGCGGCAAGGTTGCCCGATACGACGCCGCCGATGCGCTGAAGGTGGCCGGTGTACTGAAAGTGGTCGAGATCGAGGGACGGCCCGCACCCCCTAATTTCAATCCGCTTGGCGGCGTTGCCGTGATCGCGAGCAACACGTGGGCCGCGATCCAGGGCCGTAAAGCGCTCAAGGTCACGTGGGACGACGGACCGAACGCGAGCTACGATTCGGCAGAGTATCGCGCCTCGTTGGAAGAAAGTGCACGCAAGCCAGGCCGCGTCGTGCGCAACGACGGCGACTACACGGCGGCCGCTGCAGGTGCTGCGAAGAAAATCGAAGCGGAGTATTACCTGCCGCACCTGGCGCATGCCACGATGGAGCCGCCCGCGGCCGCTGCGCGCATCAGCGACGGGCACTGTGAGGTATGGGGATGCTTCCAGTCGCCCCAGGCTGCGCGCGAACTGGTCGCGGAACGGCTGGGCCTCTCGGTGAGCGACGTCACGGTGCACGTCACGCTGTTGGGCGGCGGTTTCGGACGCAAATCCAAACCTGACTACGGCGTCGAAGCGGCGATCCTCTCCAAGGCCGTCGACGGCAAGCCCGTCAAGGTCGTGTGGACGCGTGACGACGACCTGCACCACGACTATTTCCACACCGTGTCGGTCGAGCACCTCGAGGCAGCGCTGGACGCCAGGGGTGCGCCTGTCGCGTGGCTGCACCGGTCGGCGGCGCCGACGATCATGTCGACGTTCGTACCGAGTGCGAAGGAGGAAGCAAACTGGGAGCTCGGGATGGGCGTCATCAACGTCCCGTTCGCCATTCCCAACATCCGCATCGAGAATCCCGACGCAATCGCGCACACGCGCATCGGCTGGTTCCGGTCGGTGTCGAACATCCCGCACGCTTTCGCGGTTCAATCCTTCGTCGCCGAGTGCGCCGCCGCGGCCGGTCGCGATCCGAAGGACTACCTGCTCGAAGTCATCGGTCCGCCGCGTTCGGTCTCCCCACGAATGCTGGGCGACACATGGAATCACGGCGAATCGCCCGAGCGTTATCCGGTCGACACTGGACGCCTGCGGCGCGTCGCGGAAACGGTCGCGCGCGAATCGGGATGGGGCAAGTCGTTGTCGAAAGGGCACGGACTCGGCATCGCCGCGCATTACAGCTTCGTGAGCTACATTGCGAGTGTCGTCGAGGTGGAGGTCGACGACAAGGGCAATCTCGTCATTCCTCGCGTCGACATTGCCATCGACTGCGGTGCGACCGTCAATCCGGATCGCGTGCGCGCGCAGATGCAGGGCGCGGTCGTGATGGGGGTCGCGGCAGCGACACTCGGCGAGATCAGCTTCAAGGATGGTCGAGTGCAGCAGGACAACTTCCACCAGTACGAAGTGACGCGCATGCCAGCCGCGCCGCGCGACATCCGCGTGTACATCATCCCTGGCGATTACAGCAAGCCCATGGGCGGCGTGGGCGAGCCGGGCGTGCCGCCGATCCCCCCCGCGCTGTGCAACGCCATCTTCGCGGCGACGGGGAAGAGAATCAGGAAGCTGCCGATCGGAGATCAGCTCAAGGCTTAGGCTCGACGAAGCCGGCGCTCGGCGCGGTTCGTCAGCCGGGACGACGTGGGCATCTTCGCTGGGCAACGCAAGCCGGCTGCGCGCGTCGTCGCTCATTGTCGCATCTTCGACGAGGGACGTGCTGCAGCCTCCCCGAACAGAACGTCTCCTCGCACGGAACACGGCTGTCCCAAGGCCGAGCAAACGGCCGAACTCTGATCCAGATCATGGTCCGCCTCACCCGCGCGCGTAGAATCGCACACACCAGGAGGTGCAAACTCGCGGAGAAAAAGATGTATCGGACATACAACTACACCATGCGCATCGTCTCGGCCTGCACCCTCGCGGCGCTGGCGGCCTGCAGCCCAGGCCCGGAGAAATCGCCGGCACCGCCGGCGAAGACATCTGCCGCGCCAAGCGTCGCGCCCGCGCCCGGCTCGGTCGAGGACCGCTACGACGTCGGCAAGATGGACTTCAAGCCTTCGCCGGCCACGGTCACGAGCGAGCGCCACAGCGGCGCGTTCGCGCAGGGCAGCGCGCTGTCGTTCGACGCCACCGTGAAGCCGCTGGTGGCCGATCCCGTCAAGGAGATCCGGCTCGACACGACGCACAAGATCATCGAGATCGCACCGGGCGTGAAATTCTCGGCGTGGACGTTCGGCGACCAGGTGCCCGGGCCGGTCATCCGCGTGCGCGTGGGCGATCGCGTGAAGTTCTCCATGACCAACCGCTCCGACGAGCCCGCGCCCGGCCTGCACGTGACCGCCGCGCCGATGATGCATTCGATGGACTTCCATTCGGCGATGGTCTCGCCGCCGGACAAGTACCGCTCGGTCGCGCCCGGGCAGACCATCGCCTACGAATTCACGCCCAATTACCCGGGCGTGTTCATGTACCACTGCGGCACGCCGATGGTGCTCGAGCACATCGCGTCGGGCATGTACGGGATGATGATCGTCGAGCCGCGCGAGGGCTATCCGACCAAGGTCGACCGCGAGTACGCCGTCATCCAGAGCGAGTTCTATACCAAGCTCGATCCGCAGAAGCGCAAGGTCGACGGCGCGCCGCTGTACGTGCTCGACGGCGAGCGCGTGCGGTCCAAGGCGCCGACCTACACCGTGTTCAACGGCCGCTACAACGGCCTCGTCGACAAGCCGCTCGATGCCAATCCCGGCGAGCGCGTGCGCCTGTTCGTGATGAACGTCGGCCCGTCGAACACGTCGAGCTTCCACGTGGTGGGAACGATCTTCGACCGTGCATGGATGGACGGCAATCCCGACAACCAGATGCGCGGCATGCAGACCGTGCTGCTGGGCTCGTCGTCCGGCGCCATCGTCGAGTTCGTGATCCCCGAGGCGGGCAGCTACACGATGGTGGACCACCATTTCGCGAACGCCTCGCAGGGCGCGATCGGCGTCATCAAGGCAGGCGGCAAGCCCGAGGAAAGCGCCGCCGACACCGAGCATCACAACATTCCCGCGACGGCGGCGCCGACCGACGCGGTGGCGGTTCGCGGCAAGCTGGCGTTCGAATCGAAGTGCCTCGCCTGCCACACCATCGCGGGCGGCGACAAGCTCGGCCCCGACCTGTACGCGGTGAGCAAGCGGCACGACGAGACGTGGCTCACGCATTGGCTGAAGAGCCCCGAGCAGATGCTGCAGTCCGACGCCACCGCGAAGCAGCTTCTCGACAAGTACAAGGTCCCGATGCCCAACCAGAACCTGACCGAAGCCGAGATCCGCGAATACATCGCGTACTTCAAGTGGGCCGACGCGAACGTGCGTCCGCAGGGCACGATGCAACCGCAGCCCGCGGCGCCCGGGACCGCGAAGGGCCCGGCGGAGACGCTTTCCGCGACCCCCATGGGCCGTGAGACGGAGAAGCGCAAATGAAGCGCGCGCTGCGTGACGTCGTGATGGCGCTTGTCGCCGCCACGGCGCTGCCCGCCTGGGCGTGCGGCGTGTGCGTCGAGGACAAGGTCGCGGCGACCTACGACCATGCAGTGGTGACCCGCGCCGTCGAGCGCCGCCACGTCGTGGTATTCGCCGCGATCGAAGGCAGCGGCGACGCGCAGGCACTTTCCCGCAGGGTCCGGAACGCGGCATCGCGAAGCGCCGGCGTCGACCGCTCGTCCGTGCGCGCGTCCGCCGACCCGGCAGCGCTGTCGTTCGCGCTGGATCCGCGCGCCGCGGCGCCGGAAGCCGCCCTCGCGGCCATCGAGAAGGCCGCGAGCGCGCCCGGTCTGAAGCTCGAGCTGCTGCGCGTGGCGCGCTGACGCGCCACTGCCGGCGAAGCTCGAGGAACGGCCCGGAAGGTGTGTCTCGAATGCTGGCTCGCCGATAAGGTGTACGCGAGCCGCACCTCATGCAACCGTGTCCCGAGGTGGCGGTGCGCCAAATGCCGCCACCGCGGCACCATCGCGACATGCGACTCACCGGCTACACCGATTACTGCCTTCGCGTGCTGATCTACGTCGGCACGCATCCCGAAGGCCGCGTCACCATCGCCGAGATCGCGCGCAACTACGCCATCTCGGAGAACCATCTGGTCAAGGTCGTGCACTTTCTCGGCAAGGCGGGGTTTCTCGCGAACATGCGCGGCCGCGGCGGCGGACTGATGCTCGCGCGGTCGCCGGAGCGCATCAACATCGGCGACGTCGTGAGAAGCGCCGAGGGACCGGCGGTGCCGGCGGCGTGCTTCGACGCGCACGCTCCGCACTGCTCCATCGCGCCGGCGTGCCGCCTGCGCGGCGTGCTGCGCGACGCCGTCGACGCCTTCTACGGCGTGCTCGACGGCTACACGCTCGCCGATCTCATGGCCACCGGCCAGCGGCGGCGCCAGCTGCGCACGCTGTTGCACCTGCCGCCGCTTTCCGGCGTTCGCTCCGCGCGCGCCGCCGTCAAGCCATGACGCCGACCGTCAAGGCCTGGCAGTGCATCGGCTGCGGCAGCATCGAGGCGCCGCAGACATGCATCGGCATATGCCAGCATCGCAAGGTGGAGTTCGTCTACGCGACCGAGCACACGGAAGTCCAGGCGCAACTCGAGAAGGCCACGCGCGAGCGCGACGCATACGCCGCGCTGCTGCGCCGCCTGGCGCACACCACGCCGCGTGAGGGGGAATGCGAGAGCACGCTGCGGGCGTTCCAGCGCGAAGCACGCAAGCTCGGCGCGGCATGATGCGCCTGGAAGAGCCGCGCATCGCACGGTCGGTCGACGAGCCCCGCTCCTTCGGCCTGTGGAACCTCGGCTTCCGCCCGTTCTATCTCGCGGGCAGCCTGTTCGCCGCGTTGTCCGTTCCGCTGTGGGTCGCGCAATACGCGGGCGCCCTGCCGTTCGCATACGTCCACGGCGCGGCGTGGCATGGCAGCGAGATGCTGCTCGGCTATGCGCTCGCGATCGTCGCAGGCTTCCTGTTCACGGCGGTGCGAAACTGGACCGGCCGGCCGACGCCCAGCGGTGCGCGCCTCGTGGCGCTCGTGCTGCTGTGGATCGCGGGGCGCGTGCTGGCAGCCACGCCTTACGCCGTCGCCGCGGCAGTCGTCGACGTCGCGTTTCCGCTCGCCGTTGCCGCGTCGATCGCGGTGCCGCTCGTTCGGGCCGGCAATCGACGCAACTACTTCTTCATCGGACTGCTTGGCCTGCTCGCAGTTGCCACGCTCGTCCTGCACCTGTCCGCGCTGGACGTGCTGCCGTGGCCGCCGCAGCCGGTCTTGCGCGTCGTGCTGGACCTGCTGCTGTTCATCATGGCCGTGATGGGCGGACGCGTGATCCCCATGTTCACCAACAACGGCGTGCCCGGTACGCAGGCGCGGCGGCATCCCGTCGTCGAGAAGCTGGCATTGGGCGGCATCCTCGTGCTCGCGGTCGTCGATGCCGTGCAGGCGCCTGCGGTCGTGCTGGTCGTGCTCGCGGCCGCGCTCGCGATCGCTCACGGAATCCGCCTGGCGCTCTGGCAACCGTGGCGCACGCTCGGCACGCCGCTCGTGTGGATCCTGCACGCGGCGTACGCCTGGATCGTCGTGCACTTCGCCTTGCGCGCGCTGGCCGCGGGCGGCTGGATGCTCGAGCCGCTCGCGATCCACGCCCTGACGATCGGCGGAATCGGCGGCCTTACGCTCGGGATGATGACGCGCACGGCGCGCGGCCATACCGGGCGGCCGCTCGTCGCCGATCGTGCGGATGTCGCCTGCTACGTCCTCGTCATGCTCGCGGCGCTGGCACGCGTCGTGGGCGGCATGACGCTGCCGGCGCACTACATCGCGACGGTCGTCGCCGCGGGCGCGTGCTGGAGCATGGCGTTCCTCGTCTATTTCGTCGCGTACGCGCCTTATCTCACGCGCGCGAGGGTCGATGGAAAGCCCGGCTGACGGTTAGTCTAGGCGCCGAAAACGCCCAGCGGCGACTTGGTGAGTGCAACCGAGACGATGTAGCCGAACGTGACGACCGCGGCAATCGCCGCCACGATGCGGACACCCCGCGTGCGACCACGGCGCAGCGCGATGGCGCCGAGCACGATGTAGATCACCAGGCCGACGAGCTTCGCGGGCAGCCAGCCGCGCACGCCGGCCGCGCCGAGCTGCCACGCGAGCCACGCGCCGGAGAGCAGCAGCGCGGTGTCGACGACGTGCGGCACGATGCGCACCCAGCGCTGCGCAAGACGCGCCGGTGCACGCGCCATCCAGGTGGCGCGAACGAGGAACAGCGCAATGGAGAGCGTCACGAATGTGACGTGCAGGCCGCGAACCGTGACATACGCGTTCTCCATCGCACCGCATTGTCGCAGAACGCGGCCGCCGGGACGCTATTGCGCCTGACCCGGCGCCGCCTTGCGCGCGTAGAACGTCGCGACCTCGTCGATCTCCTGCGCCGTCATCGGTCGCGCCATGTTGCGCATCTGGCCGAACGGATCGTTGCGTCGCGTTCCGTCGTGGAACGCCTTGAGCTGCGCCACGAGATAGGCCTTGGGCATGCCCTCGAGCCACGGCGCGCCGAGCTTCTGGTCCACCTGGCCGTGGCATGCGATGCAGGGCGCGACGTTGCGCAGCGGATCGCCGACGCGCACCAGCGCGGGCAGCGTCTCGTCATATGTGGTGGGCGCCGTGCGCGCCTTCGGAAGATAGGCGTAGTACGCCGCGAGGTCGTCGATGTCGCGGGCCGACAGGCCCTTGGCCAGTGTTTCCATGACCGGGTTCGAGCGCCTGCCGTCCCGGTAGTCGCGAAGCTGCTTGATGACGACCTCGGGGTACTGCCCGGCGAGGTTGGGCGCATCGGAGCTGCTGAGGCCCTGCGCGCCGTGGCACATCGTGCAATTGAGCGCGAGCGTCGCGCCCCGGCCGATCGCCTCGTTGCCGGAAATGCGCGTCATGTCGCGCTCCAGCACCACGTCGGTCGGACGCCACGCGGCCTTCGGTTGCGGCGCGCTCGACCAGGTCGCGGGCACGCCGGCCGCGCGGCAAAAGCTCGACCACAATCCCTGGGCCGTGAAGTCGCCGTGCACCGACGGCAGCCATACGAACCCGACGAGCACGCTGACGACCGTGAGCGCGACCAGCGCGCCGACGCTCCAGCGAAACGCCGGATTCGACCATCCCTGCGTGCCGTGCCCGGCCATCAGCGGCTCCCGATCGGTATCACCGGCACCGATGCTTCCTTCAGCGATGCGAGCTGCACGATGGGGAACCCGTAGTTGACGACGGTGAGCCCGATCATCATCGCGATCCACAGCGCGAAGCCGTTCAGCAGCGGGGGCGTCGTCGCCCCCGGATGCGCGGCCATGCTGAACGTGAACGGCGGCGTGGGCGCGGACGTCCGCGTCGCGCGCGCGAGGATGTACACGAGCAGGAACGCGGACAGCACGAGCAGCAGGCCGCCGAAGGTCGACATGGTGACGGTCCACGCCTGCGGATGCAGCGCCGGATCGCTGTAGTCGTAGTACGCCATGCGCCGCGGCATGCCGAGAAGGCCCACCAGGTGCCAGGGGAGCGACAGCACCAGCATCCCGATGAACCACAGCCAGAGCTGCGCCTTGACCAGCGCGGACGGCAGCGGCGCGCAGCCCGTGATCTGCGGCCAGAGCTCGTACGCGATCATGAAGTACATGATCACGATGGCGCCGCCGAAGATCAGGTGGAAGTGACCCGTCACCCACTGCGTGTTGTGGATGCTTTCGTTGAGCTGGTAGCTCATGTTGATGATGCCGCCGGCACCGCCCAGTCCGAGCATCACGAACGCGAAGGCGACCGCGAGCATCATCGGCTCGTGCCATGGCAGCGCCTTCACCCACCCCAGCGTGCCGCGCCCGCCGCGCAGGCGTCCCGCGATCTCGAGGGAGGCCGCGATGGTGAACACCGTGAGCAGCGTGGGAACGGACACCATCGCCGTCATCGCGGCGTGCACGAACTTGAAGCCTGCGCCGACCTGCGGGTCGGCGAACAGGTGATGGATGCCGATGGGCATCGAGAACACGAGGAACAGCGCGAACGCGACGCGCCCCATCGTATCGCTGTACAGGCGGCCGCCGATCGCCCGGGGCACCAGCGTGTACAACGCGATGTACGCGGGCATGAGCCAGAAGTACACGATCGCGTGCAGCGTCCACGAGAAGAACACGCGCGCGAGCCCGGCATTGATGGTGTCGGTCAGGCCGAGCGACGCCGGCAGGATCAGCACCAGCACCTCGACCGCCGCGCCGACCGAGGTCCACGCCCACAGGTAAGCGCCCGCGAGGTTGCCGAACATCGCGAGCGGCATCGTCGCCCCGGGATTTTCCTTCCGCCACGCGCGCAGGTTGATGGACATGAGCGCGACCCAGATCCACGACCCGACCACGACCAGCACGACGCCGAGGTAATAGAGCGGGCTCGCGAGCATCGGCGGATAGAACGTGTACAGCACGGATGCCTTGCCGGCGGCAACGGTCGCCGCCGCGAGCACCGTGCCGGCGATCACCAGCCAGAATCCGATCCAGGCCCAGCGCATGCCCACGAGCGGGCGCTTCAGCGCGAGCTCGCAGATCGCGTAGCCGAAGCCCATCGCGACGAGCGTCGGCATGACGTACGCCATGACCGTGCCGTGCGCGGTGACCGAGCGATAGTAGTGCTCGGGATTGTTCACCCACGCATGCAGGGGGCTGCGCACGAGCATCTGCCATTCGCCGAGCACGATCGCTGCCGCGAACGCCGCGAATGCGACCGCGAAATGCGCCACAACGAGCTTCCTAGCGAGGAACACAGGTCAGCCTTTCCGCGCCGCGCGCGCGCTGCAGGAACTCCGCCGCGGGCAGCACCTGCACCTTCGCCCACATCGCCTCGTGGCCGGTGCCGCAGTACTCGTGGCACGGCATGAGCTGCTCGCCGGGCGTGTGGAACGAGGTCGTGAAAGTGGCCACGAAACCGGGAACCAGCATCGTGTTCGCGTTGGTCGTGCCGATGATGAAGCCGTGGATCGCGTCGGTCGCGGTGGCGCGGAACGTCACGGGCATGTCGGCCGGCACGACGATGCACGGCGGCATGAACGAGTACTGCTGCGCGATCAGGCGGACCGTGACCTTGCCGTCGGGCGCGACCGCGGTGCCGAGGTTCGGCTCGACGAACTCGCCCTCGAGCGGCAGCCTTCGCACGTCGACCGTCTCCACCCGCGAAGGCGGCATCGCGGCCCAGTGCAGGCCCGTCACGATCATCATGAGCACCAGCACGCCGATGATCACGGCGACCGCGACCGACCAGCGGCGCTCGGCGGCGGCGGCGATGCTCTCGCTGCTGTCGGCAGCCGCGCTCACTGCACCGCACCGCGCGGCAGGTACACCAGCACGTAGAAGCCGAAATAGATCGCGACGACGATCACCGCAGCGATGCCCGCCAGCGCGAACGCGCCTGACGGCCCGCGCCGCACCACTTCGTCGACGCGTGCGTCTTCATCGGAGGCGTGTACGCTCGGTTCGGGATCGGCCATGGTCGGGACCTCATTCGGGAAGCAGCTTGCGCAGCTCGTTGGCTTCGGCCGGCGTGACCGGCGTGCCGCTGTTCTCCCACGCGACACGAATGTAGGTCACCACCGCCGCGGCCTGGTCGTCGTCGAGTATGTGCGAGAACGGCGGCATGCCGTAGGGCCGCAGGTTCTTGCGCGTTCCCGGCGCGTAGCCGCCGTTCAGCACCATGCGAATGGAGTTGACCGGCGAGCGCATGGTGATCGACTGGTTGCCCGCGAGCGGCGGAAATGCGGGCGGCTGGCCCTTGCCTTCGTCGCCATGGCACATCGCGCACTGCGTCTCGTACACCTTGCGCCCGAGCTCCATCACTGCGGGGTCGACCAGGCGCGCCTGGCTCGTGGGCGGCGGCTCGCTGTCGCGCTGCGGCAGCGACTTCAGGTAGACCGCCATGGCCTCGATGTCGTCGTCGCCGATGTATTGCAGGCTGTTGTAGGTGACCTCGGCCATCGGCCCGTACACGGCGCCGCGCTGCGACGTGCCGACTTGCAGAAGGTCGGCGATGTCGCGCAGGCTCCAGTCGCCGAGGCCCGCCTCGCGATTGGACGTGAGCGACGGCGCGTACCAGTTCTGGTTGGGAATCATGCCGCCCTCGAACGCCTTGGATTCGCTCGACCCGCCGAGCGCGTTGATCGCGGTGTGGCACATCGCGCAATGGCCCAGACCCTGCACCAGGTAGGCGCCGCGGTTCCATTGCGCGGACTTGGTGGCGTCGGGAACGTATTCGCCTTCCTTGAAGTACAGCGTGCGCCATCCGATCATCAGGTTGCGGTTGTTGAAGGGAAAGCGCAGCTCGTGCGGGCGGTTCCTCTGGCGCACGGGCGGCACCGACATGAGGTATGCGTAGATCGCGTCCGAATCGGCGCGCGTGACCTTGGTGTACGACGCGAACGGCATGGCGGGATACAGGAGCGTTCCGTCGCGCGAGATGCCCGTGTGCAGCATGCGATAGAAATCGTCCGCGGTCCACACGCCGATGCCGGTCTCCTCGTCGGGCGTGATGTTGGGCACGTAGAGGTTGCCGAAGGGTGTGGGCATCGCGCGGCCGCCCGCGAAGTCCCGCCCGCCGGGCGCCGTGTGGCATGCGACGCAGTCGCCCGCGCGTGCGAGGTATTCGCCCTTCTCGATGATCTGCGTGGTCGGGTTCGCTGCAGCGGCGCCCGGGCCCTTCGGCAGCATGCCGGGCCGCAGCAGATACACCGCCACGGCGGCCCCGACGAGGACGAGGAGGACGACGATGGCGATGCGCGCTCGCATGGGCGCAGCGTCAGCGTTGGCTGCCGCAGGCGAGCGGCATGCGAACCAGGTTGGACGACTCGGGCGACGCGTCCTTCGGCGGCGGCTGGCGCGCAAGCCACGCCGCGACGGCCGTGACGTCGCTGTCGGTGAGGCGCGACGCGATGCGCTTCATGCAGTCGGGCTCGGCCGCGTGACGCTCGCCGACCCGCCAGCGCGTGAGCTGCGCCACGATGTAGCTGGCGCGAAGCCCCGCAAGGCCGGGAATGCCGGGGTTCATCCCGGTCAGCGAGGTGCCATGGCAAGCGACGCACGGCGGTATGCCGCGCTGCCCGTCGCCCTGCGTGGCGATCGCCTGGCCCCGGGCGAGCGTCGCGGGATCGACCGCACCTTGCTCGGGTGCCGCGAACGGCGGGCGCAGCGCGGCGAAATACTCCGCCATCTCGCGCAGGTACGCATCGGGCAGGTAGGCCACCAGGTAGTTCATCGGCGCATACCGGCGGTTGCCGTCGCGAAACGCCACGAGCTGGTTGTACAGGTAGCCGGCGGGCTTGCCCGCGATGCGCGGATAGGTGCCGTTACCCGTGCCCTGCCCGTCCCGGCCATGGCACGTGACGCAGCCCTGGACCCGCGCTTCGATCGAATCGAGCTGCTTGAACGCCGGGACGGCGACGTCGTCCGTGGAGGCGCCCCATAGCGGCATCCACCAGGCGGTGGCGATGACGGCAAGCAGTCGACGCAGCGCGCGCACAGGTTCTTCGGAAGTTGCCCGGGCACCATTCTGCGGACGTCGCGCACGCTGTCAAGCGCTGGGGGCCATGGTGCGAAAGCCGCTTTGACCTGCATCAACGTGCGCCAGGAGCGTCGCCCGCACAATCGGCAACATGCCACGCGATCACTCGTTCGCGCCGTCGTTCGATCCGGCGCTGATCCGCAAGTACGACGGGCTGGGCCCGCGCTACACCTCCTACCCGACCGCCGACCGGTTCCACGATGGCTTCGGCGCGGCCGAGTACGCCGACGTGCTGGCGCGTCGCAACGCCGCGCGGCCTGCGCAGCCGTTGTCGCTGTACGTGCACCTGCCGTTCTGCAACACCATCTGCTACTACTGCGCGTGCAACAAGATCATCACGCGAAACCGCGGGCGCTCCGCCGAGTACGTGCGCTACCTCGAGCGGGAGATCGCGCGGGTCGGCGCGCTGGTGAAAGGCGCTCCTCCGGTCTCGCAACTCCACTGGGGCGGTGGCACCCCGACGTTCCTCGCGCGGGAGGAGATGCAGGCGCTCATGACCGCGCTCGGCAGGACGTTCGCTTTCGCGGCGGACAGCGAGATCTCCATCGAGGTCGACCCGCGCAAGGTGGAAGCCGACACGGTCGCGTTTCTGGCAGATCTCGGCTTCAACCGCATGTCGGTCGGCATCCAGGACTTCGACCCCGACGTGCAACGCGCCGTCAACCGCGTCCAGAGCGAGCAGGAGACGCGGACCGTGATCGACGCGGCCCGCGCGCACGGCTTCGTGTCCGTCAACGCGGACCTCATCTACGGCTTGCCGCGCCAGACCGTGCCCGGCTTCGCCGCGACGCTCGACAAGGTCATCGCGGCCTCGCCCGACCGCATCGCGCTCTACGGCTACGCGCACGTGCCGCATCTGTTCAAGACGCAGCGGCAGATCGTGATCGCCGAGCTGCCGGACCCGCAGGTGAAGCTGGAGATCCTGGCGCTGGCGATCGCGCGGCTCGGCGCCGCCGGCTACGTGTACATCGGCATGGATCACTTCGCGAAGCCGCAGGACGAGCTCGCGATCGCGCAGCGCCATGGCAGGCTGCACCGCAACTTCCAGGGCCATTCGACGCGGCCTGACTGCGACCTTCTCGGCTTCGGCATCTCCGCGATCGGCAAGGTCGGCGACACGTACGTGCAGAATGCCAAGGCGATCGAGCCTTACTACGCCGCGCTCGACGCGAACGCGCTGCCCACGCTGCGCGGCATCGCGCTCACCGCCGACGACATCGTCAGGCGCGACGTCATCCAGCGCCTGATGTGCCGCTTCGGCGTCGACTTCGGCGCCATCGAAGCCGCCTACGGCATCGACTTCGCGCAATACTTCGCGACCGAGCTCGCGGCGCTGCGACCGCTCGCCGACGACGGCATCGTCGCGATGTCGGCCGATGCCATCACCGTGACGCCCCTCGGCCGGCTGCTGATGCGGACCGTCGCCATGCAGTTCGACCGCCATCTGCGCGAGACGCGCGAGCGCGCGCGCTACTCGCGGGTCATTTAGCGCCCCGGCCGCACCCGTGGCTGACGATCAGCCTGCTAGCACCCGTCCCTGTCCGCGCCATTACGCGCGGCGTCCTCGCCGTCGGAGGTGACCCTTCAGCGCCGCCGTCACGATTGGCTTCGCCCAATCGGGCGTCTGGTCGAGCAAGGTGCGAAGGGCACGGGGTGCCGTGATCCGTCCCCTGACCATTGCGACCAGCAACCGCGGTTGCGGAGCGTGACCGCGCGCGGGATCTGCCTGCGTCGAGTTGTCGAAAAGTCGCAATGAAGTAACGTGAGGAAGCAGGCGGATCAGGTTCTTTCGGCCCCGATCGAATCGCGCCCGAATCCTGGGCTCCGGGATGTCGTGGCCGCCGCTCGCAACACGCTGCTTGACGCGTTCAACGTGCAGTTCCACGGTTTCGAGTCCCGCGAACCAGATGTGAACTTCGATGCCCGCTTCGCAAGCCGCGAGAAGCAGCTCGGCGATGGTATTGCCGCCCAGCGTCGTCTCGAAGGCGAAGTCGCAACGCTCGCGGATGGCGCGCTCGAGGAGCCGCTTGCCTTCCGCCCACGCCGCGCCGTTTGCCTGTTCCTGAGCGATTGAGGCGCGGCTCGCATTGGCCGCAAGAATTGCCCGGGCCGCTTCGTCGGGGTTGAAATAGTCGGCACCGGCTGCTCGAAACGCAGCTCCGCCGATACTGCTCTTGCCGGCTCCGTTACAGCCGGCAAGCACGTAAATGGAGCCTACGCCCCACCCCTCGGCTTGCGAGCCCGTGCGGATTTGGCGAACGCGCCGCCGGCAGGGACCGGCTGCTTACGGCCTGCCTGCCGCACCGCGCCGCGTCCCAGCTCCTCGGGACTCATTTGGAAAGCGCGCTGCATCGCGCGTGCCATGCCCGGCTGCTGCATCCTGTCCATGAGGGCGTCGAACTCGCCGGTCAGGGTGTCGAGTGAGGCTTGCTCGGTCGCCGCCAGGCGCGCGTACGTCTCGACGGGAATGACGACTGCGAGCGGCTCGTTGCGGCGAGTGATCGTCACCCCTCCGTCCTTGGAGACGTATTCGAGAATTCGCCCGACGTTCTTGGCGTCGCTCGCCGACACCGCCTTCGCCTCGACAAACTCGCCGTGACTGTTCCTGACTCGGATAGGTTGCGCCATCTGCCAAGACCTCCGCCCCTCATGGTACGCCACTTGGACGAAATGTCCAATATGGACAAGTCAGCGGCTGCATCCTCAACCGCAGGCGCCGAGATACCCGCACGCGGTGCAGAACAGGCAGCCGTCCTTGTGGATCAGCGTCGCGTTGCCGCACTCGGGGCAGCGCGCGCCGGCGAGCGGCGGCGTCACACGGTCGCCGCCCTGCGGTACCGCGAGGATGCCCATCTCCTGCATCGGGTAGCCCTGCTCGTCCAGCACGCCGAGCATCGCGTAGCGGTGGATCAGCAGGCGCGCGAGGTACGCGACCGTCGAAGGCCACGTCTGCTGGCGCCGCTCGTGCGCCGGCAAGCCGGGCACGAACGCCATGAAATGCCCGAGCGGCTCGGCGTAGTTGAGGAGCTTGCGCAGCTTCATGCCGATCCACGCGGGATCGAGCACGCGCATGTCGAGCGACAGCACGCGCGCGAGGCCGTCCAGCGCGCGCGGGTAGTTGCCGAAGAAGCCGAGTGCGCACGGCCGCGTGTGCACCGCGCCGTCGGCTCCCGGCAGCACGACCTCCTTCAGCGTCAGCGTGAAGTCCTCGCCCGTGCCGGGATTGCGGACGTCCGCCGTCCACGCCAGCGTGCCCGAAGGACCGGTGTACGGCTCGGCGAGGCTGAACATCGCATCGATGACCGGTGTCGCGGCCGGTTCGCGATCGCCCCACAAACCCAGCTGCTCGCAGCGCCAGCGCACGACGGCAGCGGTCGCGGCGACGACACCCGGGAAGCGCCGCCGCTCGCCATGCGGCGGGAACGGCATGTCGAAGGCGAATTCCTCCTGCACCGTCGCGAGCGCGTCGAGCTTGAGCTTCACCCACGCGGGGTCCTTCGCGCGGAGGTCC
>DASXAF010000032.1:0-36518 GCA_036406955.1 Casimicrobiaceae bacterium
CCACGTGACGCGACGCGTATTTCTTGCGCAACAAGGCGAGCATCTCGGGCTCGAGCTCGTTGCTCGGAAAGCGCATCATGTCCAGCGACTCGGCGAACACTTCCACCGGATGGCGACCGGGCGCGGCCAGCCCCGCTCGCAGCGCGGTGTCGATCGCGACGAAGGCCGGGAGGGTCGGATCCGCGCCGTTCAGGATCACCACCCGCCAGGCGGCCGTGGCGCCGCCGGCCGGGCCCGGCGAAGCAGGGTTCGCAACAGGCTGTGCCCACGCGGGGACGGCGAACGCGACCATCATCAGCAGCGCTGTCACGACGCCGCGGCACCCGTGCAGCGCCAGCCGCTTGCGTGAAGCGGCATCGGGCCGGTGGGTATCGACAGATTGCGCCAAATGGCCCCGTTGCTGTGAGCTGCCGGCGCCGCCATGCCGGTCAGGCGCGCCAGCGCGGGACCGACCGCGACGACATGCCGCATTCGGCATCGCAGTGACGTCCAGGTTCGGCAGACGAGCCATCCTGCCCCGGACTCGCCAGGCTGGGAATTGGCCCAAGGTGCAGCGGCGTGCCATCCCGTCTTGGGCTCGATGAAGGCCGCAGCCTCTCGTCGCGCGCGGGTCATGACGACCGGCATTGACCTTTGGTACAGTCACGCCCCGTCCCTTGGACCAATGGAGATGCCTCCTCATCGCATGACATCCTCGGCGCGTCGCGCCGCGCGACCGAGGTGACGCATGCTTGCAAGGCAACCGATCGAGACGCCGGCCGCAGGCGTTGCATCCGGTTTTTCGGTCATGCCGGGCGGCCCGCTGTACGAGCTGTACATGCGATCGCGCCTGACCAACGAAGCGCTCGCGCTCGTGCACCGGCGAATGATCGTGCTGCCGATCATCGCGTGGCTGCCGTTGCTCATCCTCGCGCTCGCCGACGGCCGCGCATGGAGCGGCACGGAGATGCCTTTCCTGCGCGACGTCGGCACGCAGGTACGTTTCCTGGTTGCCATGCCGCTGCTCATCGGCGCGGAGCTGGTCGTGCACCGGGCGATGCCCACCGTCGTGCAGCAGTTCCTGGAGCGCGGTCTCGTTCCGGCATCGGCGCGCGCGTGCTTCGACGCGGCCGTGCGCTCGGCGATTCGCCTGCGCGGTTCCGGGATGGCGGAGCTCGTGCTGCTCATCCTCGTATACGCGCTCGGCGTCGGCGTGCTGTGGCGGCTCGCACTGTCCGCCGACGTGCCGACGTGGTATCACATGCGCGACGCCAGCGGCTTTCGTCCCACACTCGCGGGATGGTGGTTCGGCCTCGTGAGCCTGCCGCTGTTCCAGTTCCTGTTCTACCGCTGGTACTGGCGCCTGTTCATCTGGGGTCGCTTCCTCTTCCAGGTGATGCGCGGGGGACTGGAGCTCATCCCGCTCCATCCGGATCGCACGGCCGGGCTCGGCTTCCTCAACATCTTCGCGTTGCAGCTCATCCCGCTGCTTTTCGCGCAAGGCGCGCTCGCCGCAGGCAAGGTCGCCAACGACATCCTGTACCGGGGCGCGACGCTGCAGGGCGTGCAGCTCGAGATCCTGTTCACCGCGATCATCCTGGTCGTGCTCGTCGTGGCGCCGCTGATGGTGTTCACGCCTCTGCTGCATCGCCTCCGACGCACCGGCCTGCGCGAGTACGGGGCGCTCGGCCAGGATTACGTGCGCGCCTTCCACGAGAAGTGGATGGCCGGCGCGCGCAACGACGAGCCGCTGCTCGGCACGGCGGACATTCAGTCCCTCGCCGATCTCGGGAACAGCTACGACGTGGTGCGCGAGATGGCGCACGTGCCGGTGAGCCGTCGCACGCTGTTGGCGCTGCTGATCGTCACGCTCGCCCCGTTCGCGCCGCTGCTGCTGACCGCGTTCTCGTTCGACGAGCTCGTTGCGCGCGCGGTGAAGTTCCTGATTTGAGCATAGGCACGACCGGAAAGGTGAAGTGGCGCGCTCAGGAGGCAAGCGATGCGGCTGACGAATAGCGTGGTGCTCTACGCGTTGCTCCTGTTCGCGGCGGCACACGCGCAGTGCGCAACCGACGCCGATGCGGAAGCCGGCGCCGCGCCCGCCCAGCGCCGACTCGCCATCGCCAACAAGCCGTGGACCGGCGACTTCGATCGCATGCTCGAGCGGCGCATGATCCGCGTGCTGGTGCCTTACAGCCGCTCGCTGTATTTCAACGACCAGGGACGCGAAGGCGGCATCACCGCGGAGACGGTGCGCGACTTCGAGCGCTACATCAACCGCAAGTACAAGACGGGAAAGCGCCCGGTGACCGTCTACCTCGCGCCCACCACGCGCGACCGCCTCCTCGACGAAGTCGCTGCCGGAAAGGGCGACATCGCGGCGGGCAACCTGACGATCACGCAAGCGCGCGAGCAGGTGCTCGATTTCGTCGCGGCGGATCGCGGCACGCCGGTCAAGGAGATCCTCGTTCTGGGCGCGCACGCGCCGCGCGTCGACGGCATCGACGACCTCGCGGGCAAGACCGTGCACGTGCGCCGCTCGTCGAGCTACTACGAGAGCCTCGATGCGCTGAACCGGCGCTTCCTCGCGAGCGGCAAGGATGCGATGACCCTGAAGCTCGTGCCCGAGGCGATCGAGGACGAGGACCTGATGGAAATGGCCAACGCGGGCCTCGTGGACATCCTGGTGGTCGACGACTGGAAGGCGCGCATGTGGGGCGCCGTGCTGCCCAAGATCGCCGTGCGACCCGACGTCGTGCTGCGCGACGCGGGCTACGTCGGCTGGGGCGTCCGCAAGGACAGTCCCAAGCTACGTGCGGCGCTGGAGGACTTCTACGCCAACGAAATCCGCAACACCGGCGTGGCGGAATATCGCCTGAAGAAGTACATGTCGCGCGTCAAGCAGATCCGCGATCCGACCACCACGTCCGACTGGAAGCGGTTCGAGCGCACGCTCGCGCTGTTCACCAAGTACGGCGAGCGCTACGGCTTCGACCCGGTGATGCTCGCCGCACAGGGCTACCAGGAATCGCAGCTCGACCAGAACGCCAAGAGCGCGGTGGGCGCGATCGGCGTGATGCAACTCATGCCGGCGACCGGCCAGGGCCTGAAGGTCGGCGACATTCGCCAGATCGAGCCGAACATCCACGCCGGCGCGAAGTACATGGACATTCTCATGAGCAAGTACTTCCCCGACGCGCACTTCAGCGAGGCCAACCGGCCGCTCTTCGCGTTCGCGAGCTACAACGCGGGGCCCGGGAACATCGCGCGCATGCGGCGCGAAGCGCAGACGCGCGGCCTCGATCCCGACAAGTGGTTCAACAACGTCGAGCTCGTCGTGGCCGAGAAGATCGGCCAGGAGACGACCACCTACGTGCGCAACATCTACAAGTACTACGTCTCGTACAAGCTCACGATGCAGGCGGCGGAAGATCGGCGTGCGGCGCTCGCGACGCTTTCCGCCACGAGCGCTTCGGGCGAGGCCCCGGCCGGCGGGGGAACCGGAGCTTCGCCTGCGCGCTGACGGTCGTTACTTGGCGTGCGCCGTGTCGTTGAGGAGCTTCGCAGCGCCCTTGTTGGTCACGCTCTTGCTGACGAGGATGTCGCTCGGCTGCACGCTCTTCCCGTAGTACGCCTGGTTCCACTCGTCGGAGACGGTGACGGCCGTTCCGTCCAGGTTGACGCCGCCGTACACGCCCTTGGACCGGCTGAACGAGACGAGATCGCTCACGACTTCGCCGCTTGCGCCGGCGCCCACCGGCCCCGCCGCGATGCCGACGTCGCCGCCCAGCTTGACCGACGTCGCGAGGAGCGAGCGCAGGCCCTTGTCGGTCATGACCAGCGTGACGACCTCTGACACCGCCACGCCCGCCTGGAATCCCACGCTCGCGGTGGCCATCGTGTAGAACGCGGGGCCGACCCACTTTCCACCGGCGGGATCGCGCGCGATCAGCACGGCGCGCCCGCCCGAGCCGCCGACGATGAAGCCGGCCTTGACGATCTCGGGCGCGATGAGCACGCCCTTGGCGCTTCCGATGTGCTTCTGCAGCCAGGTCATCTGGGGATCGCGCAGGAAGTTGGCGAGCGTGCGATCCGCCTCGTCCACGACCTTCTGCTGCTCGCCTTGCGCCCATGTCGCCGTCGAAGCGACGCCGAGGAGCAGCACGCACACGGCATATGCAACGCGATACATAACTCGGTGGCTCATGGTGGTCTCCTTCGCCGGGCGCAAGGGCCCCAGTCGAACACGCTCCGTCAGCATGACCGCGGGGCGACCTCGCGACCATTGTCCCTTGGTGCAGCGCCTTGCACGCCAGTGCAATGGGGGTGGTGCTCCAAGTTCGAACAGGGTACGCTACAACTCGTGCTCGACGGGCGCGGAAGGCAGGCGCCGTCCGGGGCACGCGTGTGGTCGTTGGGCGCCGGACCGCGTGGATGGTTCGCTTTCACGCAAGGCGAGCCCGGGTGGTCAGGCGACGGGGCAAGAAAAACAAGGGCAACATGCCGTTCGATGGTCGCAGGCGATCCCTTGGCGCGTGATTTCGGGTCGTGTCGTGCGGCGCGCACCTCCGCGTTGACGCCGGTGCAGGGGTCGCTCCATCGCGCCGGGGCCGCGGGCAGCCGGCATCCCATGGCCCTGCTGCGCATCCCGAGCCCAATCGGCCTCGATCTGCACGAGCGCCGGCGCGGCGAGCGAATGCATTGCCCGTCGTCTTTTTGTCCGGCTCCGGAGACGTCCGTACGGGCGATGAAGCGTCGGCACGAGGAGGCTCGGTGAGCCGGTGATGGGACCCGGCCATCCGTCCCCGGGCATGCACATGTACGCACGCGCCAACCGCTCGACGTTTGCTCGCGCCATCGGGCAAACCATCCACCTCCGCACGTTGCGCTTGGCCGCGCTCGTATTCGCGGGCTACTACGTCGGCACGCGGGTCGGCATGGCGCTCACGTTCCTGCCCAATCCGATCGCCGTCCTATGGCCATCCAACGCCGTCCTGTTCGCCGCGATGGTGCTGCTGCCGACGCGCACCTGGTGGGTCGTCATCGCGGCCGCGCTGCCCGCGCACGTGCTCGCCGAATTGCAGGCCGGCGTCCCGATCGCGATGGTGCTGTGCTGGTTCGTGAGCAATGTCTTCGAAGCCGTCATCGGCGCCGCGTGCACGCGCTGGCTCGCCCGCCGAGCGGTGGCATTCGACACGCGGCGCGACGTGATCGCGTTCATCGGCGCCGTCGCGATATCGACCGTGCTGTCGTCGTTTCTCGACAGCGGGTTCGTCGTCCTGAACGACTGGGGCAGCCGCGCCTACTGGGACCTCTGGCAATCGCGCATCTTCTCCAACACCACGTCGGCGCTCGTGGTGGTCCCGCTGATCGTGACGTGGCTCACGCCCGCATCCCTGCCGCGCCACCGCCCGAGCCCGATGCGGCGTGTGGAGGGCGCGGCGCTGGTCCTCGCGCTGGTCGTGTCGACGTACTTCGTCTTCGACGTGCGCTTCAAGTTGCCCGCCTCGCCGCTGTGGGTCTACGTGCCGTTGCCCTTTCTGCTCTGGACGGCGCTGCGCTTCAGCCTGCGCGCGACGACGGCATCGATTGCCGTGGTGGCGCTCCTGGTGATCTGGGGCACCGGCCACAGCCTTGGCCCGCTCAGCACCGGCTCGCCGGTCCACGACGCGCGTTCGGTTCAGTTTCTGCTCCTGTTCGTCGCTCCCACGCTGCTGTCGCTCGCTGCCGCGCTCCAGGAGCGCGGACGGGCCGACGCCGCCTTGCGCGTGCGCGACACGCGGTTCCGCCTGATGCTCGAGGCCACCAAGGACAGCGTCTACGACCGCGACATGGCGACCGATCGCCTGTCGTGGAGCGGCAGCAGCCTCGAAGCGGTCGGCTACGACCCCGAGCGACGGCCGGCGACGTTCGGCGCATGGCTCAACGTCATTCATCCCGACGATCGCGGGCACGTCGCCGCGACGGTCGCGCGCACGATCGCCGAGGGCGACACGCGCTGGCAATCGGAATTCCGGGTGCGCCGCGGCGACGGGTCCTATGCGCACGTGCGCGAAAAGGGCTTCGTGGTCCGGGACGAGCGCGGATCATCCGTGCAGGCGATCGCCGCGCTCACCGACACCACCGAGCGCCACGACATGGACGAGCTCAGCAGCCGCCTCGCGCACGCTTCGCGGCTGACCGCGATGGGCGAGCTCACCGCCTCGATCGCGCACGAGATCAACCAGCCGATGTCCGCGATCCTGAGCAACGTCGACGCCGCCGAGATGCTGCTCGACTCGGGGCGGTACCACGAAGAGGAGCTGCGCAGCATCCTCGAGGACATACGCTCCGACGATCTCCGCGCGAGCGAGATCATCCGTCACATTCGCGGACTGGCCAAGAAGGGCGAGGCGAACGTCCAGCACTTCGCCTTGCACGAGCTGATCGAGGGCGTGCAGCGGCTCGTGGCGCCGATCGCGCAGCGGCGCCGGGTGCAGCTCGGCGCGAGCTTCTGCGGTGCCACCGAAGTGCTCGCCGATCGCATTCACGTGCAGCAGGTCCTGCTCAACCTGCTGTTCAACGGCATGGACGCGATGGACGGCGTTTACGAAAACGCGCGCCGCATCGACGTGACCACCCTTTGTCGCGACGACGGCTTCGTCGAGGTGGCAGTGCGCGACAGCGGCAATGGCATCCGCCCGGAGCAGATCGGCCGGGTATTCGACTCGTTCTTCACCACCAAGAGGGACGGCATGGGACTCGGGCTGTCGATCGCTCGCTCCCTGGTCGAGGCGAACGGAGGTGCGATATGGGCGTCGAACAACGAGGGCTCGGGCGCGACGTTCAGGTTCACGCTGCGCGCCACGACGCCAGGCGCATGAAGGGTTCCGGCACGTCGGTGCGCGGGCTCGTGCACGTGGTCGAGGACGATTCGAGCGTCCGCACGTCGCTCGTGCGCGTGCTCGAGGCGGCCGGCTTCGCCACACGCGAATACGATTCCGCCGCAGAGTTCCTCATCGCCGAGCGCGGGACCGAGCTGGGCTGCATTCTGCTCGACATCGGGCTGCCCGGCCTGAGCGGCATGGATCTTCACGACGCGCTCAGGAAGTCGGGCGACTCGACGCCGGTCGTGTTCCTGACCGGACGGGGCGACATCGAGACCAGCGTGCGCGCCATGAAAGCGGGCGCCGTCGACTTCCTCACCAAGCCGGCGCACCGCGCGGCGCTCATACCGGCGCTCGAGTCGGCCCTCGCGCGCGAAGCGCGCACGCGCTCCCACAACGACGAGGTGCGGGTGAAGCGCGAGCGCTTCTCGCATCTCACCCCGCGCGAGCGCCAGGTATTCCTGCGCGTCGCGCAAGGCAGGCTCAACAAGCAGGTCGCGCACGAGCTCGGCACATCGGTGCGCACCGTCAAGGCGCACCGCGCGCAGGTCATGACGAAGCTGGGCCTGTCGTCCGTGGCGGAGCTCGTGCGCTTCGCCGAGGTGGTGGGCGCACCGGACGACGTCGAGTAGCGCGAGCTCCTCGAGCACGTTCATCCGCCGATGCGGGCGCTCGCTCGCGGCGGACCGCGGCCTTCGGGCGCCGAATCGAAGGCGCACGGCATCGAGCCGCAGCTCGGTGTCCACCGCATGATGGTGCAAGCGCAATTTGCCGTTCGGCATGTCGAAGCGCCGAAGTCCGCGGTAAGCTGTTGCTTCGAACATCGCCCGGGATCTGCGAGTGCACCAATCATCCCAATGTCATATCCGGTTCGAGCGGCTCGGTCGCTACGAGTTGCTGGACGAGCTCGGTCATGACAGCGAAGGCACCCTGTACAAGGCAAGGGACCCGCTGCTCGGCCGGCTCGTCGTCATCAAGACGGTCCAGCGCGACGCTGCGGAGGGATCGGGCATCGCGGACTACGAGCGGAAGGTCAGGCTGGCAGGCGGCCTCGCCCATCCCAACATCGCGAGCATCTACGACGCGGCCACGAACCGCGAGGTTGCATACGCGGTGACCGAGCTGGTCGATGGGGAAACGTTGCGCGACATGCTGGATAGGGGCGTCGATCTTGCGCCCGTGCTGATCGAGCGCATCGCCGCACAGGTCGCAGACGGGCTCGACTTCATGCATCGGCACGGGATCGTGCACGGTGCCGTCGATCCGTGCAACGTCGTCGTGCTCGACATCGGGTTCGTCAAGCTCTCGTACCTCGGAAATGCACTGTTCCCGATGGGCTCGTCGATGACCGGACACCGCGACTCCGCGACATCGCGTTACGCCTCTCCGGAGCACATCAGGGCTGCCCCCGTCGACGCGCGCTCGGATGTTTTCTCCCTCGGCGTCGTGCTCTACGAAATGCTCACGGGCGCCGCACCTTTCTCCGGCAGCACGGGGCAGGAGCTGGCCGACGCGATCGTGAACGAGCATCCGCTGCCGCCGAGCTCCCTCAACCGCGACATTCCATCCGGCTTCGACTACATCGTCGCGCGCGCCCTGGCGAAGGAACCCGAGCACCGCTACCAGACCGCGCGCGACATGGCGGCGCATCTGCGCCGGTGGGCGCTGGAAGAGCGAACGTTCTTCTCGCCTCCGCACGCCGCGGCGGCGGCTGCACAAGCGTCGCTCCCGCAACCCGCGGACATCGCGCTGAGCGCCGGAACCGTGCGAACGCGCAGACAGTGGCTTCGCTACGGCATTCCCGGAGCCCTGTTGACGATGAGCGCTGCGTGGACGATGTGGCCCAGGTCGACGCCCGAGCCGAGCAGCGCGCGCGCGACCTCTGCGATTCCCGACGTGCCGGCGGCGGCCGGCGCGGAACTGGTTCACGTTCGGGACGAGGCGCCCCCCGCCATCGCGCCACCCGACGCTGCGCCTGTCGACGCCGCCCCGGACGTCGAGCCGGCCGGCGCACGCATGGAGAAGCGGCCGGTGGCCCGGTTGAAATTGGCCGTGAGCCCTTGGGGCGAGATCTACGTCGACGGGCACCGCAGGGGCGTCAGTCCGCCACTGACGCACATCGACCTTGCGCCGGGAAAGCACAGGATCGAGATCCGGAACACGACCTTTCCTTCTCGCAGGGAATCGATCGACGCAAAGGCCAACACGAACCTCAGGATCAAGCACAAGTTCAAGTGATCAACCGGGCCACTCCATCGCCGCGCGGCCATCTCGTCGCCGTCGCTGCATTGCTCGTCGCGATGGCCTGTCCGGGCTGTTCTTCGCCCGGTGACGTGCAGACCGACACGACCGAGGTCCCGGAGAAGGGAAAGGCGGTGCGTACCCGGAACACTTCGATGACCAGGGCCGAGGTCGAGCTTCGAGGTGGCATCAGGAGCTACGAGGACGCCGAATACGAGACGGCAGCCAGGAAGCTTCGGTCCGCGCTCGATCATGGCCTGAAGGCCCCGGCGGAGAAGGCGACGGCATACAAGTATCTCGCGTTCGTGGCCTGTGCGTCGGGCAGGCCGAAGACATGCCAGTCCGAATTCCGCAACGCGCTGCAAGCCGACCCGAAATTCGACCTCGCGCCTGCCGAAGCGGGACATCCCATCTGGGGCCCGGCGTTCCGTAACGCCAGGCTCGAGGTCGACGGCAAGGCCAGGAAGCGATAGCGCACACGCCGAACGCCGGTCGCGGATGCGCTGTCCCCGCGATCGTGTCGACCGTTTCAGGTCGCTGTGCCGGCCCCGACGGCCGCGCCGCGTTGCACCAGCAGCGAAACGAGCTCGGGCACCCATCGTTCCGGTCCCGCCTGTTCCACGGCGTCCGCGAATGTCCGAAGCACGGCATCGGCGATGCCGTGCACCGCGCCGCCGTCATCCGCCATCGAGCTGTAATACCCGAGGTCCTTCTGCGCGTTGCTCATCGCGAAGCGAAGCGCTGACGGGTCGCTCGACAGCAGGTAGGGTTTGAGCCGCTCCAGCGCGGTACCGCCGCCACCGCCGTTGGCGAGCACTTCGACGAACACGTCCGGTGCGACGCCCGCGCGCAGGGCGCATGCGGCCGCTTCCGACAACAGCGCGAGGGAACCGAGCGAAACGTAGTTGTGCAGAAGCTTCATGCGATGCCCCGCACCCACGGGTCCCACGTACACGATGTTCTCGGCGAAACAGCGCAGCAGCGGCAGGCATTGCTCGAAGACGTCGCGGTCGCCGCCGACCAGCAGGTTGAGCCGGCCCTCGGCCGCCTCTTTCGGCGTGCGCGTCATCGGAGCGTCGAGGAAGCGGCCACCGGCCTCGCGCACGGCTTGCGCGACTCTTTCGGTCGACGCCGGAATCGCGGTGGAGCAGTCGATCACGATGCCATCCGATCGCAGGCCCTCGAGCGCGCCGCCCACGCCGAGGACGACCGCTTCCACCTGCGGCGTCCCGGTGACGCAGACGATCACGACGTCGGAACGTGCGGCCACTTCGCGGGCCGTCGCATGCGTCGTCGCGCCGCCCGCGATCAGGTCGTCGAGAGGCCGGTTTCCCGGATGCTCGAGCACGCTCAAGCGATGGCCGCGCTTCTGAAGATTGGTCGCGATGCCGTGGCCCATGAGGCCGATGCCGATCATTCCGATGTTCATGGCTGATGCGTCCTCAACGATTGTGCTCCGTCGCCGCAAGGATGCGCCTTGCCCGCGCGATCACCGGACGGTCGACCATCTTGCCGTCGACCTGGATTGCACCCGGCGCCGATTCGGATGCGGCGACGACCCTGCGCGCCCATGCGATCTCCTCCTCGCTCGGCCGCATCGCGGCGTGGACCGCCGCGACCTGCCTCGGGTGTATGCACAGCTTCGCGCCGAAGCCGCACGAGCGCGCGAACGCGAGGTCGGCACGCAGCTTCGCCTCGTCGCCGATTTCAGGTGTCACGCCGGCGATCGGCGAGGCGATGCCCGCGGCGCGCGACGCGACGGCGATCCGGCATGCCGGATAGAGCAGGCCGCGCTCGTCGCCGGGGATGTCGACATCGAGCGCGTAGTCGAGCGTGCCGAACGCCATGCGCTGCACGCGCGCAGCGCACGCGATGGCGTCGACGAGCGCGACGCCGCTGGCGCTCTCGATCAGCGGGATCACGAGCCCGTCATCCACCAGCACCGACGTCAGCCGGTCGATCTGCGTGACGGTCTCGGTCTTCGGCAGCACGACGCACGCTACGCGCGTCTTGCGCACCAGCTCGAGGTCCTCGTCGAACCAGCGCGAGCCGCTGTCGTTGATGCGCAGGAGGACCCGCTCGCGGAGCGCGGGATTCGCGCCGTGCCACGACGCGAACGCGATGCGTGCATTCGCCTTCGCATCCGGGGCGACCGCGTCCTCCAGATCGACGATGACGGCATGCGCGCCGGACGCGAGAGCCTTGTCGAAGCGGTCGGGGCGATCACCCGGCACGAACAGGTAGGTGTGGGGAAGATCGGGCACGCGGGCCTCCATCAGTGCCGCAAGGCCGTGAACCAGCGGCACGCGAGGCAATCGTACCGCCTCGCGGGCCGATGTGCGCGGCGCATCGCGCGTTCGGGCTTGGGCTATGATTGCTTCGCCAACCCGGCGACGAATCGCGACGGAGCCAACCGACGATGCACGAACGCACGACCGCTGAGGCTCCTCGCGAAGATGCCGTCCGGGATGCGCTGCGCGCGGTGATCGATCCCGAGATCGGCGCCAACATCGTCGACCTCGGGCTCGTTTACCGCATCGCCTGCATGCCGTCGCGCGTCGAGGTCGATCTCACCATGACCACCCCGGCGTGTCCTGCGGTCGAATCCATCGCCGAGGACGCCGAGGCCGCGATCCGGCGCGCGTGTGCCGAAGCACGTGAAGTTCACGTCGCGGTCGTGTTCGATCCGCCATGGACGCCCGAGCGCATGAGCGACACGCTCAAGGAGCGCTTCGGCTGGTAGCCCATCGTGGCGGTGAACCTTGCGCTCGCGGCACGCGCGCCCCTTGTCGCGGCGGCGTTCGTCGCGCTCGTCGCGGGTGCTGCCGGCGGATTGGCGCGCCTGGGCTTCCCGATCGCGGTGACCGCACCCGCGATCGCGTGGCACGGGGTGTTGATGGCGAGCGGATTCTTCGCGACGCTGATCGCCCTCGAGCGCGCAGTGGCGCTCGCGAAAGGATGGGCGTATGCGGCCCCCGCTGCGACGGGTGCAGCGACTCTCGCCCTCGTGGTCGGGCAGCCTACCGTCGCCTTCGCGCTGTTCGTCGCCGGCAGCGTCCTGTTCGTCGCCGCGTCCGTCACCGTCTGGCTGCGTCAGCAAGCGGTGCACACCGGGCTGCTCGCGCTCGGCTCGCTTGCACTCCTTGCGGCAAACATCGGCCTTGTCTGCGGCGCTCCCCCGCAGGCGGTCGCACCGTCCTGGCTTGCATTCTTCGTGCTCACGATCGGCGGCGAGCGACTCGAGCTCTCGCGCCTGCTGCGCATCCCCGGCGCGGCGCGGCTGCTGTTCGCGGCGTTCTCGGCGGCGTTGCTCGCCGCTTCGCTGGCAGCCTTCGTGGCGCTTCAGCCGGCGATCCGGGCGATGGGCGCGCTGATGGTCGCCTGCGCGCTGTGGCTCGCGCGCCATGACATCGCGACGCGAACCGTCCGCGCGGGATCGCTCACTCGATACATTGCGCTCTGTCTGCTCGCGGGCTACGTCTGGCTCGCCATCGGCGGCGCGTCACTCGCGCTGGCGCCTCGCACGGACGCGCCTGCGTGGGATCTCGGGCTGCACGCGGTCATGATCGGATTCGTGTTCTCCATGGTCTTCGGACACGCTCCGGTGATCCTGCCCGCAGTGCTGCGCATCGCGTTTCCCTACCGGGGCGTGCTCTACGTGCCGCTCGTCGCGCTCCATCTGACGCTCGCCGTGCGAATCGTCGGGGACGCCATGGGGAGCGCGCCGCTGCGCGCCGCCGGCGGCGCCGGCAACGTCGCGTCGATCGCTCTTTTCGTGCTCACGGCGCTCGCGCTCGGCACCTCGGCCAGCATGGGCAAGCGTGCTCGCGACCGGCGGGCCGCGTGAACCGCTCGCACGGCGGCGCGGCAACCGCCCGTCGCTGCCAGGGCGGCGGTTGATCTCCGTCAAAGCGCCGCCGGCGCGCACGAAACATACTGCCATGCGGTGCGCGCGTTGGGTGATCGCATGTTCGACATTCCGGTCAGGGAAGCGATGGACCGGCGGAGGCTCCTCACGGCCCCGCCCCATAGGACCGTTGCGAGCGCTGCGAAGCTCATGGCGAAGCGCAACGCGGGCGCCGTCATGGTGCTCGCCGAACGACGCCTCGTCGGCATCTTCACCGAGCGCGACGTGGTGTTTCGGGTCGTCGCCGCGGGACTCGACGCGGATGCGACGTGCCTCGCGCAAGTCATGACGCCCAATCCCCGGACCATCGGTCCCGAAGACGCCCTGGGAAGCGCCTTGCTGATCATGCACAAGCATGGCTTCCGGCATTTGCCGGTGCTCGAGCACGGCAGGATCGTCGGCGTCGTGTCGGCACGGAGCGCGATGGATCCCGACCTGGAGGAGTTCGCTGTCGAGGCTTCGCGACGCGAGCAATTCATGCGATCGATCTAGACGCGAGTGCCAACGCCCCCGGCGCGAAGCTGCAAGCTGCCGGAGCGGCCCCCTCGACGCAACCCCCGACGACTGCTACCACATGTTGCGCCCGAGAATCCCCACGCACACGTTCCTCGCGAACCTGCCCCTCTTCAAGGAGCTCGGGCCCGCGGACCTCGAACGGATTGCCGAGGGCACGACCGAGCTTCACGTGCCGCGCGGCGAGGTCGTGTTCAATCGTGGCGACGCCTGCACGGGCTTCCACCTCGTCGTTTACGGCCAGGTCAAGCTCGCGTTCGTCTCGCCGAGCGGTGCCGAGAAAATCGTCGAGGTCATCGGCCCCGGCCATTCCTTCGGCGAAGCGCTGATGTTCATGGACAAGCCCTATATCGTCATGGCCCAGTCGCTTGCCGACTCCATGCTGCTGCACGTCTCCAAGCGCGTGATCTTCGGCGAGCTGGAGCGCGATCCCGGCCTTGCGCGCAAGATGCTGGCCGGCCTTTCATGGCGCCTGCACTCGCTGATCTGCGATCTCGAGTCGTTCTCGCTTCAGTCCGCCACCGAGCGCGTCATCGGCTACTTGCTGCGCCAGGACGAGCTCGCCGGCGACCATCACGTCCTGACGCTCGCCGCGCCCAAAGCCGTGGTGGCATCGCGCCTGAACGTCACGCCGGAGCATTTCTCGCGCATCCTCCACGACCTTGCGGAACGCCGGCTGATCGAGGTCGACGGACGCGCCATCCGCATCACCGACGCCGAGAAGCTGCGCGCCTGCCACGGCTGACCCGCCGACGGTGCCGAGACGCGCGCGTCGTCACGCATCGGCTTTCCTGCGGATCGAGATCTCGAGCAGGGATTCGGTCCCCGGCCGCTCCTCGTGCACGTAGCCGTTTCGCTCGAGGATGCGGAAGAGCGGCACCGGGCGGCAATCGATCTTGACCAGCACGCTGCCGTTCGGCGGAATCGTGTCGAGCGCCTCGAGCACGCGCACCAGCGGCTCGGGCGCCTCGAGGCCGCGCACGTCGAGGACGATTGGATCGGTCATGCGCGCGTGCCTCGCACGGTCGGCAATGCTCGTCCTCGCAATGCATGAGCGACGCCGGCCGACGCCACGGCCATCGGCGAATGGAAACGGGCCTGGCGCAGTGCCATCGACGACGTGTCGGCCATGGCGCCGAATGTCGCGCGATTCGCCTGCGCCATCAAGAGGCGGCGCGATGCCAGCCGCGAATTGCTTGATACGGATCAAGTGCAACGGGCGGCGGCTTGCCTAGATTGTCGTCACGCGAAGCCGCGGTTCCGCGCGCGCGGTCGAGCCCCAAGCCGAGGAGAATGCATGAGCACCGCAACCACCACGCCGCCCGGACCCGACGGAGCAGACGAGGACTTCGACGAGCCGGTCCCGGCAATGCAGCAGCTCCTCGACAACCCGTTCCTGCTGCTGTTCATCGGGATCGCGCTGCCGACCGTGCTCTACGTCGTGTGGGGCGTGATGGAGATCGTCGGCATTCCGGTGGCCAAGTGAGCCCGGCCACACAACGCGAGCACGAGCCATGAGCGCCATCTCCCCTCCGAGCGTACGCGTCTGGTGGAAACAGCCGCTGGACCGCGTCGAAGCCACGTGGATCGCCATCTCGTTCGCGTGGTGCATGGTCATGTTCTTCATGATGCCGTACTGGCACGTCTACGGTAAGCAGAACCTCTCGAACGAGGCCTACCGTACGACGCCCGAGGCGTACATGAAGAAGACGCAGGAGATCGTCGACAAGTACACCGTGCGCACGGAAACCGAGCAGAAGATCCCGGTCGTACGCCCGCCGGCGGGCAGCGACGTCTACCTGATCGCGCGGCTGTGGCAATGGTGGCCCATGCTCGAGCTGCAGGAGGGGCAGACGTACCGCATCCACCTCGCGTCGATGGACTGGCTGCACGGCTTCTCGCTGCAGCCCGAGAACATCAACATCGAGGTGCATCCGGGCTACGAGCACATCGTGACGGTAACCCCGACGCACGCCGGAACGTACTCGATCATCTGCAACGAGTACTGCGGGATCAACCATCACACGATGGCGAGCAAGCTGTTCGTCGTGAAGCGATAGGAGACGGCATGGCGAACGGAACACTGACGGTCGACGCCGTCGCAAGCTCGATCAACCGCAACTTCCGCACCTGCCCCACGACGGGCCTCGTGTTCCACCAGCAGGCGGAGAAGCTCATCCGCTGGAACGCCGTGGCGGGTGTCGTCTCGCTACTCGGCGGCGGCATCCTGGCTCTGCTCATCGTGCTCACGCGCTGGCCGGCGGTGCACCTGCTGCCGGCCGACTGGTTCTACCTCGTGCTCACGGCGCACGGCGTCGACATGCTGGTGTTCTGGATGATCTTCTTCGAGATCGGCGTGCTGTACTTCTGTGCGTCCACGCTGCTCCGTTGCCGGATCGCCGCTCCGCGCTGGGCCTGGGCCGCCTTCTATCTCATGGTGATCGGCGCGCTCGTGAACAACGTCGCCGTGTTTCGCGGCGACTCGAGCGTCATGTTCACGGCGTATGCGCCGATGGGTGCCCATCCCGCGTTCTATCTCGGGCTGATCCTGTTCGCCGTCGGCGCGCTGATCGGCTGCTTCGTGTTCCTGGGCACCCTGGTCGTCGCCCGGAACGAGGGCACCTACAACGGCTCGGTGCCGCTGGTGACGTTCGGCGCGGTCACGGCCTGCATCATCGCGGTCTTCACGATCGCCTCCGGCGCCATCATCCTCATTCCCACGTTCCTGTGGTCGGTCGGGCTGGTGAGCCACATCGACTCGCTGATGTACCGCACGGTGTTCTGGGCGTTCGGTCACAGCTCGCAGCAGGTGAACGTGGCGGCGCACGTCTCGGTGTGGTACGCCATCGCGGCGATCGTGTTCGGCGCCAAGCCCATGTCCGAGCGCGTGTCGCGCCTCGCCTTCCTGCTCTACATCTGCTTCCTGCAGCTCGCGAGCGCGCATCACCTGCTCGCCGATCCCGGCCTCACGTCGAACTGGAAGATCTTCAACACCAGCTACGCCATGTACCTCGCCGTGCTCGCCACCATGGTGCACGGGCTCACCGTCCCCGGCGCGGTGGCAGTGGCACAGCGTGAGAAGGGCTTCGACCACGGCCTGTTCGAGTGGCTGCGCAAGGCGCCGTGGGGCAACCCGGTGTTCTCGGGCATGTTCATCTCGCTGGTGGGCTTCGGTTTCCTCGGCGGGATCTCCGGCGTGATGATGGGCACCGAGCAGCTCAACATGATCATCCACAACACGCTGTACGTGCCGGGTCATTTCCACGCGACGGTCGTGGTGGGGACCACGCTGGCGTTCATGGCGCTCACGTACTTCCTGATTCCCGTGCTGTTCCGGCGCGAGCTGATGTTCCCCGGCCTCGCGAAGTGGCAGCCTTATCTGTTCGGGCTCGGCATGAGCGCCTTCGCGCTGTTCATGATGGGTGCGGGAACGCTCGGCGTGCCCCGACGCCACTGGGACGTCACCTTCGCCGGCAACGCGCTGGCGCACGAGTTTCCCGGCACCGCGTACCTCATGCTCGGGCTGACCGCGCTTTCCGGGCTGGCGGCGATCGTCGGCGGCGCGTCGTACCTGCTGATCACGGTGGGCAGCGTGTTCTTCGGCAAGCGCATCGCGACGCCGGAATACCGGCACGTCAGCGTGCGTGACGGTCGCGCAGCTCCTGCACCGTCACGCCCGGTCGCCGCCGCCATCACGGGTCACGGCAGCATCGGCATCGGCGGGTTCGTCGCCCCCGGCACGTTCTCGCTCGCGCTCGTGTTCCTCGTGGCGTTCGTCCTCTATTACTTCGTCAACTGGAAGTACCTGTCGACGGTGTGGCCGCTGTCGTGAGCGCGGCGCGCGGGGACGGCGCAGGGAACCGGCCCGCGCGGGAGTAGACGATGAGCATGCGGATCGCGCAGTTCTTCGACCTCTTCAAGCTGCGCATCGGCCTCGTGATCGGCTTCACCGCGGTGGCGGGCCTGGCCGTCACGCGCGGTCCGTCCTCGCCGGTCCGCGGCATGCTCGTGACGCTCGCCGTCGTGGTGGCGAGCGCCGCGGCAGGCGCCTTCAATCAGTACGTCGAGCGCGACATCGACGCGCGCATGGCGCGCACGCGGCGGCGCCCGTTCGTGACTGGGGCGCTCGCCCGCTCGCGCGGCTGGCTGCTGTTGATCGGCGCCATGGTCGTCGGCGCCGGCGCGCTGGCCGCGATCGCCGCCAATGCGCTCGCGGCGCTCTACACGCTCGCGGGCGCCTTCGTGTACGGGGTCGTGTACACGGTGTGGCTCAAGCGTCGCACGTGGCTCAACATCGTGGTCGGCGGCCTCGCGGGAAGCTGCGCGGTCCTGGCCGGAGCAGCCGCGATCGCGCCCGGACGACTCGATCCCGCGCCGCTCGCACTCGCGGTCGTGCTGTTCCTCTGGACGCCGCCGCACTTCTGGAGCCTCGGGATCGCCTGCCGCGAGGATTACCAGGCGGCAGGCATTCCGATGCTCCCCGCGCTCGTCGGCGACGCGAAGTGCGCCCGGGCGGTGCTCGCCGGCACGACGCTGCTCGTCGCCGCGTCTCTCGTGCCCGCGTGGTACGGCCTGTCGTGGATCTATCTCGCGGCCGCAGTGGCGGGCGGCGCATGGTTCCTCTACACGAGCATCGCCCTCGTGCGTACGCCGGGCCGCGCCACGGCGATGGTGAATTTCCACGCGTCGCTCGCGCAGCTCACGCTGCTGCTCGCCGGCGCGATTGCCGATGCCACGCTGCTCGGCTGAATGGTGGCGTGCGGTTGCCGTCACGGTTCTGTGCGGCGTCATGGCCGCGCCGGTGGGCGCGCTCGAAATGGATCGCGCGCTCGCGGCGAGCCAGGCGGCGCTCGGCCGCACGCCGGGCGATCACGCGTTCACGGACGCGCGTGGGGCACGCGTGCGGCTCGCCGACTTCCGTGGCAAGCCGCTCGTGGTGAGCTTCGTCTACACCGGCTGCGGCCAGGCGTGCCCTACCGCGACGCGATTTCTCGCGCGCGCCGTGAAGGAAGCGCAACGCGCCGTCGGCAACGATGCCTTTGCCGTGATCACGATCGGCTTCAACCCGCCGCTCGACAATCCGCAGGCGATGGCGACGTTCGCGCACCAGCAGGGCATCGAAGTGCCCGGCTGGCGCTTCCTCGCCGTCGACGTCGCAGGCGTCGAGCAGGTCACGGCGGACTTCGGGTTCAGCTATGCCGCGAGCCCGGGCGGATTCGACCATATCGCGCAAGTCACGCTGCTGGATGCCGAGGGGCGCATTGCCGGGCAGATCTATGGCGACGACCTCGCGCTCGACCGGCTCGTGACGCCGCTCGAGGCGTTGCTCGCCGGTGCGCCGGCGCCGCTCGCGGACTGGTCGGCACTCGTCGAGCGCGTGCGCGTGCTGTGCACGGTGTACGACCCGCGCACGGGCCGCTACCGCCTCGACTACGGTCTGCTGATCGAGATCTTCGCGGGCACGAGCGTTCTCGCGGCGATCCTCGGCTACCTCGCGGCCGAGTGGCGCCGCCGCCGGCACGCGCCCGCAAGGCGAGCACGCGCGTGCTGAGCCGCATCCAGCACGGCGGCCAGTGGATCTTCCTGCGCCTCGAGCACGCGTTCAACCGCGCGTTCGGCGAAGCGCACAACCCGCTCTATCACCTCGGCGCGATCACGTACTTCCTCTTCTGGATGGTGCTCGCAACCGGCGTGTACCTGTACGTGTTCTTCAAGACCGGCGTGACCGAGGCCTACGAATCGGTCGAGAAGCTCACGCACGCACAGTGGTACGTCGGCGGCGTGATGCGCAGCGTGCACCGCTATGCGTCGGATGGAATGGTGCTGGGAATGGCGCTCCATCTCACCCGACACTTCGTGTTCGACCACTACCGGAGCTTCCGCTGGTTCTCGTGGGTGTCGGGTGTCGTGGTGCTGTGGCTGGTGTACGTCTCCGGCATCAACGGCTACATGCTGCCCTGGGACCGGCTGGCGCAGTTCGTCACCGTCGGCACGGCGGAATGGCTCGACTGGCTGCCCGTGTTCAACGGCGCGCTCGTGCGCAACTTCATCTTCGAGGCCGCGGTGAACGATCGGCTGTTCTCGCTGCTCTCGTTCCTCCACATCGGCTTCCCGCTCGCGGTGCTCGCGCTGCTGTGGGTCCACACGCAGCGCGTGCCCGCGGCGAAGACCAATCCGCCGCGCGCGATCATGGCCTGGCTCGTCGTCATGATGATCGGCCTGTCGTTGCTCAAGCCGGCGCTGTCGCAGGAACCGGCGGACCTCGCCACGGTTGCGCCGGCGCTCGACCTGGACTGGTTCTATCTGCCGGTGTTTCCGCTTCTGTATCGCTGGCCGGTGGGCGCGGTGTGGCTCCTCGTCGGCGGGGGCACGCTGCTGCTGGCACTGTTGCCGTGGCTGCCGCCTCGGTGGCGCGACGCCCGCGCGGCGTTCCATCTCCTGGTGCGGCCCGACAATCGCATCGTGAGCGTGCGCGCAGGCGAGAGCCTGCTCGACGCCGCGCTGCGGGAGGGCATCGCCCTGCCGTTCGATTGCCGCAACGGCGGCTGCGGCGTGTGCAAGTGCACCGTCGCTTCCGGCACCGTGGATCACGGCCTGTATCAGCCGGAGATGCTGACGCCGGAGGAGAAGGCGCAAGGCAAGGCCCTCGCCTGCTGCGCGACCGCGCGCTCCGACCTCGAGATCGAATACGTGCCTCGCGCGCTCCCGCGGGGATTCGCGACCGGTCGCCATCGTGCCGAGGTCGCCGGCCTCGACCGCCTCGCCGACGACGTGATGCGCGTGCGCCTCACGCTCCTCGGCGACGTTCCGCTGCGCTACTACCCCGGGCAGTACATCAACGTCCTGCTCGGCGACGGCGAGAAGCGCAGCTTTTCGTTTGCGACGGCACCGCACGAGGGCAACGACTTCGAGCTGCACGTCCGGCACATTCCCGGAGGCCGCTTCACCAGCCATGTGTTCGGCGCCATGAAAGTCGGTGACGTGCTGGAGTTCGAGGGCCCGCTCGGGACGTTCTTCCTGCGCGAGGAGGGCGACAAGCCGATCGTCTTCGTGGCGGGCGCGACGGGCTTCGCGCCGGTGAAGAGCATGCTCGAGCATGCCTTCGCCACCGGCATCCGCCGCCCCATCGTGCTGTACTGGGGCGTGCGCTCGCGCGCCGACCTCTACCTCGGCGATCTCGCGCAACGCTGGGCGGAGGAGCATGCGAACTTCCGGTTCGTGCCCGTGCTCTCGGGGCCGCGCGCCGAAGATCATTGGACCGGCCGCACGGGCCTCGTGCACGAGGCGATCCTCGCGGATTACCCCGACCTCTCGGGACATCAGATCTACGCGTGCGGCTCCGTCGACATGATCGCCACGGCGCATCCTGCATTCGCGCAGCACGGCCTCAACCAGGAGGACTGCTTCTCCGACGCGTTCAAGCTCGCGCCGCACAAACCCAGCGAGACACCCGTCGCCAATCTCGTCAAGCTCGGCGGTGCGGCGTGAACGCGTGGTGGCGCTATCCGGCGCAGGCCCTGCTCTACGCGGCGTTCGCCGTCTTCATCGGCTACTTCTCGACGTCTCCGCGCTATCAGCACCTTGCGCCGGGCCGGGCGCTGGTGAAGCTGTCGCTCATCCATGCCGGCGAGCGCAAGCAGGCGTGCCGCGAGCGCACGGCGGAGGAGCTCGCCAAACTCGCGCCCAACATGCGCGCGCAAACGGTCTGTCCGCGCGAGCGCGCGCCGGTCGCGGTGCAGGTTTCCGTGGACGGCGCCCCGCTGATGAACGTGAGCGCGTCGCCGTCGGGCCTCGCGAGCGACGGCCCGTCGACCATCTATCGGCGCGTTGTCGTGCCGGCGGGTCGCCATCACGTCACGGCACGCCTCGCCGACGGGCCCGACGGCGCGTTCCGGTACGCAGCCGACACGACGGTCGACCTCGCCGCGGGACATGTGCTGGTGATCGATTTCGATCCCGGCAAGGGCGGCTTCGTGTTCCGTACCTGATCGCAGCCTCCATGGACAGCGTTCCGATCACCGCCGCCTCGCGAGTGTCGTCCGTTGCCGTGTCCTCGTGGCGTTACCGGCTCGCCGTGCCGGGCGATGCGCGCGCGAGGCTCGCGACGCGATGGCTCCTGCTGGGCGTGTGCGCGCTCGTCGCCGCCGGCGTGCTGTCGATCCTGCTCGTGCTCGCACGCACCCCGCGCGTCGCCGCGCACCTGCCCGGAGTCGACTTCTTCCGCGTCGCGCTGGTCGCGCATGTCGATTTGTCGGTGCTCGTGTGGTTCCTCGCCATGGCCGGCGTGGTGTGGACGCTGAACAGCACGCCGCGCGCGCTCGCGGTCGGCAGGATGGCGTTCGCTCTCGCGGGCATGGGCACGCTCGCCATCGGGCTCGCCCCCTTCATCGGCCAGGGCCGGCCCGTGATGGCGAACTACATTCCGGTGCTGCGCGATCCGTGGTTCATCGCAGGCCTCCTCATGCTCGCGGGCAGCGTCACGCTTGCGGTGACCCGCGCGATGACCGCGGTGCCACGCGTGGGCACGCGCATCGACGGTACCGCCGCGCTGCGCTTCGGCATCAACGCGTCGCTCGTGTCGGCGGCGGTGGCCATCCTCGCCTTCGTGTGGTCGTGGATCGCCGTCGATCCCGCGCTCGATGCGCTCCCCTACTTCGAGCTCCTGTTCTGGGGCGGCGGCCACGTGCTGCAATTCACATGGACGCTGCTGATGCTGGTCGCGTGGCTCGGCCTCGCGGACGCCATCGGCCTTGCGGTGCCATTGTCACCGCGCGTGGTGACGGTGCTGTTCGCGATCGGCCTGTGCTCGGTGTTCGCCGTGCCGGTCATCTACCTCGCTTACGACGTCGGATCGGTGCAGCACCACCGGCTCCTCACCTGGCTGATGCGCTTCGGCGGCGGACTCGCGATCCCGCCCATCGCGATCGCGATCGTGTGGTCGCTCGCGCGCGCGCCGCAAAGTCGCGGCGACGCGCGCCCGCTGCGCGCCGCGCTCGCCTCGTCGCTTGCGCTGTTCGCGGCGGGCGGCGTCATCGGCTTCCTGATCCACGGCAGCAACGTGCGCATTCCGGCGCACTACCACGGCTGCATCGTCGGCGTGACCATCGCGCTCATGGGCCTTGCATACGCGCTCCTTCCCGCGCTGGGGTTCGCGCCGCCGGAGCAACGGATTGCCACGTTGCAGCCTTACGTGTACGGGACGGGGCAGCTCCTTCACATCGTCGGCCTGCTGTGGTCCGGCGGGTACGGCGTGCAGCGCAAGGTCGCCGGAAGCGAGCAGGTGCTCCATGGCGTGCAGGAGGTGGCGGGCATGGCGTTGATGGGGCTCGGCGGGCTCGTCGCGATCGTCGGCGGGCTGCTGTTCGTGGTCGCCGTGATGCGCTCGCTCGTCCGCGGACGCGTCTCGCTCGGCGTGCGTACGTGAGCGCGCCGATGGCCGGCGCCCGCGCGCATGCCGCCGTTGCGTACGCGGACAGCATCGCGGCGCTGCGGCTCCTGCGGCGCACGGCGCTACTGGCGAGCGCGCTCATGCTGATCGTCGTGGCGGCGAGCGCCTACCTGCGCCTGCGACATGCGGGCGCGCCTTGTGCCGATGCATCGGCGTGCGGCGAGGCCGATGCGCTGATCGTCCTCGCGCGCACCGCGCATCGCGTGGCGGCCGGCGGTGTCGCCGTCCTGATCGTTGCGCTGATCGTGATCACGCGTGGACAGCCTCGTCTTCGCGGCCATGCGCGCCTCGCAGGCGGCGCGCTCGCCATCGCCATCGCGCTTGCGCTGCTCGGCACGGGCATGTCCGCTTTCGCGCCCGGTAACACGCCGTCCGCGGTCATCGTCGGCAACCTCGCCGGTGGCTTCGCCCTCCTCGCGCTCATGGCGACGTCGTGGGCGGGCGCGAGCGCGCAGATCGCCGATGCCAACGGCTGGAACGTCCCTGCGTCGGTGCGCAGGATGCTCGTGCTGTCGGTCGTGATCGCGGGCATTGCGGTTGCCCTTGGCGGACTCGCGAGCGACGGCATCGCGGGTGCGCGGTCCGCGCACCGGTTCGCCGGGTGGGTGCTCGTTGCGCTCGTCGGCACGCTGCTGGTGATGTCGCGCCGTGCACCGCGACCGTGGTGTGCGTGGCGCCCGCTCGTCAACCTGCTCCTGATGGCGCAGGTGCTGCTCGGCGTCGCGCAGGCATATGTGGCGCCGTCGCTCGCCATGACGCTCGCGCACAATCTCGCCGCTGCGGCACTGGTCGCCGCGCTCGCCGCAACGACCTACCGGGCGTACGTCGTCGATACCTGACTCACGCGCGCCGCACTTCCAGGTGCTCGAATCGGGCGGCGATGCGTGCGCAGAATCCGGGCGTGAGGAACGACTGCGGCACGTTGCGCGCCCATGCCGGCTCCAGGCACGTGCCCGATCGGAATTCCTGCAGCACGTAGCGCTTCACGCCGAGCGACGCAACCGTTTGCGCCAGCCCTTCCACGCCGCGCGGGGTGTGCCAGCCAGGGTGCACGGTGGTACGCAACTCGTGCCCGACGCCGCTCGCGAGCAGCAGCCGGAGGCTCTCGCGTGCCCGCTCGCCGCTGCGCGGCGCACGAGTCAGTCGCCCGTAGTCGCCGAAGTTGGCCTTCACGTCGAAGCCGACCCAATCGACGAGCGGCAGCACGTCCGCCAAACGGGCCGGATACGCGCCGCCCGTGTGCAGGCCCACCCGAAATCCGAGCGCCCTGACCTCGCGCATCGCGGTTGGCAGCGCGCGTTGCGCGAGCGGCTCGCCGCCGGAGAACACGACCGCGTCGAGCAGGCCCCGGCGCTTGCGCAGGAATGCGACGACATCGTTCCATGCGATCGGCGCATCCGCTTCGGTGTCGAGCAGTCGAGGGTTGTGACAATAGGCGCAGCGCCAGGGACACCCCTGGCAGAACACGACTGCCGAGAGCTCGCCGGGGAAATCGACGGCGGACAGCGTCGTCAGGCCGCCGATCCGCAGCGACCGATCAGCCGGCCTTGCGGGCATCGCGCGCCGGCGACGGTTCGCAAAAGAAGCGACGTTCGCGATGCTCGCCCTTCTTGCCGACGTTGAAGGACGCGACCGGGCGGTGATAGCCCATGACGCGCGTCCAGACCTCGCACGGCTGACGCTCCGCGTCGTCGAGCGTGAGTGTGGGGCAAGCGGCTTCCGTCATCGTGTCCATGCGGTGCTCCCATGTGGATGAATGCGTGCCATGCGCGGCGTGCGGCTCAGGCGGCATGCGCGAGCTCCCTGCGCTTTCGGGCCAGAATGTCGTCGTCGCACCGAGGACAGAACGCGTGCTCGCCGGCGAGATAGCCGTGCCTCGGGCAGATCGAGAAGGTCGGCGTCACGGTGATGTACGGGAGCGAAAAGCGGGTGAGCGCTCGCCGCACGAGCTTCTTGCAGGCCGCCGCGCTCGACAGGCGCTCGCTCATGTACAGGTGCAGCACCGTGCCGCCGGTGTATTTCTTCTGCAGCGGCTCCTGGCGGGCCAGGGCCTCGAAGGGATCGTCCGTGAATCCGACCGGGAGCTGCGAGGAGTTCGTGTAATACGGCATGTCCGGTGTGCCGGCCTGCAGGATGTCGGGAAAGCGCCTGCGGTCCTCCCTGGCGAAGCGATAGGTCGTGCCTTCGGCCGGTGTGGCTTCGAGGTTGTACATGTGCCCGGTCTCTTCCTGAAACCCCACGATGCGCGCGCGGACGTGGTCGAGCAGGCACATGGCATGGCGCTCGCCCCCCGGCGTCGTGATGTCCTCGGCGTCGTGCGTCGCATTGCGGATCATCTCGTTGATGCCGTTCACACCGATCGTCGAGAAATGATTGCGCAGCGTGCCGAGATAGCGCCGCGTGTAAGGGAACAGGCCGCCGTCGATGTGCCGCTGGATCACCTTGCGCTTGACTTCGAGGCTCTGCTTCGCGAGCTCGAGCAGCTCGTCCACGCGCCGGTAGAGCGCCGCCTCGTCGCGGCGGAACACATAGCCGAGGCGCGCACAATTGAGCGTGACCACGCCGATCGAGCCGGTCTGCTCGGCGGAGCCGAACAGGCCGTTGCCGCGCTTCAGGAGCTCGCGCAGGTCGAGCTGCAGCCGGCAGCACATCGAGCGGATCATGTGCGGCTTGAGCTCGGAATTGACGAAGTTCTGGAAGTACGGCAGGCCGTACTTGGCGGTCATCGCGAACAGCGCCTCGGCGTTCGGGTGGTCCCAGTCGAACTCGGGCGTGATGTTGTACGTCGGGATGGGGAAGGTGAACACGCGCCCCTTCGCGTCTCCGGTGGTCATCACCTCGATGTACGCCCGGTTGACCATGTCCATCTCCGCCTGCAGCTCGCCGTAGGCGAACGGCATCTCCTGGCCCGCGATCACGGGGACCTGCTCGCGCAGGTCCTCCGGGCACGTCCAGTCGAAGGTGAGGTTCGTGAACGGCGTCTGCGTACCCCATCGCGACGGCACGTTGAGGTTGTAGACGAGCTCCTGGATGCACTGGCGCACCTCGCCGTAGCGCATGGAGTCCTTGCGGACGAACGGCGCCATGCAGGTGTCGAACGAGGAGAACGCCTGCGCGCCCGCCCACTCGTTCTGCAGCGTGCCGAGGAAGTTCACGATCTGCCCCACCGCGCTCGACATGTGCCGCGGCGGGCCCGCCTCCACCTTGCCGGGCACGCCGTTCAGGCCCTCGTGCAGGAGCTGCCGCAACGACCATCCCGCGCAGTAGCCGGACAGCATGTCGAGATCGTGGATGTGGATGTCGGCCTCGCGATGCGCGCGTCCGATCGCCGGCGCGTAGACGTGCGACAGCCAGTAGTTCGCGACGACCTTGCCCGAGACGTTGAGGATCAGGCCGCCGAGCGAATAGCCCTGGTTCGCGTTGGCGTTGACACGCCAGTCGTCCTGGTCCAGGTATTCGTTGATCGACGCCGCGACGTCGACCACCGTTCGCCGATCCTCGCGCAGCACGGCATGCTGCTCGCGGTAAGCGGTGTAGGCGCGCGCCGTGCGGTGATGCCCTTCGCGCAGGAGCGCCGATTCGACGGCATCCTGGATCGATTCGACCGTCGCCGTGCCGCCATCGGGCGCGAGGCTCGGCGCAAGGGCGCGCGCGATGCGTCGCGCTTCCTCGACGGCGAATTCCCCCGCAGCCGCAGCGGCGCGCGCGATGGCCGACTCGATCTTGCATGGATCGAACGGAACGCAGGTGCCGTCGCGCTTCTGAACCTGAGTGGGGCCGCGAGGCGCGCGGGCGGCAGGCGATCGGGACATGTCGGATCCTTACGTTCGTACCATATGTGGTATTGGAGGCGTACGGTAACACCACATCTTGTATCCGGCGCATCTCCGCGCGCGCGGCTTCGAATTGCTTGATCCGTATCAAGCTTTCGGTGAAGCCTGCGCCCGCTCCTTTGATGGCGCGTCGCGGCTCGGCACGTCGAAGGTGCTCGAAGCTAACGTGCCGCAATCGGCAGCATCAGCGTGAGCCGGGAGGAATCGACGTGCAGCGACTGCTGCAGGCGCTCGTGAACCACGACGGATACGCGGTCGCCATGCCGCGCGAGGCGTGCAAGCAGCCGCTCGACGTGCGCGACCTCGCGCGCAAGGATGGCATCGATCGACAACGTCACCATCGCGCCTCTGACCTGCAGCACACGGTCCAGCCGGCGCCCCAGGCGGGCGAAGAACCGCGCCCCGGCCACCTGGTCGAGCGCGAGCGACAGCTCGATGCGCGCAGCGCGCGACACCAGCGCCGCCCTGCCGGCGGCGACATGCTCGCCGACGACCGCCCGCAATGCCGCGAGCCTGTGCTCGAAGCGCGGCTTCCCGCCATCGGGCGCCGGCTCGAAGTGACGCTGCACGTAGTCACGCATTGCGAGCCCGCAGATCCAGTCGACGATCACGAGCGGCGCCTTGCGCGGCTCGCGCCACGGCAACGTGCGCAGGAACTGCCATAGCCGCGCGGGGCCACCGGGCAGGATGCCCTTCAGCAGGAGCCGCAGGACGATATGCGCGCGCTGCAACGGCGCGTACTCGCCCTGGTACACGGGGTCGCGCAGATGCGCGAGCTTGTTGCGAACGCGCTGCGCGATGCCGTGGTCGCTCAGGAGGCGCCTGTAAAGACGCTCGTACGCTTGCAGCATCGCGTCGTAGCTCATGTGCCTGGGCACGACGTTGGTTGCCAGCTTGGTGTTGTCCGTCGGATCGATCTCGCCGCGCAGGCGCCCTTCCCGCTCGAGCCGCTCGTGCAACGGCGTGCGCGGCAGCGCGGTCAGCAATCCGACCATCGCCGCCTGGATGCCCGACGCCATGATGAAATCGTGCTGCACCTCGAAGCTTTGCAGCGTGTCGTTGTCGAAGCCCACGATGAAGCCACCCAGCACGTCGATGCCGGCCCCGTAGATGGTCCGTATGGACGACAGCGCGTCCTGGTGCGTGTTCTGGCTCTTGCGCGCGTCCTTCAAGGTCTGCGGATCGGGTGACTCGATGCCGACGAACACCCACCCGAAGCCGGCGTCGCGCATGAGATCGAGCAGCTCGGGGTCCTGCGCGAGATTGATCGACGCCTCGGTCCCGAAGCGGAAACGGTAGCGGTGCCGCGCCTGGTAGTCGATCAGCGCGCGCAGGAGAGATTTCGCAACCGGCCGGTTGCCGATCAGGTTGTCGTCGACGAAGAACACGTTGCGCGCGCCGAGCGCACGCAGCGCGTCGAGCTCCCGCTCGACCTGCTCGAGCGGCTTGTGCCGCGGCTTGCGCCCGAACATCACGATGATGTCGCAGAACTCGCACAGGTACGGACAGCCGCGCGAGAACTGCAGCGTGGCGGTGGAATAGCGCTCGAGGTCGAGCAGGTCGAACCGTGGCGCAGGCGAATCGGAAAGCGCCACGACGCCGGTCTCGCGGTAGGTTGCGAGCGCGCGACCCGCCTCGAAATCGGCGCAGAAGCGCGGCCAGATGTACTCCGCTTCGCCGGCGACGACCGTGTCGGCGAGATCGGCATAGCGCTCGGGGCACAGCGACGCGAAGCTGCCTCCCGCGACGACGTAATGGCCCTTCGCGCGGTAGTAGCGCAGGAGCTCGGCCTGACGCGCGAACTGCACTCCCATGCCGCAGATCCCGATCACGTCGGCCGCCGGATCGAGCGGGATGGACTCGACGTTCTCGTCGACGATGCGCACTTGCCACGAGGCGGGGCAGAGCGCCGCGAGCGTGGCGAGCCCGAGCGGCGGGTTGATCGCCCGCTTGCCCGGCAGGACGCGCTCGACGGCCCAGCGGAAGCTCCAGAAGCTCTCGGGATACCTCGGATTGATCAGCAGGAGCCGCATCGCGCCTTTCAGGTGCAGCGCGGCCTTGCCGCGCGAAAGCTCGACACGTTAGAAGCGGTCAGGCCGCGCTGCCTTGATCCATCTCAAGTCCCGGAGCGCGCGAGCGCCTTCCACGCGGTGCACGCGCGTCATCGCCTGCGACGGGCTTAGTTCATCCGGGTATAAATGAAGCAGATATAGTTCCTTCCCGATCCATCCTGGCCTCGATACGCTGCCGTGCAGCAGACGCTTTCGACCGGGCCGCATGGATCTCGTCTACCCGCTCTCCGGGTTCGTCGTCGGTACGATCGTCGGGCTGACCGGCGTCGGCGGCGGCTCGCTGATGACGCCGCTGCTCATCCTGCTGTTCGGCTTCGCGCCTGCGACTGCCGTCGGCACCGACCTGCTCTACGCGGGCGTCAGCAAGTCGGCGGCGACGCTGGTGCACTTGCGCCGAGGCAACGTGGACTGGCGGATGGTCGGCCTGATGTCGGCCGGGAGCGTCCCGGCCGCGGGCGTCACCGTGCTCGCCTTGCGAGCGCTGCTGCCGGATTCGCGCGCGATGTCCGCGGTGCTTTCGGTTGCGCTGGGAATCGCGCTCGTCGCCACTGCAGTGGCGCTCCTTCTGCGCGACCGACTCGCAAGCTGGCGGGCAGGTCATGCGACAGCGACGACGCATGTGTCGTCCTGGCGCCCCGTCGCACTCGGGGTTGCCCTCGGCATTCTCGTGACGCTTTCATCGGTGGGCGCTGGCGCGCTCGGCACGGTCGCGCTTGTCGTGCTGCTCCCGCGCGCCCCGACGGTGCGGATCGTCGGCACCGACATCGCGCACGCCGTGCCGTTGACCCTGATCGCCGGGCTCGGCCACGCTGCGCTGGGCCACGTGAACTGGCCGCTTCTCGCAAGCCTGCTCGCAGGCTCGATCCCGGGCATCTGGCTTGGAAGCCGGGCGGCGGCGCGCATTCCGGAACGTTGGCTGCGCGGCACGCTGGCCGCGGTGCTCGTCGTCGTCGCGGTGCGGCTGCTTGCGTGAGAGGAAACCCGATATGGACTACGCCGACGACGCGCGATTCATCGATCTCACCGATGCCGCAGCTTCGCTCATCGAATCGATCGCCGCGGATCATTCGCCCGCCGCCTTCGCGTGCAGCTTCGGCGCGGAGGACATGGTATTGCTGGACCTCATCGCAGGCCATGGGCCGGGAATCGAGGTCCTCACGCTCGACACCGGCCGGCTGCCGCCCGAAACGCTGGATCTGCTCGCTCGCGCACGGGATCGTTACGGCATCGACATTCGCGTCGTTCGTCCCGATCGGGAATCGGTGGAACGGTACGTGCGCGCGTTTGGAGTCGATGGCTTCTACGAGGGCGTGCAGCAGCGCCGCGCCTGCTGCGACATCCGCAAAGTCCAGCCGCTCGCACGCGCCCTTTCCGGCAAGCGAGCATGGATCACCGGCATGCGGCGCGACCAGTCGGACGGCCGCGCACACATCGCGATAACGGAAGCCGAGCCGCTGTATGGACTTTCCAAGTTCAATCCGCTCGCCGCCTGGACCACTGCCGACGTGTGGACCTATGTGCGCGCCAATCACGTCCCGTACAACCCGTTGCACGACCGCGGCTACCCGAGCATCGGGTGCGCACCCTGCACCCGCGCCATCCGACCCGGGGAACCGTTGCGCGCCGGCCGCTGGTGGTGGGAGCGCACCGGCGTGAACAAGGAATGCGGTCTGCACCGCGTGCCCGTCCGCGTCGAAGCCCTCGAGCGGCACGCTCTCGAGGCGTGAGCGCACATGAATGCCATCTCCCGCGCCGTGGCGATCAATGGGCCGACCCAGCTCGATCTGCTGGAATCGGAGGCGATTCACATTCTCCGCGAAGCTGCCGCGGAGACCCAGCGTCCCGCCCTGCTGTTCTCCGGCGGCAAGGATTCCCTCGTGCTGCTGAGACTGGCCGAGAAGGCGTTCCGGCCGTGCCGCTTTCCGTTTCCCCTGCTGCACATCGATACCGGCCACAATTTCGCGGAGGTGATCGCGTTTCGCGATGCGCGCGCAGCCGAGCTCGGCGAGGAACTGATCGTGCGAACCCTCGACGAGTCGATCTCCAGGGGCCGCATCGTGCTGACGCATCCGAACCAGAGCCGCAATGCGTTCCAGTCCGTGACGCTGCTCGACGCCGTCGACGAATTCCGCTTCGACGCGCTCATTGGAGGCGCACGGCGTGACGAGGAGAAGGCGCGCGCCAAGGAGCGCGTCTTCAGCTTGCGGGACGAGTTCGGGCAATGGGACCCCAAGCGGCAGCGCGCCGAGCCGTGGGGCCTGTACAACGCCCGTGTTCGGCCCGGCGAGCACGTGCGCGTGTTTCCCCTGTCCAACTGGACCGAGCTCGACATCTGGCAATACATCGCCAGGGAGCGGCTGGCAGTGCCCAGCTTGTATTTTTGCCACGAGCGCGACGTCGTCCGTCGCAACGGACAGCTCGTTCCCGTGTCGCCTCTCGTGCCTGCGCGCGCGGGCGAGCGCGTGGAGCGACTCCTCGTGCGGTTTCGCACCGTGGGCGACGTCACCTGCACGTGTCCGGTCGAGTCGAGCGCGACGACGCCGCAGGAGATCGTCGTCGAGACCGTCGCCTCGCGCGTGACCGAGCGCGGGGCAACGCGCATGGACGACCGGACCTCCGAGGCCTCGATGGAGCTGCGCAAGCGCGAGGGCTATTTCTGATGGGCGCGCGTGAAGCCATCGACGCCAACGACCGCGGGCTCGTGCGCTTCATCGCGGCCGGAAGCGTCGACGACGGCAAGAGCACGCTGATCGGGCGTCTTCTCTACGATGCAAAGGGCATCTTCGACGACCAGCTCGCCGCCGTCGCGGGAGCTTCTCGCCGGCGCGGGCGTGGCGATCTCGATCTGTCGCTGCTGACCGACGGGCTCATCGCGGAGCGCGAGCAGGGCATCACGATCGACGTGGCCTATCGCTACTTCGCCACCGCCTGCCGCAAATTCATCATCGCCGACACGCCGGGGCACGTGCAATACACGCGCAACATGGTCACCGCCGCGTCGACCGCGGATGTCGCGGTCGTGCTCGTCGACGCACGGAACGGCGTCGTCACGCAAACCCGTCGCCACATCTGCATCGCGGCGCTGCTGCGCATCCCGCACATCGCCATTGCCATCAACAAGATGGACCTCGTCGAGTTCGATGCCGCGCGCTTCGACGTGCTCGCCGCCGAGCTCGCCGAGTCGAGTGCCTCGCTCGGCGTGCGCAGCGTCGTCTCGATCCCGGTGTGCGCGCTCGACGGCGACAATGTCGCGCACCCCAGCGCGCGCACGCCCTGGTATGCGGGTCCCACGTTGCTTCGATATCTCGAGACGGTTCCGGCCGCGGCTGACGCCAATGCGTCGGCATTCCGCTTTCCGGTGCAAGGCGTGCTGCGTCCAACGGCCGGGCTGGCCGGACGACAGTGGCACGACCTGCGCGGATTGACCGGCAGGGTCGAATCCGGACGCATCGGCGTGGGCGAGCCGGTCGTCGTCCAGCCCGCGGGGCTCGGTACACGCGTAGCCGCGATCCGCACCTTCGATGGCATTCGCTCCTGCGCGCAGTCGGGCGAATCGGTCGTCCTCGAGCTCGAGGACGACCTCGATGTCTCGCGCGGTGACGTACTGGCGGCGCCCGCTGCAGCGCCGGTCGCGGCGAGCGAATTCGAGGCGGTGCTTTGCTGGTTCGGCATGCGCCCGCTCGACCGCGCCCGGCGCCTGATGCTCAAGTGCGCGACGCGTACGGTGAAGGCCGAGGTCACCTCGCTTTGCTCCCGCATCGACGTGAATACGCTCGCCCGGCAGCCGGACCCCGCTTCATTCCACGTGAACGACATCGGCCACGTCAGGTTGCGCACGGCGCAGCCGCTTGCGCTCGATCGCTACCATGACAATCGGGCAACCGGCAGCTTCGTGCTGATCGACGAATCGAACAACGACACGCTCGCCGCGGGCATGGTGACGAAGCTTTGACGCGCAACTTCACGCCCCGTAACATGCGGGCCGACCGCACCTCGAGCGCGCAGCTTCCGCCATGCCCCCTGGACTCGACTCGCCGGCCGTCGTCCGCTACTACGGCTGGTCCGCGATATCGGTGGCGACACCGACGCATACGCTCTTCTTCGACCCCTTCTATCGCAGCTACTGCGGCGCCGACTGGTTCGGGGCCGACGATTTCCGGAGCGCGGACTACATCGCGGTGACGCACGGTCACGAGGAGCATTTCCTCGACGTGCCGGTGCTCGCCAGGCAAACGGGCGCGACCGTGATCGGCTCGAGCGCCGCGACCCGTTTCCTGCGCTGGCGACGACGAATCCCGGCGAAGCAGCTGCTCACGCTCGATCGCGGCGGAAGCATCTCGGTGCCGGGGTTCGGGGTCGATGCGTTCGGCTGGAAACACCGTGACATCAAGCTGGGACGAGCGATCGCGCGCGCCGTCTTGCGCGGCAACACCACTCAGCTCGCATGGGCCTGGAGCAGCGCGACCCGCGCACCGTTCTACGCCCCGTACACGGGCTTCGTCCTGACGCTGCCCTCGGGCCTGACGGTCATGAACTACAACGAGGGCTTCAACACCAAGATGACGGACCGCGACATCGCGGGCCTCGCGCGACGGTTCCGTGTCGACGTGCTGCTCGCCGGCATGCAGCTCGACTTCGTCGGCGACGTGCGCCGCGGTGTCGCGGCGCTCGAGCCGAAGATGGTGCTGCTCTATCCGCCGCACGAGAAGTTCCACGAAATGATGGGCGCCAGATCGCGGCCGTGGAGCGAGTTCACGGCCGCGGCGCAGGATGCCGCGCCGCACGCCAAGGTCGTCGCGCTCGCGCCGGGAACGCAGGTACGGCTCGGCGACGGGGCGGTGTCGCAGTTCAGGCGCCACTCGGTCCAGTCGAGCGCCGAGTCTCCGCCAGCGATTCCAGCGAGCACGTGAGCACGCAACGGTCGGCCCCCGGACATGACGGCGTGAGCCCCGGTCCGCTGGCTGGCTGACTGCTCCGCACGCGCCGCGGCGCGTGCGAGGAAAGTCGGAATGCGGCAGAATGCCCGGCACGCCGCCGAACGTTCATGGCCCGCGCCTCGCAACCGTTCGTCATCTATCCGGCACGCCGCATTGTCACGATGGATGCGGTGCGCGCGGTGGCGAGCGCGGTTGCCGTGCGCGACGGTCGCATCCTCGGTGTGGGAGACCGAGCGGAGCTGTCGGGTTGGGGATCGCATCGCGTCGACGACCGCTACGCCGATCGCGTCCTCATGCCGGGCCTCGTCGAAGCGCACAGCCACCTGCTCGAAGGTGGCATCTGGGAATATCCCTACGTCGGCTTCTATCCGCGGCGCGGCCCGGACGGCCGGCGCTGGCCGGCGCTCACGACCATCGACGCCGTCATCGAAGGATTGCGTGCGGCCGAAGCGCGCATCGCCGATCCCGGCACGCCCCTCGTCGCATGGGGCTTCGATCCCATTCTCTTGCGCGGGCCGCGCCTCGTCGCCGCCGATCTCGACCGGGCGTCCGCCGATCGACCGATCGCCGTGATCCATGCCAACCTGCACGTTCTCAACGCCAACTCGGCCATGCTCGCGCGTGCCGGAATCACGCGCGACACCGACGTCGACGGCATCGTTCGCGACACCGGCGGAAACCCCACCGGAGAGCTCGCAGAAATGGCCGCGATGTTCCCGGTCTTCCGGGTGATCGGCGATCCGTTCACCAAGGGACGCGGCGAGCGCGCCGCCTGGAACTTCGCGCGCCTCGCCCAGGCGGCCGGCGTGACGACGGCGATCGACATCACCAACGATCTGACGGACGCGAGCATCGACGAGCTGCGCAAGGCGAGCGCGCGTGACGATTTTCCGCTGCGCCTCGTTGCGGCGCTCTTCGGCAACGGGCTCGATCCGCGCACCGGCATCGAGCGCGTTCGCGCGCGCATCGCGTCGAGTCACGAGCGCCTGCGGTTCGGCTCGGTCAAGCTGATGACCGACGGCTCGATCCAGTCGTTCACCGCGCGGCTGCGCTGGCCCGGGTACTACGACGGCCATCCCAACGGCCTGTGGAATCTCGCGCCGGCGGAGCTCGACGCGCTGGTCGGCGCCTATCACGATGCGGGCCTCCAGCTGCACATCCACGTCAACGGCGACGAGGCCTCGGAGGTCGCGCTCGAGGCGCTCGCGCGCGCCCTCGCACGCAACCCGAGACCCGACCATCGGCACACGCTTCAGCACTGCCAGATGGCGGACGCCTCGCAATTCCGCCGGATGCGGGCGCTCGACCTGTGCGTGAACCTGTTCTGCAACCACATCTACTATTGGGGCGACATCCACCGGGACGTGACCATGGGACCCGATCGCGCCGAGCGGATGGACGCAGCCGGCACCGCGCACGCGCTCGGCGTTCCCTGGGCGATGCACTCCGATGCGCCGATCACGCCGATCGCGCCGCTCTTCACCGCATGGTGCGCGGTGAACCGCATGACCGCTTCCGGCCGTGTGCTCGGTGCAGCCGAGCGCATCGCCGTCACCGACGCATTGCGTGCCGTCACGCTCGGCGCGGCGTACACGCTGCGGCTCGACGACGAGATCGGCAGCATCGAGGTCGGCAAGCGCGCCGATTTCGCCGTCCTCGCCGACGATCCGCTCGGCGTGCCGGCGGAGGCGCTGAAGGACGTGCGCATCGTCGGCACCATGGTTGGCGGCGTCGCGTTCGATGCGCCCCCCGAACACGGATGACCGCTGCAGCGCCAACGGCGCCTGCACGCCCGATACCCCTCACCGTCGTCGGTGGCTTCCTCGGCGCCGGCAAGACGACCTTGGTCAACGCCGTGCTCGCGCAAGCGCAGGCGCGCCGGCTCGCGATCATCGTCAACGATTTCGGCGCACTGTCGATCGATTCGGCGCTCGTTTCGTCGCGCGGGCAACGGACGGTGAGCCTCGCCAACGGCTGCGTCTGCTGCACGCTGGTCAATGGCCTCGCACAGGCGTTGCTCGACGTCCTGAGCTTCGATCCACCGCCCGACCACGTGCTGATCGAGGCGAGCGGCGTCGCCGATCCGCGGCGCATCGCACAGATCGCGCGCGCCGATCGGGCCTTCGCGCAGGACGCCACCGTCGTGCTCGCGGCCGCCGACCAGATCCGCACGCTCGCCTCGGATCGCTACGTCGGCGACACCGTGGTGCGTCAGCTCGTTGCAGCCGACCTGATCGTGCTGAACAAGGTCGATCTCGTCGACCAGGGCGACTCCGACGCGATCGCCGGATGGCTGCATGACGTCGCCAACGGTGCACGGGTCGTGCGCGTAGCGCACGCCGCGCTGCCGTGCGACGTCGTGCTCGGCCTCCGTGGCACCGATGGCACAGCCAGCGACCGCGTATCGCCGGGATGGCGGCGACTGCGCGGATATCCGGTAGTGGACCATGGCAGCACGTTCGCCACGCGCACATTTCGCCGCGACGAGCCCCTCTGCGAAGCTGCGTTGCGCGATGCGCTCGACGCGCTCCCCCATGGCCTGCTGCGCGCGAAGGGCTTCGTGCGGTTCGACTCCGCAGCGGAGCGCGTGCACCTCGTGCAGGCCGTCGGGCGCCGCTGGAGCATCACGCCGGCGCCGCCCGGCGCGTCGGCCACGCCCTGCACGCTCGTCGTCGTCGGGACGGCCGCGCTATCGAGCGACGACGATCTCGCGCAGGTCGCC
>DASXAF010000033.1:0-56572 GCA_036406955.1 Casimicrobiaceae bacterium
CTCGCCCGCGCGCTTCGCCGCGGTGTGGGCGACCGCGAACGCGCGGCTCTCGTCGCCGCCGTATTCCTTGTACGCGTTGTTGAAGGCCTCGAGGAACGCCTTCTTCTGGTGCTCGTTGTACTGGTCCGTCTGCGCCTGCGGCAGATCGGCGATGCTTCGGTAGGGCATGGCTTGCTCCTTTGCACCGGGGTTCAGGCAAAGACCGCGCGCGGCTATCGGCGTTCGCGGCATCCGCGCGCACCACCCCGCTGTCGGTTCACCGCTTGACACCACGGCCGCATCGGCGGAAAGCTTTGCGTTCCTTCACCAGCGGGGGCGAGAGATGGCCAATCCATTCGTGCATTGCGAGCTTGCCACCAACGACGTCGACAAGGCGAAGACGTTCTACGGGAAGCTCTTCGACTGGAAGCTCGAGGACATGGCGATGGGCGACGGGCACACGTACACGCTGATCGGCGTGGGCGAGGGCACGGGAGGAGGCATCATGAAGCAGATGATTCCGCACGGTCCGTCGATGTGGATGCCCTACGTTCTCGTCGACGACATCAAGGCCGCGACGCAAAAAGCGCGCTCGCTCGGCGCCAACGTCATGAAGGACGTGACCGAGGTCGGCGACATGGGCTGGCTGTCGATCTTCAACGACCCGACCGGCGCGATGATCGGGCTTTGGCAGGCGAAGAAGCGCTAGGCATCCGGCTCGCGCGGCCTGGCCGCGTCCTCCGCGACGGCATCGCCCCACGGCGACATGATCTCGGTGCAACCCATGTTCATGTCGCCGTCGCGCAGCACGGCCGCGGGGACGGCGAAGGGATACGGATAAACGGCGCGGCGCGCGGTGCTGGTGGGAAACGCTGCCTCGAGGGCGCGCAGCGTCTGCGCGGGAAGCGCGCGATCGGCGATCACGCGCTCCCCGCCGCTCATGTCGATGCGCGGCTGGTGGAACGCTTCCTCGAGCGTCATGCCGTGGTCGATCAGGAACGCGCCGATCTGCAGGACCGTTCCGATGATCTTGCGCCCGCCCGAGGCGCCGAGCGCAAAGCGGCGACCTTCGGAAGTCTCGCCGATCACCGGGCAGTAGTTGCCGAGACAACGCTTGCCCGGCCCGAGCGAGTTCGACTTTCCCGGCTCGGGATCGAACCACATGATGCCGTTGTTCAGCAGGATGCCCGTGCCCGGCGATACGACGCGCGAGCCGAACATCGACAGCAGCGTCTGCGTGACCGCGCAGGAATTGCCCTCGCGGTCGACGACGCTGAAGTGCGTCGTGCACGCCGGTGCATACGGCGCTTCGCCGCCGGTGTCGCCCATCTGCGCGAAGCGATCGCGGAACGCCGTGTCGAGTGCTCGCGCGTACGCAACGTAGTGCTCCGGGCCCGGCGGCCCCGGGCGCGGCTGTGCCATCGGCGCGAGCGCACCGAGCGCGCGCGCGAGCGTGGGCCCGCCGGTGAAGCCGGGCGCGGCGAAGACGCGGCCGCCACGATAGGGCACCGCGAGCGCGTCGCCGATGTGCGCGCGGTACGACGCGAGATCGTCCTCGGACAGGCAGCCGCCCTTTGCACGAACGTCGCGCGCCAGCGTTCGCGCGACATCGCCGCGGTAGAGCTCGGCCGCGCCCTTGTCGGCGACGTAGCGCAGCGTTGCAGCGAGCGTTCGCTGATCCAGCCGGCGCTCGGTGAGCGCGGTCCATTGACCGAGAATCGGCCAGCGGCCCTCGTCGAGGAACATCGCCGCGGCGTCGGCATCCTGCGCCAGCGCCCGCGCCGCCGACGCCATGAGCAAGCCCGAGTACCAGTCGACCAGCAGGCCTTCGTCGGCCAGCGCGGCGGCGGGGCTCACGAGGTCGCGCCACGACATGCGCCCGAAGCGCTCGTGCGCGAGCGCCATCCCGGCCACCACGCCGGGTACCGCGACCGCGGTCGCGCCCTGCACGTTGCGATCGTCCTCGACGGCGGACCACGGAAAGAGGTCGGACGACTTGCCTGCACCGCTCAACGGATAGTCCGCCGGGTCGAGTGCCGCCGGCGAGCGCATGCCGTAGTCGATCGCATGGGCGCGGCCTTCGCGTGCGCGCCACACGACCATGCAGCCGCCCGCCGCGGGACCGCTCATCCAGGGCTCGACGACGCCGATGGCGAACGACGTGGCCACCGCGGCGTCGACCGCATCGCCGCCGGCCGCGAGCACGCTCGCGCCGACTTCCGCGGCACGCCGATGCTGCGCGGCGACCACGCCGCCACGCGTCGGCACCACGCGCTTGCGAACGACCTGCGTGTCGGAGAAGTTGTCGATCATCGATGCGCGCGACGCGCCTTCAGGCCGCGTGCGCGCGAGCGTACGAGACGATCTGCGCATGCGTGGCGAACCACACGCCGTCGTGCGCCTTGACGTGCCGGATGAGCTCGTCGAGGATCCAGATGCGCGATCGGTAGCCGCTGATGTGCGGATGCATGGTGAGCTGGAACAATCCGCCCTCGCGATGCGCCGCGTCGAACTCGCGGCGGAAGATGTCCAGCACGTCGGTCGGCGGCGTGTAGGGCCGAAGTCCCGCGAAGCGGTTCATGTTGAAGTAGACCGCGTCGTCGCGAATCCACTCCACCGGAAGCTCGACGACGCCGGTGGCCTCGCCGTCCAGCAGGAGCTCGTAGCAATCGACGTCGGCCATCAGCGAGGAGTCGTAGTCGAGGCCCATGTCGCGCGTTATCGCGAGCGTGTGGGGACTGAAGTCCCATGACGGCGTGCGGATGCCCACCGGCCGCACGCCTGCGACGCGCTCGAGCGTGTCCGCGGCGCGCATCTGCAGGTCGCGCTCCGCCCGCGGTGGAAGCGTCGAGTTGCGCTCGTGGATCCAGCCGTGGATGCCGATCTCGTGGCCCTCGGCCACGACGCGCCGCTGCTCCTCCGGGTAGAGCAGGGCCACCACCGCAGGCACGAAGAAGCTCGCGCGCACGTCGTGCCTGCGCAGCATGTCGAGGATGCGGGGCACGCCCTGGCGGTTGCCGTACTGGCCCTGCGAGAGCTTGCCGATCGATTCGCCGCCGTCGCGCAGCTCGTTGGTCTCGTGGTCCGAATCGAACGACAGCGCGATCGCGCAGCGCGCGCCGCCCGGCCATGTCGCAGGACGCAGCGCGCGGCCCGCGCGCACGTGGTCGACGATGGCACGCCACTGCGCCTCGGGCCATTGCCACGGCTCGAGCTTGTCCCTGGTCATCGAGTGACCTCCCCCGGGACTGCCCGCTTCGCGGGCGTCTCCCCCCTCCAAAGGAGGGAGCGAGCACCTTGGGGCGGCCCGGCGATGCTCAGGTCGTGCTGAGCACGGTTCAGGGTTGACACAGGATGTCTCACTTCCCGGCCGGCTTGGCGCCGATGCGTCGCGCGATCGCCTGCGTCTGCGCCGACTGGCGCGCGACGAAGCGCGCGAAGTCCTCGGGCGACGAGCCGACGCCTTCGAGACCCAGCTTGTCGAACTCGCGCTGCACGTCGGGGTCCGCGAGCACCTTCACCATGGCCGCATGGATGCGCGCGACGACGTCCTTCGGTGCGCCGGCGGGCAGCCAGAGCCCGAACCAGTTGACGATGTCGTAGCCGTCGAGGCCGGCCTCCTGCATGGTCGGCACGTCGGGCATGCCCTTCCAGCGCTTCGCCCCCGTGACCGCGAGCGCGCGAACCTTGCCGGTCTCGACGTGCTGCAGCGCGATCTGCGTACCGACGAAGAACATGTCGACGCGGCCGGCGAGGAGGTCGGTCATCGCTTCGGCGACGCCGCGATACGGCACCATCAGGATGTCCGTGCCGGTCTGCGCCTTCATCACCTCCGCGGGAATGTGGCTCGCCGTCCCGATGCCGGCCGACGCATACGTGAGCTTGCCGGGCTCCTTCTTCGCGAGCGCGATCAGCTCCTGAACCGTCCTTGCGGGCACGTCGGGATTGACGATCAGCGCCTGTCCGAAATTCCGTGCGGCGAGCGTCACGTGCGTGAAGTCCTTGACGGGGTCGTAGGTGACGTTGTCGTTGAACGGCGGGATGTTCGTGTGCGAGGCGGTGGTGAAGAGCCACGTGTAGCCGTCGGCCGGCTGCTTGACGACGTATGCGGTGCCCACGATGCCGCCGGCGCCCGGTCGGTTTTCCACCACGAGGGGCTGACCGAGCTCTTCGCCGAGCCTCGGCGCGAGCATGCGGATGATGAGGTCGGGTGGTCCGCCGGGTGGCGAAGGCACGACCACGTGGATCGGCCTCGAAGGGAATCCGCCCTGCGCCGACACCGTGATCGCCACGAGCAGGCAAACCATCCCAAGCAACGCAGCAGATACTCGCCTCATCCAATCGCTCCATCGGGCGCCGACATCGGGACCGCGCGCTTCACGCGTCGACTGCGACTCGCCGCGCTTCCTGCGCGGAGCGCACGATCGCCTCGAGCACCGCGACGTTGTGCACCTCGTCGCCGCCGGGCACGGCGAGGGGGCGCCGCTCGAGCGCCGCGCGCGCGAAGTGCTCGATCTCGGCGCGCTCGGTGCTCGTCACCGTGAACGTCGTGACCTCCGCGGGCGCCTTGCGCGTCACGTCGTCCGGGTCGATGAGCGCGGTGCGCAACTGCCACGTCGTGAGGTGCTCGACGTCGCCTACCTCCGCCCAGCCCTTCGAGCCGAGAATCTGCAGGCGCCACGTCTCGGCGGTGGCGATGACCGTGCCGAGGTAACCCGTCGCGCCGCTCGCGAAACGGAAGAGCATCGACGTCGTGTCGTCCACCCCGAACTCCTGTGCGAGCCGCTCGCTCTGCGCGACGACCGAGTCGATGTGCCCGGCGAGGTACAGCATGGCGTCGACCACGTGCACGCCGCGTCCCGTCATGCCGCCCGCGGGGACCTCTCCGCGGTCCTGTCGCCAATGCTCGCGCGCGAAACGATAGGCGCTCGGCCCGCAGAAATTGCCTTCGACGTGCAAAACGCGCCCGAGACGACCGTCGTCGAGCAGGCGCCGGATCTCGCGCAGCGCCGGCTGGAAGCGCCAGTTGTAGCCGACCGCGAGCGTGACGCCGTGGCGCGCGCACGCGGCGACGGCATCCCGCGCGCTGCGCCGATCGAGGGCCAGCGGCTTTTCGACGAACACGTGCTTGCCGGCGCCGGCCGCGGCAACGATCTGCGCCGCATGCTGCGAATGCGGTGTCGCCAGGACCACCGTGTCGACGTCGGGATCGGCGAGCACCGCATCGTACCCGGGCAGCATGCGAATGCCGTGCGTCGCCGCGAAGTCGGCCGCCCTGGCGGGCGTGCGCGTGGCACCGGCAACGAACCGCAGCAGGTCGCTGCGGCCCTGCACGCTCGCGACCAGGTTGCGTCCCCAGGTGCCCATGCCGACGATGGCGGCGCGAATCATCGACGTTCGATCGTTGCGCTCGTTCGTGCGCGGCCCGCCATGTTAGCAAAACGGCGCGCCGATTGAAGCGTTTCACCGGCGCGGATGCTCCACCAGCGCGGCGATGCGCCGCTCGAAGGGACTTCGCCGCGCGAGCCCGCGCGCCTGCGCGGGCGTGAGGAGCGGATAGTGCGGCAGCCAGGCGAGCCGGTCGTCGACGGCGGCGCAGGAATCGGGCGAGGCGACCCATGCCGCGGGGGGCACGCGGCGCAGGTCGAACGCGCGGGAATAGCTGCGCAGCGTCTTGTTGCCGCGCTTGTCGGTGTACTCGTGGAGGTACGACAACGCCAGCTCGCGCAGCGTGCGATACGCCGGATCGCGGAAGCGCAGCAGCGCGCTGTTGCTCTTGGAGATGGCGCCGAAGAAGCCGCGGCGCCGGTACAGCGCGACCACGTGCGGCGCGTCGCTCTCGGCGCAGTCGAGGTGCATGAGGAGCGGCGGCTCGCCGTGGATCCATTGTGCGCACGCCGCGACGAACGCCGCCTCGATGCAATGCGCGCGGCGGTTGCGCAGAACTTCACGCACCGAATACGTCGTCTCGCCGCCGAGCTCGTGGTTGGTGGGTATGGCGTCGATGAACGCCTGCACCTTCTGCGGCGTGGACAGCGGGCGCAGCAGCGCGAACTCGCGTGCCGTGAGCCCGAGATCGCCCCGGCTTGCGCGCTCGATCGTCGTGTAACCCGCGGCCACGCGTCAGGTGCGGGCGGCCACGCGCAGGCCTTGCGGCATCATCGCGCGCTCGCCGAGCCGGAACGCGCCTTCGATCAGGAGCGCCAGCACCGCGGCCGGAATCGCGCCTGCGAGCAGCATCGCGTGGTCGTTCAGCGCGAGGCCGGTCACGATGCGCTCGCCATACCCGCCCGCGCCGATGAACGCCGCAATGGTGGCCGTGCCCACGTTGATGACCGCCGAGGTCTTGATGCCCGCCATGATGGTCGGCGCCGCGAGCGGCAGCTCGATGCGTCGCAGGATCGTGGCGGGCAGCAGCCCGAGCGACTGCGCCGCCTGCACCATGCCGCGCGGAATGTGCGCGAGCGCCGCATGCGTGTTGCGCACGATCGGCAGCAGCGCGTAGAGCGCGAGGGCGATGAACGCAGGCACCGCGCCGATGCGACCCGTGATCGGAATCAGCACCGCCAGCAGCGCAAGCGATGGAATGGTCTGGATGATGCCCGTCCCGCTGAGGATGAGCGCTTCGCTCGCGGCCTTCCTCACCGCCAGGATGCCGAGCGGCACGCCGATCACGATGCTGGCGGCGAGCGACAGGAACACCAGCAGCAGGTGCTGCGCCGTGAGCCGGCCGAAGTCCGGCGCGAAGAGCTTCTGCCAGAAGCCGCTGCCGCTCGCGGCGGGCTTCGCCGCCGAAGACGCGGGCGCCGCCCCTGGGTGCTGCGCGATGAAGCTCGCGGCAATCGCCGCAAAATCCTTGTCTTCGAGCTCGGCCGCGGCGTTCATGCGGATCATCGTAGCTTCGTCGATGCGGCCCTGCAGCCGCTGCAGCGCGGCCCACGTCCGGGGGAGACGCTTCGGCAGGTCCGCGCGATACAGCAACACCGCGTCGTAGCGCGGGAAGTAGCTGCGATCGTCGGCGAGCACCGTCAATCCGTACTTGCCGATCTTCGCGTCGGTCGAGTAGATGTCGATGACGTCGACCTGTCCGCCTGCCAGCGCTTCGTACGCGATGCCGTGATCGAGCCCGCGCGGCGTGTCGAACGGCAGGTCGTACGTGCGCTTGAGACCCGGCCAGCCGTCCGCGCGGCCGATGAATTCCTGCGTGAGGCCGAGGCGCAGCTCGGGATGCGCCTTGAGGTCGGACAGCCTGGTGATGCCCTTCGCGCGCGCGGCGTCGCCGCGCATGGCGAGGGCATACGTGTCGTTGAAGCCGAGCGGCACGCCCACCGCGAGGCCCATCGGCGCGAGGCGCGCAGTGAGCTCGGCGAGCGGCGGCACGTCGTCGAGCTTCAGGATCTCCTTGGCGATCGTGCCCGTGTACTCGGGATAGACGTCGATGCTGCCCGACGTGAGCGCGTTCAGCACGATCGCGGTGTTGCCGAGACCTTGCTGGTGCACGGCGTTCGCCTCGCCCGCGGCCTGCGCCGTCTGGCGCACGATCTCGCCGAGGATGTACGACTCGGTGAAGCGCTTGGAGCCGACGTTGAGCTGCTCCGCCGCCAGCGTGCCGGTGCACGCCAGCGCGGCGGCGAGGAAGCCTGCTGCAAGCGATGACGAGGCGGCTTTTCGCAAGGCAGTCGCACCGTGATGCCAGACCGGAGTCTACAGCGATTGACAGCGTCGACCGCGCCTGGAGGAAAATCGGCTTTCCGTCGATACGAAAGGACCGCGCCGTGACTTCCACGCAACGACCCCGCGGCGTGCTCGCGCCCGTCGTCACGCCCTTCACCGCCGACCTGCGCCCCGACGGCGCGCGCCTCGCGCGTCATTGCCGCTGGCTCGTGTCGCAGGAGGTCGGCCTCGCGGTGTTCGGCACCAACTCCGAGGCGAACTCGCTCAGCGTGCCGGAGAAGCTCACGCTGCTCGACGCGTTGATCGAGGCCGGGCTGCCGCCGCAGCGCATGATGCCCGGGACGGGCTGCTGCGCGTTTCCGGACACGGTCGAGCTCACGCGCCGCGCGATCGAGCACGGCTGCGCCGGCGTGCTGATGCTGCCGCCGTTCTACTACAAGGGCGTGTCGGACGACGGCCTGTTCGCGAGCTACGCGGAGGTGATCGAGCGCGTGGGCGACGCGCGCTTGCGCATCTACCTCTATCACATCCCGCCGGTATCGCAGGTGCCGATCAGCCTCGCGTTGATCGAGCGGCTGCTCGAGCGCTATCCCGGGACCGTCGCGGGCATCAAGGATAGCTCGGGCGACTGGAACAACACCCGCGCGATGCTCGAGCGGTTCCAGTCGCGCGGCTTCGACGTGTTCGCCGGCAGCGAGACCTTCCTGCTCGCCACGCTGCGGGCCGGCGGCGCCGGATGCATCAGCGCGACCGCGAACGTGAACCCGGCGGCGATCGCGCGGCTCGCGCGGGAATGGCAGGGCGCGGAAGCCGATGCGCAGCAGCGCGCGCTCGACGCGGTGCGCACGACGTTCCAGAAGTTTCCGATGATCCCGGCGCTCAAGGCCGCCATTGCGCACCATTCGGGCGATGACGCGTGGTCGGCGGTTCGCCCGCCGCTCGTCGCGTTGGCGTCGGAGCAGCGCCGTGCGCTGATCGGGGCGTTGCAGCCGCTTGGATTTGCAATGGAAGGGCTGGCCGAGGAAACCGGGGTCGGAGCGTAGCGAGCTGCGCGGACCGCGGCGGGGCAGCGGCAGCTCTCAGCGCGCAGGCGGTGTCCGCAATGCGGTGAGCAGGTCCATCGGCAGCGGGAAAACGATCGTCGAGCTCTTGTCGCCGGCGATCTGCGTGAGCGTCTGCAGATAACGCAGCTGCATCGCCTGCGGCGCCTGGGCCAGCGTGTTCGCGGCCTCGAGCAGCGTCTTCGAGGCCTGCAGCTCGCCTTCGGCGTGGATGACCTTGGCGCGCCGCTCCCGCTCGGCCTCGGCCTGGCGCGCGATGGCGCGGATCATCGACTCGTTGATGTCGACGTGCTTGATCTCGACGTTCGACACCTTGATGCCCCACACGTCGGTCTGCGTGTCGAGCACGCGCTGGATGTCGAGGTTGAGCTTCTCCCGCTCGGACAGGAGCTCGTCGAGCTCGTGCTTGCCGAGCACGGCGCGCAGCGTCGTCTGCGCGAGCTGGCTCGTCGCCTCGAGGAAGCGCGCGACCTGGATGATCGCCTTCTCCGGGTCGACCACGCGGAAGTAGACCACCGCGTTGACCTTGACCGAGACGTTGTCGCGCGTGATCACGTCCTGCGGCGGCACGTCGAGCACGACAGTGCGCAGGTCCACGCGCACCATCTGCTGGATGACGGGCCAGAGGATGACGAGGCCGGGGCCCTTGATGCGCCAGAAGCGGCCGAGCTGGAACACGACCGCGCGCTCGTATTCGCGCAGCACGCGAAACGACGTGGCGACGACGATCAGGATCAGGAACAGGATCACGCCGATCTCGGCGAGGACGATCATCGCTAACCTCCTTCGTGGATCGGCGCGACGGTCAGCACGAGGCCGTCGCGGCCGGTGACGCGCACGCGCTGACCCAGCAGGAGCGGCTCGGTCGAGCGCACGCGCCAACGCTCGCTGTGCACGCGGGCCCAGGTTTCGCCGTCGGTTTCGTCGAGCACGACGCCGACGGTGCCGATGAGCTGCTCGCGTCCGCTCACCACCGGCCGCCGCCGTGCCTTGAGCGCCGCGCCGCCGACCGCGAACACGAACGTCACGGTGGCGAGCGCGAGCAGGACGATGAGCGACAGCGGCACGCCGAACGCCGGGATGTCCGTGTCGATCAGCATCATCGCGCCGACGACGAACGCGATGACGCCGCCGACGCCCAGCGACCCGTACGTGGGCAGGAAAACTTCGGCGACGATGAAGCCGAGACCGAGCACGACGAGCGCGAGTCCCGCGTAGCTGATCGGCAGCAGCTGCAGCGCGTACAGGCCGATGAGCAGCGCGATCGCGCCTGCCACGCCGGGCAGCACCATGCCGGGATTCATGAACTCGAATACGAGGCCGTAGAAGCCGACGGTGAGCAGGATCAGCGCGATGCTCGGATGCGTGATGATCGCGAGGAAGCGCGTGCGCCAGTCGGGCTCGAGCGTGCTGATCGACGCATCGGCGGTGTGCAGCGTGCGCTCGGCGCCGGCGACCTTGACCGTGCGGCCGTCGAGCTTCTTCGCGAGATCGGCGACATCGGAGGCGACGACGTCGACGACGTGCTGCTTCAGCGCTTCCTCGGCGGACAGGCTCACGGCTTCGCGCACCGCGCGCTCCGCCCAGTCGGCGTTGCGGCCGCGCAGCTGCGCGAGGCTCCGTATGTACGCGGCGGCGTCGTGCACCTGCTTGCGCGTCATCGCGGTCTCTGACTTGTCGCCTTTCGCGGACGCGCCCTCCTTGTCGCTCTTGCCGTTCTCGTCCTTTCTGTCGTTCTTCTCGTCGGAGGGCGCAGCGACGGGCGGGCCCGGCGATTCCGGACCGCCGATCGCCACCGGGGTGGCGGCGCCGAGATTGGTGCCGGGCGCCATCGCGGCGACCGGCGACGCGTACATGATGTACGTGCCCGCGCTGGCGGCTCGCGCGCCGCTCGGCGCGACGAATGACGCGATCGGTACGCGGGCGGCGAGGATCACCTTGATGATGTCGCGCATCGAGGTGTCGAGCCCGCCCGGCGTGTCGATCCGAAGGACGACGAGCTCCGAGCCCTCCTGCTCGGCCCGCTCGATGCCGCGCACGACGAAGTCGGCGGTCGCCGGCCCGATGGCGCCGGTGACCGGAATGACGTCGATGACCGCCGCACCAAGCGCGGCCCGCGCGACGAGCAGCGCAGCGAGCGCGAGCACCGAAGCCGCAAGCCGCGATCCGGGATTCACGCGATGTGCCTCCGCGGGCATTATAGGCGCGCACAACGCCATGTCGTCGCCATGGCGGGGTCGGAGTAAGCTGCGAGCGGCTTGCTCCGACCCCGATCGGATTAAGCGGCGCCCGGCCGTGTTATCTACGGCTGATGCGGTCGTCCAGCTCCGCGATTTGCGCCGAGATGCCGTTGCCCGCGTTCTCGAGCGCGGTGCGCAGGCCCTGCTCGAGATGATCGAAGCGCGCGTCGAGCGCGGCGCGAAGCTCGGTGAGGCGCGATGCTTCGGCCTGGTCGGCGAGCTGGCGGTGCGCCTCGACCGCGCGCGTCATGCGCCGCGTCTCGATCAGCACGGTGGTCTGGAGGTAGAACGCGTAGCCGAGGAACAGCGCCGCGAGCACGCCGGCGACGAGCAGCATGATGAGCCCGAGCGGCGCCTGCACGGTGCCCATGACGAGCGACAATGTCGTGGGCGTGGTGAATGCCGTCCAGTTGACGGCGACGAACAGCGCAAGCAAGCCGAGCACGACGACCAGCAGCAGGGTTCGTAGCGGCATGGGATCTCCCGCAGCCATTCACGCCAAGGAGGGCGGCATGCATTGTCTCATTCGCCGGCTTGCACCGGCCATCGTGGCAGCCGGCCTCGCGGTGGCCGCCGACGCCGCGCGCGCGGAAACGCACACCATCGTCATCCAGTTCTTCCAGTTCAAGCCCCAGGCCGTCGAGGTCAAGGCCGGCGACGAGGTCCAGTGGGTCAACCGGGACCTGCTCGAGCACACGGCGACCGCCTCGAACAACGCTTTCGACTCCAAGGGCATCCGCGCCGGGCAGACGTGGAAGTGGACCGCGAAGGCACCCGGCGAGTACGCCTACGTCTGCTCGTTTCACCCCAACATGAAAGGGGTCGTCAAGGTCGTTCCCTGACCACCGGGAACGTTAGGGCCGGGCGCTGCATCCAATGGGCGCCATGACACCACACGCCCTGTCGCAAGCGGCCTCCCGGCCGAGCCACGATGCGGTGACCGATGCCGAGCTCGCGCGGCGCATCGCGGCGCGTGACGTCGGCGCGTTCGAGCACCTGATGCGCCGTCACAACCGGCGGCTGTTCCGCGTCGCGCGCGCGATCCTGCGCTCCGACCCGGATGCCGAGGATGCGCTGCAGGACGCCTATCTCGCGGCCTATCGCGGCATCGCGGGCTTTCGCGGCGGGTCCCAGCTCTCGACCTGGCTCACGCGCATCGTGATCAACGAGGCCTACGCACGATTGCGCAAGGCCGCACGCGCACCCGTGGTGCCGCTCGAGGAGACGCACGAGATGAGCGACGACACGCCACACGCGCCCGAAGGTTCCGAAGGAAGCCATCGCGAAGGCCCCGAGGATGCCGCCATGCGCACGGAGGTGCGGCGGCTGCTCGAGCGACACATCGACGCGCTGCCCGAGCAGTTCCGCACCGCGTTCGTGATGCGCGAAGTCGAGGAGCTGTCGGTCGAGGAGATCGCGCAGTGCCTCGGCGTGCCGGAGGCGACGGTGCGCACGCGGGCGTTTCGTGCGCGTGCGCTGTTGCGGGCCGCGCTGGCGCGCGAGATCGACACGGCGACCGTGGACGCCTACGCATTCGCCGGCGCGCGCTGCGACCGCATCGTTGCGGCCGTGCTTCGGCGCATCGCCGATTCGACCGCGTGAACATCCATCATCGAGAGGACACCATGAAGGCCATCGTTCTGACCGCCGCGCTCGCGCTCGCGGCCACCGTTGCATGGGCGCAGGAAGGCGCGCCCAACGACGCGCAGATCGCGCACATCGTCGTCACCGCCAACCAGGTCGACATCGACGCCGGCAAGCTCGCCGAGAGCAAGGGGACCAACCCCGAGGTCAAGCAGTTCGGCGCGCTGATGGTCAAGGATCACTCGGCCGTCAACAAGCAGGCCAAGGAGCTCGCGCAGAAGCTGGGCGTCAAGCCCGAGGACAACGCGACCAGCCGCAGCCTCGCCAAGGGCGGCCGCGACAATCTCGCGCACCTGAAGGAGCTCAAGAAGGGCGCCGAGTTCGACAAGGCTTACGTCGACCACGAGGTGGCGTATCACCAGGCCGTGCTCGACGCGCTCGACAAGACGCTCGTTCCAAGCGCCAAGAACCCCGAGCTCAAGGACCTGCTGGTCAAGACGCGGCCGGCGTTCGTCGCGCACCTCGACCACGCGAAGATGGTCCAGGCGAAGCTCGGCAAGTAGTCGCCTGCTGCACCCCTCGCTTTGCCCTCTCCTCCGCTTGCGGGGAGAGGGTGCCCGACAGGCGGGTGAGGGGAGAGTCGTCTCTTACGGCTTCCTCGACGGCGGGCGCTTCGCGAGGTCGACGTCGAGGAACTGCCAGAAGGTGTCGAAGCGGTTGGGGCGATAGCCGAGCAGCCACGGCTGCACGAAGTGGTTCTCCAGCCGGAAAACGACCGGGATCATGGGCGCGTAGGCGCGCGCGATGTCGGACATCGTGCGCGCCGCCGCGACCTGCTGCGCGGGATCGTTGGTGCGCATGAAGCGGTCGAGCGCCGCGTCGTACTCGGGCATCTTGAACTGCGACACGTTGATCTGCGGCGACGACTTGCCGTAGAGCTGCGCGAGGATGCCCTGCCCGGTGGGATTGCCGCCGAAGCCGCCGAACCACATCTGGAAATGGCCTGCGACGAGATCCTTGATCGCGTCCTGGAACGGCGCGACCGTGAACTGCGTGCGCACGCCGATCGCGTCCATGTTCTTGCGAAAGAGCGTCTGGACTTCGCGCGAGATCGATCCCGAGCGCAGCATGAGGTCGAGCACCAGCGGCTTGCCGTCGGGCGTCGCGCGATAACCGTCCGCGCCGCGCTTGTACCCGTAGCGGTCGAGCAGCGCGCGCGCGGCCGCGGGATCGTGCACGGGCGGTGGAATCTTCGGATCGTGGCCCACGACGTCCGGCGGCACGAGCTGGTTCGCCGGCAGCGCCTGTCCTCCGTAGATCACGTCCACCATGTTGTTGCGGTCGAGCGCGAGCCCGACCGCGCGGCGCAGTGCCACGCGGGGCGCGTCCATGCCGCCCACCAGCGGGTCGCGCAGGTTGAAGTAGACGAACGCCGTGAACGGCTCCGGCGTGCGCTGCCACCCGATGCCGCGTGCGCGGTACTCCGGGCGCAGCGCGTCGTGCTCGAGCAGGCGTGACGCGATGTCGCTGCGCAGCACCAGCGTGTCGAGGTTGCCGCGGTCGAACTCCAGCAGGCGCGCGGTCTCCTCCTCGATGACCTCGAGCTCGATGCGGCCGATGCGCGGGAAAGGCGCGCCGCGCATCGCGGCTTCGAGCGCCTGGTCGCCGGGCGCGCCGCTCGCGGGGAACGGGCGGCCGCGATAGTCGGGGTTGGCCTCGAGGACGATGCGCGAGCCGCGCTTGAACTCCTTCAGCCGGTATGCACCGGTGCCGACGGCATACGTGCGCAGGTCGCCGCCGCGCGCCTCGACGAACTCGCGCGCCACCGCGCCGAGCGTGAGATAGCCCTCGATCACCGGATAGTTGGGCTCGGTCAACTTGAGCTGCAGCGTGTAGCGGTCGAGCGCGCGCAAGCCTTCGATGTGACGGTCGAGGTCCCAGCGGCCCGACTTCTTCGCCTCGTCCAGCGCTTCGCGCCCACCGACGATCAAGGCCGCGGTGATCGGCGCTCCGCCGCGCTTGCTGTTGGGGTCGAGCCAGCGCTTGAGCGAGTAGACGTAGTCCTCCGCGGTGAGCTCGCGCGGATGGCCCTTGAACGCGGGATAGGGCGTGAAATGGATGCCCGGCTTCACGTGCATCGTCCACGTCCTTCCGCCGTCGGTGACCTCCGGCAGCGCCGTGGCCGTGACGGGTGTGAGGCGCGGCGGCTTCGCGAGGTAGTCGAATTGATAGAGGCCTTCGTAGATGGCGCGCAGGACGTCGAAGGAAGGGCTCTCCGCATACTGCTGCGGATCGAGCGTCTCGATGTCGAAGATCGCGAGGCGCAGGACTTTCCTCGCATCGCTCCCTGTGCCCGTGTGCGGGGAGACGGTCGGGGTGAGGGGCTCGCAATGCACCCCAAGCGCGGCCGCGCAGAGCAACGCCGCGACGACGCGCTTCATGCGCGTGCCCGGCGTGCCGCCGGCTTGCGGCCGCTCGACGGCGCTGCCGTGCTGCCGCGCTTCATCAGCATGAACGGCAGTTGCTGATGGAGCTCCGCCGGCGCGCCCTCGAGGCGCGCGATGAGCTGCAGGCCCGCGGCGGAGCCGACCTCGACGATGGGCGTGCGTATGCTCGTGAGCGGAGGCGTCTGGGTGGCGCCGAGGTCGGTGTTGTCGACGCCGGTGATCGACACGTCGTCGGGAATGCGCACGCGCGCCTCGCGGCATGCGAGCATGGCGCCGACCGCGAACACGTCGTTGGTGGCGACCACTGCCGTGGGTCGCGGACGCTGTCGCAGCAGCTCGCGCATGCCCAGCTGTCCGGAAGCGAGCGCGATCGACCCGAAGTAGACGTAGCGCTCGTCGAGCGTGAGGCCCGACGCCGCGAGCGCGTCGCGCACGCCCGCGCCGCGCGCACGGGAGCGATCGTTGCCCTGCGTCGGCGCGCTGATCAGGCCGAAGCGCCGATGGCCGAGCTCGATCAGCCAGCGCGTGAGCGCATAGGTCGCGGCCCGGTTGTCGAAGCCGATGCTCGGATGCAGCCCGGTCTCGTCGACGCCCCACGTGAGCACGTAGGGGCGCCGGTAGCGCTCGAGCAGCTCGTACAGTGCGGGATCGTGGTCGAGGCCCACGAACACGAACGCGTCGACCCCGTGCTGCACGAGCTGCCCGGTGACGCGGACCTCGGTCGCGAGGTCGTAGTGATGCGTCGCGAGCACGAGGGAATAGCCGCGCTCGTCAAGCGTGCGCTGCAGCGCGCTGGTGGTGCGCGCGTACAGCGCATAGTCGAACGACGGCACGACGGCGCCGATCATGCCGCTGCGCTGGCTGCGCAGCGCGCGCGCAGGGCCGTGCGGCACGTAGCGCAGCTTCTCGACCGCGGCGCGAACGCGCGCTCGCGTCTGCGGATCCACGTGGTCGGGCAGATTGAGCGCGCGCGAGACGGTGGCCGTTGACACGCCGGCCAGCCGCGCGACATCCTTGGCGCTGACGCGCGCAGGTAACGCCTTCTTCGAGGGCTCCTTCTTCACGCGCGCGAGGATACGCTGACTGCAAACGATTTCAACGGCCCTCGCGCGGGTTGACAGCGCTCTTGCGGGCCGCGAAGATGTGTAAACGAATACACGCCCGTCCCGGGGGAATACGCATGAGCGCGCGACGCGCAGCCGAGACTCGAAGGGCCGTTCGCGCGCGATTGCGCACGCGGCCGACAGCTCGACATCCGCAAACCACGAGTCACGGCAGGAGGCCGCCCGCATGAGTGGAGCGAAGGCGCCCGTGCGCCACGTGGTCCTCGTCGTGTTCGACACGCTGCGACGCGACGCGGTCGGATGCTACGGTACGCCACCTTCGTTCGGCGCCATCGCGACGCCGAACCTCGACGCGTTCGCACGCGAGTCGGTGCGGTTCACGCGCGCGTACCCGGAGGCGCTGCCCACGCTGTGCGCGCGGCGCACCATCTACACGGGCCTTCGCACGTACCCGTTCCACAACGGCGATTTCCGCCACATCAAGGGCGATTTCGTCGGCATCGCGCCGGGGTGGGGACCGATCCCCGAGGACCAGGCGACGCTCGCGGAGACGTACGAGCAGAACGGCTTCCGCACGGGCCTCATCTCCGATCTCTATCATCAGTTCAAGCCGTCGAAGAATTTCTGGCGCGGCTTCCATCAGTGGACGTTCATTCGCGGCCAGGAAGCCGACGCCGCGCGCAGCGGACCGTGGCCCTCGCAGGAGGAGATCGACCACTGGGTGCCGCGTGAGCTGCAGGAGCTGCGCGGCAAGGCGACCGGGCTCGAGCAGCCGGGCTTCGGCGCCGCGTGGTTCTCGAGCCGCATCCTGCTCAACATGCGCGACCGCGTGCGCGAGGAGCTGTGGTTCAACGCGCAGGTCATGCAGGAGGCGGCGCGATGGGTCGAGCAGAACCTCGACGCGAAGCGCCTCTTCCTCACCGTCGAGTCGTTCGATCCGCACGAGCCGTGGTTCGTGCCGGCGCATTACCGCAAGCGCTACGACGGGTCCGACGGCCGCGAGCAGGTCATCTCGCCGTACGCGGAGATGCCGTGGCTGCCGCAGGACCTCGTCAAGCGAACGCGCGCCAACTACGCGGGCCTCGTGGAGATGTGCGACCGCTGGTTCGGCCACCTGATCGACACGCTGCGCGTGACCGGCGTGCTGGACGAGGCGCTGGTCATCGTCACGTCCGACCATGGCCACAGCCTCTGGGAGCGGCGCGGCTACATCGGCAAGCGCGGCTACCCGTCCGACCCCGAAAGCTACGAGCTGCCGCTGCTGGTGCGCCATCCCGGGAAGGTCGGCGCCGGGACGGTGTGCGATGCGTTCGTGCAGCATCACGACATTGCCGCGACCGCGCTCGATGCCACCGGCGTCGCGCCCGCGCAGCCGATCGACGGCCGGTCGTTCTACGATCTCGCCTTTGCGAACGGCGCGCCGATCCGCGACCATGTCACGGTCGGCTGGGGCAGCGCGATGACCGTGATCGACGATCGCCACTGGTTCAACTGCAAGATCAACGGGCGCGGCCCGTTCCTGTACGACTCGCCGCGGCCCGCGCCCGACGCGCCCAATCTCGCCGAGGTGCGCCCGGACCTCGTGAAGCACCTGTTCGACATCGGCAAGGCCGACGCCGGCGGGTCGTTTCCGGAATACCTGATGAAGCAGGCGGAAGAGGCGGGCGATGCGCCCGGCTGCAGCCCGTTCGCGGCGATCCGCGAGCGCGGCGCGCGCGAGCCGCACGACCCGATCGATCGCGAAGCGCTGGAGCGATAGATCGTCATCCCCGCGACAGCGGGGATCCAGCGACGTCGAACGACGCGGCGTCCCTGCTTGCGCAGGGACGACGAATTGACAGGAGGAGACGATGAGCACGAAGACGAAGAAGGGTGGTCTCGCGCAACCGGGGCGCCGCCGGATCATGCGCCAGGGCGCGGCGCTGGGCGCCGCGGCGATGGCCGCACCGTGGGTCGCGCGCTACGCGCACGCGCAGGCAGCCGACATCGGGCCGTACCAGCAGGCGAAGATCAACTGGCGGCAGGCGGAAGGCGAGTCGATCTCGGTCGCCGTGATCCCCGCGAGCTACTTCGACAACCTCATTGCCGTCACGCCGACCTTCGAGGCGCTCACCGGAGTCAAGGTGCGCTACGAAAAAGTGCCGCCGGGCCAGATCCGCCAGAAGGCGATGCTCGACCTCTCGTCGAAGACCGCGACGTATGGCACGTCCGCCACCGATCCGATGTACTACCCGCTGTACGCTTCGAACAAGTGGGTGGATCCGATCGACCACTACCTCGGCGACACGTCGCTCACCGATCCGGCGTGGTTCAACTACGACGACATCTTCAAGGCCTGGCGCGACGCCAACGCGTACGAGGGCAAGCCCTACGCGGTTCCGTACGACGGCGAGGTCACGGTGCAGGTGTACCGCAAGGACCTCTACGACGCGAAGGGCCTCAAGGCCGCCGACACGCTGGACGAGTTCCTGAAGAACGCGGCAGCGCTGAACGACCCCGCGAACCGCATGTACGGCATGGCGCTGCGCGGCTTCGCGGGCGCGGGCCAGAACATGTACATCTACCCGTCGATCTTCCGCGCGTTCGGCGGCCAGTGGTTCCAGGGCCGCAAGGTCGTCGTCAACTCGCCCGAAGCGGTGCGCGCGCTCGACTGGTACGTCGACGCCGAGATGAAATATGCGCCACCCGCGGTGCGCAACTGGAACTGGCCCGACATCGCCGACGCCTTCTCGCAAGGCACGCTCGGCTGCTACATCGACGCGCATTCGTCGGCCGCGGTGCTCACCAATCCCGAGAAATCGAAGGTCATCGGCAAGATCGCGTTCGCACGCTGGCCGAAGGGCCCGACGGGCAAGCGCTGCACGTCGATCTGGAACTGGGGCTTTCCGATCAACGCCGCCCTGAGCGACAAGCAGAAGAAGGCGACGTGGCTGTTCATCCAGTGGGCGGCCTCGGCGGAGACGCAGGCGCGCACGTCGTGGAAGTTCGCCGGCCCCGCGAAGCGCTCGGGCATCAACCGCACGTCGCTGTGGAAAGCGCCCGAATTCGTGGCGATGACGAAGGACATCGGGCCCAACTTCGTCGACGCGGCACTCGAGTCGCTGACGCAGGACACCGACGTCGACTGGCGCCCGCGCGTGCCGCAATGGCCCGCGATCGGCGACACGATGGCCACCGCCATCCAGTCCGCGCTGGTCGGACAGAAGAAGTCGAAGGAAGCGCTCGACGAAGCGCAGGCGCGCATCGACCAGATATTGAAGGGATGAGACGGTCTCGTCGTCCCTGCGAAAGCAGGAACCCAGGGTCGTTGCAAAGTCGCTGGGCTCCTGCGTGCGCAGGAGCGACCATCGCCCGTCGTCCCTGCGAAAGCAGGGATCCAGTGTCGTTGCAAAGTCGCTGGGCCCCTGCGTGCGCAGGGGCGACGGCGTGACGGTCACCACCCTCGCCCGCCAGGAGCGGCGCTTCGCGCTTGCGCTGTTCCTGCCCGCGCTCGTCGTGCTGGTCGTCACGACGACCGCGCCGCTCGCCTACCTCGCGTGGACGAGCCTCATGCGCATCGACCTGTCGATGCCGTGGCTGTCGGGCTTCGCGGGCGCCGGCAACTACGCCAAGATGGGCGGCGACCCCCGCTTCTGGAGCTCGCTGGCGCTGACGTTCGTCTACACGGCGTCGACCGTCCTGTTGCAGGTCGCGATCGGCCTGTCGCTCGCGCTGCTCGTGCTGCGCATTCCGAAGGGCGCGGGCGTGGCGCGCATCGCGGCGATCCTGCCCATCGTGCTCGCGCCGGTGGTCGTGGGATTGTTCTGGCGCACGCTGGTGCTCTCCCCGGACGTGGGGCTCGTCGACGTGGTGACCCGCGCGCTGGGACTCGGCAGCCACAACTGGCTCGGCGATCCGCAGCTCGCCCTCGTGTCGGTCATCGCGATCCACACGTGGCAATGGACGCCGTTCGCGTTCCTGGTGATCCTCGCGAGCCTCGCCTCGCTGCCGCCCGACGTCTACGAAGCCGCGCGCATCGACCGGGCGAACGCCTGGCAACGCTTCGTCAACATCACGCTGCCGCTGATCCGTCCGGCGATCGTCGTGGTCGTGATCATGCGCATGATGATCGCGCTCTCGGCGTTCGCCGCGATCTACGCAGCCACCGGCGGCGGTCCCGGCACGGCGACCGAGATCCTCAACCTCTACGCCTATCGCACGTCGTTCTCCGAGTTCAACCTCGGCTACGGCGCGTCGCTTGCAATGGTGCTGCTGGCGACCACGCTCGCGGTGTCGTTCGCCTTGTTCCGGCTGAGGCGCCGCCGATGAGCGCGAGGAGCGTTCGGAGCGTCGCGCTCACCATCCTCGCCGCCGTGCTGTTGTCCATCTGGATCGTGCCGGTGGTCTGGGCGATGCTCACCTCGTTCAAGACCGAGCGCGACGTGCTCGCCTATCCGCCCAAGGTGATCTTCGAGCCCACGCTCGCCAACTATCGCGAGGTGCTGTTCGGTTCGGCGAGCATCGTGCCCAATCTCGCGTCCAGCCTCATCGTGACGACCGCCGCGACGGCGGTCACGATGCTGTTCGCGATCCCGGCGGCGTACGCGCTGGCGCGGCTCGACCTGCCTGCGCGACGCGGCTCGGGCTTCTACGTGCTCGCGACGCAGATGCTGCCGCCGGTCGGGCTGATCATTCCCTACTACCTCGTGCTGCAGAAGATCGGCGCGCTCGACACCTATTGGGGCCTCACCACGATCTATCTCACGTTCTCGCTGCCCTTCGCGGTCTGGCTGATGGTCTCGTACTTCGAGGACATCCCGCGCGAGATGGAGGAGGCCGCGCTCCTCGACCGCGCGGGGAGGCTTCGCGCGCTGTGGTACGTGATCCTGCCGCAGGCGCGCGGCGGCATCGCGGTGACCATGATCTTCGTGTTCCTCAACGCGTGGAACGAGTTCCTGTTCGCGGTCGTGCTCGGCGGCAACCGCGTGCGTCCGGTGACGGTTGCCATGTACAACTTCATCTCGGTCGAGCAGACGCAATGGGCGCGGCTCGCGGCCGGCGCCATGCTCGCGATGGCACCCGTCATCGTGCTCGGCATTCTCGCGCAGCGGCACATCGTGAAGGGACTCACGGTCGGCGCGGTGAAGGGCGGGGGGCGGACGTGAGCGCTGCCGGTCCGTCCCGAGGCGCGAACGGCGCCCCCTCCGGGGTCAGCGGAGCCGCATATGCGGCGAGCGTGGGGGTCCGATGACCTCCGCCGGCGGCCACGTACGCCTCGACGGCATCGTCAAGCGGCACGGCAACGTGACCGTGCTGCACGGCGTCGACCTCGAGATCCGCTCCGGCGAATTCTTCGCGCTCCTCGGGCCGTCGGGCTCGGGCAAGACGACGACGCTGCGCGTCCTCGCCGGGCTCGAGCCGCACGACGGCGGTCGCGTATGGCTCGACGGCGCCGACGTCACCGCGCGCGAGCCGGGCGAGCGCGACGTCGCGATGGTGTTCCAGAGCTACGCGCTGTATCCGCACATGAGCGTGGCGGAGAACATCGCGTTCCCGTTGCGAATGGTCGGCACGCCACGCGAGGAGACCGAGCGCGCCGTGCGCGACGCCGCGGCGCGCGTGCGCATCGAGCACCTGCTCGCGCGCAAGCCGGGCCAGCTCTCCGGCGGGCAGCAGCAGCGCTGCGCGCTCGCCCGCGCGATCGTGCGCAAGCCGCGGCTGTTCCTGCTCGACGAGCCGCTGTCGAACCTCGACGCCAAGCTGCGCCTCGAGACCCGCGTCGAGCTGCGCAAGCTGCAGCGCTCGCTGGGCGTCACCGCGGTGTACGTCACGCACGACCAGGAGGAGGCGATGACCATCGCCGATCGCCTCGCCGTGTTCATGGACGGCCGCATCGTGCAGGTCGGCACGCCCGCGGAGGTTTTCGCGCGACCCGCGACCATCGCGGTTGCAGGCTTCATCGGCAGTCCGCCGATGAACCTGCTGCAAGGCGCCGTGCGCGACGGCGTCGTCGCCATCGGCGACGTGACGCTCACCGGCGTGCACGCGCCCGGGCGTGACGGGCCCGTCACGATCGGCATACGGCCGAGCGCGGTGCGCCTCGCCGACGCCGGCCTGCCGGCGCGCATCGAGCTCGTCGAGGACCTCGGCGAATCGGCGATCGTCGACCTGCAGGTCGGCGAGGGCATCGTGAAGATGCGCACCGACCGGCGGCCCTCGGCGCGCGAAGGCGAGGCCGTGCACATCGCGTTCGAGCCGATGGCGGTGCACTTGTTCGATCCGGGGAGCGGCGCGCGGCGCGCCTGAGTCGCGACCGCGTGTCGCAGTCGCACTCACGTAATATTCGCGCAGATTCGCGCTCCGATGTATCCCAATCTCCTCGCCCCGCTCGACCTCGGCTTCTGCACGCTTCCCAATCGCGTGCTGATGGGCTCGATGCATACGGGGCTCGAGGAAGCGCCGAACGGCTTCGAGAAGATGGCCGCGTTCTACGCCGCGCGCGCGCGCGGCGGCGTGGGACTGATGGTGACCGGCGGCATCGCGCCCAACCTCACGGGCAGGCTCGAGCCGCGCGCCTCGCAATTGTCTTCGCGCCGGCAGCTCGCCAGGCATCGGTTGATCACCGACGCCGTGCACGCGGCGGGAGGGCGCATCGCGCTGCAGATCCTCCACGCCGGCCGCTACGCCTATCACCCGCTGTCGGTGGCGCCGTCGGCGGTGCGCTCGCCGATCACCCCGTTCAAGCCGCGCGCGCTCACGCAGTGGGGCATCGCGCGCACCATCGCCGCGTACGTGCGATGCGCGCGCCTCGCGCAGGCCGCCGGCTACGACGGCGTCGAGGTCATGGGATCGGAAGGGTATCTCATCAACCAGTTCGTCGTGCCGCACACCAACCGGCGCGACGACGAATGGGGCGGCGCCTTCGAGAACCGGATTCGCTTTCCGCTGGAGATCGTGCGCCGCACGCGCGAGGCGGTCGGGCGCGAGTTCATCATCGTCTACCGGCTGTCGATGCTCGACCTCGTCGACGGCGGCAGCACGTGGGACGAGATCGTCACGCTCGCGCGCGGCGTCGAAGCGGCGGGCGCGACGCTGATCAACACCGGCATCGGCTGGCACGAGGCGCGCATCCCGACCATCGCGACGATGGTGCCGCGCGGCGCGTTCGCGTGGGTCACGCGCAGGCTCAAGGGCGCGGTGAAGCTGCCGCTCGTCGCGACCAACCGCATCAACGATCCGACGGCCGCGGAGGCCATTCTGGCCCGCGGCGATGCCGACATGGTGTCGATGGCGCGGCCGTTCCTGGCCGATCCCGACTTCGTCGCCAAGGCGGCGCAGGGGCGGGCCGACGAGATCAACACCTGCATCGCGTGCAACCAGGCGTGCCTCGATCACATCTTCGAGCGCAAGGTCGCGAGCTGCCTGGTGAATCCCGCGGCGTGCCGGGAAACGGAGCTCGTGCCCACACCGGCGCGCACGCGCAAGCGCATGGCGGTCGTCGGCGCGGGACCGGCCGGCCTCGCGAGCGCGGTGACGCTCGCCGAGCGCGGACACGACGTCACGCTGTTCGACGCCGCAAGCGAGATCGGCGGCCAGTTCAACCTCGCGCGCCGCATTCCGGGCAAGGAGGAGTTCGCCGAGACGCTGCGCTACTACCGCACGCGGCTCGCGCGGCTCGGCGTGACGCTGCGCCTTTCGCACACCGCGACCGCCGCCGATCTCGCGGGCTTCGATCACGTCATCCTCGCGACGGGCGTGTGGCCGCGCGTGCCCGCGATCCGGGGCGTCGACCATCCGAAGAGCGCGACCTACGTCGAGGTGGTCCAGGGACGGCGCGCGGTCGGACGGCGTGTCGCGATCGTCGGTGCGGGCGGCATCGGCTTCGACGTCGCGGAGCTCCTGAGCGCCGATCGGCCGCTCGACGGGCATGCGAGCGACGGCGCGGCGGGCGACGCAGCCATCGACGAATTCCGCGCCGAATGGGGCATCGACGCGAGCTATGCGCATCGTGGCGGCCTCGGTGCCGTCCACGATCCGCCGCCCGCGCGCGAGCTGTGGCTGCTTCAGCGCAAGACGACGAAGGTGGGCGAAGGCCTCGCCAAGACCACCGGCTGGATACGCCGCGCGCTGCTGCGCAAGCGCGGCGTGAACATGGTCGCCGGGGTGGAATACGATCGCATCGACGACGCGGGCATCCACATTCGCGTGGACGGCGTTCCCCGCCTGCTCGAGGTCGACGACGTGGTGATCTGCGCGGGGCAGGAGCCGCGCCGCGAGCTCACGTTCGAGCTCGCCGAGCGCGGCATCGCGCATACGCTCGTCGGCGGCGCCGACGTGGCGCTCGAGCTCGACGCCAAGCGCGCGATCGAGCAGGGCACGCGGGTTGCGATGTCGCTCTAGCCTGGCGTGCGATCGAGCAGCGTGTCGCGCTGGCGCTCCAACCTAGCGCGCCGCGACCACCCGCGCCGCGCTGTCGACGCGTTGGGTGTACTGCGGCCCGACCTGCGGGCCACGCGCGAGGATCGCGCGAGCCTCCGCGAGCGAGCGCCGCGCGTCTTCCGGGCGTCCGGCGGCTGCGTACGCTTCGGCAAGCGCCGCGTGCGCTTCCGCGCGCTGCGCGCTCTTCGGCGACAGGTCTTCGTCGCGAATCGCTGCCGCACGCTCGAGGAGCGGCACTGCATCGCTGCTGAAGCCGAGTGCCAGGCGCGCGCGTCCCTCGCAGAGCGCGGCGCGCGCTTCGGTGCCGCGCAGGTAGGGTGCCAGCGCGCTCGCCGCGAGCCGCTCGCGCGCGCTGAGCGCGACATCCGCGGCGCGCATGTAGTCCTTGAACGCGAGCGCGACCTCGGCGACCTGGAGGTCGAACTCGAGCTGCGTGCGCGAGAGCCCGCCGCGCGCGGCCTTGTAGACCTTGTATTCGCCGAGCACGTCTGCGGCTTCCCCGGGCAGGCCCTGCGCCTGCGCAAGGCGCGCGCGGATGACGACGTTGTGGTTGAACACGGCAGCGGGCGGCTTCTCGAACTTGAGCTTGATCGCGCGCGACTCGTCGACGTTGCGCAGCGCTTCGTCGAAGCGCCCGAGCTCGACCAGCGCGAACGCCGCGTCGTCCAGCATGGCGGCGAGGTATTGCGTGCCGGGCCGGTTGCGACGCCGATTGGCGATGCCCGCCTCGATGTCGGCAAGGCCCTCGGCAAGCTCGCCGTAGCGCACCATTCCCCACCCGTACTCGACCAGCGCGGTCGGCGTGTGGAAGGGATCGTCCGGCCCGCGCACGCGCAGCGCGATCGCGCGCGCGTTGGCGAGGTGAGTGAGCCCTTCGTGCATGCGGCCGGTGTCCGTGAGGAACTTGCCGAGGCGCATCTCGGTCTGCAGCGTGTCGACGTGGTCCTCGCCGTTGGTCGCTCGCGCCGACGCGAGAGCGCGGCGATAGCTGTCCTCCGCCTCGGGGATGAGGTCGAGCTCGCTCTCGACCTCGCCCAGCGTCGCGTAGAGCTGCGTGAGCTCCGCGTTCGCGTTGTGATCGCGTCGCAGGATGTCGATCCCCTCCTTCAGGGACTCGCGGGCCGCCTGCGCGAGCCCGAGGTTCTCCTGAACCTGCCCCTGGGTGTACAGCGCCGTGGCGAGCTCGGGCGTCGTGCCGAGGGCGCGATTGAGCGCGACCGCGCGCTCGGCGTACTTGAGCGCCCGCGGGCGATCGGTGCTGTTGTAGTAGTCCGCCAGGCGATGCAGCAGATGGGCCCGCAGCCTGGAGCGATCGTCGTGGGCCGCATCGAGGATGCGCTCGGCTTCGTCGAGCGTCGCGGCCCGCTCGTTCACGTGCGAGGAGGCGCGCAGCGAATAGTCGAGGTCCATCAGCTCGCTCGCCACGCGCGGGTCGTCGGCGCCGTAGAGGTCGCGCGCGAGCGTGACCGCCTGCTTGCGCAATTCGACCGCGCGGTCGTTGACCGCGAGATCGTCGTAGAGCTCGCCGAAGAGCTCGAGCGTCTGGAGCTTCGCCGAAGGCGCGTCGTCGAGCGCGGAGGGGATCTTGGCCGCGCCGAGGTCGAGCAGCTCGAGCGCGGTGGTCTGCCGTGCCTTCAGGGGATCGGCCTGGTGGCTGCTGTTCGCGCGGAACAGGTCGGTCATGAACGCCTGCACCGCGTTCGCGCGCGCGGCTTCGAGCGTGGCATGGCGCGCCTGGCGCACGGAGACGACGGTCGCGCCCACGAGGATGCATGCGACGAGCGCCGTCGCCGAGAGGCCGACACGGTGGCGCCGCGCGAACTTGCGCGCGCGGTACGCCACGCTGTCCGGCCGTGCGAGCACCGGCTGGCCGCGCCGATGCCGCTCGAGGTCCTCGGCGAAGGCGCGCGCGGTCGCGTAGCGCTTCTCCGGCTCGCGCTGCAATGCCTTCTGCACGATCGTGTCGAGGTCCCCGCGCAGCGCCTTGCGCAGTCGGCGTGCGGACGTGCCTCGTGCGGCCGCCGCCGTGTCGGTCAATCGGGCCGCCGACGGCGACTCGATGTCGCCCTTGACGATCGCTTCCGCGAGCTCGGCCTGCGTGCCGTGACGCGTGCGGTAGGGCCGCTCGCCGGTGAGGAGCTCGTAGAGCAGCACGCCGAGCGAGTACACGTCCGCCGCGGTGGTGAGCGGCTGTGCCGCGACGTGCTCGGGCGCGGCGTAGTCGAGCGTGAGCGCGCGGCCGCCCACGCGCGTGAGCGCGGTCTCGCGCGCCTCGCCGTCGGACATGAGCTTCGCGATCCCGAAGTCGAGGAGCTTGGCATTGCCGTCCGCGGTGACCAGCACGTTGGACGGCTTGATGTCGCGGTGCAGGACGAGGTTCGCGTGCGCGTAGGCGATGGCATCGAGCACCTGCTCGAACAGCGCAAGCCGTGCCGCGATGCCGAGCCGATGCGCGTCCGCGTGGCGGTCGATCGGCACGCCGTCGACGAGCTCGAGCGCGAGATACGGCTGTCCGTCCGCCGAGACACCCGCGTCGTAGAGGCGCGCGATGCGCGGATGCTCGAGCGCCGCGAGGATGTCGCGCTCGCGCGCGAAGCGCTCCGCCACGGCGCCGCGCGACAGCGCGAGGAACGGCAGCTTGAGCGCGATGGACCGTGCGAGCACGCCGTCGGCACGCTGTGCGAGCCACACCTCGCCCATGCCGCCGCCACCGAGCCGCCGCAGCAGCCGATACGGTCCGATCAGCGCGCCCGCCTCGAATTCGGCGGCCCGCGCGGCGTGCGCGACGATGTCGTCGACCTGCGCCATGAAGGCGTCGTCCTCGAGGCGCGCTTCGTGCGCGAGCATGTCGCGCAGCAGAGGCGCGAGCGTCGCCTTGTCGCCCTCGAGGGCGTCGATCCACGCGGCGCGCGCGCCGGGCGCGAGCTCGAGCACGTGGTCGAGCAGGCTCGACAACGTGCGCCACTGCGTCGCTTCCAGCTTCATGCTTGGTTCCGGAGGGCCGCCCCGAGGAACTGACGCGCCCCGCTGGGGGGCTGCGAGCGAAGGGAATGCTTCATCCGTCGCGCCCTCGGCGAGCGAGGCTCTCGAATCCTACTTCAACGCAATGGCGAGCAGAAGCCGCGCCTTCTCCCAATCGCGGCGCACGGTGCGCTCGGTGATGCCCAGCGCCGCCCCGATCTCTTCCTCGGTGAGCCCGCCGAAATACCGCATCTCGACCACCTGAACGATGCGCGCGTCCACCGCGGCGAGCTCGTTCAGCGCGTCGTGCACGCGCACGATCTCGCTCTCGGCCGCATGCGCATGGGCCGGGATCCCGGTGTCGAGCGCGAGGTCGTCGGTGCCGCCGCCGCGGCGCTCGGCCAGGCGGGCGCGCGCGAAATCGACCACGATGGAGCGCATCGTTCGCGCGGCATAGGCGAGGAAATGCGCGCGGCTCTCCACCTTCAGCGTGCCGAGCTTGACGAGCCGGAGGTACGACTCGTGCAGCAGCGCCGTCGTGTCGAGCAGCGTGAGCGGGGCGTTGCGGCGCAGGCGCGCGCGGGCGAGCGCGTGCAGCTCCGGATACAGCGTCGAGAAGATGCGATTCAGCGCCTCGGCGTCGCCCTGGTTCGCCTGCTCGATGAGCAGGGTGATGCTGGGTGGCGCTTCGGAGGCGTCGGATTCCATGCGCGCGCAACGCGGGTCGGAGACGAGGCGATTGTAGGGGGCGTCGCGCGCGCCCGTCGAGCGTACTGATTGGTACGCAGATCGTACCCATTGGGACGTCCTGGGCGCCGCGCGCGGCGGCGCAAGGCGCATCGGCGATGCCGACACCGGCAGGCGACGCCTGTTGCATTTGTCGCACGCGAATATTCGCCTGCGCGCGCGAATCGCTTGCGGGCGGACGCGACGGCGCGTTACGATGCACTCACTCGTTTCCACTCGCTACGACGCCGAAGAACGCATGATCGCCAACCGTCAATCCACGCAAATCCGCGCCATGGGCAGCAGCAGCCCGGCCGGCGCGATGCATCGCGCGTGGACGGTCGGCGATCAGGTACCGGGCCGCTTCACGGGCCGCGCGGCGCAGTAGCCACATCCGACCGGACGACCTCCGCCGGATGCGCCGGCGGAGCAGTCGAAAGGTCCTTCAGATCCTTTCCGCTGTTTCCGCCTCGGCAAACGAGGTGAGCGCCGCCTTGCGCCTGCATGTCGCGGGCGCGCGGTGCGACGAAAGGAGCTGGCCATGAACCCACGCAAGTGCTTCGCGAGCCTGCGGACGATGCGCCTCGGCGCAGCCGACCCGCATGGCAGGGCCGCGCACCGCTCTCGTCACCGGAGCTGAATCGACTGCCTGATTCGCCTCCCGACCTTAAGCCCGGTGCGCCGGAATCGGCCCCGGGCTCTTCGTTTCCCCGGGGCTTGAACGCAACGTATCCGTGAGGACGAAATGAAATCGAAACGTCTCGAGTACAGGAAGCCCTACGGACGCGGCGACTACGAGCTGCTCCGGGGATCGCAAGGGGTGTACTGGCAGGCTGGACACGGCCTGGTGGTGCGCCTCGCGAGCGCCGAACGCGAACAGGAGACGCAGGACTGGGGCCTGTCGGGGGAGGCGTGCGCTTTGGAGGAGGTCCGGTCGATCCGCGCGCACTGAGCCGGTGGATGCGCAGACGATGGCGGCGGCATGCGTGGCTGCGCGCGGCATGCGGGCTGACGCTATGGGCCTGGCGCGCCTAGGCATTGGCGCACCTGTTGTACTGGTCGTTGCAGTGACGGCGTTTCCGAGTGCTGTGCGCGGCACTCCTAACCGAGGTTGCGGGAGCGCCGCCGCATCGAAGGCTGCTTCGGTGCGGTCACCAGTCGCGGCATCCCGGCGGGGCAACCCGCCGGGGCCGGGACGAAGCACGCCGGGTCGCGTCGGCGAACCGCGCCCGTCGCGCGTTGAAGGAGTGGCGTTCGGGCACGTCCTTTGCGGGCGCGGCGTGCCGGGGCGCATGCCGCTTGCTAGAATCCGGAGCCATGGAACCGCTGGTTCTGACCGTCGACATGGCCGGGCTGCCCCAGGCATGGGTCGCGCTCGAGGAGGCCATCACGTACCACGCCAAGCTGACGGTGGCGTGGTCGCTCGGCGCGGTGGTCAAGGAATTCCGCGGCGGCTGGCAGCGCGACGGCACCCGCTCACGGCTGTCGACCAAGTCGATCCTGGCGATCAAGGGCAGCGCGGGGCGGCCGTTGTCGCACACGCCCGGCCTGACCAACGCGATGCTGTTCGCGCGCGACCGCCAGGTGTGCGCCTATTGCGGCGGCCGTTTCCAGGTGCGCGAGCTTTCGCGCGACCACATCGTCCCCGTGTCGCGCGGCGGCCGCGACTCGTGGATGAACTCCGTCACCGCCTGCCGAAGTTGCAACACGCGCAAGGGCAACCGCACGCCCGAGCATTCGGGGATGCCGTTGCTGTACATACCTTACGTGCCGAACCGGCACGAGCATTTCATCCTGCGCAATCGCCGCATCCTCGCCGACCAGATGGAGTATCTCCTGGCCGGCGTGCCGAGGACCTCGCGACTGTTCGCTTAGGGCCCGTGAACCGGCCCTCGCCCATCCGGGTCAGCGCAGCAGGATCATCCACACGATCACGATAGCGACCACGATCGCCCCGACCAGTACGAAGATGTGGGAGCGGCGAAACCGCGGGCGATCGTAGACGCCGACCGCCCGCGGCAACCGGACCGCATCGGGGTCGGAGTCGGTTGCCCGCGACTCACTCCGACCCCGTCGGTCGCCCGGCTCAGGCACGAACTCCGCCGCGATCGTCGGCGCCTACCGCCTGCCGCGCCCCGCTCTTGAAGTGCTCCCAGCCGCGGCGCACCGCGGCCTTGAACCTTTCCCAATCGCCGCCGGGATTGCCGCGCTCCCAGTCGCGACGAATGTCCGCTTCGGCAGCGTCCCACTCCTGGTCACGGTACGGCTCGGTGTTCTCGAATCCCCAGCGATACGCGGGCTCGTAGTCCTCGTAGCGCATGCCGGGCCCGGCGTAATCGCGGTCGAAGTCCGCGCGGAAGTCCTCGGCGTTGTACGCCCAGCCGGCCGACGAGCGCGGTGTGCTGGTGCGCGTCGACACGCCGCGCTCGCGCTCGAGGTCGTCGACGGTGTAGGGCCTGGCCGCTTCGTCGAACCCTTCCCAGCCGCTGGTGCGCCAGGTCTCGGCGCGCCGGTTGATGTCGATCGCGCCGTGGCGCTGCATGATGCGCGTGACGTCGTCGGTGCGCGTCTCGTCGACGCCCACGGTGACGAGCGCGCCGCCACGGCGAACCGCCTCGGCGTAATACTCGGCATGCTCGCGCGGCACGCCGAGATCGGTCAGCCCGCCGATCAGCCCGCCGGCGACGGCGCCGACACCGGCGCCGGTCAGCGTCGCGACGATGGGACCCGCGGCGATGATGGGGCCGAGCACGGGCACCGTCAGGCTCGTGAAGGCCAGCGCGAATCCGGCGACGCCGCCGATCACCCCGCCGGTGACCGCGCCGGCGGCCGCGCCCGAGGTGTGGTCCCGCGCCTCGCTCCCCGTCGTTTCGTTCGCGTGCGCCGTCGCGGGGTCCATTCCACGGTAGTCGCCGCGGAGGTTGCTCGCGACGAGATTGACGTCGTCCGCCGGAATGCCCGCACGTTGCAACTCCTGTACGACCTCGTCTGCTTCGCGGGTGTTGTCGAACGATCCGACGACGGTCTTGGTCATGGTGGCCTCGCTGGTTGGAAGGGACGGGGAACGCGCTTTCGCGATCCCCTGCGGATCGCAACAGCCATGCCATGCCCGCGATTCGCAACAAGGCGAGGGCGTACAGGCGGATAACTCGCCCGGCACCGATCCGCGGCCGCCGCGTGCTGTAACCGTTACCCGCGGGCCGCGAAAATCTTGCGTGGCGTATAGTGATTTCGATGACAGACGCAAAGCACCCCGGATGAGCGGCGAAAGCAGGGTGCCGGCGCGGCACATCAGGCTGACCTCGCATCCGGTCGAAGGCGTGGCGCCGGGCGCACCGCCGATACGCTGGGGCGCCCCCGATCCGGTTGCGCGCGGTCCGATCGTGGGCACCACGACGAATCGCAACCAGCGCAACGTCGTCGGCACGCACAGCGGCAGCTACGGCATCTATCGCGCGCTCGCGGTCGCGGCCAAGTCGCTCACGCGCGGGCACCGTCCCGACCTCACGAATACCGCGCCGACGGATCCCATCGGTCCCTATGCGCAATGGGCCGAGCCCGATCGCATCGTGTCCATGGATCCGTGGGGCGCGGTCGTTGCCGACGTGTTCAAGGCGTTCCTCGCCGACGGCTACGACATTCGCCCCACGATCGCCGTCACCAAGGCGCACATCGACCTGCCCGAAGTGCACGCCGCCATCGCCGCGGGCCGCCTCGCCGCGGACGGCAACATCCTGCGCTCCAACGGATCGGCGATCGTGACCAAGGCGGCGATCGAGCCGGTGTGGTGGCTGCCCGGCGTCGCGCGCCGCTTCCAGGTCGGCGAAACGGACCTGCGGCGCGCGCTGTTCGAGGAAACCGGCGGCATGTATCCCGAGCTCGTGACGCGCGGCGATCTCGAGGTGTTCCTGCCGCCGATCGGCGGGCAGACCGTGTACGTGTTCGGCAATCCGCATCACCTCGCCGATCCGTCGATCACGCTCACCGCGCGCGTGCACGACGAATGCAACGGCTCCGACGTGTTCGGCTCCGACATCTGCACGTGCCGGCCGTACCTGACGCACGCGATCGAGGAATGCATCCGCGGCGCGCAGGCGGGCGGCGTGGGGTTGGTCGTGTACTGCCGCAAGGAAGGCCGGGCGCTCGGCGAGGTCACGAAGTTCCTCGTCTACAACGCGCGCAAGCGCCAGCAGGGCGGCGACTCCGCCAACAATTACTTCCTGCGCACCGAGTGCGTCGCGGGCGTGCAGGACATGCGGTTCCAGGAATTGATGCCGGACGTGCTGCACTGGCTCGGCGTGCGCCGCATCCACCGCCTCGTATCGATGAGCAACATGAAATACGACGCGATCGTCGCGTCGGGTATCGAGGTCATGCAGCGCGTCCCGATCCCGCCCGAGCTGATTCCCGCGGATGCGCGCGTCGAGATGGATGCGAAGACGGCGGCGGGGTATTACACCGACGGCACGCCGCCCGACGCCGCGCAGCTCGCGCAGACGCGAGGCCGCGGCCTGTGAGCCCGAAGGGCGAGCGAGCCGCGCAGCGCATGGCGCCGAAGGCCATGCAGTGAGCGGCGTGGCGTTGGCGGGCGCGCAGGCTGCGCCGGCCGCGGCTGCGCTGAAATCGCTCGTCACGGTGCGCGAGCGCTGCGCCAACGTCGCGGCGGCGGTCGGCGCCGGCGCATCGACGCATTTCACGATAAGACGCGAGCGACTCGACGCGGCCGCGGAGCGCGTCGCGGCGATCACGCGCGAGCGCTACCCCGATCTCGACGTGCCGGGGCACAGCCGCTGGCGTCATTTCGAGGCGGGCGGCGTCGACCGCATCAAGGTGCTCGATCGCGCGCTGCAGGGCGCAGGCGTTGCGGATGCTGCCCGCGCGCAGATCGACCTGGCGGTCGTGAGCGTGCTGCTCGACGCGGGCGCGGGCCCACGATGGCGTTACGTCGAAGCGGACACGGGGCTCGCGTTTTCGCGCTCCGAGGGCCTCGCGATCGCCACGCTGCGCGCCTTTCTCGCCGGCGTGTTCTCCGCGCGCCGCGGCGAGCCGTGCCGCGTCGACGCCGAGGCGCTGATCGCGCTCGACGTCGAACGCGTCGCGCGCGTGTTCCAGGCCTCGCCCGGCAACCCGCTGGTCGGGCTCGAGGGACGCGTCGCCTTGCTCCAGCGCCTGGGGCATGCGCTCGCGAATCCGGCGCTGTTCGGTTACGCGGCGCGACCCGGCGTGCTGTTCGACGTGCTCACCCGCGAAGGCGAGCAGGAGGCCGTTCGCGCCGCCGACATCGTCGCCGAGCTGCTCGATCGTCTGGGTCCGGTGTGGCTCGCGAACCGCACGCTCGACGGCGTGTTGCTCGGCGACACCTGGCCCCATCCGCACGCCGGCGGCAAGGGCCCCACGGCGGGGCTCGTGCCATTCCACAAGCTCACGCAGTGGCTCGCGTACTCGCTGTTCGAGCCGTTCCAGTCGGCGGGCGTGCCGGTGCTCGAGCCGGATGCGCTGACCGCGCTGCCGGAATATCGCAACGGCGGATTGCTGATCGACACCGGCGTGCTCGCGTTGCGCGACCCTGCGGCGATGACGCGCGCGCATCCGGTGGGCAGCGAGCTCGTCGTCGAATGGCGGGCACTGACCGTTGCGCTGATCGACGAGCTCGCGCCGCGCGTGCGCGCGGTCCTCGGGCTGCCGCGGCTGCCGCTCGCCGCCATACTGGAAGGCGGCACGTGGGCCGCGGGACGCCGCCTCGCCGAGGCGTTGCGCGCCGGCGCGCCGCCGCTCGCCATCGAAAGCGACGGCACCGTCTTCTGACGTGAAACGACCCCCACGCTCGCTTCGCTCGCTGCCCCCTGAGGGGGCGCAGTCAGTGGCTTGGGGCGGCCCGGCGCCACCGACAACGAGGGAGGCGCGATGACGCGCGACGTGCACGTGCTGGACCATCCGCTGATCCAGCACAAGCTCACCCTGATGCGGCGCAAGGAGACGAGCACCACGAATTTCCGCCGCCTGCTGAACGAGATCGGCTCGCTCATGGCGTACGAGGTCACGCGCGACATGCCGATGAACGAAGTGGAGATCGAGACGCCGCTCGAGCGCATGAAGAGCAGGCTGATCGACGGCAAGAAGCTCGTCTTCGTGCCGATCCTGCGCGCGGGCACCGGCCTGCTCGACGGCTTCCTCAACGTCGTGCCCGGTGCGCGGGTGGGGCACGTCGGGCTGTATCGCGATCCGCGCACGCTGGTCGCCGTCGAGTACTACTTCAAGATGCCCGGCGGCATGCGCGAGCGCGACGCGATCGTGCTCGATCCGATGCTCGCGACGGGCAATTCGGCGGTTGCGGCGGTCGATCGCCTGAAGGAGACGAGCCCGCGCTCGATCCGCCTGGTGTGCCTGGTCGCTGCGCCGGAAGGCATTCGCACGTTCCACGACGCCCATGCCGACGTGCCGGTCTACACGGCCGCCGTCGATCGCCAGCTCGACGACCACGGCTACATCGTGCCGGGGCTCGGCGACGCGGGCGACCGCATCTTCGGCACGAAATAGATGGATCTGCTGATTCGCGACGTCGCGCTGCCCGACGGGCGCAGCGGCATGGACGTGCTCGTCGCCGACGGGCGCATCGTCGAGGTCGCGCAGCGCGTCGAAGCCGAGGTGCGCGAGACCATCGACGGCGGTGGCTACCTGCTCTCGCCGCCGTTCGTCGACGCGCATTTCCACATGGACTCGGCGCTCACGTACGGACAGCCGCGCGTCAACCGCAGCGGCACGCTGCTCGAGGGCATCGCGCTGTGGGGCGAGCTCAAGCCATCCCTCACGCAAGAGGCGATCGTCGAGCGTGCCATGGCGTACTGCGACTGGGCGGTCGCGAAAGGCCTGCTCGCGATCCGCTCGCACGTGGACGTCGGCGATCCGCGGCTGGTCGCGGTCGACGCGCTGCTGCACGTGCGCGAGCGCGTGAAGCCGTACGTCGACCTGCAGCTCGTCGCGTTCCCGCAGGACGGCGCGCTGCGCGCGCCGGGCGCGCTCGCGAACCTCGAGCGCGCGCTCGACCGCGGCGTCGAGGTCGTCGGCGGCATACCGCACTTCGAGCGCACGATGGCCGAAGGCGCCGCGAGCGTGAAGGCGCTCTGCGAGATCGCCGGGCGGCGCGGGCTGCGCGTGGACATGCACTGCGACGAGTCCGACGATCCGCTGTCGCGCCACATCGAGACGCTCGTGCACGAAACGGAGCGCCTCGGATTGCAGCGCCGGGTCACCGGATCGCACCTCACGTCGATGCACTCGATGGACAACTATTACGTGTCCAAGCTGATCCCGCTGATGGCCGAGGCGGGCGTGAATGCGATCGCCAATCCGCTGATCAACATCACGCTGCAGGGCCGGCACGATACCTATCCGAAGCGCCGCGGCATGACGCGCGTGCCGGAGCTCATGGCGGCAGGCGTCGACGTCGCGTTCGGCCACGATTGCGTGATGGACCCGTGGTACCCGCTCGGCAGCGCCGACATGCTGGAAGTGGCCTCGATGGGCCTGCACGTCGCGCAGATGACGGGAGACGACGCGATGCGCGCGTGCTTCGACGCGGTGACCGTCAACGCCGCGCGCATTCTGGGCCTCGAAGGCTACGGCCTCGCGCCCGGATGCGGCGCCGATTTCGTGCTGCTGCAGGCGCGCGATCCGGTCGAGGCGATTCGACTGCGCGCGACGCGGCTGAAGGTGTTTCGGGCGGGCCGGTTGATTGCGGAGAGCCCGGCCGCGGCCGCGACGCTGCGCGTCGAGGGACGTCCGGGGAGAGTGGATTGGAGAAGGCCGTAGCGCTGCTGGGTCCCTACCCCCTCGCCTCGTCCGTCAACTCGTTCACCAACGCCGTCAACTGATCCGCGTCCACCGGCTTGACCAGGTAAGCCGAGAATCCCGCCGCCTTCGCCTGCTCGTTGTCCTGCTCCTGGCCGTAGCCCGTCAGCGCGACGATCTTCGTGCTGAAGCCTGCGCCCTCGCGCATGCGCTGCGCGACCTCGTAGCCGGTCATGCCGGGCAGGCCGATGTCGAGCAGCACGAGATCGGGCTTGCAGCGCGCGGCGGCTTCCAGGGCCTGCTGCGGATCGTGCGCGACGTCGATGTCGTAGCCCGAGAACTGGAGCAGCGTCGCGATCGCCTCGGCGGCATCCACGTTGTCGTCGACGACCAGCACCTTTGCCGGCGGCCGCTCGCCGCCGGCGCTCGGCTCGCCCGCGCTTTGCACGGCCGCGACGCCCTCCGCGAGCGGCAGCTCGATCACGAACCGGGTGCCCTGTCCGCGTCCGGCGCTGTGCGCGCTCACGTGGCCGCTGTGCATCTCGATCAGGCGCCGCACGATGGTGAGCCCCAGCCCGAGGCCGGTGTTGCCATGGCGCTCGACGTCCTGTCCCTTGCGATAGAGGTTGAACAGATGCGGCAGCAGCGCCGGGTCGATGCCGGCGCCGTTGTCCGCGACCACGACGTTCACGTGATCGCCCTCGACGGTCATCGAGACCTCGATGCGACCGCCCTCGGGCGTGAACTTGATCGCGTTGCTGACGACGTTGCCGAAAGCCTGCGCGAGGCGCATCGGATCGCCGTTGACGTACACCCGGGCGTCGGGCAGTCGTACGTCGAGCGCCTGCCGCTTCTCCAGCGCCTGCGGCTGCTGCGCCTCGACGGCGCGGCGCACGGCATCCTGTACCACCACGCGCTCGCGCCGCAGCGTCACCTTGCCGCTGTCGATGCGCGACACGTCGAGCAGATCGTCGATCAGGCGGGTGAGATGACCGCTCTGGCGGTCGATCACCTCGCGCGCGTGGTCGATGCGCCGGTCCTGGCCGCCGCTGATGCGCTCCATGATCTGGATGGCGTTGCGGATCGGCGCGAGCGGATTGCGCAGCTCGTGCGCGAGCATCGACAGGAACTCGCTCTGCCGCCGGTCCGCGTGCCCCAGCGCTTCCTCCGCCGCCTTGCGCTCGGTGATGTCCAGCGCCGCGCCGACGTAGCCCTGGAAACGGCCGTCGCCGTCGTAGCGCGGCGTGCCGCGGTTGAAGATCCACCGGTACTCGCCGTCGTGGCGCTTGAGGCGGAACTCCGTCTCGAACGGCACGCGCGCATCGAACGCGGTCGTGTACACCGACAGGCAGTGCGCGAAGTCCTCGGGATGCACAGCCGACGTCCAGCCTTCGCCCTGCTCCTGCTCCATCGTGCGGCCGGTGAACTCGAGCCAGGTCCGATTGCAGTACGTGAGCCCGCGCGTGTCGTCGGCCATCCAGATCATCGCCGGCGTCTGATCGGCCATGTTGCGAAAGCGCGACTCGCTCTCCTCCAGCGCGGCGCGCGCGTGCCGCGCCTCGGTGATGTCGCGAAACACCAGTACCGCGCCGAGCAGCCCGCCTTCCTGGTCGTAGATGGGCGCCGCGCTGTCGTCGATCGCGTATTCGGCGCCGCGGCGTCCGACCAGCACGGATCCCTCGCTCACCGAGACCATCGTTCCGGTCTGGATGACTTCCTCGACGGGTCCGCGGATGTTCTCGCGCGTGTCCTCCCTCACCACGCGGAAGATCTTGCCGATCGGTCGCTCGAGCGCTTCGTGCGACGTCCAGCCGGTGAGCTTCTCGGCGGTCGCGTTCATGAACGTCACGTTGCCCTGCGCATCGGTGGCGATGACGGCGTCGCCGATGCTCGCCAGGGTGACGGCGAAGCGGTCGCGCTCGCGCGCGAGCTCGGCGCGCGCCTCCTCCAGCGCCTTCTGCCGGGTCATGGTGTCGCGCGCGAGGCGTTGCGCGTGCTCGCGCGCGGCACGCAGCGCCGAGGTGATGCCGGCGATGCACAGCGCGACCGCGACGAACAGGCCGAGCCCGACCGACACCGACAGGTTCTCGACGCGAAAGCCGTCGGTGGGCCCGATGTAGAAGAACCACGCGATCAGCAGGCTCAGCGCGGTCGCCAGGAAGCCGGGCCCCAGGCCGCCGGCCCACGCCGCCATCGCCACCGCGAGAAAGAAGGTGATGTACGGGACCTCGCGGCCGAGGATCGGATCGAGCCACGCGCGCACCGCCCAGGCCACGCCGACTGCGGCAATGGCGACGAAATACCCGAGCAGGGGCAGGCCCGTGGACGCCGGCTCGGATTTCGCCTGATCGCCGGCGGCTTGCGGGCGATCCTCGGACTCGCTGTCGTCGAAGGTGCCGAGCAGCCATGCGACGACGAACGCCACGACGGCCGGCAGGCCGAAGCCGAGGCCGGTGACGGTCAGCGCGGTGATGAAGTCGTCGATGCCGTGCGTGCGGAAGACCGCCCACACGATCGACAGCGCCGTCAGCACGAGAAAGAGCGTGCCGACCCATGTCAAACCGCGAATGATCCGAGAAAGCCCGCTATCCACTATTGCCCGTTTCCGCGCTCGCAAGCCCGTCGGCGAGTCCGTATTGTGCGGATATTATGGGCCTTTGGAACATTTTGCCGGTCGCGAGGCGGACACGCGGTCGCGCGCCGTTGCACTGCCGTGCAACGCACGGCATGGCGCCGCGCACGATCCGCCGGCGACGCGAATCCCTCGACTGTCCGACAGCGGAATCCGCGCACCGGCGACAGCGCGACGCCGCCCGGTGCGAGACACTTCCATCGTCGCCGTCCCGGCTCGTGCATCACATGCTGGTTTCGTCTCCATGGTCCGCAATTCGTCCTCCCTGTCGCTGGCGTACGCCAATCCCAATCCTCCCGCCCGGCGCGATCGGCCGCGCGACTCGCAGCACAAGCGCTCGCGCATTCGGCCGGGCGTGCTGGCCGCCGTCGTGATCGCGGCGATCGGCTGGCTGCTGCTCGGTTGCAGCGGCCTGATCTGGACCATGGCCTTCACGGTCGATCCGCAGCCTCTCTCGCTGGCGTTGCTCGTCTGGGTGCTCGCCTTCGTCGGCCCTTCCGTCATCGCGACGACGATCGCCTACCGTCTCGAGGAAGAGACGCTGGCGCCGGACGGCGCGCCGGGCGACGATTAGCCACCGGGCGCGCGTTGCCTCAAGCCGTTCGCGCGGCGGCCGGCGCGCCGTCGCGCGCAGTCGACGCGGCGTCACGGCCCGCCACGAAGGGATGCGCGGCGCGCTCTGATTGCCATTCGCCGTCCCGCCCGGCCAGCACGATGCCGAATCGCGCGAGCCAGTCGCGCGCCTCGCTTACGACGCTTGCACGCAGGGCGTCGTCCACCGGGCCTGCATAGGGAAGATCGATTTCGTTCGCGGTGAGGATCGGATCGGACGGCTTGACGAGCCCGATCGCGATGCATAGGCCGAGGCAGCGGTCGATCAGCGCACGGCCGGTCGCCGGCAGCGGTCGCGCAGGCGAGTAGGGGATCTCGCACGTCAGGCCGAAGCCGCCGGGCGGATTGCACAGCGGGCTCGCGTTGCCCTGCATGAAGATGCGCTCGATCCAGGCATCGCCGGGAAACGTCAGCCAGTGACGGTCGGTCAGATGCGGCCGGCCCACGCCGAGGTTCACGCAGCGCATCGATCGATGACGCAACGCCGCCGCGCAGCGTCGCAGCGGCGCCGGCACGTCGTCGCCGAGCGCCTCGATGAGGCGTGGCAGCGGCATCGTGCTGATCAGCGTGCGATAGCCGATGCGCCGTCCGTCGCGCAGCGTCACGCTTCGGCGCAACGGCGAGATGCGCGCCACCGCGGCGTTGAGCTCGACGTCGGCGCGGAGCAACGGCAGGAAGCCTGCGCAAAGCGCCTCGAATCCGCCGCGCAAGGGGTATCCGAAGCGCGTGCGCGATTCGGGCCGGCACGGAACGATCTCGCCGTCGCGGACCACGCCGGTCTCGGCGTCCTGCCAGTGCACGTTGTCGCCCAGCAGCAGGCGGCAGAGATCGCGCACGAACGGATCGTTCGACACGAGCGCATGGCCGCCGCGATCGAACGTGAAGCCGGTGTCCTCGACCGAGCGGCAGCCGCCGCCGACGCGCGCCCCGCGGTCGAGCAGCAGCGCGCCCGGGCCGTAGTGATACGCGGCGGACAATCCCGTCGCGCCCGCGCCGACGACGACACATTCGCTGGTGAACGGGCGCGTGATGCCCGCGGAGGCGGGCTGCGTGCGCTGCCCGGACGCCGCGCGGTACATGCGTGCCGCCGTCTCGGTCGGGCCTCGCAGGGCTGCCCGCTCGACGTGCACGCGCATCTCGCTCGCGGCGTCGTCCCACGAGCGGTGTGCCGCGATGGCGCCCATCGCCGCCGCCCGCGCGCCGCCCGACTCGAGCAGCAGCCGCTCGCACGCCGCCACGAACGCTTCTGCGGTGTCGGCGAACTCCACGACGTCGGCGTAGAGGCGCCGGACGTCGGTGATCGGTGTCGCGACGATCGGCTTTTCCGCTGCCATGTACTCGAGCGTCTTGGTCGGGCACACGAAGCGCGTGGCAGCCTCGCGCGTGAAGGGCAGGAGCGCGATGTCGCAGCCGGCCAGGAACGCGGGCAGATCGTCGTACCGCTGCGCTCCGAAGTAGTGCAGGTTAGGCGCCTGCGGCAGCGTGGCGGGGTCGATGCGGGCCACGGGCCCCACGATGCAGAGCTCCCACTCCGGCCGCGACGCTGCGATGCCGCGCAGGAGCGCGAGGTCGATGCGCTCGTCGATCACGCCGCAGTAGACGAGCCGCGGGCGCGCGCAGGACCGCACTTGCGGCGCGGCGATTCGCGCATCGATTGCGCGCGCGAAATGCGCGCGGTCGACGCCGCTCCGCACCAGGTGTACTTCAGGGTTGCGGCCGACGCGCGCGTCGTGCAGCGTCGGCGACGCCGTGAACACGACGTTCGCCATGGCGAGGAGCGCGTTCTCGCGCTGGACGAGCTGTCGCGGGGCGTGTCGCCACCCGCGAAGCTCGTCGGTGCAGTCGTAGACGAGCGCGCGCGGCGAGAGCTTCTGGAGGAGCGGCAACGCCATCGGGGTGTACAGCCATGCGCCGTAGCTGCCCAGGCGCTCGCGCGCGACCGCGCGCGCGAGGAGCTTGCGCAGCAGCGGGATCTGGTCGTCGTGAAAACCCGGCGCGGTGAGCGGCGTATGCGGCCGCATGACCGTGATGTTGGTGGCGGGCGCGTGGAGCTCCGCCCACGGGTCGCGCGCGTCGAACACGGGTTCCTCGACGAACAGGATGCGCCACTGCTGCGCGAGGCGGGTGAGGACGTGTTGCGGGCGCTGGCGCACGAAGTCCCAGCGCAGATGCGAAAAGACGATCAGCGATCTCATGTTCGTGTGCGCAACGGCCCGCCGCGCCGCCGCTTGCATGCGGCCGGCGCGGGAAACCGCTGCGAGGGCGTGCGCGTCAGTGACCGGCTTCGCGCGTGCTGCGCTCTTGCTGCTCGCTCGACTCTTGGTCGCGGCCGCGGCCCGCGCTCTCGGTCTCGCCCGTCGCTTCCTCGGAGGCACCGCGGCGTCCGCGCCGCGGTTGCTCGAGGTCGCCTTCGGCGCGTCCCATGCCGCCGGCCGCACGTGCGTCGGTCTCGCCCATCGCTCGGCCGCGACCCTGCCGGCCGCGCGCCGAGCGCCGCCCCGGCTCCTCCTCCTGCTCTGCCCGCCGCGAGGCGCGTGCACCGCGCGCCATGTCACCCGCCTCGGCATGCTCCTGCATCAGCGCCTCGACCAGCGGCTCGAAATCCCCCCGCGCGCGCTTCGCCTTGGGGAAGATCTCGCCTTCCTCCTCCTTGATGTGGTGGTTCACGTATTCGCCGAGCACCGTGAAGGTCGCGGCGTATTGCTCGTCCTCCACATCGCCGCCCTGGAGCTGCTCGATCAACTGCTTCGCCGATCCGTGCTCGACCTCCGCTTCGGCGATGAGGTCCGTCTCCTTGATCGAATCGTGCAGGACCGGGTAGAGGTACTGCTCCTCGATCTCGGAGTGCCGCGTCAACGCTGCGCACGCCTGCTCGACGATCGGGCGCAGCCGCTCCGTGTCGTCCTTCACCCGCTCCGCCTGGCGAAAGAGCTTCTGCACCTTGCGGTGGTCCTCCGTCAGCAGCTCGATGGCCTGGCCGATGGGTGTTCGACTGGCACGGCTCGACGACTTTGCGCGCGTCGACGCCGACTTGCCGGATGCGGGCTTCTTCGACGCCGATTTCCTCGAGGCGGATTTCTTGGACGCGGATTTCTTCGAGCTCGTGCTGCCGCGCGAGCCCTTGGTCCCCGACGCGGTGGCGGATCGGCCGCGCGAACTCGCGCTCTTCCTCGACGATGCGTTACGGCTGCGGGTGCGGGTAGCGTTCATGGCGTGCCTCTTTGGAATGGTGACGTGCGACGGCGCGCTCGCGCCTTCGGCTCGGGCTGGGTTACGCAAACTCCATGCCGCGTGCGCAGCGCGCGCACGCGTTGCGTGCCTCGCCTGCGACAAGCGGGATCCATTGCGCGCGTCGTCGCGCGAGGCACGCGAAAACCCGCGTAAGAATTACCGGCCGGAGTAGCAATTGCAGTCCGCGGTTACTGATGCGAGTCGCGCGTCGATCGCGGTGTGGAGCACGAGCGTCGGCACGGATGCTGCTAACCGCATCGATGCCGTGGCGCGGCTTCGGGTCTTCACGATGCGCTTCGACGGCGAATGGCGAACGGAGCGGCAACGATGAGCGTGCGTACTCACCCCCGCAAGGCGGTGTTCCCGGTGGCGGGTCTCGGCGCGGGGTTCCTGCCCGCGACCAAGGCGTGCCCCAAGGAAATGCTGCCGATCGTCGATCGGCCGTTGATCCAGTACGCGGTGGAGGAAGCCGCGTCGGCCGGGATTCGTGACATGATCTTCGTCACCGGCCGCAACAAGCGCGCGATCGAGGACCATTTCGACAAGGCGTACGAGCTCGAGCACGAGCTCGCCGCGCGCGACAACGTCGAGGCGCTGCAGGCGCTGCAGTCGATCGTGCCGTCGGGCGTGACGTTCAGCTACGTGCGCCAGCCGGTCGTCGCGGGTCTCGCGGATGCCCTGCAGCGCGCACGCTCGCTCACCGGCGACGAGCCCTTCGCGGTGCTCCTCCCCGACGATCTCGTCGACAGCGAGCGGCCGGCGCTCGCGGAGCTGCTCGACGTGTTCGACCAGACCGACGCATCCGTCGTCGCGATCGAGGCCGTCCAGAGCGACGACGTGCGCCACGATGGCACCGTGGTCGTCGACGAGATCGACGGTTCGGTTCGTCGCGTGACGCAGGGCGGCTCGCTCGGTGCGTCGAACCTCGCGCCCATCGGGCGCTGCATCTTCACGCCTGCCGTGTGGCGCGCGGTGGCGGGCATTCCGGGCGATGGACCGCCTGCCGCGCTGTCCAGGCTGCTGGCCGCGCTGCTGCCGCACGAGCGCGTCCATGCCTGCCGGCTGTCCGGGCGACGCTACGATTGCGGCACGAAGCTCGGCTACCTCGAGGCACAGCTCGCGTATGCGCGCAAGCGCCCGGAGCTCTGGCCGCACCTGCGCGACAGCCTGGAGTCGATGATCGCGGCGACGGTGGCGACGGGACGCGGGGGGCGCTACACGCGACGCGGGGATGAAGCGGTTGCGTCGCTCGGCTGATCGGGCGCCGCGCGTGACGGACGACCCGGTCGTCGTCGAGTCGCAAGCGCAGCCGGCCGTGCCGCCGCCGCCCGTGGCGAGCGCGCTCGCATCCGCGGGCCTGCGCTACAGCCTGGACGGTGCGCGCGGCATACGCCGGCGCGGCAACCCGCCGAAGTTCGCGTACGTCGATGCGGACGGCGCGCGCGTGCGCGACGCGGCCACGCTCAACCGCATCCGGCGGCTCGCGATTCCGCCCGCGTGGACCCAGGTGTGGATCTGCGCCGACGAGAACGGGCACCTGCAGGCCACCGGCCGCGATGCGCGCGGCCGCAAGCAGTACCGCTATCACGACGAGTGGCGCGCGCTGCGCGACGAGAACAAGTTCCACCGGCTGGGCGCCTTCGCGCGCAGTCTCCCGGCGATTCGCAAGGCAGTCGACCGCGACCTCGCGATGCCGGGCCTGCCGCGCGAAAAGGTGCTGGCCGCGATGGTGAGCCTGCTCGACCGTACCTTGGTGCGCGTGGGCAACGAGCGCTATCGCCGCGACAACGGCTCGTTCGGGCTCACGACGCTGCGCAACCGGCACGTGAAGGTCGCGGGCGATCGCATACGCCTGCGCTTCCGCGGCAAGGGCGGCAAGGAGCTCGACGTCACCCTCGAGGACCGGCGCCTTGCGCGGGTGCTGCGCCGCTGCCTCGACCTGCCGGGCTACGAGCTCTTCCAGTACGACGACGCCGGTGAGCCGCGGCAGGTGTGCGCAACCGACGTGAACGACTACCTCAAGCGCGTCGCGGGCGCCGACTACACCGCCAAGGACTTTCGCACGTGGGGCGCGACGATGATCGCCGTCAATGCGCTCGACGGCGCGGAGCTTCCCGCATCCGGGACCGCGGCCGCGCGAGTGGTGAACGACGCGCTGCGTACGGCCGCAGGCGTGCTCGGCAATACGCTGGCGGTGGTGCGCAAGAGCTATGTGCATCCCGGCGTCGTGCGCGCCTTCCTCGACGGCGGCCTCTCGCCGCGGCGCGTGCACGCGCCGCACGGGCTGCGCGACTACGAGCGCCGCGCGCTCGCCGTGCTGACCGCGCTCGAGCGCGCGGAAGCTCGGCAGCGCGGCGCTACGTCGTCGCGGCGATCCACTCGTGCTTCGCGATCGCGGGACGCAGGGCGAGCGCTTCGTCGACGATCGCGCGCCAGTGACGCATCACCTCCGGCACGCGCGCATCCTGCGGGTGGATCGCAAGACGAAGGAGCGGCAGCGAGCGCGCACGACGCATCTCGCGCCGGATCATGACGCGCGACATCGCGCGACGCCATGCGCGATCGGGGCTGTACGCCACCGTGGCCGTCGGCACGTGGCGCCAGCCCGGCAGGCGATAGACGCCGCTGCGCACGGCGACGTACTCGAATGCACGGCTTCGCGCGAGCGCGGCACGGGCGCCCTCGCCCAGCAGCCACGCGGGCGGCACGAAGCCGTACAGCGGCCACCCGAGCCTCGTGAAAAGCGCGACACCGCGCTCGATGCGCGACGCGGCCTCGGCTTCGCCGAGCGCCGCGAACTCGCCTTCGCCCCGGGTCAGCACGCGCCGCGCGACATAATCGCGTATCCCGCGCGGCGGCGCCTGATCGTCGACGTGGTAGCAACCGTGCAGCACGAGCTCGTCGCCGCGCGCGAGGCGGCGCTCCAGCGCGGCCACGACGCGCGCGTCGGCGGCGAGCGGCCGCTCGCGATGGAAGTGCGGCACCACGAGCAGCGCGAGGCGCGTCGCGCCCGCTTCGTCGAGCATGCGCAGCACGCGCTCGCAGTCCGGCCACGTCGCCGGGGCAACGTCGTGCAGCTCGATCGTCACGCGCGCTTGCGCGTCACGAGGCGGCATAGTTCGGCATGGTGATCGGGGACGGCGACAGCGCCGCGCGGTACGCCCCGAGCAACCCGCGCATCGCGGCATCCCAGGTGTAGTGCTGCTCCACGCGCCGCCGCGCGTTGCTGCCGAGCGCGTCGCGGTCGGACTCGTAGAGCGCGCTCACGGCTTGCGCGAGCGCATCGGGATCGCGCGGGCGCACGAGGATGCCGGCGTCGGAGCCGACCACCTCCGGCGCCGCGCCGGCATTCGGCGCGACGACCGGGCGCCCGCACGCCATGGCTTCCAGCAGGATCAGCCCGAACGTCTCCTGGTCGCCCGCATGGACGAGCGCGTCGGCGCTCGCGAGCAGGCGCGCGAGGTCGCGCGTCGATTCGACGAACGGCACGTGCGTGACGTTCGACTGGCGCGGCAGCGCGTCGCCGGCGCCGGCGACGACGAGGTGATAGCGCGGGCCGAGCCGGCGGAACGCGTCGAGGAGCACGTCGAGGTTCTTCTCCGGCGCGAAGCGCCCGGCATAGATCAGCACGCGGCTGCGCCGCGGCAGCGCGAGCCGGCGCCGCAGGTCGTGCTCGCGTGCCGAGGGGTTGAACGTCGCGACGTCGACGCCGAGCGGACGCACGATCGCATGCCGCACGCCCCACTCGGCGAGCCGGTCGCGCATGTACGCGCTCGGGGCGACGACCAGGTCGCAACGCCGGTAGAAGATGCGCGCGTAGTGCTGGACGAAGTATGCGCAGAACGCGCCGAGGCGCTGCTCGACCATGCGCACGACTTCGGCATGACAGAACGACACCAGCGGCACGTCCATGCGATGCGCGGCATTGAGCGCGATCCAGCCGAGGGGGCCCGGGTCGCCGGCTTCGACCAGGTCGGGCGCGCGTGCGCGGATCTCGCGCACCCACCGCGGCGCGTCGTACGGCCAGCGATAGGGCGAGCGCGTCAGCGCGCGCGTGCCGATCATGATCTCGCCATGCGGGCCGACGCCATCGCGCAGCGATGGCACGATCAGCGTATGCCGCATCGACGTGTGGCGTGCGAGCCACGCGCGCTTCTCGCGCAGGTAGCGCGCCACGCCGCCGCTGTTGGGCGCGTACAGCATCGTGGTGTCCAGCAGATGCAGCTCGGCGCGGCGCGCCGCGCCGGCCGAGCCCGCTTCCCAGGGCGCTCCGCCGATGGAGCGCGAGGGCGCTACGCGCACGCGGACACCGGCGCCTAGCGCAGCATGCGGCCGATCAGGAACCCGGCGGCAGCGGCGATCGCGAGCGTGCGCATCGGATGCGCCGAGATGTAGTCGCGCGTGTCGTCGGCGAGGCGCGCGCCGCGTTCGCCGAGCCTGCTCGCGTATTCGCTCGCGTTGTCGGAGACGCGCTGGACGGTGTCCTGCGCCGCGTCGGACCAGCGGTCCACGCTCTCGGATGCAGTTTGCGACAGGTCGTCGAGCGCGCCTTGCATGCGGTCTGTCGCGCTGTCCTGCCGCGTTGCGTTGCCGACGGTATTCGCGGTCGTTGCCATGGCATTTCTCCGGTGAGATCGAGCGTGAGGCCCGCGCGGCGTCATCGCTCGCAAAAACGCGGTTCGCCGGGACCGCCGACGAACCGCGTCGTGCTGCGGCGATGCGGCGTTACTTGCCCTTGTCCTTGTCCTTGGACATGGTGTCGCTGGACGACGACGTGCTCGGCGCGGTCGAGCTGCTCGAGCTCGACGGCGGCGTGGACGACGGAGGCGTCGACGCGCTGGAGCTGCTGCTCGACGACGGCGGCGTGCTCGGCGCCATCGTGGAGCTGCTCGAGCTCGAGGACGGTGGCGTCGTCGAAGGTGTCGTCGTCGTGGAAGGGGTCGTCGAGGACGTACTGCTCGTTTCGCGCTGGCAGCCGACCACGCCGATCGCAGCCGCGATGGCCAGTACCGCCCAGGGTTTGAGGTTCATGTGTATCCTCCGGATTCCGAGTGAAGGGGACGCGTTGCTACCCTTCGTCGATTAGCAGGATCGGTGCCATTCGCGGCCGCGCCGGGGTGGTGTGCAGCGACGTCGCGCAATCCGTTGCTGGCCAAGGCATTCCGCGACGTCGTGCAGGGCCGGGGCGCGCGACTCGCCTGCCCGTCGCCGCGAATGACGCCGAGGCGCAGTCGCCATCTTTCAAAGGGCGATGGTAATCTTTACCGGGGTTCCGACGCGGCGCGTTCCGCGCGGCGCGCGTGCCTGCCGCAAAAATGTCAGAGAATCAAACCGCTCACATCGCAACGGCGCGCACGCAGCGCGCGGAGTACCGCGGTACAACTCTTGCGCGCGCGCTGTTGCACCCATTCGACAGCGACGTCGTTCATCCCGCTGCCGCGGGGACGGCAGCTAGCGTGCGATGCCCCATGCACTGATCATCGACGACGACGCCATCGCTTCGGCCGCGTTGGCCGAGCTGGTTGCGGATGAAGGCTTCACGACCTCCACCGCCGGCTGCCTCGCCGAAGCGCGCGAGCGGTTGCGCAATGCGCCGGATGTAATCCTTCTCGATCTCGTGCTGCCCGACGGCAACGGCATGGAGCTGTTGCGCGATCTGCCGCGCGGCACCACGACCGAAGTCATCGTCGTCACGGGCCACGCGACGCTCGAGAGCTCGATCGAGGCGATTCGCCGCGGCGCGACGGACTACCTGCTCAAGCCGATCAACCTCGCGCACCTGCGCGGCGTGCTGTCGCGGGTCGCCAAGCCGACGGAGCTTCGCGCGGAAGTCACGGGGTTGCGCAACGAGCTGCGATCGCTCGGACGCTTCGGGCGACTGGTCGGCGCGTCGCCGCCCATGCAGCGACTCTACGACGAGCTCGAGCGCGTGGCGCCCACGGGCGCAACGGTGTTCATCACCGGCGAGAGCGGCACCGGCAAGGAGGTCGTCGCGCAGACGATCCACGAAGTGAGCCGCCGCCGCCTGCAGCCGTTTCTCGCGGTCAATTGCGGCGCGATCTCGCCGCAGCTCATCGAGAGCGAGCTGTTCGGCCACGAGAAGGGCAGCTTCACCGGCGCCAATCGCCAGCATCGCGGCTTCTTCGAGCGCGCGCACAGCGGCACGCTGTTCCTCGACGAAGTCACCGAGATGCCCGCCGACCTGCAGGTGAAGCTGTTGCGCGTGCTCGAGACGCGCACGGTCAGTCGCGTCGGGTCCGACCAGCCGCTCGAGACCGACGTGCGCGTGCTGGCGGCGAGCAACCGCAATCCGCACGAGGCGGTCAACGCGGGCAAGCTGCGGCGCGACCTGCTGTATCGCCTGCAGGTGTTCCCGCTGTACGTGCCGCCGCTGCGCGAGCGCATCGAGGACATCGAGCTGCTCGCGGAGCATTTCCTCGCGGAGCTCAACAAGGGCGCCCGCACGCCGAAGGCGTTCACGCCCGCGGCGATCGAGCGGCTCAAGCGCTACAGCTGGCCGGGCAACGTGCGCGAGCTCTGGAACGTCGTGCAGCGCGCGTTCATCATGAGCGACGGCGAGTGGATCACCCAGGTCGGGTTGTCGGCGGAGCCCACGCTGAACGCCGAGCCGACCGGCCGCTCGTTCCAGGTGAGCGTGGGCGATCGCATCGACGCGGTCGAGAAGCGGCTGATCCTGGCGACCGTGCAGCACACGCAAACGAAGGAAGCCGCCGCCGAGATCCTCGGCATCAGCGTCAAGACGCTCTACAACCGCCTGCGCGCCTACGAGTCACGGACCAGCGAACCGGCCGCACTGGCCGCGGGCAGCCGCTCCGCGGTCTCGGCCACTTGAAGCACCGTCGCCAGAAGCTCGTCGACGTCGAGCGGTTTCGCGAGCACCGCGTCGAAGCCCGAGGTCAGCGCATGCGCGCGCGCCTCGCGGCTCGCCTGCGCGGTGACGGCGACGGCGGCAAGGCGGGCGCCGCGCGGCGGCTCGAGATCGCGGATGCGCCGCATCATCTCGCAGCCGTCCTCGCTCGGCATGCAGAGATCGGAGATGACGATGTGGGGCCGCCTTCGCGCGAGCTCGTTGCGCGCTTCGGCGGCCGAGCCGGCGATCTGCACGCGCGCGCCGCGCTCCGCGAGCACCGTCGCAAGCAGCTCGCGCGCCGCCGGGTCGTCGTCGACGACCAGCACTTCGAGGTCGATGGTTCCCATGGGATGCCGGACTCGATGCAACATCCGCGCCACGTTGGCGGCGTGTGCAACATGCGGGCCGCTCGCCCATGAGCCCCGGTGCCGGCGCGCTCGATGACCATGCGCCGACGCGCGCGCTCGCGGCGTTGCTGCCATGCGGCGTTCTGCTCCTCGATGCCGACGGCGCACTGCGCTTCGCGAGCGCGCGCGCATGCGCGATGCTCGGCGAGGCCGAGGAACCGCGGCTCGTTGCGCGCTGGCCGTCGCTTGCACCGGCGCTCGGCGTCGCGGCCGGTTCGCTGCCGCGGGGCGCGCAGCCTTTGCGTGCGGGCGGTGCCGTCGACGGCGGCGACGGCGCGCTGCGCATCGAGGTGCACGCCACGGGTGCGACGAACGGCGCGGCGTACCTGGCGTTGCTCCAGCGCAGCGACCGACTCGAGAGCCCGGATTGGTCGCTGATCGCCGCGAGCCGCGCCGACGCGCATCAGTACGTGCTCGCGGGCCTGCTGCACGACCTCAACGGTCCCCTCAACAACTTCAACCTCACGCTTGCACTGCTGTCCGGAACGCTCGCGCGCATCACCGCGCAGCAGCCGGACGATCCGGCGCTCGAGCGCTGCCGCCGCTACGCGGACACGCTCACCAACGAGACGCGCCGGTTCTCGGAATGCGCGCGCGCGATGACGGCGGCGGTGACGCCCGCGGAGCCGTCGACCGGCGTCCTCTCGATATCGGCATTGCTGCACGGCGCGCAGCACGCGCTGCGGCACCACGCCTCGCTGCGCGAGGTGCGCATGCGGCTCGATGCGACGGATGCGGAGGCCTGCGCCGCGGGCGACACCGACCTGCTGCACCTCGCCCTCATCGATCTCATGCTGGCTGCAATCGACGCCACCGCGGCGGGCGGCGAGATCGCGGTGACACCGGAGCCTCGCGACGGAACGTTGAGCATCCGCATCGTCGCGCGTCCCGCGCGCGTTTCCGCGGACGCATTCCGCGGCACCGAAGACGTGCTCGCTTTTCCGGGACCGCAGTCGCTCGGCTTCGTGGCCGCGCGCCGCATCATCGAGCGACATGGCGGCGTCGCGACGATGCGCACGGACGCAGGCGATGCGCTCGTGGTCGACGCGCGCATGCCGTTGCATCGCGCGTGAAGCTTCACGCGCACCGCCGCCGCAGCCTGCATCGTTACCGGTAATTCTTGCAGCGATTCCGCGGGCCATGCGCGCGACGCATGCGCGCTTGCCCCACTTGGATCGTGCGGAACGCTCGTATCGGCACGGCCTTTGCAGACGCTTCGATCCATAAAGCGCCACTCTCGTCGCGCGGACCGTCACTTGGATCGGGAAAGCATGCTTCATGTCCGCTAGGATTGCGCTCGTCAGCGAGCACGCATCACCACTGGCCGCGCTCGGCGGCGTCGATTCGGGCGGACAGAACGTGTACGTCGCGCAGACGGCACGGCACCTGGCCGGGATGGGCTTCCACGTCGACGTGTTCACGCGCCGCGACGACGAGGATCTGCCGGCGATCGTCGAATGGGCACCTCGCCTGCGCGTGATCCACGTGCGCGCCGGTCCCGCGCAGTTCGTGCGCAAGGAATACATGCTGCCGTACATGGCGCAGTTCGCGCGCGAGATCGCCGCGATCGCGCGCGCGGCCCGCGACCGCGGCGTGCCCTACGCGCTCACGCACGCGCACTTCTTCATGTCGGGCCTCGTTGCACGCAGGCTCAAGGAGGAGCTCGGCATTCCGTACGTCGTGACGTTCCACGCGCTCGGCAAGGTGCGCCTCATCTACCAGCCGCACGATGAATTCCCCTCTCAGCGCTGCGCCATCGAGCAGATGGTGATCGACGCCGCCAGCTTCATCGTGGCGGAGTGCCCGCAGGACGAGATGGACCTGCGCCGCCTCTACCGCGCGCCGCAGAGCCGCATCCGGATGATCCCCTGCGGCTTTGATCCCGGGGAGCTCGGGTCGGTCGATCGCGCCGCCGCGCGCCGCCGCCTCGGCCTCCCGCTCGATCGTCCCATCATCCTGCAGCTCGGCCGCATGGTGCCGCGCAAGGGCGTCGACACGGTCATACGCGCGCTGGCGTTGCTCGAGCGGCGTTTCCATCGAAGCGCGCTGCTGGTCATCGTCGGCGGCGAGACGCCCGAGCCCGATCCCGCGCGCACGCCCGAGATCGGGCGGCTGATGCAGATCGCGGCCGACGAGGGCGTGACTGCGAACGTGAAGTTCGTCGGCCAGCGCGCCCGCACGGAATTGCGCTACTACTACAGCGCGTCGGACGTATTCGTCACGATGCCGTGGTACGAGCCGTTCGGCATCACGCCGGTCGAGGCGATGGCGTGCGGGATCCCGGTGATCGGCGCGCGCGTCGGCGGCGTGCAGTATTCCGTCGAGGACGGCCGCACGGGGTTCCTCGTCGAGCCGCGCAACGCGGACGCGCTCGCGCGGCGCCTCGCGCACGTGTTCAGCGATCCGTCGATTGCGCGCCTGCTCGGCAAGCGCGCGCGGCGGCGCGCGTACGACCTGTTCACCTGGCAGAAGGTGTCGAACGCGCTGGCCGACGTGTACGCCGAAGTCGCGATGCCGCCGCCGCTCGCGGTGCCGCGCCGCGGATACGCGCAACAGCGCGCGCAGCCGGGAAGCTGATGGCCATGGCGCGCGAGCTTTCAGGACGAGTGGCTCTGGTGACCGGCGGCGGACGCGGCCTCGGCGCCGCCATCTGCGCCGAGCTCGCCGACGCGGGCGCGACGCTGCTCGTGGCCGACCGCAGCGAGAGCGCGCACGAGACCGTGCAGGCCGCCCGCGCGAGCGGCGCGACTGCAAATGCGATGATCGGCGATGTCGGCGACGAGGCGTACGTGCGCCGCCTCGTCGCGCACGCGCGCGACGCGTACGGCGGCCTCGACGCCGTGGTGAACAACGCGGGGGTCGACGTCACCACGGACATCGAGTCGCTCGCGGTCGAGCAATGGGACGCCGTGCTGCGCACGAACCTGCGCGCGCCGTTCCTGGTCGCGAAGTTCGCGCTGCCGCTGCTGCGCGAGCGCAAGGGCGACATCGTGAACGTCGCCTCGACCGCCGCCAAGCGCGCGTGGCCGAATGCGGCGGCGTATCACGCGAGCAAGTGGGGCCTGCTGGGCCTCACCTACGCGCTGCATGCGGAGCTGCGGCCGCTCGGCGTGCGCGTGACCGCGATCGTCGCGGGCGGCATGCGCACGCCGTTCCTGCTCGACCGCTTCCCGGACCTCGATCCGGCGAAGCTGCAGGATCCGCGCAACGTGGCGCGCGCGGTGCGCTTCGCGCTCACGCAGCCGCGCGAATCGGTGATCGCGGAGATCGCCGTGCTGCCGGTGCAGGAGACGTCGTGGCCGTGAACGTTCGCGCCGGCGGGCCGCCCCAAGGCGCGAATTGCGCCCCCTTCGGGGGCAGCGCAGCGGCGCCAGCCGCAAGCGTGGGGGTCGTATGTCGCGCCGCCGGGCCGCCCCAAGGCGCGAATTGCGCCCCCTTCGGGGGCAGCGCAGCGGCGCCAGCCGCAAGCGTGGGGGTCGTATGACCGAGCCCGCCGTCTTTCTCGACAAGGACGGCACGCTCGTCGAGAACGTCCCGTACAACGTCGATCCGGCCCGCGTGCGCCTGCTTCCCGGCGTGCTCGCCGGCCTGCGCACGATCCAGGACGCGGGCTTCCGGCTGTTCGTCGTGTCGAACCAGCCGGGCATCGCGTTCGCGCGCTTTCGCCGCAGCGCGCTCGACCGCGTCGAAGCGCGACTCGACCGCCTGCTCGCGGCCGGCGGCGTGGTGATCACCGCGTACGGATGGTGTCCGCATCATCCGGACGGCGTGCATGCGTGGTACGCACGTCCCTGCGAATGCCGCAAGCCGAAGCCCGGGCTCCTGCTCGACGCGGCGCGTCGTCATTCGATCGACCTGTCGGCCTCGTGGATGATTGGCGACATCCTCGACGACGTCGAGGCGGGCAAGCGTGCGGGCTGTGGCGCGGTCCTGGTCGACCGCGGCGGCGAGACCGAATGGCGCCGGGGGCCCGGCCGCGATCCCGACGCGATCGTCCACCGCTTCGACGAGGCCGCCGCGTTCGTGGTGAGGGCGCACGAGCGTGCGCGGGCGGGTGCGCTCGCCCGCGCCGCATCGCTCGTTCCATGAGCGCCGATGAGTGGGCACGTGCGCGCAACGTCCTTGCGGTGCGCCTCGACGGCATGGGCGACGTGCTGATGTCCACGCCCGCGTTGCGCGCGCTCAAGGAGGGCGCGCCGCGGCGCAGGCTGTCGGTGCTCGTGTCGCCGGCGGGCGCGCACATCGCGAAGCGCCTGCCGTTCGTGGACGACGTGATCGCGTTCACGGCGCCGTGGATGAAGCACCCGTGCTCGAACGACGCGCCGGCGCGCACGCTGGCGCTCGTGCGCGACCTGCGCGCGCGCCGCTTCGATGCGGCGGTCGTGCTCACGGTGTTCTCGCAGAACCCGCTGCCCGCCGCGATGGTCCTGATGCTCGCGGCGATCCCGCTGCGCGCCGCGTACTGCCGCGAGAACCCGTACGAGCTGCTGACCGACTGGCAGCCCGAGCGCGATCTCGACGCGCAGCGCGGGGTGCGCCACGAGGTGCAGCGCCAGCTCGATCTCGCGGCGGCGCTCGGCGCGCGCGCGAGCGACACGCGGCTGCAATTTCCGGTCAATGCCGCGGCACGTGCCCGCGTGCTGCAGCGCCTGCGCGAAGCCGGCATGGCGCCGGCCGGGCGCATGCTCGTCCTGCATCCCGGCGCAACGGCCCCGTCGCGCCGCTATCCGGTGGACGCCTTTGCCGCGGCGGCCGAACGGCTCGCCGAGGAAGACGGCTGGATGGTCGTCGTCGCGGGCGGCGCCGAGGACATCGCCGCCGCGCAAATCGTGCGCGCACGCGTGCGAGGCGCCGTGTCGCTCGCCGGCACGCTGGACATCGGCGAGCTCGCCGCGCTCCTGCAGCTCGCGACGGTCGCGGTCGTGAACAACTCGGTCGCGGCGCATCTCGCTGCCGCGGTCGACACCCCGGTGGTCGATCTCTATGCACTCACCAACCCGCAGCACACGCCGTGGGGCGTGGCGCATTGCGTGCTGAACCATGACGTCGCCTGCAGGTATTGCTTCAAGAGTGTTTGTCCGCAGGGCCACCATCGATGCCTTGCAACGGTGGCGCCGGAGGAAGTGGTCGACGCGGTGCGCCGGCTCACGGCGGACGTTCCGCGCGCGCCGGCTGCCGCCGCGGCCGGCGATTCATCCATCACGGTGGCAGCGTAGCGGGCGGATGTGACGACATGATCACCCTCGGCATCAACGCGGCGTATCACGACTCGGCGGCGTGCCTGGTCGCCGACGGTGCGCTGGTGGCGGCGGCCGAGGAGGAGCGCTTCACCCAGATCAAGCATGGAAAGCGGCCGGTCCCGTTCACCGCGTGGGAGCTTCCGTATCACGCCATCGACTATTGCCTCGCGGAAGCGGGCGTCACGGTGGCGGACGTCGATCACGTCGCCTATTCGTACGACCCGGCGCTGCTGATCAACGGGCACGAGGCGCCCGAGAGCATCACGCTGCCGCTCGTGCCGAGCGCGGTGCGCCCGGCAAGCGGCGAACCGTGGGACGCGCTGTTCCTGTCGTACATCGTCAACGCGCCGCGCCAGCTCGCGGGCGGCGCGCCGCATCACCTGCAGGCACGCCTCTCGCCGAACGGCCATACGCCGCGCTATCGCTGGCACTACGTTCCCCATCACCTCGCGCATCAGGCGAGCGCTTTTCTCGCCGCGCCGTTCGACGACGCCGCGGTGCTCACGCTCGATGGCCGGGGCGAAGCGGCGTCCACCCAGTACGGCGTCTTCCGCAGCGGCGAATACCGGCGCATCGGCGAAGTGCGGCTGCCGCATTCGCTCGGCCTCATGTACGAGGACGTCACGCGCCACCTGGGCTTCCTGCATTCCTCCGACGAATACAAGGTGATGGCGCTCGCGTCGTTCGGCACGGCGCGCCTTGCGGACGCGCTGCGCGCGCACGTGCACTGGCGAGGCGAGGGGCAGTACGAGATCGACCCGATCGACTTCTCGCGATGGTGCACGCCGCGTTCGCGCCATGCGCCGTTCACGGCAGAGCATGCCGATGTCGCCCGCGCGGTGCAGATCGTTCTGGAGGAGACGGCGCTCGCGATCGCGCGCTGGCTGCGCGACACGACCGGCATGCGCAACCTCGCCATGGCCGGCGGCGTCGCGCTGAACTGCGTGATGAACGCGAAGCTGCGCGACGCGGGCCTGTTCGACGCCGTCTGGGTGCAGCCGGCCGCGGGCGACGCCGGCACCGCGCTGGGCGCCGCACTGTGGATCGACCGCGAAGCGCGCGGCAGCGGCGCACCCGCATCGCGCCGATTCGTGATGGAGCACGTCTACTACGGCCCGCAGTATTCCGCCGCGGAGATCGAGGCCGCGCTGCGGCGCGCGCACATCGCGTTCGAGCGCCCGCGCGACCTCGCCGAGGCGATCGGCACGCGGCTCGCCGACGAGCGCGTCGTCGCGTGGTTCCAGGGACGCATGGAGTTCGGCCCGCGTGCGCTCGGCGCCCGCTCGATCCTCGCCTCGCCGCGCAATGCGACGATGCAGGCGCGGCTCAACGAGCTCAAGGACCGCGAGGACTTCCGGCCGGTGGCGCCGGCGGTGCTCCAGGATCGCGCGTCCGAGTGGTTCCGCGGCTGCGACTGCTCGCCGTTCATGCTGTTCGTGCACGACGTGCTGCCCGGGCAGCGCAAGCGCATCCCCGCCGCGTGCCACACCGACGGCACGGCGCGCGTGCAGACCGTTGCGCGCGAGCACAACGCGCTCTATTACGACACCATCGCGTCGTTCGAGCGGCACACGGGCGTCCCGGTGGTCATCAACACGTCGTTCAACACGCGCGGCAAGCCGATCGTGTGCACGCCG
>DASXAF010000034.1:0-35669 GCA_036406955.1 Casimicrobiaceae bacterium
CGCTGCTCGTCACGCTCGCGCGCAATGCGACCGCCGTGATGACCAACGTGCCGGGTCCCGCGCAGCCGCTCTATCTCGCGGGCAGCCGCATCGACCGCCTGATGTTCTGGGTGCCGCAGTCGGGCGACATCGGCATGGGCGTGTCGATCCTTTCGTACGGCGGCATGGTGCAGTTCGGCCTCGTCACCGATCGCGGCCTGTGTCCCGATCCCGAGCGCATCGTCGCGCGCTTCGGCGACGAGTTCGAGAAGCTCCTGCTCACCACCTTGATGTCGCCGTGGCCCTTCGAAGGCGATCTCGACCCCGCGCTGGCGGAAGCGTCCGTGGCGGCTTGATGAAGAAACGCTACCCGAGCGCCCGAGCGCGCGTTACGCAGATTCCCAAGACGCCCACCGCCAGAAGCACGATCGTGCCCGGCTCAGGCACAGCCGCAGGGGGACAGACGACTTCTTGCGGGACGCCTGCGGCGCTCGGTCGCAGGCAAGTGATGCGGGCCGCGGAGACGGCACTGCCCAGCATGTGCGGATTCGTATCGTCGGAGCCGGCAACCTGGATCAGGACCTGGCCGCTCGCGCTTGGCGTGACCGCGTTCCAGGTGATGAAGTTGCCGTTCACCAGGCCGTCGGTGTGCACATTGAAGTTGTTTCCGTTGGGTACCGAATCGCCGAAGCTGCCGAATATCGAAAAGTCGGCCGTTCCCAGCAGGGGAACGCTGAATTCCTGAGCTGCCAGCAGGTCGATGCGGTAGACGAGATCGGTTGCAAGCCCCGCGATAGCGATGGTCCCGGGCTGATTTTCGGTGAAGTCGTATGACAGGTGATCCATCGCGGCATTGCCATCGATCCATGCCGTATTTCCGTGAGACCAGAAACTGACCTGGAGATCATCGCTGGTCCAGTTGTCGCCGAACGACAGCGAGAGGCTGGTCGTCGCCCCGGTCGCGTCGACGAGCTGGATCGAAGCGGATGTGTCCGGAACGGTATTCCAGGTCCCGCCGAAGGTGGGCGCGGGCGCGACATCATTGAAGTCGATGAGAATGGGAGTGGCGTGCGCGATCGTCGGGCCAACCAACAGCATTCCGGCCGCCACGATCGCGAGCGTCGATGGGAACGTACGAGGATTCATGCTCCTGGCGCGTTTCATGGTGTGCACCTCCTCTCCGGGAGCGCGCGGCGACGATGCATTTGGGGGCCTTCGCGGCGTGCCCCTGCGTTACTACGGATCCCTCGAGGTCGTTGCGTGGCGCTGATGGCGATTCGCCAGGCAACGTGTCAGGGAGTGCGTCGCTCGTGGGCGAAGTTGGCGTTTCTTACAAACGGGGCGTTTGTAGGGAACAATTGGCCCGGCGCATAAATCATGCCGCACAGAGAGACTGCATGGCTATCAAGACCCTTCGATAGGCAATGACGCTGCTTCGGTGCGGTATGTAAACGCAGTCGACACTTACCGCGTGCGTGATGCGTGAACGACGCACGCCGAGGTCAGGCAGGGAGAGGATCAGGGTAAGGGGCGGCCGCCCCGCTGATCATTCGAGCTCCGATTTCGCGAGCTCGACGTCGAGCCGCTCCATGGCATCCATGGGCTTCGCCTTGGCGGCCTTGTCGTAGAGCTTGGCCGCCTCGTCGATGCGCGCCTTGCCGAACAGGCGCAACAGGCCGTTGGCGTACTCGATGTGCGCGATCGGCGATTCCGGAAATAGCTCGAGCGCTTCCCTGAAGTGCTCGAGGGCGCTGTCCTTCTTGGCGCCGTACGTCATGCCCGCCACCAGCGCGCCCACCTTGTCGATCACTTCCGACTGATACGCGCCGAACGCGGTGTGTGCCTCTGCATGCTTCGGCGCGAGCTTCAGCGCCGTCGTGAGCGCGTCCTTGATCTTGCCGCCATAGCCCTGCGCCAATGCCTTTGCCACCGAGATGTGCTGCCCGTATCGTCCGAGCGCGAAGGCGTAGAGGTAATGCGCGTTCGCGTCCTTCGGCGCGCTCCTGCGGTACTCGTCGGCCCACCCGAACGCCTGCTCGAGCAGCGCGAGCTTCGTCGGCTCGTGCTTCTCGAGATACGTTGCGTGCACGGTTTGCGCCTTGACCGCGACCTTGTTGCCGCTCGCGCCCGCGGTGCGTCCCAGCGCGACGGCCTGCTGGAAGTCGCCCGCGTGATGGAAGCGCCATGCGTCGAGCACCTGGCTGTTGGCCGGGAATGGCTCCGTGTCGCCGCGATGCAGTCGCTCCCAGTGCTTCTTGATGGCCGCGGTGTCGTACATGAACGCGGTGTTGGCGTGCGGAAACTTCGCCCACTTCTTGGCCATGGCTGCCCCCTGCTAGAGGTAATTGTCGCCCAGGCGCTCGACCAGCGTGCGTGCGTCGCCCACCAGGAACGGCGCGACGAGCGCGAGCGCCTGGTACGCCGCCTCGCCGGGGTCCAGGCGCGCTGCGTCGCCGTGCGTGTGCGCGGTCGCCCCGTGGCTCACGCGCTGGAACGACATCCAGCAGGTCGACACCAGCGCGACGTTGCGCGCCAGCGCTGCGCGCTCCCGCGGCGTTGCGTGCAGCACGCCGTCGCGCGCGAGGCCGTCGGCGAGGGCCTGAACCGCCGCCTCGCGACGCCGTATGAGGCCGGCGAAGCGCATCGCGATGCGCCGATTGCGCGACGTGATCTGGTCGAGGTCGCGGTAGAAGAAGCGGTATTCGCCCATGCGCTCGAACTGCAGGTGCAGCAGCAGCCACAGGTCTTCGGCCGACACGCTGCGGCCGGCGGGCACGTCGAGCAGCGGCGCGAGCGACGCCTCGTGTGCGGCGTACAGCTCGCCGATGATCTCGTCCTTGTTGCGGAAGTGATAGTAGAGATTGCCGGGCGAGATGTTCATCTCGTCGGCGATGTCCGCGGTGGTCACGTTCGGCTCGCCGAGCCGGTTGAACAGCAGCAGGCTCGTTTCCAGGATGCGCTGCCGGGTGCGCCGCGGGGGCTTGGTCGGCATGGCACGTCGATGGCGCGGGAGCGGCGCGCGTCAGGCGAGCAGCGCGAGGCGGCGCTCGAGATGTTCGAGCGCGTACGCGAGATCGCGCGTGGTCTGGCGCACGTCGCGCCTGGCCGAGATGCGCAGCGGCCGCGCGTCGGTGAGCGCGGCCGCGATGCCGCGTGCATGGTCGGCGAGCCGGCCGCGATCGAGCGAAAGGCCATGCCGTGCCAGCACCGGCGCGAGCGACGACGAGCGCTCGCGCAGGTTCGCGCGCGTGGCATCGAATGCCAGCGCGCACACGCGCTCTCGCTGCGCATAGCCGAAGATGTTGGCGAGGAACATGTCGGCGTTCTCGCGCGGCGGCTCGAACAGCACGACGTCGGCGTGCGGATACGCGCGCGCGTACTTGGCCATGGCCGCCTGCATGCGCGAGCGGATGACGGCGCGAAAGGTCTGCCCGAGCACCCGCGGCAGCCCGCCGCGGTCGAGCTTGCCCATGCCTGCACGGCCGCGCTGGCGCTCACGCGACGCGTCGAAGGGTACGAGCGGGTTGATGCACAGGAGCAACGACACGCCTTCGTCGAGCGCGAGCGACGCGTGCAGCGTCTTGTTGAGCGCGCCGTCGACGTAGTGCGCCGCGTCGATCTCCACCGGCGCGAACACGCCGGGCAGCGCGCTCGAAGCCGTCAGCGCGAGCGAGATCGGCACGTGATCGTGGCCCGGCCTGCCGAAGGCGACCGAAGCGCCGGTGTCGAGGTTGGTCGCGACGACGTAGAGCTTCGAGCGCAGCGCGCGGAAGTCGTTGGTGCGGCCGGGGACGGCGAAGAGGCGTCCCACGAACGCGTCGACGGCGCGCTGGTCGAAGACGCCCGTCGGAAGCGCGCGCGCGAGGGTCGCGAGCGAGGCCATCAGCCCGCGATCGAGCGGATCGCGCGCGTATTGGGCAAGCGCACGCCACGCCAGCCGCGGCAATCCCGCTGCACGGCGCGCGAACTCCCGCAGTGCAGGCTGCAGGAACAGCGCGGGCTTCATGGGGGCATCGGCTGCTTCGGCAACGAACAGCCGATACATCTGCGACGGCGATATGCCGTTCGCAAGCGCCGCGGCGACGAATCCGCCCGACGACACGCCGACGTAGACGTCGAGCGCCGTCGGGTCCAAATCGCGGATCGAATCGACCAGCGCGAGCAGCGCGCCCACCTCGTAGATGCCGCCGAGCGGCCCGCCACCGGCGAGCGCAAGGCCCATCCGTGCCGCGGCACGACGCGGCGGATCGGACGATGAGCGGCGATGGGTGCGCGTCGTCATGCGAGCGTGATCCGGCGCGTCGCGGGACGCGCCGGACCGGGCGACGCGGATGGTACTCGAATCAGCGTTTCGCGGTGCGCCGGGCCGCGCGCTTCGCGACGGGCTTCGCGGGCTTGCGATGTTTCGCGGCGCTTGCGCTGGGCGCCTTCGCGGCTCGTTTGCGCGCAGGCGACGCGCTTCGCAGCGCGGCGGTCACCGGAATTCGCGGCAGCGAGCGCCGCACGAGCGTCACCGCCGTGCCGGCGTAACCCTTCACGGCACCTTCGACCGTGTTGCGCGCTTCGCGCAGCAGCGACACCGAGGAGTCGAGTCGATCGCCGACGAAACGGATGGCGCGCGATTCCACGACGGTGCCTTCGCGCACGAGCGTGCGAAAGACGTTGCCGGCTTCCTTGCCCGCCCAGTCGCGTGTGACCACGGCAGCGCCGAGCCCGGCGAGCCAGACCTGGCGCGAAGCGGTGCGGACGCTGTCGGCAAGCGCGGGTCGTGTTGCGTGTTGCATGAGCATCTCCTGGCAATGGGCGGCGCCAAAGGCCGCATCGGAGCCGACTGTACGGCGTAGGTCTAGAGGGATCACACTAAAAGTGCATGCCTTCCAGGCGTGGTCAGGCCCGCCACTCCGCCGCCCATGCCGTCGCGAGCTTGGCCGCGATCGCATAGATCGACAGTTGCGGGTTCGCGCCGATGGACGTGGGGAACAGCGAGCCATCGGCTACGAACAGGTTCGCGAGATGGTGGTAGCGGCCCCCGCGGTCGACGGCCGCGCGGCGCACGTCCGGCCCCATGGGACATCCGCCCATCACGTGCGCCGACACGACGGGCGTGACGAGCGGCGCGAGATCGAAGCTCGCGATGGCCGCGCGCGCGCCGGCCACGTCGTCGTAAGGCGTACCGCGCGCGTGCACGGGCATCACCTGGCGCGCGCCCGCCGCGAACTGGATCTCGGCCATCGAGGCGAAGGCGCGACGCACGCCGTCCCAGAGATAGTCGTCGAGCGGATAGTCGAGCACCGGCGTGCCGTCGTCGGCGAGCCGCACCGTGCCGCCCGCGCTCGCCGGATGGAAACCGTCGCGCAACAGCGCGATCAGCACGTGCATGTGCGAGAGCTGCCGCATGATCCGCGCATGCGCTTCGCCATGGCCGGGCAGCGTGATCGCGGCGAGGATGGGATGGATCGGCGGCGCTTCGAGCTTGTAGCCGATCGGCCCGCCAGGCGGCGCGTCGTCGAGGAATGCATCCGAATACACGGTCTGCGGCGCGCCCGACCAGCCTTCGACCGGATCGGTCATCACTGCCGCCGACACGACAGTCGGGTGCAGGAACGTGCGTCGGCCGACGAGGCCGTGCGGATCCGGCACGCCGCTGCGCAGCAGGAGCGCCGGGGTGTTGATGGCTCCGCCCGCGGCGATGTAGGTGCGGGCGCGCACATCGATGCGTCGCGAGCCCGGCGCAACGCCGACTTCATCGAGCGCGACGCATCGGATCTGCGTGACGCGATCGCCCGACCATGCGAAGCGCTCGGCGCGGGTGCGCGTCAGCAGCACGGCACCGCGATCGAGCGCGGCCGGAATCGTCGTGACCAGCATGGACTGCTTGGCATTGGTGGGACAGCCCATGCCGCAATAGCCAAGGTTCCAGCAACCCGATACGTTGCGCCGGATCGCGCCGTGCGCGAGGCCGAGCCTTGCCGCGCCGCGTGCGAGCGCCGCATTGTTGGCATTGGGTGCGAGGGTCCAGGGCCCGATCGAGAGGCGCCGCTCGACACGCTCGAACCACGGCACAAGATCGTCGACCCCGAGGCCCGTGAGGCCGTACGCCTCGGCCCAGTGCGTGAGCGTGCGCGCCGGCGTGCGGAACGAGCTCGTCCAGTTCACCGTCGTGCCGCCGCCGACGCAACGTCCCTGCAGGATGTTGATCGCCTTGTCGCGCGTCTTGCGCGCGGCGGAATCCTGATAGAGCTGCGGGTACGCATCGCTTTCGCGCATGCGGAAGTCGCTCGACGAGCGCAGCGGGCCTTCCTCGATCAGCACGACGTGCAAGCCGGCCGCCGAAAGCACGTCCGCCGCCATGGCGCCGCCGGCACCGGTCCCGACGATCGCGACGTCCGCCTCGTACGTCGCGTCGCGCGCCAGTTCTCGCGTGTCGACCACCCGCCAGCCGCGCGCAAGGCCGTCGCGTATCGGATCGTGAATCGTCATCCGAGTCGCGGCGGACCCGCATAGCCGATCGCCGGCCACGCACGCGGATTGCCGTACCACGCGGCCAGGATCAGTTGATGCAGCCCGTCGTAGGCCGAGCGCAGCAGCGAGCTGCGGCTCGCCTGCCAGCGATCGAGCGCCGCCTGTACGTCCGAGGTCCGCGCACGCGGCCAGTCGCTCCACAGCCGCGTCATGGCGATGCGCGCGGGTGCGAAGCCGAGCAGGCCGAAAAGCTGCGCAACCTCGGCTCGTGTCGCGGGAGGCAGGCCGCGGATCGCCTGCGCCACGCCGTCGACGGTTTCGCGGATGGCGTCCGCGCGTCGCGCGTCGTCCGGCAACGCGCCCGCGAGGAACGCGGGGACCATGGCCGTCACGATCGCGCGTGCGTCGGTGTCGAGCGTCACCGCCCGGCTGCGGTAGCGCGAAAAGTGCAGCCAACCGCCCGCGACGAGCGCGGCGCCGCCCAGCGTGCCGGTGACGAGAAATGCCCTGCGATCCATGCACGTTGCCCTCGGGCCACCATAGCCCCGGGCGCTAGAGCAATCAATCTAATGCCCCGCTCATCGGGCCGGCTTGCCGATGCGCGGCATGCCATTATCTTCGACGCGATGCCCGCTTCCCTCAACCCGGCGCATGCGGCGCTCATCCGCGAGCTCGGCCGAACGCAGGCGCTCAACGCGGAGCGCGCCGCGAACCCGATCGTCGCCGGTGCGCTCGATCGCGTGCGCGAATGGCAGGCGGCGCGTTTGCGCCAGACGTACGCGGACCTCGCCGATGAGGCGCGCTACGCGCCGGCGATCCGTTTTTTCGAGCAGGATCTCTACGGCAGCGGCGATTTCAGCCAGCGCGACGCCGACCTCATGCGCATCGTCCCGGCGATGGTTCGCATGCTGCCGCAGGAGCTCGTCGCATGCGTGGCGCAGGCGGTCGAGCTCAACGCGTTGTCGCAGGAGCTGGACCTGCTGCTGCTCCAGCGGCTGCCTCGCGCGGATGCCGCGTTCAGCGTGGCCGACTACTGTCGCGCGTACCGGCGCGCGGGCGATTTCACCGCGCGACGGCGGCAAATCGATCTCGTCGGCGAGGTTGGCGCCGCGCTGGATCGCTACGTGCACAGGCGGCTCGTGCGCACGTCGCTCGCCTTGATGCGCAAGCCCGCGCACATGGCGGGGCTCGGCGCGCTGCACGATTTCCTCGAGCGCGGCGTCGACGCATTTCGCGCCATGGGCGCCGCGAAGACGTTTCTCGCCACCATAAGAACGCGCGAGACCGCTGTGCACGAGGCGATCGTCGGCGGCAGCGTCGATCCGTTCCCCGATCCGACGATCCTGCTTTCGCGTCGGTCCGGCCAGGCGAAGCGGCCGTCCTGAGGGCGCCTCAGGCCTTCGACGACGTACCGAAGAGCCTGTCGAACTGCGCGTGGATCTCGCGCTCGATCGCGGGCTTGATCGGCGTGAGCAGCAGGCCGAGCTGAACGTCGAGCGCGACCCGGCTCTTGCCGACGTGCATGCGGCCCTTGACGCCGGGCCGCGCGAACGTCATGTCGTCGCCGTCCCAGGCGTAGTCGAGCTGGAAGCGCTGCTTCAAATCGCGCGCGATCTTCTCCGCGGCATTGCGGGCCTTCGTGTGCGAAAGCTTGTGCGCGCGCGAAACGGAGATGCTGGGCATGTCGCCTCGTCCTCGGCGGAGTATAGCGTCCGCCGCGCACCGTCGGATCCTCGATGCCGACCACCCGAGCGGAACACGCGCAGGGCGCCGCGGCCTTGACGCGGTATCCCGGCCGGCCTAGCATTCAAACAAACGTTTGAATCATGTCGATGCGACTCCACGTCGAACGTAGTGCGAGACCTGGCCGGAGCGTGGCGCCGCCGGACGGGCGCCCGACGGTGACCAAGGAGCGGATTCTCGACGCCGCCGAAGCGTTGTTCATGGAGCATGGATTCGAGGCCACGAGCCTGCGGGCGATCACGGCCGCCGCGGAAGTCAACCTGGCGGCCGTGAACTACCACTTCGGCAGCAAGGAGGAGCTGTTCCAGTCGGTGCTCACACGCCGGCTCGATCCGATGAACCAGCAGCGTCTCGAGCTGCTGACACGGCTCGAAGCGAGGGCGGCGCCCGCGCCATTGACGTGCGACCGGATCCTGCTTGCGCTCTTCGTGCCCGCGTTGCGGCTCGCCCGCGATCCGGCGCGCGGCGGCAAGAACTTCCTGCGGCTCCTCGGGCGTGCGTATGCCGACCCGGCCCCGTTCATTCGCCAATTCCTGTCCGACCAGTACGCCGCGGTGATCGCGCGCTTCAAGGCCGCGTTCGCGCGGGCGCTGCCGCACCTGTCGCGGCGCGAGCTGTCCTGGCGCCTGCACTTCATCATGGGCGCGCTGTCGTACACGTTGGCGGGCACGGACGCGCTGAAGATGATCGCCGAGCTCAATCCGCGCGATACCGCCAACGACGAGCTGCTGTTGCGCCGGCTCGCGCCATTCCTTCTGGCCGGGCTCACCACGCCGTTGCCCGATCTCGATTCGGTCACCCGGGAGCTCGACGGGGAGCTCGCGCGCACTCCATGAACGCCGTCGCACACACCGGAGCGCATCGATGATGATCCTGTCGTGGCTCGTGCTCGCGATCATTGCGGCCTTCGTTCTGATGCTCGGCGTCGCGCCGGTGCGACGCGCGCTCGTCAGCGCACCGCTGTTGCGCGCGTTCCGCAAGGTCATGCCGCCGATGTCGCAAACCGAGCGCGAAGCGCTCGAAGCAGGCACGGTGTGGTGGGACGGCGAGCTCTTCTCCGGGCGTCCCGACTGGCGCAGGCTGCTCGACGTGCCCGCGCCCGCGCTCACCGCGGAGGAGCAGCGATTTCTCGACCACGAGGTCGAGACGCTGTGCGGCATGGTGACCGACTGGGAGACGACCAACGTCTACAGGGACCTACCGCCGGCGGCGTGGCAGTACATCAAGGACAAGGGCTTCCTCGGGATGATCATCCCGAAGGAATACGGCGGCCTCGGCTTCTCGGCGTACGCGCATTCGCAGGTCATCACGAAGCTGTCGACGCGCTCCGGCACGGTCGCCGTCACGGTGCTCGTTCCCAACTCGCTCGGGCCCGGCGAGCTGCTGCTGCATTACGGCACCGATGCGCAGAAGCGCTACTACCTCCCGCGCCTCGCCAAGGGCCAGGAGATTCCCTGCTTCGCGCTCACCAATCCGTACGCGGGCTCGGACGCCGCGGCGATTCCCGACCACGGCATCGTCACGTGGGGCGAGCACGAAGGCAAGCGCGTGCTCGGCCTGCGCGTCACCTGGGACAAGCGCTACATCACGCTCGGGCCGGTGGCGACGCTGCTCGGCCTCGCGTTCCGCGCCTACGACCCGGAGCACCTGCTCGGCCGGGAGGACGATCTCGGCATCACCTGCGCGCTCATCCCGACCTCGCATCCCGGCGTGCACATCGGACGCCGTCACATGCCGCTCAACGCGGTGTTCCAGAACGGCCCGAACTGGGGCCGCGACGTGTTCATTCCCATCGACTGGGTGATCGGCGGCGCGGCGATGGTGGGCAAGGGCTGGCGCATGCTGATGGAATGCCTGGCCGCCGGCCGCGGCATCTCGCTGCCGTCGTCGAACACCGGCATGGCCAAGCTCGCCGTGCGCACGACGGGCGCGTACGCGCGCGTGCGCCGGCAGTTCAAGACGCCCATCGGTCGCTTCGAAGGCATCGAGGAGCCGCTGGCGCGCATGGGCGGCAACCTCTACATGATGGATGCCACGCGCGTGCTGACCGCGCAAGCCGTCGACCTGGGGGAAAAGCCCGCGGTCCTCTCCGGCATCGCCAAGCTGCACATCACCGAGCGCAACCGCGAGGTCATCAACGACGCGATGGACATCGCGGGCGGCAAGGGCATCTGCATGGGGCCGTCGAACTTCCTGGGCGCCGCGTACATGCAGATGCCGGTGTCGATCACGGTCGAGGGCGCGAACATCCTGACGCGCAGCCTCATCGTGTTCGGCCAGGGTGCGATCCGCTGCCATCCGTACGTGCTGAAGGAGATCGCCGCGACGGCGGAGCCCGACGCGAAGCGCGCGGTCGAGGCGTTCGATCGCGCGCTCTTCGGCCACCTGCGCTTCACGTCGTCGAACCTGGTGCGCACGCTCGTGATGGGCCTCACCGGATCGCATTTCGTCGGCGTGCCGGAGGGCGTCGCGCGGGAGACGCGGCGCTACTACCAGCAGCTCACGCGCTTCTCCGCGGCGCTCGCGTTCCTCTCCGACGTCTCCATGGGCACGCTCGGCGGCGCGCTGAAGCGCAAGGAAAAGCTGTCGGCGCGCCTCGGTGACATCCTGTCGATGCTCTATCTCTGCTCGGCGACGCTCAAGCGCTACGAAACCGAAGGGCGCCAGGAAGCCGACGCGCCGCTCCTGCACTGGGCGATCTGGGACGCGATGTTCAAGGCGCAGAACGCTTTCGAGGGCGTGATCTCGAACTTCCCCAACCGCTTCATCGCCAGGCTGATGCACGGCATCGTGTTTCCGCTCGGACGGCCGTACGTCGTGCTGTCGGATCGGTTGGGGCACGAGGTTGCGCGCCTGCTGATCGAGCCTTCCGCCGCGCGCGACCGTCTCACCGCCGGCATGTACGCGGGCGATGCGGACGAAGAGGGCGTCGCGCGCCTCGACCGCGCGCTCGAGGTCGCGGTCGCGGCCGAGGCGATCGAGCAGAAGCTTCGCGCCGCAGCCAGGGCGGGTGCGCTCGACACGCGCGCGGCGCCCGGCGCGGATCCCGCGACGGTGGCGGAGCGCGCGGTGGCGGCGGGCGTGATCACGCGCGAGGAAGCGGCGACGCTCGCACTGCACCGCGAGCTGGTCGCGCAGGTAGTGCGCGTCGACGACTTCGACGCCGACCTCGGCGCCTCGCTGATGCAGCCGCCGCAACCGGTGACGAGCCACTCGGCCGCCGTGATGCAGGCGCCGCCACGCAAGGTGGCCGCATGAGGGAATCGACATGAGCGAGCCCATCTACGTCATCGACGGCGCACGAACGCCGTTCCTGAAATCGCGCAACCGGCCGGGGCCGTTCAGCGCGTCCGACCTCGCGACGGCGGCGGGACGCGCGCTGCTGGTGCGCCAGCCGTTCGCGCCGACCGATCTCGACGAGGTGATCCTCGGCTGCGCCGCGCCCGGCGTGGACGAGGTCAACATCGGCCGCGTCGCGGCGCTGCGCATGGGCTGCGGCCTCAAGGTGCCGGGCTGGACCGTCATGCGCAATTGCGCCTCCGGCATGCAGGCGCTCGATTCGGCGATCAACAACATTCGCGCGGGCCGCTCCGATCTGGTGCTGGCCGGCGGCGTGGACGCGCTCTCACGCGTGCCCCTGCTGTTTTCGGACGCGATGACGATGTGGCTGTCGAGCTGGTATGCGGCCAGGTCGTTCGGCCAGCGCGCCGCGCTGCTCGCGAAGTTCAGGCCCGCGTATCTCGCGCCGGTGATCGGGCTCATGAAGGGCCTCACCGATCCCGTGGTCGGCCTGCTGATGGGGCAGACGGCGGAGAACCTCGCGTTCCGGTTCGGCATCTCGCGTGCCGAGATGGACGCGTTTGCCGCGCGCAGCCACCAGCGCGTTCTGGCCGCACAGCGTGCCGGCTGCTTCGACGCGGAGATCGTGCCGCTGTTCGACAGCAGGGGCACGCTCTACGCCGTCGACGACGGCGTGCGCGAGGACTCCACGCCGGAGAACCTCGCGAAGCTGAAGCCGTTCTTCGATCGCAAGTACGGCAACGTCACCGCCGGCAACAGCTCGCAGATCACCGACGGTGCCGCGTGGCTGGTGCTCGCGTCGGCGCGCGCCGTGGAGCGCTACAAGCTGACGCCCGAAGGCCGCATCGTCGACAGCCAATGGGCGGCGCTCGATCCGGCGCAGATGGGGCTGGGTCCCGTGCAGGCGGCGACGCCGCTCATGCAGCGCCATGGCCTCGGCCTGGCCGACGTCGACGCGTTCGAGATCAATGAAGCGTTCGCGGCGCAGGTGCTCGCGTGCCTGCGCGCGTGGGCGAGCGACGAATACTGCCGCGAGGAGCTCGGCTTGCCGGGCGCGTTCGGCACGCTCGACGAGAGCAGGCTCAACGTGGATGGGGGCGCCATCGCGATCGGCCATCCCGTGGGCGCGTCGGGCGCGCGCATCGTGCTGCATCTCCTGAACGTGCTGGCACGCACTGGCGGCCGCCGCGGCATCGCATCGATCTGCATCGGCGGCGGACAGGGCGGCGCGATGCTGGTCGAGCGCACGTGAGGTCGCCATGAACGAGACCGCGACGGCGACGCGCGATCGCGCCGCCCAGGACGTCACGATCACCACCCGCGCGCCACGGCATTGGTCGCTCGTGCGCGACGCCGACGGCATCGCCTGGCTCACCCTCGACAAGGCCGGGGCGACGGTGAACACGCTCTCCTCCGACGTTCTCGAGGAATTGAGCGGCGTGCTGGACGTGCTCGACGGCGAGCCGCCGAAGGGGCTCGTGATCCGCTCCGGCAAGCGCAACGGCTTCATCGCCGGGGCCGACGTCGACGAGTTCGGCGCGGGCGGCGACATCGAGGCCAATGCGCGGATCATCGTGACGCGCGGATTGAAGCTCTTCGACCGATTGGCCGCCGTGCCGTATCCCACGCTCGCGCTGATCCGCGGCTTCTGCATGGGCGGCGGCGTCGAGCTCGCGCTCGCCTGCCGCTATCGCGTGGTGGTCGACGAGCCCGGTACGCGCCTCGGCCTGCCGGAAGTGATGCTGGGCATTCTGCCGGCGTGGGGCGGCGTCAAGCGCCTGCCGCGATTGATCGGCGGTCCCGCGGCGCTCGACATGATGCTCACCGGCCGCACGGTGGACGCGCGCAAGGCCAGGCGACTGGGACTCGCCGACGAATGCGTGCCGCCGCGCATCATGGACAACACCGCGCGCGGCGTGCTGCGCGCGGCGCCCCCGACGCGGCGCCTGGCATTCCCGCTGTCGCTCACGCAATGGAAGCCATTGCGGGGATTCATCGCGGCGCAGGCGCGCAGGCAGGTGCGCAAGCGCGCGCGGCCGGAGCACTATCCGGCACCTTATGCGATCCTCGACCTGTGGGCGAAGTACGACGGAGAGCCGTTCGCCCCGCCGGAAAACGACCCGGCGTCGATCATGACGCTGGTGCGCCATCCCGCGACCGCGAACCTGATTCGCGTGTTCAAGCTGCAGGAGCGGCTCAAGTCCCTCGGCAAGGAAGGCGAGACCAGGGTCGCGCACGTGCACGTCGTCGGCGCCGGGACGATGGGCGGCGACATCGCGGCGTGGTGCGCGCTGCGCGGCCTCACCGTGACGCTGCAGGACCAGGACGCGGGGCGACTGGCGCCCGCGATGAAGCGCGCCGGGAAGCTCTTCTCCGATCGAATCAAGGATCCGCGTCGTGCGCGCGATGCGTGGGATCGCCTGATCCCCGACGTGCGCGGCAGCGGCGTGGCGCGGGCGGACGTGATCATCGAGGCGATCTTCGAGAACGTCGATGCCAAGCGGCAGCTCTTCGCGGAGGTGGAGCGACACGCGCGTCCCGACGCGATCCTCGCGACGAACACCTCGAGCATTCCGCTCGAGGACATCGCGGCTGCGATGCAGGATTGCTCGCGGCTCGTGGGCCTGCACTTCTTCAATCCGGTGGCGAAGATGATGCTGGTGGAGATCGTGGTCGGCCGCATGACCGACACCGCGCTCGTGCCGCGCTGCGCCGCGTTGGTGCGCGCCATCGACAAGCTGCCGCTGCCGGTGAAGAGCGCGCCGGGCTTCCTGGTCAATCGCATCCTCGCGCCCTACCTCATGACGGCGATGCGCTGCGTCGACGAAGGCGTCGCGCCCGAGACCGTCGACGAGGCCGCGCTGGCGTTCGGCATGCCGATGGGCCCGATCGAGCTCGCCGACAGCGTCGGGCTCGACATCTGCGTGGCGGTGGGCAGGATGCTGCAGCCGGATGCCGCGCCGCCGCGCAAGCTCGCCGACCTCGTCGAAGGCGGGAACCTCGGCAAGAAGACCGGCCGCGGCTTCTACGTCTGGACCGATGGCCGCCCGCAAAAGGGCTCTCCCGGCCCCGTGCCGGAAGGCCTTGCCGCGCGCCTCATCGAGCCCATGATTGCCGAAGCCAAGGCGACGCTCGCCGAAGGCATCGTCGCCGACGCCGACCTCGTCGATGCGGGCGCCATCTTCGGGACGGGGTTCGCGCCGTTCAGGGGAGGGCCGTTGTGTTATGCGGGGGCCCTAGCCCCTGGCGTCTAGTAGCATTGCGCGGAAAACAGCAGGCGCCGCCGCACCACGCGCCACCGGCAGGAGGGACGTGGACAAGATCTGGCTCAGGAACTACCCGCCCGGCGTTCCCGCGGAGATCGATCCGCGCGAGTACGCCTCGGTGCGCGAGGTGTTCGAGGAGAGCTGCCGCAAGTACGCGACGCGTCCCGCGTTCTCGTGCATGGGCAAGTCGATCACGTTCGCGGAGCTCGACACGCTGTCCACCGCGTTCGCTGCCTACCTGCAGGGCGTCGGCTGCGTCAAGGGCGCGCGCGTGGCGATCATGCTGCCCAACATCCTGCAGTATCCCGTGTGCGTGTTCGGGATCCTGCGGGCCGGTTGCACCGTCGTCAACGTCAACCCGCTGTACACGCCGCGCGAGCTCGAGCATCAGCTCGCCGACTCGGGCGCCGAGGTGATCGTCGTCGTCGAGAACTTCGCGCACGTGCTCGCCGACGTGATCGGGCACTCCCGGGTGCGCCAGCCGATCGTCACCTCCATCGGCGAGCTGCTCGGCTTCAAGGGCGTGCTGGTCGACTTCGTGCTCCGGCACGTGAAGAAGCTCATCAGACCGTATTCGCTCCCCGGCGCGGTGCGCCTCTCCGATGCGCTCGCCGAAGGACGCAGGCGGCCGCTCGAGCGGCGCCCGCTCGACCATGACGACCTCGCGTTCCTGCAGTACACGGGCGGCACCACCGGTGTGGCGAAGGGCGCGATGCTCACCCATCGCAACATCGTGGCGAACCTGCTGCAGGCGCGCGCATGGATCGGTCCCTTCCTCGACGGGTCGAACCGCGAGGTCATCATCACGCCGCTGCCGCTCTATCACATCCTCTCCCTCACCGCCAACTGCCTCATCTTCATGACGCTCGGCGGCGAGAACGTGCTCATTCCCAATCCGCGCGACATTCCCGGCTTCATCAAGGAGATGGCGCGGTACCGCTTCACGGCCATGACGGGCGTCAACACGCTCTTCAACGCGCTGCTCAACCGGCCGGAATTCGCGAAGCTCGACTTCTCCGCGCTGCGCTTCACGCTGGGCGGCGGCATGGCCGTGCACGAGGCGGTGGCGAAGCGCTGGAAGGAGGTGACCGGCTGCACGCTGCTCGAGGCGTACGGTCTCACCGAAACGTCCCCGGCCGCGACGATCAATCCGATGAACCTGCCGGACTACAACGGCTCGATCGGCCTGCCCATTCCGTCGACCGACATCGAGCTGCGCGACGACGCCGGCCGTGCCGTGCCGCTGGGCGATCCGGGCGAGATCTGCATCAAGGGCCCGCAGGTGATGGCGGGATACTGGAACCGGCCCGACGAGACCGCGAAGGTGATGACTTCCGACGGCTATTTCATGACCGGCGACATCGGCGTCATGGACGACCGCGGCTACATTCGCATCGTCGACCGCAAGAAGGACATGATCCTCGTGTCGGGCTTCAACGTGTATCCCAACGAGATCGAGAGCGTGGTCGTGCAGCATCCGGGCGTGCTCGAGTGCGCGGCGATCGGCGTGCCGGACCGCAAGTCGGGCGAGGCGGTGAAGCTCTTCATCGTCAAGCGCGACCCCGGCCTCACCGCCGAGGCCGTGATCGCGCATTGCCGCGCCAACCTGACGGGCTACAAGTGCCCGCGCGACGTCGAGTTCCGCACAGAGCTGCCGAAGTCCAACGTGGGCAAGATCCTGCGCCGCGAGCTGCGCGACGAGGCGCGTCGGGCGACCGCCACGGCGGCCGCGTGATGATCGACGAAGCCTCGCTGCCGCCTGGAATGCCGACCCTGCGCGTCGTGCCCATGCCGGCCGACGTCAACGTCCACGGCGACATCTTCGGCGGCTGGATCATGGCGCAGGTCGACATCGCCGGCGCCATTCCCGCCGCGCGGCGCGCGCGGGGGCGCGTTGCGACCGTTGCCGTCAAGGCATTCACGTTCAAGCAGCCGGTGTTGATGGGCGACGTCGTGTCGTTCTTCGCGACCATCGTTCGCGAAGGGCGCACGTCGATCACGGTGGACGTGCAGGTGTACGCGCAGCGCGATCCGCACGAGCTCGTCACCGTGAAGGTGACCGAAGCGGTGCTGACGTATGTCGCTGTAGGCACCGATCGGCGGCCGCGCGACCTTCCGCCCCCATGACGCGACGCACAAGCCCGCGGTGTCGCGCCGTGACCACACGCGATGCCGCGAGCGGCGTCCGCGCGCCGGCCGGCGGGACGTGATTCGCGAGTGCCGGTGTATAGTCGAAACGCCATCATTCCGGTGATCGCCATGCGCGGCACGCGCGCGTTGCGCGCCGTCGAATGCGTTCGAACAAGCTGCACTCGAGGAGAACACGGATGAACGAGACGACGTTTCGGCGCAGCCGCATTGCAGTGGCCGTCGGAGGCGCCGTGCTGGCGCTCGGCGCGGGACAGGTCTACGGTGCAGGGTTCGCGCTGCAGGAGCAGAACGCGAGCGGCCTCGGCAACGCCTACGCAGGTGGCGCGGCCGTTGCCGAGGATGCCAGCACCGCGTACTTCAACGCCGCGGGATTGACGCGCCTCGCGAGCCCGCAGGTGGTCGTGGCAGGCAACGTGATCTGCTACTCGGCGCGCTTTCACGACAGCGGCTCGCAGCCCGCCGCGCTCCAGCCGCTCGGCGGGACCGGGGGCGATGCCGGCGACTGCTCGGCAGTGCCGAACCTCTACCTCGCCGTGCCGTTCGCGAACCAGTGGTCGTTCGGCCTCGGCGTGAACGTGCCCTTCGGCCTCAAGACCGAATACGACTCCGATTGGCTCGGACGCTTCCAGGCGGTCAAGTCCAAGGTCGAGACCATCAATGTCAACCCGAGCATCGCGTGGCAGGCGACGCCGCAGCTCTCGGTCGCGGCCGGCGTGAGCTGGCAGCGGCTGAAGGCGACGCTCACGCAGCAGGTCAACTACGCCGGCGCGTTCGCGCAGGGCGTCGGCGCCGCGGTCGCGGGCGGTCTCGTGCCGGCCGTCGCGGCGCCCACGTTGATCGGCGCGGGCGCGGGACTGGAGTCGAGCGCGAGCGTGACCGGCGACGACAGCGCCTGGGGCTGGAACATCGGCGCGCTCTGGCAGGTGAACCAGCAGACGCGCTTCGGCGCCGCATACCGCTCGCGCATCAAGTATCACATCAACGGCAACGTCGACATCGGCAATCCGGCCGCGCTCGGTCCGCTGCCGCCCACGCTCGCCCCGGTGGGCGCGGCGATCATGAGCCAGGTGAGCGCCAATCCGCAGCTGCAAAGCGGAGGCGTGCGCCTGGACATCGAGGTGCCGGACACGGCCAACGTCTCGGTGTTCCATCGCCTGAACAACCAGTGGGACCTGATGGGCGACATCCAGTACACCGGGTGGAGCAGCATCCAGGAGCTGCGCATCGAGCGCCTGAACGGCGCGCCGCCGTCGGTCACGCCGGAGAACTTCCGCGACACGTGGCGCTTCGCGGTGGGCGCGAACTATCACTACACCGACGCGTGGACGTTCCGCGGCGGGCTGGCGTACGACCAGACGCCCGTGCGCAACGCCGAGCGCACGCCGCGCCTGCCCGACGAGGACCGCACCTGGCTCGCCGTCGGCGTGCAATACAGGTTCAACCCGCAGCTCGCATTCGACCTCGGCTACACGCACATCTTCATCAAGGACCCGAGCATCAACCAGAATGCGGGCGACCCCGCGCGGTACGGCGTGATCAGCGGCGATTACAGCAGCGACGTGAACATCGTCGGCCTGCAGCTCACGTACTCGATGAGGTAGGCGCGATGGCGGGTCGGCTGGTCGCGGCGTGCGCGCTGTCCCTGGCGTGCGCGACGGCGTGCGCCGCCGAGATCGCGGGCGTTCGCCTCGACGATCGCGTGAGCGTCGGCGGCAAGGACCTCGTGCTGAACGGCGCGGGCATTCGCACGCGCGCGATCTTCAAGGTCTACGTCGGCAGCCTGTACCTGCCGCAAAAGGCGGCGACGCCGCTCGCGGTGATGGAGCTCGCCCCGCGGCGCGTGCAGCTCAACCTGCTGCGCGACCTCACCGCGCAGCAATTCGTCGACGCGCTCATGGAAGGCATGCAGGACAACAACCCGCCGGAGGACCTGCGCGCGATCAAGCCGCAGATGGACGAGCTGGTGCGCATCATGCAGGCGATCGGCCAGGCGAAGGAAGGCAGCATCATCGCGCTCGACTACGTCGACGGCGGCACCCGCATCACGCAGGACGGCGCGCCGCGCGGCACCATCCCCGGCGAAGCGTTCAACAAGGCGCTGTTCCGCATCTGGCTCGGCGACCGGCCGGCGCAGGCCGACCTCAAGAAGGCCATGCTCGGAGGCTCGTAGCGGGTCTCACTAAACTAGCGGGATGCCCGATTTCTGGCCATCCTGCGGTTATCGCCTGCTGACCGTCGGCGGCGACGGCCGGCTCACCGTTACCACGGATTTCCTGCGCAGCCAGCTGCTGCGCCCCGAGCTCGCGCCGGTGCCCGAATCGGATGCGGCGGAGCTTGCGCTGCACGAGGCGCTGGTCGCCGATCCGCGGCGGCGTGTGACCGATGCGGAGCTCGAGTCGATCGGCGACGCCGACGCGCGCGAGAACTACGCGGTGTGGCTGCGCTTTCGCGAGCGCTTGACGGGCGCGCCGTCGCTCGAAGCCGCTTACGTCGGCCTGTTTCGCGGCGAAGGCGTCGACGTGCCGCCCGTGTTCGTGCACCAGCTCACGCAGATCGTCCTGCGCCACGTGCTCGGCGACGCGACCGACCCGCTGCAGGCACGCGCCGGCGAGATGCTCTTCCGCGCCCAGAAGATCTCGGTGATGGAGGATGGCGCGGTAATGGCCGCCGACGACGAAACGGTCGAGCTGCACGCGAGCGGCCTCGCGTTCGGGTCGCTCGGCGAGCTCCTCGCGCGGAACAAGACGCCGCTGCGCACGGTCGATCTCGACGTGCTGGACCGCGACAATGCCGCGCAGTACTGGGACCGCAGCGAGCGGTTCGACCTGGCGGTGAGCCTCAATCGCGCGCAGCCGGCGCTCGCCTCCCTCTGCCGGGTGCTGGAGCGGTGGATCGCGCACTTTCTCGGCGTCACGGTGCGCATCGAGCCGCTGCGCGCCATCGACGATCCACGCTGGTCGTGGCACGTCGGATTGGACGCCGAGGCGAGCGCGCTGCTGAACGACCTTTACAATGAAGCGCCGGTCGACGACGCGCGCCGCAGCCGGCTGCTGTGCCTGTTCCGGCTGGATTTCGCGGATTCGAACGACATGCGCGCCGCGATCGCCGGCCGGCCCGTCTACCTCGGCATGGCCATGGATGCGCAATCGCGGCTGCGCCTCAAGCCCCAGAACCTGTTGCTCAACCTGCCGCTCGCGCGGCCGCAATGAACGCGACATGAACCGAAGCCTCGCGCTCACGCTCCCGGCGTCCCTGCTTGCCGCGTGCACGACCATGACGCCTGTCGTGCCGGGCGCGCCCGCTGCGCCGGCCGCGCAATCCCACGCGTCGCAAGCCCCGGCCACTGCGCCCGGAGCTCCGCCGCCGGCATCGGCCGCGGCCGCAGGCGATTCGCTCGCGCCGCTCGCGTGGCTCCAGGGCTGCTGGCACGGGAACGTCAACCAGCGCGACTTCAGCGAGCAGTGGAGCGCGCCCGCCGCGGGCACGATGGTCGGCATCGGTCGCACCGTGATGCAGGGCCGCACCCTGGATTCGCAGCACCTGCGCATCGAATCACGGCCGGACGGCGTGTTCTATGTCGCAACCGCCGACGGGAAGCAGGAGCAGCGCTTCAGGCTGGTCGATACCGAGCACGACGAGGCGAGCGGCGCGGAGACCTTCACCTTCGACAACGTCGCCGCCGGGTTTCCCCGGCACATCACGTATCGCCGCGGTGCGGAGGGATGGCTTTATGCCGGCATCGACGGCACGCTCTCCGGGCAGGAGCGCAAGGTGCTCTACCCGATGCGCCACGTGAGCTGCGAATCGGGCGACCTGTTGGCGCAATGACGCGATGACCGAGCCCCCTGGAGGCAGTGGACACGCGTCGCCGCGTGCTGCATTCGAGCGCCTGCTCGCCAGCGGCAAGGACGGCGCGCTGCTGCGCTATTCGCTCGGCAACGAATGCCTGAAGGCGGGCGAGCACGACGCCGCGATCGAGCACCTGACGCGCGCCACCGCGCTCGACCCGCGTTACACCGCGGCGTGGAAGCTGCTCGGCAAGGCGCTGCAGGCGGCCGGCCGCGACGCCGATGCGCTGACCGCCTGGCGTCGCGGCATCGAGGTCGCCCGCACGCGCGGCGACAAGCAGGCGGAGAGGGAGATGGGGGTGTTTGTGAGGAGGATAGAGAAGGCACGCAAGGAATGAGGGCCCCTAGCCCTTCGCATTCATAGCCCCCACGCCCCGATTGGCCAACTCGTCCGCCCTCACGTTCCCCACCGTATCCGCATGCCCCTTCACCCAGTGCCAGCGGATCGAATGGCGCTTCGAGAGCGCGTCGAGCTCCCGCCATAGCTCGGCGTTCTTCACCGGCTTGCGCTCGCTCGTGAGCCAGCCGTTGCGCTTCCACGCGTGGATCCAGCTCTCGATGCCCTGTTTCACGTATTGAGAATCGGTGTAGAGATCGATGTCGCACGCACGGTTGAGCGCTTCGAGCGCGCGGATCACCGCCGTCAGCTCCATGCGATTGTTCGTGGTGAGCGGCTCGCCGCCGAAGAGCTCGCGCTCGCGGCCGTCGCAGCTCAGCAGCGCGCCCCAGCCGCCCGGACCGGGATTGCCCTTGCAGGCCCCGTCCGTGTAGATCACCACGCTGGTCAATGCTGCGACTCGCGGTGCAGTGCCGTGAGGCCTTCGCGGCTGCGCGCGGGCACCATCGCCTTGTTGCGGCGCTCGCGCCGCTGCCACGCGGGCTCGAGCAGCTGCATGCCGAGGACCTTCTTGGTCGCGCGCAGGTAGTACACGCCGCCGCTGATCGGCCACCAGCGATCGCCCGCGCGCTCGAACCATTGGAAGCGGCGCAGCCATATCTCCTGCGCGAACGGCGGCACGTAGCAATCGAGACGCCCGCCGACCACGTCGAATCCCAGCAGAGCGAGCCAGTCCTTGAGGCGGTACATCGAGATGAAGCTGCCGTTCCAGGGCGGCGTGGACCCGCGCCCGAAATAGCGCTTGCCGCCGAAGAGCGAGAACGGATTGAAGCCGGAGATGACGATCTGCCCTTCCGGACGGATCACGCGATACGCCTCGCGCAGCATCTGGTGCGGGTCGTCGGTGAACTCGAGCGCGTGCGGCATGACGATGAGGTCGAGCGCGTTCTCGGCGAACGGCAGGCCGTGCGGGTCGGCGACGATGTCCGCGGGCGGATCGTAGTCGAGCGTCCAGCGCGACACGATGCGGCTCTGCGCGAGCAGCGGGCAGTCGGGCAATCCGATCTGCAGCGCGCAGAACCCGAAGATGTCCGCGACGGTCCGGTCGAAATACGCCTGCTCGCGTGCACGCAGGTACTCGCCGAGCGGCGTGGTCGAGAACCAGCCCCCCAGCGTTGACACGCCCTCGGGCAGTCCCGAAGATGACTCCATGCCGACGATTATCCCCATCCCCGCCTTTGCGGACAACTATATCTGGCTGATCGGGAACGGGAAGCGGGCCGCGGTCGTCGACCCCGGCGATGCGGCGCCGGTGCTGTCGCTGCTCGAGCGCACCGGAGTGACGCTGAGCGCGATCGTCGCGACCCATCACCACGGCGATCACGTCGGCGGCGTGCCGCGGCTCGTCGAGCGCTTCGACGTGCCGGTTTTCGGTCCCGCGCACGAGAGCATTCCCCGGCGCACGCACGCGCTGCGCGAGGGCGACGAAATCGACTTGCCGGGGCTCGACGTGCGCTTGCGCGTGCTCGACATTCCGGGGCACACGGCCGGCCACATCGCGTACGTCGGCGATGTCGACGGGCCGGTGGTGTTCTGCGGCGACACGCTCTTTGCCGCGGGATGCGGGCGGCTGTTCGAAGGCACGCCGCAGCAGATGTGGGATTCGCTGTCGAAGCTCGCCCGCCTCGACGAACGTACGCGCGTCTACTGCGGGCATGAATACACGCTCGCCAACCTGCGCTTCGCGCAGGCGGTCGAGCCCGGCAGCGACGCACTGCGCACACGCGTCGCGCGCGACAGCGCGACGCGCGACGAGGGCAAGCCGACCGTGCCGTCGACCATCGCCGACGAGCGCGCCACCAATCCGTTCCTGCGCGCCGACCTGCCGCAGGTTCGTGCAGCGGCGCAGGCACACGCGGGCCGCGCCATCGACGGCGCCGTGGATTCGTTCGCGGTGCTGCGCCAGTGGAAGAACGGGTTCCGCGGCTGAGATCGGCAGGACAACGTCATTGACGCTGGGCCCGGGCCGGGCCTACCATGCCGCGACCATCGAACGGCCGGGACGTACCTGGCCCGGCCCGAATTGCGCTTACGACGACTCGCCCTACTCCTGCCCGTCGCCACGCTGGCCGCGTGCGCGACTACACCCGCTCCTCAATCCGACGCGCTCCAGCCGATCGACGCGACGTTCCTGCCGCGTCTTCAGCTCCTCGCGCTCACGCCCGAGCCGTTGCATGCCGATCCGTTCGGAGCGAACCAGGCCGAGCTCGAGCCGCTGCCCGTTCCCGCGGGCGACCTGTGGGAGCGGATCGTGCGCGGCTATCGCGTCGAGCCCGTCGGCGGCCCGCTGGTCGAGAAGTGGGAGAACTGGTATTCGCAGCGGCCGGACTACGTTGCGCGCATGGTGGAGCGCAGCCGCCGCTACCTCTACCACATCGTGAGCGAGGTGGAGATGCGCGGCATGCCGCTCGACCTCGCGCTGCTGCCGATGGTCGAGAGCGCGTTCAACCCGCACGCCATGTCGGTGAGCCGCGCGTCGGGCATCTGGCAGTTCATGCCGGGCACCGGAACGACGTACGGCCTGAAGCAGAACTGGTGGTTCGACTCGCGTCGTGACGTGCTGGCGGCGACGAGCTCGGCGCTCGACTATCTGCAGAACCTGGAAACCGAGTTCGGCGACTGGCAGCTCGCGATCGCCGCGTACAACTGCGGCGAAGGCAACGTGCGCAGGGCCATCGCGCGCAACCAGGCGCGCGGGCTGCCCACCGATTTCGCGAGCCTCAAGCTGCCCGACGAGACGCGCAACTACCTGCCCAAGCTGCAGGCGGTGAAGAACATCATCGCCGACCCAGCGAGCTACAACCTCACGATCAACGACGTGCCCGATGCGCCCTACTTCGCCGTGGTGAAGACCACGCGCGAGATGGACGTCAAGCGCGCTGCCGAGCTCGCGGAGATGCCCCTCGACGAGTTCCTGTCGCTCAATCCGCAGCACAACCGTCCCGTGATCGCCGGCGCCGACGAATACACGCTCCTGCTGCCGATCGACAAGGCCGAGCTCTTCGCGGCGAAGCTGCAGCTCATCGCACAGCCGCTCGTGTCGTGGCAGGCCTATCGCTTCAAGGCGGGCGACTCGCTGCCGCAGGTCGCCGCGAAGTTCGGGTTGTCCACCGAGACCCTTCGCACCATCAACGGCATCGGCGCCCGCGCGCAGGTCCCGGTGGGCCACCCCCTGCTCGTGCCGCTCCAGACCGCGTCGGTCGACGGCGCGGCCAGCCTCGAGAACGTCGTGTTCACGACGGTGCCGTCGGGCCGCACGTTCTACTACACGGTGCGGCGGGGCGACACGCTGGGGCGCGTGGCCGCGCACTACGGCGTCACGACGGCCGATCTCAAGCGCTGGAATCGGCTGCCCTCGCTCGAGCTGCGCGCCGGGCAGAAGCTGCGCATCACGAGCGATACGCCGGCCCCGTCGCACACGGCGCGGCGCGCCTCGCATGGCAAGCGTACGGCCAGCGATGGCGCGCGGCCGGAGCACAAGAGCAGGCAGCCGACGAACGGCAAGCCGGACGGCAAGCGCGAGACCAAGGCGGAAACCGCCCGTGCGCATGCGACCGCAAACCGAGCCTCGCGCAGCAGGAGCGGCAAGGCACGCGGCGTCGCGGCCCACGCGGTCACCTCGAAGAGCGCCGCTCGTCGGCGCGGCGACGCCGCAGTCGCAGAGCAGGCCGACCAAAAGGGCGGTTGAGCGGCCGCGCGGCGAGGCGCCATCCTGCAAAAGCGAAACGGGCGGCATCGCGCCGCCCGTTTCATTTCCGTCACACGTCTGCGACGGATCGTTGGCGAAGAAGATTACTTCTTCTTCGAGGCTCTCTTGCCGGCTTTGCGCTTCGCGCCGCCCTTCTTGGCGCGCTTCTTCGTCGACTTCTTCGCAGCCTTGCGGCCGCCGCGCTTCGCGCCCTTCTTGGCGCGCTTTGCCGACTTCCGGGCCCCGCCGCGCTTGGCCGCTTTACGCTTGCCGCCGCGCTTGGTCGCCTTCTTGGCACGCTTGGTGGACTTCTTCGCTGCCTTGCGCTTCGTGGACTTCTTCGCGGCCTTCTTCGCCGTCTTCTTCGCGCCACCGCGCTTGGCGGCTTTGCGGCCACCGCGTTTGGACTTCTTCTTGGGCGCCGAGGCCGGAGCCGTCGGCGTCATCATCGACATCATGTCAGCCATCATCGTGGTTTCTCCTGTCTGAGTCGTTCAACTGTTATGACTTCTGCTTCTCGCAGGCCGCACGGAATCGCCAAGTGGGGCCTTGTTTCGTTGACCCGAACGCAAATCACTTGACAAATCCCCTGGCACCTGCTGCCTGCATTTTAGCCACGATTCGGGTTTTTGCAAGATTTCTCCGCTGATTCCGGTGCTTACTGCACAAGTGTTGCAGTTGTGCACAAGCGCCGCTGAAGCTGCCTTTCCGGAAGCCGGGCCCGTGCGCGCTCGCCCTTCGCGATCCGATCACGCGCGCGCGCAACATGGAGTTTTGCGGCGTTGAACGCCTCGGGCGAACTGCGTTCCGGAGAAGCCGTTTCGAGTGCCCGCCGACGTAGCCGAGGATCGACGCCGACGGGGTGGAGCGCGCGCTGCGGCCGTAGGATGATGCGACCTGCGCGTCTCGGGCACATGGATGTCGAAGGCACATCGAACCGCCGCACCGCTCGTCGGCTGCCGACTGCGCGTCCGAGAGGACCGTCATGGGCCTCGATGCCGCAACGGCCGGACCACGGGATCGGCGTCCACCTGCCTCGGCGCGCCGATGTCCGCGATGTTCCGGCGCCCACGGCCGGCCGGGCGTCGCGGCGCGAGCAGGCGCGCACCGGCGCCGGCGTTGCGTCGACACCGGCCGTTGGACGAAAGGCAGTGTGCGACCGCGCCCGCGAGCCGGCGCCGATCGTCCTGGAGCCGCACCGTGCGAGTTGATCCAACCCGCGAGGAGAAACGCTCATGAGCTCAGCTGGCAAGCGCGAAGTCACACTCGAGTCACCCGCTGCCTCTCGTCACATGGACGTGCTCATCCGCACGGGCCTCGTATTCGCCCTGGCGGCGCTTTGCTATGTGGTCTTCTCTCCGTTCCTGACTCTGATGGTGTGGGGACTGATACTGGCCGTCACGCTCTATCCGCTTCAGCAGTGGCTTGCCGGAAAGCTCGGCGGCAGGCAAGGCATCGCCGCATCGCTGCTCGTGCTGCTCGCCATCCTGCTGATCGTCGTTCCCACTGCGGTGCTGATGAACTCGCTCGGCGACTCCGTGAGCGGGCTCGTTCACGACGTGCGGAACAACACGCTGCAAATCCCGCCGCCGCGGGACAGCGTGGCGCAGTGGCCGTTGATCGGCCCGAAGGTGCAGGCTCTTTGGACCCGGGCGTACGAGGACCTTCCCGCGCTGGTGAAGAGCATGCAACCGAAGATCGGCGAGCTCGCCAGGCTTGCGCTCGGCTTCGTCGCAGGCATCGGCCTCGGGTTGCTGCTGTTCGTCGCGGCATTCATCGTCGCGGGCATCATCATGGCTTACGGCGAAGGCGGTGAGCGCGCCTCCGTCGCGATCTTCAGGCGCATTGCCGGCGGGCAAAAGGGATCGGCGTTCGCGAAACTGTCCACCGCGACGATTCGCGCGGTCGCACAGGGCGTCGTCGGAGTCGCGTTCATCCAGGCGATCATCATCGGGCTCTGCCTGCTGATTTCCGGAGTGCCGTGGGCGGGCGCGTTGGCCGCCATCGTTCTCGTGCTGGGAATCGCGCAGGTGCCGGCGCTGCTCGTCACGCTGCCGGCCATTGCCTACGTCTGGTGGAGCGGCGAGCACGGCACGGGGGCCGCGGTCGTCTATACGGCCCTGCTCTTCGTCGCGGGCATGGCGGACAACGTCCTCAAGCCCTTGATGCTCGGCCGCGGCGTCAACGTGCCGATGCCGGTGATCCTGATCGGCGCGCTCGGAGGAATGGCGGCGGCGGGAATCCTCGGAATGTTCGTCGGCGCCACCCTGCTCGCGCTGGGCTACGAGATCTTCATGGGTTGGGTACGCACCGACCCGGACGCCGATCCGAACGGCCAGTAGGGAGGAATCACCGCGGACTCTCGACGGCACGGACCTCGTGCCCCGCGTCCACTGCGTGCGGAGCCTTCGTCGCACGCCAAATGACAACGGGCGGCGCATTGCGCCGCCCGAATCGAAGCTCCGCCGCCAGCGTCGCGACGGAATCGAAGCGAAACGCTACCGCTTCTTCGCCCTCCGGACTGCGCGGCGCTTCACGGCGTTCTTGACGGCGCGGCGCTTGACCGCCTTCTTGACGACACGGCGCTTCACGGCGTTCTTGACGGCACGGCGCTTGAGCGCTTTCTTGGCGACGCGGCGCTTGACGGCACGGCGCTTGAGCGCCTTCTTGACGACGCGGCGCTTGACGGCCTTCTTGACGACGCGGCGCTTGAGTGCCCTCTTGGTCAGCGCCTTCTTGGCGATGCGGCGCTTGAGCGCCCTCTTGGCCAGCGCCTTCTTGACCAGGCGGCGCTTGATCGCCCTCTTCACCAGCTCTTTCTTGACCGCCCCTTCGCCGGGCGGAAGCATCGACATCAGGTCAGTCATCGTGCGTTCTCCTGTCCGAGTCGTGAAACTGCTTGTGTCCTTCTCTTTCTCGCAGGGCCCGCCGGAGCGTCGTCGCTGCAACCGGGTTTGCTGCCAAACACGTGATGCCGCTTGACAAAACCTTCGGCCCCTGCTGCGTCCATTGTAGCCATGATTCGAGCTTTTGCAAGATTTCGCCGCCGATTCCTGCGCTTAGATGTTGCACTCATGCACACGCCCGCTGCGCCGACGCGCTACGGCAGTCGCGATTCCGCAGTGAAAAGGTCCGCGACGCGCTCCCGTCGACGCACGATGTGCGCGACGTCGCCGTCCACCATCACCTCGCAGGCGCGGGGGCGCGCGTTGTAGTTCGAGCTCATCGACATGGCATAGGCGCCGGCCGTGCGCACGGCCACGAGGTCGCCCTGCACGAGCGCGAGGCTGCGATCGTGGCCGAGGAAGTCCGCGGTCTCGCATACCGGGCCGACGATGTCCCAGCGCGCGGGTGAATCCGCGCGCGGACGAACTGCTTCGATGGCATGCCACGCTTCGTACAGCGCGGGGCGGAGCAGGTCGTTCATCGCGGCGTCGACGACCGCGAAGCCCCGCGTGGGTCCGGGCTTGAGATACATCACCCGCGTGAGCAGGACGCCCGCGTCCGCCGCCAGGCGGCGGCCCGGCTCCACGATCAGCTTCTCGCGGCGGCCCTGCATGAGCTCGCGCAGCATCCGCGCGTATTGGTCGAGCGCGAGCGGCTGCTCGTCCCGATAGCGCACCCCGAGGCCGCCGCCCAGGTCCACGTGCTCGAGCACCACGCCCTCGCGCGCGAGCGCGTCGCACAGCTCGAGCACCTTGCCCGCCGCATCGCGGTATGGGGCGAGCTCGGTGATCTGCGAGCCGATGTGCATGTCGATGCCCGTGACCGCGATGGACGGCAGCGCCGTAGCGCGCCGGTAGAGCGCGTGCGCCTCGGCGATCGGCACGCCGAACTTGTTCTCCTTGAGGCCCGTGGAGATGTACGGATGCGTGTGCGGATCGACGTCGGGATTGACGCGGAAGCTCACCCGCGCGCGCTGGCCCGCGCGCGCCGCGACCTGCGCGAGCGCGTCCAGCTCGGCCGCCGATTCGACGTTGAAGCAGAGGATGTCGGCGGCGAGCGCTGCCGCCATCTCGTCAGGAGTCTTGCCCACGCCCGAGAACACCGTACGCGCGGCATCGCCGCCCGCCGCCTGCACGCGCGCGAGCTCGCCGCCGGAGACGATGTCGAAGCCGCTTCCGAGGCGCGCGAGGACGTCGAGCACACCGAGGTTGCCGTTCGCCTTCACCGCGTAGCACACCAGGTGGCGCAGGCCCGCGAACGCCTCGTGGAACGCGCGGTACGCCGCCTCGATCGCCGCGCGCGAGTAGACATAGCACGGCGTGCCGTGGCGCTCGGCGATCGCGACGAGCGAGACGCCTTCGGCGTGCATCTCGCCGTCGACGTAGCGGAACGGGGTCACGGCGCGGGCCGCGTGGGGGATGGCAGCGTCGCCGAAGGAATGTCCGGGGCCGATGTGGGGGGCCCCGGCGACGCGGCCGGCGTTGCCGTGTCGGCGGGTCTCTTCGCCGGCACGAGCGGCCCCTTGGTGCCGCATGCGGTCAGCGCGATCGCCGCGATCGCGACGATCGCGAGGCGGACGGCGGCGCGCGCGTGAAGGCGTAACATCACGAGGCATCGTAGCACGCCATGATCAGCGACTCCGACTTCATCGCCGCCGCCGACGCGGCGCTCGACGCGATCGGCGCGGCGCTCGACGCCGCGCTCGAGCGCAGCGACGCGGACGTCGACTGGAGCCTGAACGACGGCATCCTCGAGATCGAAAGCGCGGACGGCGGCAAGCTGATCGTCAACCGCCACGTGCCCAATCGCGAGCTGTGGGTCGCCGCGCGCGCGGGCGGCTATCACTTCCGCCCGCAGGACGGACGCTGGATCGACACGCGCAGCGGCGAGGAGCTGGGCGCGGTGCTCGCGCGGCTGCTGAAGGCGCAGGCGGGATTGGAGGTCGGGCTGCCGCCCGTGCTCGCCCCGTGATCCGTCGTCCCTGCGAAAACAGGGACCCAGCAACTTTGCGCGATAGCCGCCGGATTCCCGCTTGCGCGGGAATGACGAGCTATGCGCACAACAACGCCGTCCAGTCGTCGAGCTGGCGCCTCAGCGCCGCGTGTCCGGGAAGCAGCCGCTCCACCACCGCCCAGAAGCGGGCCGAGTGGTTGAGCTCGACGATGTGCGCCACTTCGTGCGCGACGACGTATTCGGCGAGCGCGGGCGGCAGCTGCACGAGGCGCCAGTTGAGCCGGATCACGCCGCTCGCGTTGCAGCTCCCCCATTCGCTGCGCGCGTTCGAGAGCTTCACGACCGGGTTCGGCGCGCCGACGCGCTGCGCGTACGCCGGGACGCGCGCCGCCACGAGCGCGAGCGCTTCATCCTTGAGCCAATGCAGCACGCTCGCCGCCACCGCGTGCGGGTCGTGTGCGGCGGGATGGCGCACCGTGAGATGGAACATGTCGGCGGCGACGGCCGCATGGCGCGAGGGGAACAGCTCGAGCGCGAGCTCGCGGCCGCGGTAGACGATCGAGGCGCCGGTCTTCCACTCGCGCGGCATGACCTCGCGGCGGCGCGCGCGCCATGCGTCCAGCGCGCGCACGATCCACCGTGCGCGCTCGACGAGGGCGGCCTCGATGTCGCGCAGCGTGACCCAGCGGGGCGCGCGCACGGTGAGGCCTTCGAGATGAATCTCCATGCCGATCGAGCGCCGCCGCGCGCGGATCAGCCGATAGTCGACCGTCTCGCCGCACAGGAGGATGCGCCTCGACTGGCCCTCGCGGGCTCGCTCGTCGGGAGGGCGGAGCTCGAGCTTCATGCGGGCTTGCCGAGTCGCGCCACCTCGTCCTCGATCCACGTTTCGACACGTTTCGCGAGATCGGCAACGTCGCCGCCGCCGGGCGGGATCGCCGGGCCGATCGACAGCGTGATCGTCCCCGGGCGCTTGCCGAGCACGCCCTTCGGCCACAGCCATCCGGCGTTGTGCGCGACGGGCAGCAGCGGCGCGTCGAGCTGCACGGCGAGGCGGCAGCCGCCGGTCTTGTAGCGCGCGCGCCTGCCGGCGCGAATGCGCGTGCCCTCGGGATAGACGACGATCCAGAAGCCGCGCGCGAGGCGCTCGCGTCCCTGCGTGACGATCTGGCTCATCGCGTCCGAGCCGGCCTTGCGGTCGATCGTGATCGGCGATGCGAAGCGGAACGCCCAGCCGAAGAAGGGAATCGACAGCAGCTCCTTCTTGGCGACGTACGCGAGCGGCGGAAGGATCTGCGTCAGGAACAGCGTCTCCCACGTCGAGCTGTGCTTCGACATCACGATGCAGGGCGCTCGCGGCAGGTTCTCGAGGCCGATCACGCGATGGCGTATGCCGCAGATCCAGCGCGCCGCCTGCAGCGTGAGCCAGCACCAGCCCAGCACGACGCGGTAGCGCGGAAGCGGCGGGAGCCAGAACAGCGCCAGCACGAGCAACGCGTAGGGCGGCGTGACGAGCGCCTGGAACAGCGCGAAGAGCAGCGAGCGGACCGTGGACAGGGTTCGGTCCACTGCACTGTCGGTGGTCGCGACGGCGCTCATGCCGCGGTCCGGCGCGCGCTCATTCGCCCGCGAGCAGCGCCGATGCCGCGAACGCGAGATCGGGGAAGATCACCGTGTTCTTCGGGAAGCCGCCCTCGCGCAGCGTGCGCTCGCCCTTGCCCGTCAGCACGAGCATCGGCTGCGCGCCGACGACGTCCGCCGCCTGCAGGTCGCGCAGGCCGTCGCCGACGCACGGAATGCCGGCCATGTCGACGTTGAAGCGCACGCCGATCTCCTGCAGCATCCCCGCGCGCGGCTTGCGGCATTCGCACTTCGAGTCGGCCGTGTGCGGGCAGAAGAAGACGGCGTCGAGGCGTCCGCCCGCCTGCGCGACGGCCTTGTGCATCTTCTCGTGGATCGCGTTGAGCGTCGCCATGTCGTACAGCCCGCGGCCCACCCCCGACTGATTGGTCGCGACCACGACGCGAAATCCCGCCTGATGCAGGCGCGCGATCGCTTCGACGCTCCCTGGGATCGGCCGCCATTCGTCGGGCGACTTGATGAACTGCTCGCTGTCATGGTTGATGACGCCGTCGCGGTCGAGCACGATGAGCTTGGCGGTGCGGGTCGGCACGACGGCGTCGGAGAGCTGGACCACGGCCGCTAGTTTAGGGCCGGACCCCCGCGCAAGCGTGCGGCCGGCCGTCGCGCGCGGCGCGGCACGACCGCGCGCTGTGGGCAATCTGCAACGGCGGCTACACCGCGAGCAGCGCGATGTCGGCCACGCGGTTCATGGTCTCGCGCACGCTGCGCAGCAGCGCCAGGCGATTGGCGCGCAGCGCGGGATCGTCCGCCATCACCATCACGTCGTCGAAAAAGCGGTCGACCGCTTCCTTGGCGCCCGCGCATGCGACCAGCGCCGCGGTGTAGTCGCCCGATTGCAGCCGGTCGTCGACCACGGGCTTCAGCGCCTGCAGCGCCGTGAATAATTCCTTCTCGGCGCCGGGCGCGAGCAGCCCGGGATCGACGGCGCCGAGCGACGCGGCGGCATCCCCCGCCTTGCGCAGGATGTTGACCGTGCGCTTGTTCGCGGCCGCGAGCGCCTGCGCCTGCGGCATGGCTTCGAACGCGCGCACCGCGGCAAGCCGCTGCGGCAGGTCCGCGATCACGTCGGGGCGCGGATCGACCACGGCGGCCACCTCCTGCGCCGTGTAGCCCTGGTCGCGCAGATAGCCGCGCAGGCGCTCGTAAATGAAATCGGCGAGCGCTTCGTGCGCCGGCTGCACGCCGGCGACGCCCCGCAGCGCGTCGAACGCCACCTCGATCAGCGCACGAAGGGAAACCGAAAGCTCGCGCTCGACCAGGATTCGCACCACGCCGAGAGCGGCGCGGCGCAACGCGAACGGGTCCTTGTCGCCGGTTGGAATGCTGCCGATGCCGAACAGGCCCGCCAGCGATTCGAGCTTGTCGGCGAGCGCCACCGCGACGGCGACGGGTTGCCGGGGCAGCGTGTCGCCCGCAAAACGCGGCCAGTAATGTTGCGCGATCGCGTCGCAGACGTCGGCGGGCTCGCCGTCGTGCTGCGCGTAGTAGCGGCCCATGGTGCCCTGCAGCTCGGGGAAGTCGCCGACCATGTCGGTGACGAGGTCCGCCTTGGCGAGCATCGCGGCGCGATTGGCCGTCGCGGGATCGGCGCCCACCCACGGCGCAAGGCGCGTCGCCAGGAACCGCAGCCGGTCGACGCGCTCGGCCTGCGTGCCGAGCTTGTTGTGATAGACGACGCTGCGCAGTCGCTCGACGCGTGCGGCGAGCGGCGTCTTGCGGTCCTGGTCGAAGAAGAACTTCGCGTCGGCCAGGCGTGCGCGCAGCACGCGCTCGTTGCCGTGCACGATCGCCGCCGGATCGCGCGTCTCCAGATTCGACACGAGCAGGAAGCGCGGCAGCAGGCGCCCGCTCGCGTCGGCGAGCGCGAAGTACTTCTGGTTCTGCTGCATGGTCAGGATCAGGCACTCCTGCGGCACGTCGAGGAATGCGCGATCGAACTCGCCCGCGTACACGACCGGCCATTCCACCAGCGCGGTCACCTCGTCGAGCAGCGACTCGGGCATGAGCACGGTCGCGTCGCGCGCCGCGTCGCGAAGCGCCCCGGCGATCGCCTCCCGGCGCACCTGGAACGACGGCAGCACCTTGCCTTCCGCTTCGAGCGTCGGCGCGTACGCCTCGGCGGTCGCAATGTCGATGTCGCCGCGCGAGAGGAAGCGATGGCCGCCCGTGGTGCGGCCCGCCGCGAGCCCGAGCGCACCGACCGGAACGACGTCGGCGCCGAACAACGCCACGAGCCTGTGCGCCGGGCGCACGAACTTCACGTCGTTGTAGTAGCCGCCCGCGCGGGCATAGCTCATCACCTTCGGGATGGGCAGGCGCGCGATGGCGTCGTCGAGGGCTTCGCCGAGCGCTTGCGCGAGCGTGCGACCCTTGACGACACTGCGAAGGAACACGGCGTCGGCCTTGCCGTCGGAGTCGACGTACAGCCGGTCCGGTCCCTGCTCGACGTCGGGAAATCCGCTCGCCAGGTGCGCGCGTCCGAGGCCGGCCAGCTTCTTGGCGAGCGCGGGGCTCGCCAGCCCTTCGGGCGTGCGCGCGACCGAGGCCGGCATGAGCTTCTGCGCGATCGTTTCGTCGGGCGCCACGTCGCGCACGGCGCTGATCGCCGCCGCGAGTCGACGCGGCGTCGCGAAGGGCGTGACGACCGAGCCTTCCGTCAGCACGCCGCGCTGGCGCAGGCCCTCGGTGAGCGTCTGCGCGAACGCTTCACCGAGGCGCCGCAGCGCTTTCGGCGGCAGCTCCTCGGTGAAGAGCTCGACGAGCAGGAGCTGCGTCCTCATGCGGCGTCGCGATACGCCTCGGGCAGCGCGGCGCGCTCCGCGGCAGGGAGCATCGGAAAGCCGAGCGCGCGGCGCGATTCGAGATACGCCGAGGCAACGAGGCGCGAGAGCGTGCGGATGCGCCCGATGTAGGCCGCGCGCTCCGTCACGGAGATGGCGCCTCGCGCATCGAGCAGGTTGAACGTGTGCGCGGCCTTGAGGATCATCTCGTAGCCCGGCAGCGGCAGGCGCGCCTCGAGGAGGCGCGTCGCCTCGCTCTCGAAGAACGCGAACAGCTTGAAGAGCTCCCCTGCGTTCGACTGCTCGAAGTTGTACGTCGACTGCTCGACCTCGTTCTGGTGGTAGACGTCGCGGTAGGTGAGCGAGTCGGTCCACACCAGGTCGAACACGTTGTCCTTGCCCTGCAGGTACATGGCGAGCCGCTCGAGGCCGTACGTGATCTCGCCGGTGATGGGATCGCAGTCGAGTCCGCCCACCTGCTGGAAGTAAGTGAACTGCGTCACTTCCATGCCGTTGAGCCACACCTCCCAGCCCAGTCCCCAGGCACCGAGGGTCGGGTTCTCCCAGTCGTCCTCGACGAAGCGCACGTCGTTCGCGCGCAGGTCGAAGCCGAGCGCGGTGAGCGAGCCCAGGTACAGGTCGAGGATGTCCGCCGGCGAAGGCTTCAGCACCACCTGGAACTGGTAGTAGTGCTGCAGCCGATTCGGGTTTTCGCCGTAGCGGCCGTCCTTGGGCCGGCGCGAAGGCTGCACGTATGCCGCGCGCCACGGCTCGGGTCCCAGCGCGCGCAGGAACGTGGCGGTGTGCGAAGTTCCCGCGCCCACTTCCATGTCGTACGGTTGCAGAAGCGCGCAGCCCTGGCGATCCCAGTACTGGGACAGCGCGAGGATGATGTGCTGGAACGTCTGCATGCGGGGGCGCGGCGGGCAAAAGCGGCAATTTTACGATACGGCCGCTCGTCGCCCCCGCGCAGGCAGGGGGCCCAGCGGCGTGAGACGGAAAGACACTGGCTCCCCGCGTTCGCGGGGACGACCGCTGCGCCGTCACTTGCGCGGGGATGATGGCTACGCCGTCACTTCATCTCCACCGCCACCGTATTGTCCTTCGGCTTGCGATCGATCAGCAGGTTGAGCGGATCGATGCCCGCGCGCGCCGGCTTGCCGGCGACGGTGACCGTGAACCTGCTCTTGTCCGCGGTGATGTGCTTCTTCTCCCGATACAGCGGAGCGCCATCGGCGTCGAGCACGCCGACGTCGATCCAGTCGTCGAGCGGCACGTCGGATTCCTTGCCCAGCTCGTCGGCCTTGCGCTTGTTCGCGACCACGTCGACGGTCACCTCGTAGCGGCCGTCCGCGAGCTTGCGCGCGGTCGCATTGGTCGCGCGGTTGTCGTAGAGCGTGATCGACTCGAACCAATCGTCGATGACGTACTTGTACTGCGGTGGCGTCACCTCGCGGAGCGCGTCGACCAGCACGGTCGCGTTGGGATAAGGCGGGCCCTTGAAGGCATACC